>NZ_LR882982.1:3062481-3724963 GCF_904831005.1 Microbacterium hydrocarbonoxydans | reverse complement strand
CGCGTATCCATCTTCAGTTGGCACCTCATGCCGCTATTCACGCGCAATAGCGACAACAGGTGCCAACTGAATACTCGCGACCCCGGCTGGTGTGGCACCTCATGCCGCAATCCCCGCGCCATATCGACAACAGGTGCCACCTGAACCAGCTGAACCAACTGAAGACCCGCGACCCCAGCTGAGTTGGCACCTCATGCCGCAATCCCCGCGCCGAAGCGACAACAGGTGCCAACTGAATACTCGCGACCCCGGCTGGTGTGGCACCTCATGCCGCAATCCCCGCGCCGAAGCGACAACAGGTGCTACCTGAACCAGCTGAAGACTCGCGACCCCAGTTGAGTTGGCACCTCTTGCCGCAATCTGCGCGCCGAAGCGACAACAGGTGCCAACTGAAGACTCGCGACCCCAGCTGAGTTGGCACCTCATGCCGCAATCCCCACGCCGAAGCGACAACAGGTGCCAGATGAAGGGGAAGGGGAAGGGGAAGGGGAAGGGGAAGGGGAAGAGCAAGGGGAAGGAGAAGAGGACTACGCCACCCCGCGACCCTCAGATCAAGAAGCCGCGCAGCAAGGATTCCGACCCGGCGAGGTGGTCGCGCATCGCGGCCTCGGCGACATCGGGCCGCCCGGCGAGGATCGCCGTGACTATCTGCTCATGCTGCTCACCCGAGTGCTGGATGTTGCGCGGCATCAGCGGGAACGTGTCGAGCCACGCGTTGACGTCGGCACGGTTCTCGGCCACCAGGGCGACGAGCGAGGGGATGCCGGCGGCCTCCGCGATCGCCAGGTGCAGCAGCGTGTCCAGCCGCCGGTACTCGTCGGGTCCTGCCGGCAGCGCAGCCTCATGCCGCGCCCACAGGTCGGCGCGGGTCGCGGCATCCAGCGCCCGGCTCGCCGCAGCGCGCGCCGCGCCACTCTCGAGCACGCGGCGCAGCCCCAGCACGTCGTCGATCTCAGCCTCGGTCACCGCACCGGCATCCGAGGGCTGCGGCAGCGGATCGGCGATGAACGTGCCGCCGTACCGCCCCCGTTTCGGCACCAGGTATCCGGTGTCGGCGAGTTCGCGGATCGCCTCGCGCACAGTGTCGCGACTCACGCCGAACGATGCCGCGAGCTCGCGTTCCGGGGGCAGCGACTCTCCCGGCGCGACGACGCCGAGGCGGATGGTCTGCACGAGGCGAGCGACCGCATCCTCGAGGGCGTTGCCTCGCCGAAGAGGCCGGTAGACCGCCCGGCGCACCTCGACGAGATCGCCGTCGGAAGGGTGCTCGCTCATGCGTCTCAGCCTGTCACAGTGACATGGTCGGGCTTCACAGCGGGGTGACGTAGGCGTTCGTGATGCCGCCGTCGACGACGAAGGCACTCGCCGTGATGAACGACGAGTCGTCGGAGGCGAGGAAGGCCACGGCGGCTGCGAGCTCAGACGGCTCGGCGAACCGGCCCATCGGCACGTGCACGAGTCGTCGCTGCGCGCGCTCGGGATCCTTGGCGAACAGCTCCTGCAGCAGCGGCGTGTTCACCGGCCCGGGGCACAGCGCGTTCACGCGCACGCCCTGTCGCGCGAACTGCACGCCGAGCTCGCGCGACATCGCCAGCACGCCGCCCTTCGACGCGGTGTAGCTGATCTGCGAGGTCGCCGATCCCAGCAGGGCGACGAAGGATGCGGTGTTGATGATCGATCCACGCCCCGCCGGCACCATGTGGCGAAGTGCCGCACGGCTGCACAGGTACACGCTCTTCAGGTTCACGTCCTGCACACGATCCCAGGCCGGCAACTCGGTCGTCTCGATCGAGTCGTCGTCGGCGGGCGAGATGCCGGCGTTGTTGAAGGCGATGTCGAGACGGCCGAACTCCGCGGCGACGCCGTCGAACAGCGCGTTCACCTTGGCCTCGTCGGCCACATCGACGGGACGGAAGGCCCCGCCCACCTCGGCTGCCGCCTTCTCGCCCGTGACGGGGTCGACGTCGGCGATGACGACGAACGCGCCTTCGGCCGCGAAACGCTGGGCGGTGGCGAAGCCGATACCGCTCGCCCCTCCCGTGATGATCGCGACGCGGTCCTTGAGGCGCTGGGTCAGATCGATGGTCATGTGTGCTCTCCGTTGCAGGTGGGGATGGTCGGCCGGGGGTCGCTGTCAGGATTCGTCTGTCGCGAAGAAGACGTTCTTGGTCTGGGTGAAGTGCTCGGCGGCGTCGGGACCCAGCTCGCGCCCGAGTCCGGATGCCTTCATGCCGCCGAACGGCGTCGCATACCGCACCGACGAATGGGAGTTCACCGACAGCACACCGCTCTGCACGCCGCGCGACACGCGCACCGCACGTCCGAGGCTCTCGGTCCAGATCGAGCCGGCGAGACCGTAGGCGGTGTCGTTCGCGAGGCGGATCGCATCGGCCTCGTCCTCGAAGGGCATCACCGCGACGACCGGCCCGAACACCTCCTGCTGGGCGATCCGGTCGGACGGGTCGGCGAGCACCACGGCGGGCGCGAACCAGAAGCCGTCGCCCTCGGGCGCGCTTCCCCGGAACGCGATGTCCGCATCGTCGAGGAATCCGGCGACGGTGTCGCGGTGCCCGGCCGAGATGAGCGGCCCCATGTCGGTGTCGGCACTCGTCGGGTCACCCACACGCCAGGCCCTCACCGCAGGTTCGAGCATCTCGAGGAACCGGTCGTACACCGATCGCTCTACGAGCAGGCGGCTGCGGGCGCAGCAGTCCTGTCCTGCGTTGTCGAACACCGAGCCGGGCACGGCGGCGACCGCCTTCTCGAGATCGGCGTCGGCGAAGACGATGTTGGCGCTCTTGCCGCCGAGCTCGAGCGTGACGGGCTTGAGCGCGCGAGCGCATCCGGCGGCGACCTCGATGCCGACCTCGGTCGACCCGGTGAACACGACCTTGCGCACGTCGGGGTGCTCGACGAGGCGCTGCCCGACCACGGAGCCCGACCCGGTGACGACTTCGAACAGCCCTTCCGGCAGGCCCGCCTCGAGGGCGAGCTGTCCCAGCCGGATCGCAGTGAGAGGCGTGAGCTCGGCGGGCTTCAGCACGACGGCGTTGCCCGCGGCGAGCGCCGGCGCGAACGCCCACGCCGCGATCGTCATCGGGAAGTTCCACGGCACGATGACTCCGACCACGCCGTAGGGGTCGTGGAAGGTGACGTCGAGTCCGCCGGCCACCGGGATCTGCCGACCTGACAGTCGCTCGGGGTCGGCCGAGTAGTAGTTGAGCACCTGTGCGACGTGTCCGGCCTCCCAGCGGGCCGAGCCGATCGGATGCCCGGAGTTCAGCACCTCGAGCTGTGCGAGCTCCTCCGTGGCGGCCTCGACCGCCCGAGCGAACGACCGCAGCGCGTCGGCTCGCGCGACCGGTGCGAGCGCCGCCCACCGTCGCTGCGCCGCGACGGCGCGCGCGATCGCGGCATCCGTCTCTGCGGCGTCGGCACGCGCGATCTCGCGGATCGCCGCACCGGTCGAGGGGTTGATGACTGTGAACGCACTCATCGGGCGTCCTCCTTCCGCCGTGCGGCGAACGCACGGGCCTGTGAGACGAGATCGGTGAAGAGCCGCCGGTCCTCGGCGTTCTCCTCGGGATGCCATTGGACCCCGACGATGTGAGCGGACGACGTGTCGACGAACGCCTGCACGAGTCCGTCGTCGGAGTGCGCGGCTGCGACCAGCCCCTCGCCCAGGCGGTCCACGCCCTGGTGGTGGTAGCTGTGCACGCGCAGCTCGGTCTCGCCGATGATGTCGGCGAGTGGCGTGTCGGTCGACACCTCGACGTCGTTCTCGGCGAAGACGCCCCCGCCGATGCGGTACTTCTCGGTGCCGAGAGACTCGGGCAGGTGCTGCTGCAGGGTGCCGCCGCGCGCGACGTTGACGAGCTGCAGGCCGCGGCAGATCGCGAGCACCGGGATGCCACGGCGTTCGGCCGCCCGGAACAGGGCGATCTCCCACGCATCACGGTCGACCCTGGCGGGGTCGGTGAGCGGATGCCGGTCCTCTCCGTAGAGCTCGGGGGCGACGTCCGCTCCGCCCGAGAGCACGAGACCGTCCATGCCCGAGATCGCGGCGTCCGCGGCATCCGGGTGCTGCGGCGGAAGAAGAAGCGCGATTCCTCCTGAGGAGGTCACGCTCGCCAGGTACTGCTCGGGCAGGAACGCCGCCCTGACATCCCACACCCCCTGCTGCGCGCGCTCGAGATAAGTGGTGACGCCGATCAGCGGCCGAGGGTCAGAGGCGCTCGAAGCCACGGATGCGCTCCCAGTCGGTGACGGCCGCGTCATAGGCTTCCACCTCGATGCGAGCCTGGTTCAGGTAGTGCTCGACCACGTCGTCACCGAACGCGGCTCGCGCGATGGTCGACTCGCTGAACAGCGCCGCAGCCTCTCGCAGGGTGGTCGGCAGGTGGTCGACCGCATCCTCGTAGGCGTTGCCGGTGAAGCGCTCGGGCAGCGGCAGTTCGTTCTCGATGCCGTGCAGACCGCCCGCGATGATCGCCGAGATCGCGAGGTACGGGTTCACATCTCCGCCGGGCACCCGGTTCTCGACCCGCAGCCCCGATCCATGGCCGACTACCCGCAGGGCGCACGTGCGGTTGTCGATGCCCCAGGCCACGCCCGTCGGGGCGAAGCTGCCCTTCGCGAACCGCTTGTACGAGTTGATGTTGGGCGCGAGCAGCAGCGTGAATTCGCGAAGCGTGGCGAGGATGCCGGCGATCCAGTGCTCCATGACGGGGCTGAAGCCGTGCTCGCCGTCCCCCGCCATCACCGGAGCACCCGACTCGTCGCGCAGCGACAGGTGGATGTGGCAGCTGTTGCCCT
Source organism: Microbacterium hydrocarbonoxydans (assembly GCF_904831005.1). Taxonomy (NCBI): domain Bacteria; kingdom Bacillati; phylum Actinomycetota; class Actinomycetes; order Micrococcales; family Microbacteriaceae; genus Microbacterium; species Microbacterium hydrocarbonoxydans. The sequence goes on along the minus strand of NZ_LR882982.1, from coordinate 3,720,148 downwards.
CGCGTTCGTTGAACTTGGCCATGAAGGTGAGAGCCTGACCGTGCTGCTCGGCGATCTCCTTCGCACCGTTCTTGTAGATCGCGTGCTGGTCGGCGGTCTCGCGCACCTCCGCATAGCGGAATGCGATCTCCTGCTGACCGAAGTTGCATTCGCCCTTGACTCCCTCGCAATAGAGTCCGGCGCCGTCCATGCTGTTGCGGATGTCGCGCAGAAGCGGCTCCATGCGGGTCGAGGCGAGCAGGTTGTAGTCGACGTTGTAGTCGGTGGCGGGCGTCAGCCCCTCGTACTTGCGCGCCCAGGCGTCGCGGTAGGTGTTGTCGAAGACGATGAACTCGAGCTCGGTGCCCGAGTACGCGGTCCAGCCCCGCTCGGCGAGGCGGTCGCGCTGGCGGTCGAGGATCGCTCGGGGAGACGGCGCGACCGGCTCGCCGTTCTGCCACACGAGATCCGACATGACCAGCGCGGTGCCCTCGAGCCAGGGTATGTTGCGCATGGTCTCGACGTCGGGCTTCAGCACCATGTCGCCGTAGCCGCGGTCCCAGCCCGACATCGCGTAGCCGTCGACCGTGTTCATGTCGACGTCGACCGAGAGCAGGTAGTCGCAGGCCTCGGCCCCGTGAGCCAGGATGTCCTCCTGGAACAGCCGTGCCGACACGCGTTTGCCGACCAGTCGCCCCTGCGCATCCGCGAAGGCCACGATCACCGTGTCGATCTCGCCGGCGGCGATGCCGGCATCCAGCTGTTCGATGCTCAGGTTGCCCGACATCTGACGCTCCGTTCTCGTGCGGTGAAGCGATCGGCCGACCGGCTTCGCCCTCAGAGTAGATCACCTCGTCGTTTAAAGGTAGACGAAACCACCATTGACTGTCACAATCATCCGCAAGGTGCACCCGGTGCCTACACGCATGCGAACGGAGAGCGGATGTCCCAGCAGAGCAATGAATCCCGCAAGGTCGCCGGAGCGACCTATACACGTGCCGGGAGTGACTATTTCGAGAAGCGAACCCTGAAGAGGTCCGCCGGAGTCTGGGGGCTGTGGGGCCTCGCTGTCGCCGCGGTGATCTCGGGCGACTTCTCCGGTTGGAACTTCGGCATCGAGTTCGCGGGCTTCGGCGGGATGCTCATCGCCTTCGCGATCCTCGTCGCCATGTACTACGGGATGATCTTCGCGATCGGCGAGATGGCGGCCGCCATGCCGCACACCGGAGGCGCGTACTCCTTCGCCCGCTCGGCCATGGGCCCGTGGGGCGGCCTCGTGACCGGCGCCGCCGAGACCATCGAGTACGTCGCGACCACGGCGGTGATCGTCTACTTCTCGGCGTCGTATGCCAACGGGATCACGAGCGAGCTGCTGGGCCTCGAATTGCCGGGATGGGTCTGGTACCTCATCCTCTACATCGTCTTCATCGCCCTGAACTCCGCGGGGGCAGCGATCTCGTTCCGCTTCGCGATCATCGTCTCGGTCATCTCGATCGGCATCATCCTGGTGTTCTCGGCCATGGCCCTCTTCTCGGGCGCGTTCTCGTGGGATGCGCTGTGGGACATCGTCCCGGACGAGGGCCAGTCGGCCTTCCTCCCCCACGGCGTCCTGCCGATCCTCTTCGCGCTGCCGTTCGCGATGTGGTTCTTCCTCGGCATCGAAGAGCTGCCGCTCGCGGCCGAGGAGTCGCACAACCCGACCCGCGACATCCCGAAGGCGGGCTTCTGGGCCCGCGGAACGCTCATCGTCACGGGACTCCTGGTGCTCTTCCTCAACACCGGCGTCCTCGGCGCCGATGCGACAGGCACCGCCGGCGAGCCGCTGCTCGACGGCTTCCGCGCGATCGTCGGCGATCAGCTCGCCGCCGTGCTCGCGCTCTTCGCGCTCATCGGACTGCTCGCCTCGCTGCAGGGCATCATGTTCGCCTACGGACGCAACATGTACTCGCTGTCCCGCGCCGGCTACTACCCGCGTTTCCTCTCGCTCACCGGAAAGCGTCAGACCCCGTGGGTCGCGCTGGCCGTGGGCGCGGCCATCGGCTTCGTCGCGCTCATCGTGCTCGACGTGCTGACCGCGGTCGACTCCGAGGGCGCGGGCACCGTGGCCGGAGCGATCGTGCTGAACATCGCCGTCTGGGGAGCCGTCGTGGCCTATGGGCTGCAGCTCGTGTCGTTCATCATCCTGCGCAAGAAGTTCCCGAACGTCGATCGCCCGTACGTCAGCCCGTGGGGCATCCCCGGCGCGGTCATCGCCCTGGTGATCGCGGCCCTGATCTTCGTGGGCTTCCTGCTGAACCCGACGTTCGGCCCGGCGATCATCGCGATCGCGATCGTCTACGCGATCATCCTGCTCGGGTTCGGTCTGTTCTTCCGCCACCGCCTGGTGCTCTCGCCCGAAGAGGAGTACGCGCTGTCCGGCGGCTCGCACCGCGACCCGCAGGCCGAGGGCTACGACGCCATGGAGGGCGAGGTGTTCGGCGGCGGACGCTGATGAAGCGGAGGAGCGCGGCTCTACTTGCGGTCGAAGTCGAAGGCCTTGAGGAGCTCGCCGACGGCCTTGTCGCGCTCCTCCCCGCCCTCGTCGAACATGTGCGTCACGTGCGTGCGCAGGTGATTCTCGAGCAGCAGGCGATTGAGCGACTCGAGTGAGCGCTGGATCGCGCGGGACTGCGTGATGATGTCCATGCAGTACTCCTCGCTCTCGATCATCCGCGCGACTCCGCGCATCTGACCCTCGAGGATGCTGGTGCGGTGCAGCGCACGCTTCTTGATGTCTTCGATCACGATTCGAGGGTACTCGCGTACCCCGTGAAAGGATGACGTCATGCCGCGAACACCGATGGCGCTCCTCTCGCCCGCCGACCAGGCACGCCTCCGCGCCCTCCGCCGGATGAAGGCGGTCGCACTCGGCGCGCTGATCTTCATGGCGGTCCTGTTCGTGATCGCGTTCGCCCTTCAGGAGCGACAGCCGTGGCTGGGCTACGTGCGCGCCGCGGCCGAAGGCGGCATGGTGGGCGCTCTCGCCGACTGGTTCGCCGTCACGGCGCTGTTCCGCCGGCCTCTGGGTCTGCCGATCCCTCACACGGCGATCATCCCGAATCGCAAGGACGAGATCGGGCGCACCCTGGGCGAGTTCGTCGAGACGAACTTCCTCGAGGCGAGCGTCGTGCGCACCAAGCTCGCGAGCACCGAGATGGCGAAACGCGCCGGCGAATGGCTGCGCGAGCCCGCCCACGCGGAACGTGTGGGCGCCGAGGGCGCGACGATCGCCACCGCGGTGCTCAACGCACTGAGCGACGACGACGTGCGCGACCTCATCACCGACCTGGCCCGCGAGCACCTCGTCTCGCCCGAGTGGGGTCCGCCGGCGGGCGCCTGGCTCGAGAAGATCGTCGAGGCCGGCGCCCATCACGGAGCGGTCGACCTCGCTGCCGACAGCATCGGCCGCTGGCTGGATGCGAATGCCGAGTCGTTCTCAGGACTCATCTCTCGCAGGCTCCCCGGGTGGGTGCCCAAGCTCGCGCATCGCTTCGTCGACGACACCGCCTACAACGAGGCGGTCAAGTTCGTACGTGCCGTGCAGGCCGATCCGAAGCATCCGGCGCGTATCGCCGTCGACGGCTACCTCGCGCGTCTCGCCGACAGTCTGCAGAACGATCCGGCGACCCGCGCCAAGCTCGAGAACGCCAAGGCGTCGCTGTTCGACAGCCCTCGGGTCGGCGCTCTCGCCGCCGAGGCCTGGAACACGGCCAAGAACGGTCTGCTGACCGCCCTCGCCGACCCCGAGAGCGGTCTGCGGGTGAGAGCCGCTCAGGCGTTGCAGGAGATCGGCGACAGACTCACCACGGATGCCGCGCTGCAGCACCGCGTCGACACCTGGGTGTCGGATGCTGCGGTGTTCCTCGTCGACCGCTACCGCCACGACATCGCATCGATCATCACGGACACCGTCGAGCGCTGGGACCCGGTGGAGACGACCGAGAAGATCGAGCTCATGGTCGGCCGCGACCTGCAGTACATCCGTCTGAACGGCACCTTCGTCGGCGCGCTCGCGGGCCTCGCGATCTTCACGATCGCTCACCTGCTGATTCCCGGCGTCTGACTCTCTCGCCGCCCACGGCTCTGCGCCGCACCGCCTCGCACCGGACGGGTGAGGGGGCGTGGAGCGCCCGGCGCTCCGCTGCTAGCGTGCACAGCACTCACGCAGGCCGCACAGGGAACTCCGGCCCGCCGGCATCCTTCGAAGGAGGACGCATGGACTCGCTGCTCTCCGCGAACCTGGTCTGGACGATCCTCGCCGTCGCGGCATTCTGCATCAACGTGCTCGCGCTGATCTACATCCCGCGCGATCGCAAACCCACCGCGGCCATGGCCTGGCTGCTGCTGGTGTTCCTGCTTCCGTTCGTCGGCATCGCGCTCTACCTGCTGATCGGAGACTTCCGGCTGCCCAAGAAGCGCCGCGACGAGCAGCAGCGCATCACGGCGATGATCTCGGAGCGGTCGGTCGGTCACGCCGATGCGGAAGCTCCTCGATGGCTGCAGCGTGTCGCCCAGCAGAACCACGCCCTCACGGGACTCCCGATGGTCGGCGCATCCTCGGCGCAGCTGATCGATGACTATCAGGCCTCCATAGACGCGATGGCGGCCGCGATCGACACCGCCGAGCGCTACGTGCACGTCGAGTTCTACATCGCGGCACGCGACGAGACGACCCATCGGTTCTTCACCGCCATGGAGCACGCGGTCGCACGCGGCGTCTCGGTGCGTCTGCTGGCCGACTACATCGCCTCGCGCAAGATCCCGCAGTCGGAGGAGACCTTCGCCGAGCTCGACCGCATCGGGGTGTCATGGTCGTGGATGCTGCCGGTCCGACCGTTCAAGGGCGAGTACCAGCGCCCCGACCTGCGCAACCACCGCAAGCTGGTCGTCGTCGACGGGCGGGTCGGGTTCGTCGGTTCGCAGAACCTCATCGCCCGTGACTACAACTCGGAGAAGAACATCAGACGCGGCCTGATGTGGCAGGAGCTGGTGTCTCGCGTCGAGGGACCCGTCGTCGCGCAGGTCGACGCCGTGTTCCTGTCGGACTGGCTCATCGAGACCGGCGAGGACCTCTCCGAGGTGGAACGTGTTCCGGCCTCTGCCGTCGCGGTGCCGGTGCCCGCGGATCTGCAGTGCCAGATGGTGCCGAGCGGCCCCGCCTACGGCACCGAGAACAACCTGCGGATGTTCCTCTCGCTCATCCACGGCGCCACCGAGAAGGTCATCCTCACCAGCCCCTACTTCGTGCCCGACGAAGCGATGATCTACGCGATCACCTCGGCCTGCCAGCGCGGACTCGACGTACAGCTGTTCGTGTCGGAACTCGGCGACCAGGCGATGGTCTACCACGCGCAGCGTTCGTACTACGAGACGCTGCTGCGAGCGGGGGTGCGCATCTTCCTGTACCCCGCGCCGTACATCCTGCATGCCAAGCACTTCTCGATCGATGACGATGTGGCCGTGATCGGCTCGAGCAACATGGACATCCGCTCGTTCAGTCTGAACTCGGAGATGTCGCTGCTGGTGCGCGGTGCGTCGTTCGTGGCGCAGATGCGCGAGATCGAGCAGCGATACCGCACCGCCGGCCGCGAGCTGACCCTCGAGGAATGGCGGCGCGAGCCCGCGAAGTCGACCTTCCTCGACGGAGTGTTCCGACTGACATCGGCGCTGAACTGATCAGTGGCGCCCTGAATCGCGCTCTCCGCCGGCGCCCGACTCGTCGACCCTCTCCCACGTCCACCGCTCTCCGTCATCGGTGAAGCGCCATTCCTGACGCGGCTCCGCCCATTCGCGCAGGGAGTCGGTGAGCCACACCGTGGAGTCCGGGGCCCACCCGCCGATGACGGTCGCATACTCGTCGTCGACCTCGATGAGCCGCGTGGCGGCCGAGAGGTACCCGAGAGTCGTGAGATGCACGGCGTCCCACCGTTCGGCCACACGCTCCCAATCGGGGATAACCCAGCTCCCGCCGCGTCCCGTCACACGGAACCAGTCGTGGCGACGCGACGCCGTCACGTCCATCGGGAACTCGCGGCACAGCTCCGCCCAGTCATCGGCCGAGGTCACCTCGAGAATCCGGCCCGTCCCCCGCACCGGGATGACCGTCGCGACCTTCCAGCCGAGGGAGTCCTCCACATACTCCAGCGCGTCGGTCACGTGCGCGCGAGTCGTCCGAAGCTGCCACGGGACCGACCACCAGGATCCCGAGAAGTTCGCGCTCGGATCGGAGGGTCGATCGTGCGCCGCACTCTTCTCCTCCTCCCGCAGTTCCTCCGACCACGACGCGAGAACGGAGGCCGGGTCGCGTTCGAGCGGTGCACTGTCGGATGCCGGCCGCCAGTCGACCGCCCACTGCGTCGGAGTGAAAGGCGCGGTCAGGTGCGGCATCGCAGACACGAGTCGCTCGGCGACGGCGCGCAGTGCCTCTCGAACCTCGGGCAGCGCGGCCACGGCATCCGTGCCGTCCGGCTCCTGCCAGTACCGTGCGTGGTCGACGGACTCGCCCATGGCATCTCGCACGGCCTGATCCGAGGGTGCGGGCAGATCTGCGTGCCGGATCAGACCGGCGACCTCGGCAGCGGTGAAGGTGGGGCTCTCGCGGGGCTCGCTGTCGTCCGCGCCGAAGCGGACGATCGTTCCCGTATTCGAATCGAGCTCGTGGCCGAGCCAGAACACCGCGGTCCTCACAGCATCATCGGCGTTGCACATCGAGGCGAGGCACAGGCGACGCCCGCGGGGCCCCTGCCGCAGCCGGTCGACGATGCTCATGAAGCGCTCAGTCGCCCGACGTCGCCGACTCGCGGATCGCCGCGCGAGCCACGTCGATGACGTGCATCACGCCCACGACATCGTCGTGCGTGTGCACAGGAGACTCCACGCGTCCCTCTGCGACATAGGAGGCCAGCGCGGTGGCCTGGTATCCGAGACCGTCGTGGACCGCCTCGAAACGGTTGTCCGAGAACGTGGCCGTCTCGGACGAGCCGAAGCCGCCGAGGGTCACACTGATCGACGACGGACCGAAGAAAGGACTCCCGATCTCGATACGGCCGCGCGATCCGAGCACGGCGGCAGTCACCGGCATCGCGGTCTGCAACGACGTGCTGGCGAAGGCCCGGGCACCCGAGGCATATGACAGCAGGAGGTCGGCCCTGACATCCACCCCGCCGGGACCGCTGTCCCCCTTGGCGACGATCTCGGTCGGCGCGCCGAGAACCGATGACGCGAACGAGATCGGATACACGCCGGCGTCGAGCAGCGCGCCTCCTCCCAGCGTCGGATCCCAGAGCCGATGGTCGGGGAGGTAGGGCATCGTGAACCCGAAGTCGGCCGCGACGAGACGGAGGTCGCCGATGGCGCCGTCGGCGAGCACCGTGCGCATGATGTCGGACTGGGGCAGATACCTCGTCCACATGGCCTCCATCACCAGCACACCGGCCGCACGGCCGGCATCCGTGATCTCTCGGGCCTCGGCCGACGACATCGCGATCGGCTTCTCGATGAGCACGTGCTTGCCTGCGGCGATCGCAGCGAGCGCCTGATCGCGGTGCAGCGGATGCGGGGTCGCGACGTACACGACATCGATCTCGGGGTCGCTCACGAGCGCCTCGACGCTCGGCAGCACGCGTGCGATGCCGTGCTCGGCGGCGAATGCCTCGGTCCTGCCGCGGTCGCGCGCGGTGACGGCGACCGCCCGCTGCTCGGTGTGGGCATGGATCGCGTGCACGAACTTGCCGGCGATGCCCGTGCCGATGACACCCCAGCGCAATGCGGGAACGGTCGTCGGGTCAGGCAGAGACGGAGCAGGGAGCGTCAGCGACATCGATGAGCCTTTCGGGGTCTCGGCGGATCCTCCCAGCGTAGACATCGCCGCTCGGGCAACCGTGCGGCGGGGCCGACGTGTCGCGTGCGGGTGGTGCGAACCGGGTCGACGAGGTGCGAGCGTCACCGCGTGGCGAGGGCTGCCAGCATCTCCAGCACGCACAGGGCGGCGAGCCGCACCGTGCGCATGTCTTCCGTGTCGGCCGTGGCGTCGACCTCGGCGATGTCGGCGCTGACCACGCGCGGGTCGGTGACGATCGCGCGCACGAGTGCCCGGAGCTCCCCCGCGGTGAGACCGCCGGGCACGCTCGCCGGGCATCCGGGAGCCGCAGAGCGGTCGGCGGCGTCGACATCGACGTCGAGATGGATGCGGGCAGCGGCACCCGATCCCGCGATGCGTGCAGCCTCGGCCACGACATCCGGGATCCCTCGGCGCCGCACCTCGTCGAGGGTGATGACGCGGATGCCCCAGTCCGCGGCGCGGGCGGCGTAGGCCGCGGAGTTCGCGAAGTCGGCGATGCCGATCTGAACGATCCGCGTCGGGTCGATCCGCTCGCCCTCGGGAGCGTCTTCGACGAGCCGCCGCACCGGCGATCCGTTCGACACCCCGTCGCGCAGGTCGAGATGCGCGTCGATCGTGATCAGCCCGGTGGCGCGGGCTCCTCTCGCCACCGGATAGGTCAGGGCGTTGTCGCCACCGAGGGCGATCACCAGACGGGCGGCATCCGCCAGCTCGCGCACCCGCGCGACCGTCGAGGCGATGCCGTCGTCACCGTCGGGCTCCGAGATGTCGCCGGCGTCGAGCACCCGCAGCGCTTCAGCGAGATCGATCACGGGAGGACCCATGACCGTGGCGCTGTAGCGGGTCACAGCGTCGCGGATCGCCGCGGGCGTCGCGTGAGCGCCGGTCGGTGAGAGCGAGGTGCGCCACGTCGGCACGCCCAGGAGCACGGCATCCGCGTCGTCCCTGCCCTGGACAGGGGACCACGATCCCGCACGCGGCCACAGGTCATCGTGTGAGAGAGCCATGATCCTCCATTCCGGTCGCCGGTGCGTCGTGCACCACGACGCCGTCCTTCCACACCCGCTGCACGAGGGGCACTCCCGGCCGATACGCGAGATGAATGCGCGTGGTCGCCTTCAGCAGCACGAGGTCGGCACGCGCCCCCGCCTCGACCACTCCGATGTCGTCTCGTCGCAGCGCACGAGCGCCGCCGGCCGTCGCCGCCCACACCGCCTCCGCAGGTGTCATGCCCATGTCACGCACCGCGACCGCGATGCAGAAGGGCATCGACGAGGTGAAGCTCGAGCCCGGATTCGTGTCGCACGCGATCGCCACCGTGGCACCCGCGTCGATCAGACGACGCGCATCGGGGTACGGCTGCCGTGTCGAGAACTCCACCCCCGGCAGCAGGGTGAGCACGGTGTCGGATGCTGCGAGCGCCTCGACATCGGCCTCGGTCAGATATGTGCCGTGATCGACGGATGCCGCTCCGAGCTCGACCGCGAGACGCACCCCGTCGCCGGAGCCCAGCTGGCTCGCGTGCACGCGCGGCTGCAGCCCCTTCGCGACCCCGGCCTCGAGAACCCGCCGAGACTGCTCGACGGTGAAAGCGCCGCTCTCGCAGAACACGTCGATCCACTTCGAGTACGCAGAGCACGCGTCGAGCATCGGGCCGATCACGAGGTCGACGTAGTCGTCAGGCCTGTCGGCGTACTCCGCCGGAACCACGTGCGCTCCCAGGAACGTCACCTCCGAGGTGACCTCGGCGGCCAGACGCACGAGGCGCTCCTCGTCGGCGACGCTCAGCCCGTAGCCGCTCTTGATCTCCACAGTCGTCGTGCCCTGAGACACCATCTCGTCGAGGAATCCGCGCAGGCGGGCGCGCAGCTCGTCATCCGTCGCGGCCCTGGTCGCGGCGACGGTCGAACGGATGCCGCCGGCGGCATACTTCTGACCCGCCATGCGCGCCTCGAACTCGGCGGCACGATCTCCGCCGAACACCAGGTGGCTGTGGCTGTCGACGAACCCGGGGATCACGGCGTGACCGTCGGCGTCGACGGTCTCGTCGGCGGACGGCGCGTCGAGGGCGGATCCGACCCACGCGATCCGTCCGCCCTGGATCAGCACGGCGGCGTCGTGGAGCGTTCCGCACCGGTCTCCGTCGAGCGAGCGGACGTTCGTCGTCAGCTCGCCGATGTGGGTGATCAGCACGGTGCTCACAGCATCGGCACCTTCAGGCCACGCTCGCGAGCGACGTCGCGCGCATGCTCATAGCCTGCGTCCACATGGCGCATGACGCCGGTGCCCGGGTCGTTGGTGAGCACCCGCTCGAGCTTCTCTGCGGCGAGCGCCGATCCGTCTGCGACCGTCACCTGTCCCGCATGGATCGAGCGCCCGATACCCACTCCTCCGCCGTGGTGCAGCGACACCCACGACGCGCCCGATGCCGTGTTGAGCAGCGCGTTCAGCAGCGGCCAGTCCGCGATCGCGTCAGAGCCGTCCTTCATGGCCTCGGTCTCGCGGTAGGGCGAGGCGACCGAGCCGGAGTCGAGGTGGTCGCGACCGATCACGATCGGCGCGGCCAGCTCACCCGAGGCCACCATCTCGTTGAACTTGAGACCCGCCAGGTGGCGCTCCTTGTATCCGAGCCAGCAGATGCGCGCGGGCAACCCCTCGAAGTGCACCTTCTCCCCCGCCTTCTCGAGCCAGCGGTGCAGCGCCCTGTCGTGGGGGAAGAGCTCCGCGATCGCGCGATCGGTCTTGTAGATGTCCTCAGGGTCGCCCGACAGTGCCGCCCAGCGGAAGGGGCCGCGCCCCTCCTCGAACTGGGGTCGGATGTACGCCGGCACGAAGCCCGGGAACTCGAAGGCGCGATCGAAACCTCCCAGTTGCGCTTCGGCCCGGATCGAGTTCCCGTAGTCGAAGACCGCCGCTCCGGCATCCTGGAACGCCACCATCGCGGCGACATGCTGCGCCATCGACTCGCGCGAGCGTCGTGTGAACTCCTCGGCGTCGCGTTCGGCTTCGGCCTTCCAGTCGGCCACGGCGACGCCGACCGGCAGGTACGCGAGCGGGTCGTGCGCGCTGGTCTGATCCGTGACGATGTCGATCGGCACGCCGCGGCGCAACAACTCGGGGAACACCTCGGCGGCGTTGCCGACGACCCCGACAGAGAGCGCCTCTCCGGCATCCTTCGCCGCGACGGCTCGGGCGACCGCGGCATCGAGATCGGTCGTGTACTCGTCGAGGTAGCCGTGCTCCACACGTCGGGCGAGGCGTGATTCGTCGACGTCGACGATCAGCACGGCACCGTCGTTGAGTGTGACGGCGAGCGGCTGCGCGCCACCCATGCCTCCCGCACCTCCGGTGAGCGTGAGGGTGCCCTTCAGCGAGTCCCTGCCGAGCGACCGCGCCACCGCCGAGAACGTCTCGTATGTGCCCTGCAGGATGCCCTGGGTGCCGATGTAGATCCACGACCCTGCGGTCATCTGTCCGTACATGATGAGGCCGAGCTCTTCGAGCTTGCGGAATTCGGGCCAGTTCGCCCAGTCCCCCACGAGGTTCGAGTTGGCGATCAGCACCCGCGGCGCCCATTCGTGCGTGCGGAAGACGCCCACCGGCTTGCCCGACTGCACGAGCAGCGTCTCATCGGGCTCGAGCTCGTCGAGGGTGCGCACGATCGCGTCGTACGCCTCCCAGCTGCGCGCGGCCTTGCCCGTGCCTCCGTAGACGACGAGGTCTTCGGGGTGCTCCGCGACCTCGGGATCGAGGTTGTTCATCAGCATGCGCTTCGCAGCCTCCGCACCCCAGCTCTTGGCCGTGCGCTGATTGCCGCGATCGGCGCGGACGATCCGGGAAGTCGTGTCAGTCATGCGCGTGCTCCTTTGCGATGCGGGCGACGGCGCCGGACTGCACGAGCGCGGTCACGGCTTCGATGTCGGGTGAGAGGAATCGATCGGGTCCCGGACCCTGCGCGACGGTGCGCACGAGATCGCGGACAGCCCCTGTGGCGGGTCCGGGTGCGAGCGGCGATCGCAGGTCGAGCGCGCGAGCACCCGTGAGGATCTCGATCGCGAGCACGCGGCCGAGACCGTCGATCGCACGACGGAGCTTGCGGGCGGCCGCCCACCCCATCGACACGTGGTCCTCCTGCATGGCCGACGACGGGATCGAGTCCACGGATGCAGGCATGGCCAGCCGCTTGAGCTCGGAGACGATGCCGGCCGCAGCGTACTGCGCGATCATGAGACCGGAGTCGACGCCCACCTCGTCCGCCAGGAAGGGCGGCAGTCCGTGGCTGCGCGCGGGGTCGAGCGCGCGGTCGGTGCGGCGTTCCGACACCGAGGCGACGTCGGCGATCGAGATCGCGAGGAAGTCGAGCACCGCGGCGACCGGCGCACCGTGGAAGTTGCCGTTCGATTCGATGCGCCCGTCAAGCGTGATGACGGGGTTGTCGATCACGCTGGCGAGCTCACGGTCGGCGATCATCGCCGCGTGCGTCATCGTGTCGCGCGCCGCCCCATGCACCTGGGGCGAGCAGCGCAGCGAATAGGCATCCTGCACCCGGCCGTCCTCCGGCCCCTTGTGGCTGTGCACGATCGGTGAGTCGTGCAGGAACGCACGCAGGTTCGCCGCGGACTCGGCCTGCCCCGACTGCGCGCGCAGCGCCATCAGATCCGCGGCGAACACGGCGTCCGTCCCGAGCTGGGACTCGACCGACATGGCGGCGGCGACATCGGCCGTCAGCAGCAGTGCCTCGAGATCATGCAGGGCGAGCACGAGCATCCCGAGCATGCCGTCCGTGCCGTTGATGAGCGCGAGCCCTTCCTTCTCGACCAAGGTGAGGGGCGCGATGCCGGCCGCGGCCAGCGCCTCGGCTGCCGGCACCAGCGCGCCCGACGCGTCGCGGACATCTCCCTCACCCATCGAGGCGAGCGCGATGTGAGCGAGCGGGGCGAGGTCGCCCGAGCAGCCGAGCGACCCGTACTCGCGCACCACCGGCACGATGGCGGCGTTGAGCAGCGCGGCATAGGTCTCGACGACGATCGGGCGCACGCCCGTGCGACCGGATGCGAGCGTCTGAAGGCGCAGCAGCTGCAGGCCGCGCACCACCTCGGCCTCGACCTCAGCCCCCGTCCCCGCGGCGTGCGAGCGGATCAGGCTCGCCTGCAGCTGCAGACGACGATCGGGGGCGATGAAGGTCGTGGCGAGCGCGCCGAACCCGGTCGAGACGCCGTAGTGCGGATGCGGGTCTGCCGCGAGCCCGTCGATCACGCTGCGGGTCTCGGCGACCCGCGCCAGAGCGTCGGGGCTGATGATGACCCGGGCACCGTGGCGGGCGACGGCTACGACGTCGGCATGACTCAGCGGGGAGGCGCCGACGAGAACGGTGTGCGGATCACTCATGTCTTGATTCCACACCTCGGAGCATCCGTCCGGCAGGGGGTCGTGACATGCTGTGTCTGTGATTCCAGACAATGGCTTCGCGCCGACCCCCCGCGAGCCCCAGGTGCCGGCTGCCGATCAGACCCTGCGCATCCTCCGCTACCTCGCAGGCCGGCCCGCCCCTGTCGCCGCGTCCGCGATCGCTCGAGAACTCACCCTTCCTCGCTCGACCGTCTACCACCTGCTGACGACTCTCGCCGCGCACGGCTTCGTGATGCATCTGCGTGAAGAGCGACGCTGGGGACTCGGCACCTCGGCCTTCGAGCTCGCCGGCGGCTACTCGCGCCAGCAGCCGCTCGCGCGGCTGGGCAGGCCGCTGATCGCCGCGCTGTCCGACCGCCTGGGCGAGAGCGCCCACCTCGCTGTCATGAGCGGTGGTGACGTGCTCTACATCGTCGAGGAGCGCGCGCCCCGGCGCCCGGCACTGGTCACGGATGTCGGCGTGCGGCTTCCCGCGCACCTCACGGCATCCGGGCGGGCCATGCTCGCCGCGCTCCCCCGCGAGCAGGTGCGGGCGCTCTACCCGAGCGCGTCGTCGTTCCCCGATCGCACGGGGCTCGGTCCGCGCACTCCCGGCGCGCTCCGCGAGGTGCTGCGTGAGGTGCGTGCGCGCGGCTACGCGACAGAAGACAGCGAGGTCGCCGACGGCCTGCGCTCGGTCGGAGCCGCCCTGCGCGATCACACCGGATGGCCGGTGGCCGCCGTCGCCGTGACCTGGGCGGGCTCCGACCTCGACGATCAGGTGCTCGCGGATGCCGTGCGCGACACCGCCGCGGTGCTCGAATCACGAGTGGCCCGCTGACCGCATCGCTACTCTGTGAGCATGCACTCGCCACAGACCGTGACATCGCGCCGCAGCCGCCGTGCCCACACCGCCGGCACCGCGCTCGGCCTCGCACTGACCGCAGCTCTTGCCGGGTGCGCTCCCGAGCCGCCTGCTCCGCCCGCCCCCTCGACTGACACGGCGCAGCCGACACCGTCAGCGTCCGCGTCAGCGACCTCCGTAGCATCGGCTGCCACGGTGGCGGGCTACGAGCCCGGGCAGTTCCCGCCCGTTCCGCTCTTCGTGCTGCCCGACCTCGCGCTGCTCGACACCTCGGCCTCGGCCTTCACGATCGAGGTCAACCAGGCCCTCGCCGACATCCCGGGTGTCACGGCTTCACCCGCGCACTGCGATGCAGACGGCACCGTGGTCTCGGGCACCGGCACCGCGTACCTCTACGGCGACGGTTCAGGCACGTTCACGGGTCCTGACGGGTCGGTGCAGAACTTCGGCGACGGATCGGGCAACTCGACGATCAACGGAGTCACGATCCAGAACTTCGGCGACGGATCGGGCAACTACACCGACGGCACGGTCACGATCCAGAACTTCGGCGACGGATCGGGCAACTACACGGATGCCTCCCGCACCGTGCAGATCTTCGGCGACGGATCGGGCAACTACACCACGGGCGAGGTGACCATCCAGAACTTCGGCGACGGATCCGGCAACTACACCACGGGCGAAGTGACCATCCAGAACTTCGGCGACGGATCCGGCAACTACACAGACGGCGACATCACGATTCAGAACTTCGGTGACGGCACGGCGCTCGTCGACGACGAGATGATCGACGCCGAGCCGCTCCCGCCGGTACCCGAGCTCGGCGTCTTCCCGCCGCTCGGTGCTCTCGCACCGGCGGCCTCGTGCGGCACGACGCTCACGTTCGAAGACGGGGTGCTGTTCGACTTCGACCGCAGCGACATCCGACCGGACGCCGCAGCGACACTCGACGCGGTCGCCGAGGTGTTCACCTCGCTCGACATCGCCGAGGCTCAGGTGAGCGGCCACACCGACTCGATCGGCTCGGATGCCGAGAACCAGGTGCTGTCAGAGCAGCGAGCCTCGTCGGTGGTCGACGGCCTGCAGGACCGTGGAGTGGCGACGAACCTCACCGCCGAGGGATTCGGTGAGAGCCGGCCGGTCGCTGCGAACGAGATCGACGGTGTCGACAACCCGGCCGGTCGCCAGCTGAACCGTCGCGTCGAGATCTTCATCCCCGCGGCCCTGTAGCGGGCCGAGAGACGAGAAAGGCCCCGGGCGCGAGCCCGGGGCCTTTCTCACGGTGTGGACCTAAGGGGATTCGAACCCCTGACCTCCTCGATGCGAACGAGGCGCGCTACCAACTGCGCCATAGGCCCGTGAACCTCGTCTACGTTATCACGCTCGACGAGGTGCCTGCGTCATCCGGCGGCGCGCTTGGCGAGCAGATCGCGCACGTGCGCCTCGATCTCGGCGTCGTCCACGAAACCCATGCGCGCGTACGGCGACGATGCCGCCGGCAGCTGCACCGGAGCATCCGGCGCCATCCGCTCGGCACGCTCACGGAGCTCTGCGAGACGAGCCGCCTTGCGGCGTTCTTCCTGCGCTTCGATCTCGGCACGGGCGGCCTGCGCCCGAGAACCCGCGACCGACATGAGCGGCTCGGGCAACGGCCGGGGAGTCCATGTCGCCGGTCCCTGATCGTGCAGAGCAGGTGCCATTCGCGGAGCCGGCGCCTCGGCCACCTGCGCCGGTCGACGCGCCGCGCGCGAGGCGACGGAAGCCATCCGCTGCAGCACGATCGCCGCACCGATGGTCAACGCACCACCGATCCAGATCAGCAGCTGAGTCTGAGCGACGAGCAGCTGCCATACGCCGAGGCCGGCGATCGCGAGTCCGATCAGAGAAAGAGAGGTGGCGGTGACGCGCACTCGACGACGCGCACGCGCCTGGCGGATCACGGGGTCGGCCCTGGTCGCCGCGAGCTCCTGACGCAGTGCCTCGAGCTCTGCGGCCTCTCGCTCGGACTGCACGCGCTTCGCGAGCTTCTGCTGCGCGAGTGCCGTGCGAGCGTTGAGTTCGAGGCGCACCTCATCGGGAGTCTCGCTCGTCTCGGCGAGCACTCGGAGGGCCTGATTGAGTCGGACGGCGTTGCGCTCGGCGGCGTCGTACTGGAACCGGCCGCGCCACGAGGGCAACAGATAGAGCATCCACAGGAGCGCAGCGACGAGCACGATCACTCCCCCGCTCAGCACCGGCCCATCCATGTCCCCCACGGTACGGGAACCCGGGCGGCGACGAGGCTCTGCGCGAGCGCGTGTCGCGACGAGTTCTGCTCGTGACGACGATCAGATGATCATGCGGTCCGCGGGCGGGATCGTCGCAGCATCCGGCGGCACCTGTCCGCTCACCCATCGCGCGAGCACACCCTGCGGCACATCTTCTCGCGTCAGCGCGAACGCGTAGTGATCACGCCAGTCCCCGTCGATGTGGATGTACCGACGGCGCAGCCCCTCGTAGCGGAAGCCGAGCTTCTGCACCACGCGCAGGCTCGCCGCGTTCTCGGGCCGGATGCAGATCTCCATGCGGTGCAGCGCATACTCCGTGAAGCACGCGTCGGTCGCGAGGGCGACCGCGGTCGGAGTGATCCCCTTGCCGGCGAACCGCTCGCTCACCCAGTACCCGATCGTGGCCGAGCACAGAGAACCTCGCGCGACGCCCCAGACGTTGAGCTGGCCCGCGATCTCGCCGTCGTACTCCATGACGAACGGGTAGCCGGCACCCTCTTTGTACTGCTGCAGCAGACGACGGATGCTGAGACGCATGTCGAACGAGACCGACCCGTACGGGACGGTCGCCTCCCACGGCTGCAGCCACTGCCGGTTCGAGAGGAGCTCCTGCTGCAGGGCCCGAGCGTCGCGCGGGCGCACGAGACGCAGCTCGATCGCACCGTGCCGCATTCCCGTCGCCAGTTCCATCCTGCGCGCTCCCCGCAGCCGTGACGCCTAGAGGCGCTCTGCGAACTCCTTGAGCCACGGACGCAGCTCAGGACCCAGGTCGTCGCGGTCCGAGGCGAGCTGCACGATCGCCTTGATGTAGTCGACGCGGTCGCCTGTGTCATAGCGACGTCCGCGGAACACCACGCCCACCACGCCCGGCCCCTCGGGA
This sequence comes from Microbacterium hydrocarbonoxydans, assembly GCF_904831005.1. Lineage (NCBI taxonomy): Bacteria > Bacillati > Actinomycetota > Actinomycetes > Micrococcales > Microbacteriaceae > Microbacterium > Microbacterium hydrocarbonoxydans. Next base: position 3,702,890 of record NZ_LR882982.1, on the reverse strand, counting down.
TCCGTGGCGAGGACCTGCAGCGCGTCGGTCAGCTGGATCTCGCCGCCCTTGCCGGGTTCCGTGCGCTCGAGCACCTCGAAGATCGAGGCGGGCAGCACGTAGCGGCCGATGACCGCGAGATTCGAGGGGGCGTCTTCGACCGGAGGCTTCTCGACGAGCCCGGTGACCTGCACGGCATCCGAACCCTCGAGCGGCTCCACGGCTGCGGCGCCGTACATGTGGATGCTCGACGGATCGACCTCCATGAGGGCGATCACGGCAGCACCGGTGCGCTCGTGCTCGGCGATCATCTCGGTCAGCAGCGGGTCGCGCGCGTCGATGAGGTCGTCACCGAGCAGCACCGCGAACGAGCTGTCGCCGACATGAGTGCGAGCGCGCAGCACCGCGTGCCCGAGCCCCTTCGGCTCGCCCTGACGCACGAAGTGGATGTCGGCGAGGTCGCTCGACTTCATCACGTGCTCGAGGCGCCCCATGTCGCCCTTCTCGGTGAGCTTCACCTCGAGCTCCGGCACGGAGTCGAAGTGATTCGAGATGGCGTTCTTGTTGCGCCCGATGATGACGAGGATGTCGTCGATCCCTGCGTCTGCCGCTTCTTCGACGACGTACTGGATCGCCGGCTTGTCGACGACAGGCAGCATCTCTTTCGGCATGGCCTTCGTCGCGGGCAGGAAACGCGTCCCCAGTCCTGCAGCGGGAATGACAGCTTTGATCTTCTGATGACCCATCCCCACAGCCTAGCGGTGGAGCCGCCGTAGACTCGGAGGCATGGCGAATGACGTCCAGCACGAGAAGCGCGCGCTGCGCGCCGAACTCCGAGAGCGACGGCAGCTGCTGAGCGAATCGCAACGCGATGCCCTGGCCGTGGCTCTGACCGAACGCCTCGACCAGCTGGTGGACTCGCTCGGTGCGCGCTCCATCTCGTGCTTCCTGTCGACGACCACGGAACCCGGCACCAGGACCTTCGTCCGCGAGGCCGTGCGCCGCGGCATCCGGGTTCTCCTCCCCATCACGCGCGCCGACGGTCTGCTCGACTGGGCTGTCGCGACCGACGACGACGAGATCGCCGAGGGGCTCTTCGGACTCCCCGAGCCGACCGGCGAGCTGCTGGGGCCGATCGCGGTGAACGACGTCGACCTGATGATCATCCCCGCCGCCGCCGTCGACCGCGGTGGAATGCGCATGGGCTGGGGGCGCGGCTACTTCGACAAGACCATCGGATCCATGCAGAAGTGCCCTCCGGTCTACGCGGTCATCTATGATTCCGAGGTACTCGACCTCCTGCCGAGGGAAGTGCACGATCAGCCGGTGACCGGCGTCGTGACCCCCACGCAGACCCTTCTCCTGTCGCCGACCCGGCGCTGACCCCACGAGGACCCCTATGCCCACCTATGCCTATGCCTGCCGCTCATGCGGCCACGCCTTCGACGCCGTGCAGAGTTTCGCCGACGACGCGCTGACCGTCTGCCCCGAGTGCGGGGGCGAGCTGCGCAAGCAGTACGGATCGATCGGCGTCACCTTCAACGGCTCAGGCTTCTATCGCACCGACTCGCGAGCCGGCTCCGCGGGATCGTCCGCAGCCCCGACATCATCGAAGTCAGAATCGTCGACGAGCGCGAAGCCCGCGCCCGCGGCGGCACCCGCGTCGTCCTGACGCACCCCACACTACGGAGACTCACCATGCTCAAAGGCTTCAAGGACTTCCTCCTACGCGGCAACATCATCGACCTCGCGGTCGCCGTCGTCATCGGCACCGCATTCACGGCGATCGTCACCGCCCTGGTCAACAGCATCATCACGCCCCTCGTCGCCCTGTTCTTCCAGGCAGACGCCGCAGGTGATTTCGGGTGGATCGTCCAGAACATCTACGGCGACGACGTCACGTTCCCGATCGGCGACCTCATCTCGGCGATCATCAGCTTCCTCGCCGTCGCAGCCGTCGTCTACTTCGTCTTCGTACTGCCCATGAACACGTTCAAGGCGCACGTCGAGGCGCGCAAGGGCACCGCGGCCGAAGAGCCGGCCGAAGAGCCGGCCGCCGCCACCGAGACCGAGCTGCTCATCGAGATCCGCGACCTGCTCGCGAAGCAGCAGGCGCCCCGCGACTGAGCAGCACCCGCGGTGGCGTTGCCCTCCGGCATCCGTCATCTCCCGTCATCTCCGGCCTCGGCACCCGCCCGAGATCCGGTCAACCGCTCGAGATCCGTATTGAATCGCGCAGATTCTCCGGATCTCGGGCGGTTTTCCGTTTCTCAGAGAGCTACCAGAGCACCACCGCGCGACGCGCGCTCAGTAGTGCGGAGGTACGTCCTGCATCAGCCGGTCGTCGTTCGGCCCCTTCGCACCACGAGCAGCGGATGCCGGTGGCTTCTCCCCCGCGGCATGCTCGGGTGAGGTGTCGGTGCCCTGCACCGGCGTCAGACGCGCACGCCGAGAGCCGGCCACCCGCACCACCTTCTGACGCGGCGCCGAGGAGGTGTCGTCGTCGGTCATTCGTGCGGGTCGTCGAGATCGAGGGGCTGCGTGTCGTTGTCGGCGCGCACGGTGGATGCCGAGATTCCGAGCACCTCCGCGATGCGCGAGGCGACGGTCGCCGGGTCGCTGTACAGGTCGAAGGCATGCACTCGCACGTAATGCCAGCCGAGACGGCGCAGGACGTTCGGCCGCAGACGCAGCGTCTCGCGCAGCGACTCGCCTCGCGACTCCGGATCGGGCTCGATCACGACCGCCTTGCCGGCATGCTGGGCGACCAGCGGCAGCAGCCCCCGGTAATCGACGTCGACCGCAGCGCCGAGGCGGCGCAGCTCTCGGGCGAGCGCGAGGGTCAGCGGGTCGGCGAGGTCCTCGAGCCGCGCCTCGCGACCACGAGCCGCCAGGCCGCCGAGGATGGACATCAGCGTGGCCGCCCCGTACTCCAGCCGCCCGTCGTCGAACGCCGAGGGCCTGATGGACGAGACCATCACCATCGAGCGACGCGCACGCGTCATGCCGACCGTGAGCAGGCGCTCTCCGTCGGACGACGACAGGTCGCCGAAGTCGCTGAGCACACGGCCGTGCTTGGTCAGTCCGTACCCGAGCGAGAAGATCACGCGGTCACGACTCTCCGCGACCGACTCCTCGAGGGTGAGCACGGCCAGGGGCTCGGCGGTGTCGCGACCCACGAAGTCGGCGACATCGGAACGACCCGCGAAGGCGGCGGTGACCGCGGCGCGCACGCGCTCGGCGTGGCGGCGACTTGCAGTGACCACCATGAGCGATTCGCTCGGGCGATGCACGGCGTGCTCCACGACCAGGGTCACCACTCGCGCGACTTCGGCGTCGGGACTCTCGACCGCTCCCGAGATCGGATCCGGCGCGCCGGTGCCGCCCTCGACGTAGTCGACCGTCAGGCTGCCGCGGCCGAGGTACGAGCCGGCCCAGGGCAGCGAGACGATCTCACCGCCGTAGAACGCGTCGTTGATCAGCTCGGCGAGGTCTTCGCCCCCTGCTCGATAGCTGCGGGTGAGGGTCATCACGGGAAGCAGTTCCGAGAGTCGCTCGAAGACCGACACCTCGTCGAACGGCACCTCCGGCTCCCATTCCGGGTCGGTTCCCACGGCGACGTCGAATGCGGTCGGCCGCTGAGTCACCGGATCGCCGAATGCCACGATCTGTCGGGCGCGGCGGATGGCGGGGGCCGCCTCAGCCAGGTTGATCGCCGCGGCATCCACCAGCAGCACCGTGTCGAACTCCACCGAATCGGGGATTTCGGGCACGAGGTAGGGAGAGGAGATCCACACCGGAGCCAGCACGCCGACGAGAGTGGGGGCGGCGCTCACGATCTCGGCCGTCGTCGTGGACTTCTGCGTGAGTGCCTTGCGCAGATGCTGCGACTCGTCGGGCTCGTCGACGATGGCGATCTTCCACTGGTTCGCGAGCTGCCATGCGAGAAGCGGCCCGGCCATCGCGGCGTGCGCCTCGTCGACGAGGCGGAAGTCGCGTTCGAGCCGGTCGACGACGGCGGTGTTCGCGCCGAGCAGCGCCCTGTCGTCCTGCAGAGCGCGCTCGAGGAGCGACTGCCACCAGGCGAACTCGAGCTCTTCGCCCACCTGCGCCTCGGAGACGTGGCGGACCGACAGTTCGGTGAGCAGGGGCTCGAGTCCCAGGTCGGCGAGGCGGTCACGCAGTTCCGCGCGTTCGACGAGGTTGTCGAACACGTCGGACTTGGCGGCGAGACCGGCGAGGATCCGCACGAGTCGCGCGACAGGAAGAGAGGCGAGCGGTTCGCGTCTGCCGAGAGCCGCATCGAGCTCCGACAGCTCGGCCACCACCCGCTGCCATGCGGCGTAGACGTCGGCGAGGCCCAGCGGGATCTCGGGCGCGACGCCCGCCTCCACGCAGCGCTGCCACTGCGTGCGCTGAGTCTGGATGCGCAGCAGGGACTCATGCATCTCGGTCACGTGCACGCCCGGTCGCACGTACTCCTTCGCGAGGCGCCGAAGACGACGACGGTTGGCGCTCGACATGCCCGGAGCATCCCGACGGGAGCCGTGGGCCTGGATGAGTTCTCCCAGCGGACGCTCGAAGACCGTGGGGCTGAAGCGGTCGAGAGAATCGCGGATGCCCTGCAGAAGCCGCAGGTACTCACCGAGTTCGTCGATCGTGGCGAACGGCCGCATGTGCGTCTGCGCGATCAGCGCGTAGCCCCGTTCGAGCAGCGCCGGCACGCTGTCGGAGTGCAACCGCCCGGCGAGCTGATGCGCGGAGCGAGCGGCATCCGTGCTCGAGAACGTGACTCCGTACCAGGGCGAGTCATCGGGACCGAAACGGAACTCTCCCAGGCGCGCGGCCTGCGCGAGCGCCTCGGCAGCCGCGGAGCGATCGCTCGCCAGGCGGCGCAGCGTCTCTGCGCTGAGTCGAGCCGTGGTCGACGGCGGCGTCGGCAGCGACGCGAGCCGCGTGAGCTGGCGAGTGGCGTCGAGGACAGACGAACCGGTGCCCGCGACGGGTGCGGTCAGGGCGCGACGATAGTCGATGAGCACGCTGCGCAGACGCACCAGCGCGTCGTCGACGTCGCTGACCTTCGGGGCGGTCGCCTTCTCGTTGCGTCCGATCGCGCGCACCAGATCCCGCCGCACGCTCTGGCTCGAGATCGCCAGTCCGTCGAGTCCGATGCCCGCGAGCCGGTGACGCACGCCGTCGAGCGTCGAGCGTCGAGCAGAGACCACGAGCACGCGCTTGCCCGCCCGGACGAGTTCGCCCACGGCGTTGATCACGGTCTGCGTACCACCGGTGCCCGGCAGCGTCGCGACGGTGACCGACTGCCCGGCGGCGATCCGGGCCAGCACCGCTTCCTGCTCGGCATCGGCATCGAGCAGGAGATTGTCGGATGCCGGCGCCCGGTCGTCGGGTCCGACGTGATGCGGAGCCGGACGGCGCGTCGAGACCTGCTCGCGGTCGCCGACATGTCCGGCGAGCGCATTCAGCACGACGTGATCCAGCGAGCCGCCGTCGCGCGACATCGATCCGCCGACGTCGGCGAAGGTCGAGACGACCAGGCGAGGCAGCACGGTGAAGGTGTCGATCGCGCGGGTCGTCGCGCGCAGGCTGTCGATCACCGGCTGCGGCTTGAACACGCCGCCGTCATAGGCGAGCGAGGCCAGGGCTGCCGCATCGATCGTGATGCCGAAGTGCTCGCGTGCGATGCGCACGAGCTCGGGATTCACCTCGAACACGCCCTGCAGCTTGAGCTCGAAATCCGTGTGGTGTCGCCGGATGGCCAGGGGACGCAGCAGCACGGGCGCCGAGAAGTCGGCTCCGCCGATGCGCCATCCGGCGACGCCGACGGCCAGATGAACGGCTTCGATTCCGCGCACCGTGCGCAGCTCGGTGTTCTTGGCGGTGATCCGCTCGGCCGCGAGTCGCGCGGTGCGCAGCCCCACCTCGTCGCGGAAGAGGTTGGAGAGGAGAGTCGATTTTCCGGTGATGAACTGCGGCAGGCTGCCGGGGTGCGCCTTCGAGATGTCGATACCGGACTCGACGGTGTCGCGGAAGGTGACCAGCGGCGACGCACCGCCCAGATCAGCGGCCTCGGCACGCAGACGCGTGCGCTCCGCCTCAGCTGCGTGCGCGACCTCGATGCGCGCCGGGGTCACGTGCAGCTCGCCCAGGTCCACCGGGGCATCGTTCGCTGCGTCCGCAGCCTTGCCATCACGTCGCCACACCCTCACACACTATGCGCGTCGCGTCGCGTCGTCGGTATCCCCGGCGGGTTTTCGCCGGATTTCCGGCTGTCCGCGCCGAGATCGCCCCCGATTCACCCCTCCTCCACGGATGCTCCCAGAGCTCCGCTCTCCCCCTCCGCCGCCCGTCCGAGCAGCGCAGCACCGCCACCCGGGCGAGGATGGATCCATGACGTTCCGCTACGACTTCGCCCCCACTCCGTTCGGAGACGCTCTCGCCGTGTTCTCCGACACGGGGATCGTGCGCTTCGACCTCTCGGAGTCGGCGGATCCCTCGGTCCCCTGGCTGCTCGAGAACGTGTCGCGCAGACTCGGCGCGGTTCCCGAACCCGACCCCGGCGCCGCAGCCGAGCTGACCCTGCTCCTGGATGCGTACTTCGACGGCGAGCAGGTCGCCTTCCACGAGCAGCTCGACCTGGATTGGCGGCTGGTCGAAGGGTTCTCTCGCGCCGCGCTGCAGACCATCTGCACGATCGAATGGGGCGAGACACTCAGCTACGGCGACGTCGCCGTGCTCGCGGGCCACCCCGGAGCGGCCCGCGCCGTGGGCACGGCCTGCCGCCTGACCCCGTTCTCGATCATCGTGCCCGTGCACCGCGTCGTCCGGTCAGACGGCTCGGCGGGCCAGTATGGCGCCCACCCCGAGCGCAAGACCTTCCTGCTCGATCTCGAAGCGCAGTCACGATCGTGAAGCGCTGCAGCGTGCCCGACGCGCTGATCCCGAACACGCGCGTGGACCCCGGCGAGTAGGCCGCCGGGGTCCACGCGCGCGGTGGCGCTCTGAGGCATCACCGCACTGACGACGTCAATGCTCGGTGGCCTTCTCCGCACCGAACCCGGTGAGCGAGCGCACCTCCATCTCGGCGGCCAGTGTCGGCGATTCCTTCTGCCGACTGGTGATGGTGCCGAGCCACCCGAGGAAGAACCCGATGGGTATCGACACGATTCCCGGGTTGTTCATCGGCCACAGCACGATGTCGATCCCGGGGATCATCGAGGTCGGAGAACCCGAGAACACGGGCGAGAGCACGATCAGGATGATCGCCGCGCCGAGGCCGCCGTACATGCTCCACACCGCACCGCGCGTGGTGAAGCGGCGCCAGAACAGCGAGTACAGGATCGTCGGCAGGTTCGCGGATGCCGCGACCGCGAAGGCGAGGGCGACGAGGAACGCGATGTTCTGCCCCTGCGCCCCGATCCCGCCGATGATCGCGAGGATGCCGATCACGATCACCGTACGACGGGCGACGCGCACCTCGCCGTTCGGGTCGGGTTCGACGGGATTGCCTGCGGCATCCTTCTTGCCCTTCTGGATCACGTTCGCGTAGATGTCGTGCGCGAACGAGGCCGCCGCGGTGATCGTGAGGCCTGCGACGACCGCGAGGATCGTCGCGAACGCCACTGCGGAGATGAACCCGAGAAGCACGGGGCCACCGAGATACAGGGCGAGGAGCGGTGCCGCGGAGTTCGGTCCGCCCGGAGCCGCAGCGATGACGTCGGCGCCCACGAGCGCGCCCGCGCCGTATCCGAGCACGAGCGTGAGCAGATAGAAGCCGCCGATCAGCCAGATCGCCCACACCACCGAACGACGCGCCTCCTTGGCGGTCGGCACGGTGTAGAAGCGCATCAGCACGTGCGGCAGACCGGCGGTGCCGAGCACCAACGCCATCCCGAGCGACAGGAAGTCCCACGGGTTCGCGCCGTACTGCAGCCCCGGAGCGAGGATCGCATCGCCCTTGTCGGAGTTCGCCACCGCCGCTTCGAGCAGGGTGTTGAGGTTGAAGCCGTGGATCGCGAGCACCCAGACGGTCATCGCGATGGCACCGCCGATCAGCAGGAACGCCTTGACGATCTGCACCCAGGTGGTGCCCTTCATCCCGCCGATCAGCACGTACACGATCATGAGCACGCCGACCACGGCGATCACGATCGATTGCCCCACCCGCCCGTCGATTCCGAGGAGCAGCGAGACGAGACCGCCGGCTCCGGCCATCTGTGCGAGCAGATAGAAGAAGCACACCGCGAGTGTGGTGATCGCCGCCGCCATGCGCACGGGCCGCTGCTTCAGCCGGAACGAGAGCACATCGGCCATGGTGAACTTGCCCGTGTTGCGCATGAGCTCGGCGACGAGCAGCAGCGCCACGAGCCAGGCGACGAGGAATCCGATCGAGTAGAGGAATCCGTCGTAGCCGTTGATGGCGATCGCTCCGCAGATCCCCAGGAAGGACGCCGCCGACAGATAGTCGCCCGCGATCGCGAAGCCGTTCTGAGGACCGGTGAACGATCGGCCCGCCGCGTAGTAGTCGGCCGCGGTCTTGTTGTTGCGGCTCGCGCGGATGACGATGAACAGCGTCACCGCGACGAATGCGACGAAGATCGAGATGTTGAGCACGGGATTGCTCTCCACGGCGAGAGTCTCGCCCGTGGCGAAGGGAACGTTCATGCGTGGCCCTGCGCCTTCTCGAGGTCTTCGCGGATCTCGGTCGCGAGCGGATCGAGTTTACGATTCGCGAACGCGACATATCCCATCGTGATCGCGAATGTGGTGACGAACTGCCCGAGCCCGAGAAGCAGTCCGACGGTGATATCTCCCCAGACGCGTTGCGCCATGAAGTCGGTCGCGAAGGCTCCCAGCAGCACGTAGACGAAATACCAGATCAGGAAGAATGCCGCGAGCGGAAAGATGAATGATCTCTGAGTGCGTTTGAGCGTGCGGAAACGTTCGGATTCCTCGACAGCGATGTAGTCGATTCCATCCGCCGAATCGGCAGGTGAATGGTCGGTCATGGGGCCTCCTTGCCACATGTTCTTCGGCTCGCGCGGCCCTGCCGCGCGAGTGGTAGGGTCGACGCTACGAAACGGGGAACGGTGCCGTCACCCCCGAAAGTAGGTAGTCGTCATGAGCACAGCGACCGGATGGGAATCCGAGACCGAGCTCGTCGCCAGAGCCGTGCGCGAGCTGTCTCGGCGAACCCGATTCCCTGTCGCCTTCGGCGGTCTGATCGACGAGGGCGTCGTCAGCGTCACGAGCATCGTCGGCAACCGCACACGCAGCCTCGACGGTCTGCGCGTGCGCCCGGAGCGCGGCCTCGGCGGGCGCGCGATGATGGAGCTGCGCCCGCGCATGACGAACGACTACGGCTCATCCCGACAGATCACTCACGACTACGACGTGTTCGTGCTCGGTGAAGGACTCTGCACCCTCTTGGCTCTGCCGATCGTCGTCGCCGGTCGGCCACGGGGCGTGCTGTACGCCGGAGCGTGGGATCGGACGCCGGTGGGCGGCGTCACCACCGCGCCCGCCATGCAGGTCGCACAGTCCGTGGCCGAGGAGCTGCGCATCCGCGACGAGGTGGATCGACGTCTGCGAGCGGTGGGGCCGGCACCCGTCGCGGTCGCTCCGCGCCAGCGCGAGGAGCTCCGTGAGAGCTTCGCGGAGCTGCGCAGCATCGCCGCGTCGGTCGATGACGTCGACCTGCGTGCCCGTATCGCCCAGGTGGAGCGGAGACTGGTGGTGCTGGCAGGAGACGCCGTCACCTCGACGAGCACGGGGCCGGTGTCGACCGTGCACCTCTCCCGCCGCGAGACCGATGTTCTGGCATGCGCTGCTCTGGGGGCGACCAACGCCGAGATCGCCGCCGAGCTGGGCCTGCGCGAAGGCACGGTCAAGGCATATCTCGGAACTGCGATGTCGAAACTCGATGCATCCACGCGCCACGCCGCAGTGACGAAAGCGCGCCGCGCCGGCATCCTGCCGTGAGCGCGAAATGCACTCGACAGCCGATCGCACCGTCGCGACAACCTTGTTCGCGAGTCGCATTGTTCACGACAATTGCGAAAGGGATGTATTGTCGTCTCCATGGCGAGACGAATTGTGCACCAGCTGGTCGATGACATCGATGGCAGCATTCTGGAAGTCGGCGAGGGTGAGACGGTCCATTTCTCGCTGAACGGCACGTCGTACGAGATCGACCTCAATGCCGATCATGCCGAGGAGTTGCGAAAGGCATTCGAGCCCTACGTCTCGGCCGGCCGTCGTGCGGGATCCTCCTCCGCGGTCCGCTCCGCAGCCACGACGCGCAAGCGGCCCGCGCGCAACCCCGAGGTCGCGGCCATCCGCGCATGGGCGAACGACAACGGCTACACGCTGTCCGAGCGCGGACGCATCCCGGCCCCCGTGGTCGAGGCATACAACGCCGCGCACTGATTCCGCGCGACTCCGACCCCGCGGCTCACGCCCCGTGGTGAGCGCTCACGGGCACGCGGTCATTCCGAGGTCGTGCTCTCTGCCGTGTCCTTGGCCCAGGCTTCGTCCTTGAGGGTGATCTGGTCCGCCATGTCCGACAGGAATCGGATCACGACGTCTCGCTCCTCAGGGGTCAGCCGCGCAGCCGAGTAGAACCTCTTCGCCTGCTGCTTCCCCACCGTGTCCATCGCGGCCTGCCTGGTCTCAGGAGTGATCGTGATGGCCAGTGCGCGCCGATCGGTCGGATGCGGCGCGCGGCGGATGTGCCCACCCTTCTCGAGCCGATCCAGCAGCTTCGTGGTCGATGCCGTCGAGATGCCCAGGTGGGTGGCGATGCCACCCGGCGTGGCGGTCACACCACGGTTGTCCGACACGATCAGGTAGTGGAGCGCCCGCATGTCGGTCTCGTTCAGGCGCATATACCGTCGCGACGCGAGCGAGAGCTTCTGCTCGGCATCGCGCAGTTCGCCGAGCGCCCCCATGAGCACGGCGATCTGCTGAAGGTCTTCAGGGCCCACGCCCGAACGGTCGATGAGCACACTTCGCGGGTCACTCGACTCGACGTCGTAGATCGCCGAGTGCGCCAACCCGTCTGCGGACATCGCGCCCCGACGCGGGATCACATCCGACGAGCCGCTCCCCCGGGGGCTGGCGTCAGATCCGTTGTTCATGGGATCATGCTACACACGATTGGATTCATGTTATGTTGATAATTAGCTAGGCTAGCGAAATCTTGGAGGTTCCCCGTTGGATGAGGTCACCCTCCTTTCTGCAGAGGGAGACGCGATCGGCGTCTTCCCGAAGGACCAGGTCCACACGACGCAGACTCCCCTGCACCTCGCGTTCTCGTGCCACGTGCTCGACGAGAAGGGCCGGCTTCTCGTGACGCGCCGAGCCCTCAGCAAGCGCACCTGGCCGGGGGTCTGGACCAACAGCTTCTGCGGCCACCCGCGACCGGGCGAAGACATGACGGATGCCGTGCATCGGCGCGCGCAGGACGAGCTCGGCCTGACCGTGACCGACGTGACGATGGTGCTCGCCGACTACCGATACCGCGCAGTGGACGCGAGCGGGATCGTCGAGAACGAGATCTGCCCTGTGCACATCGCCAGGATCGACAGCGCATTGGCCCCCGACCCCGATGAGGTGTCGGAGTGGGCATGGGTCGACCCTGCCGAGTTCGCGGAGGCGGTGGCTGCGGCCCCGTTCGCCTTCAGTCCCTGGCTCGTGGAGCAGCTGCCGCAGCTGCGCGAATCCGGGGCGGTCTGACCATGACCGCGACGGTCACCCACGAAGACATGGGTACACAGGTCGAAGAGGTGCTGCGACAGCGGTTCACGGCACACAGCGAGAACGCTCAGGCATACGGCAGCGAGTTCGCCTCATTGTGGCGCTCTGCGGCCGACCACGCCCTGGGCGGCAAACTCGTGCGGCCCCGGCTCCTGCTCGACATCCACAGGGCCCTCGCTCCGCAGCCGACCACCGAGCAGGCGACGGCCGCCGTCGATGTCGCGACGCACATCGAGCTCCTCCACTACGCCTTTCTGCTGCACGACGACGTGATCGACGGAGACCTGACTCGCCGCAAGCGCCCGAATCTGATCGGAGCCCTCGCGGCCGAGAGCCCGGGATCGACCGAAGAGGCGTCGCTGCACTGGGCGCGGTCGAGCGCGATCCTCATGGGAGATCTGCTGCTGTCTGCCGCCGTGATGGGATTCGCCCGTGCGGACCTCTCGCAGCGCACGCGACTGCGACTCCTCGATCTGGTGGAGCAGACGATTCTCGAGACCGTCGCGGGTGAGCACACCGACGTGGCGCTCAGTCATGGCATCGTCGCCCCCGACCTGCATACGGTGCTGAACATGAGCGTGTACAAGACGGCCACCTATTCGTTCTCCCTGCCGCTGCGCGCCGGCGCCATGCTGGCGGGATCCTCGAGCTCCGCCGAAGACACTCTGCACCTGGTGGGCAGGCATCTCGGCCTCGCATACCAGTTGCAGGACGATCTGCTCTGCGTGTTCGGCGACCACAGGGTGCACGGCAAGGACGCCTTCTCGGACCTCCGCGAAGGCAAGGAGACCGCGATCATCGCGTACGCCCGTTCGACGTCGGCGTGGTCTCGCATCGAACGCGCGTTCGGCTCCGACGACCTGACCCTGCAGGAGGCGACAGAGATCCGCGACCGGCTGCGCGAGTGCGGCGCGGAGGACTTCGTGACCGGACTCATCGCCGACCAGCGCGAGGCCGTGAGCACGCTGCTCGCCGAGGCCGAGGCCGACGGTGAGATCGGCGCGGATGCGGTGCGCACCATCACCGCCGTCTCCTCGCGACTCGACGGACGGCAGTCGTGAGCGCCGCGGCAGCGCCGGCCGAGGGCGACAGCCTCGGACGTTTCAGTCGCGCCGCCGACACGGCGTCGACCGACGTGATCCGCACCTACTCGACGTCCTTCGGATTGGCGACGCGCCTGCTGGGAGCCCGCCACCGTCAGCACGTGCGCAACATCTACGCCATGGTGCGCATCGCCGATGAGATCGTCGACGGAGTGGCCGCTCAGGCGGGGCTCGACGCCTCGGCGCAGACCGCGGCTCTCGCGTCGTACGTCGCGGAGACCCACCGATCCATGCGCAGCGGATACAGCACCGACCTCGTGCTGCATGCGTTCGCGCGTACCGCGCGCGAAAGCGGGATCGGCGAGGACCTGACGCAGCCGTTCTTCGATTCCATGAAGGCGGACATCACGAACGCCACGGATTTCGCCGCCTATGACGCCGAGGCGCACGAGCGGTACGTGTACGGATCGGCAGAGGTGGTCGGACTCATGTGCCTGAAGGTGTTCCTTCGCGGCGCGGTCCGCACCGACGCGGAGCACGCCACCCTGATGCACGGCGCTCGGCAGCTCGGCGCCGCCTTTCAGAACGTGAACTTCCTGCGCGACCTCGCAGACGACACGGATCGTCTGCAGCGCGGCTACCTCGCAGAATCCGGTCGACTGAGCGACGCGGATCGCGACGAGTGGGTGCGCAGGATCGACGGACAGCTCGACGACGCCCGACGCTCGATCCCGCTGCTCCCCAAAGACGCACGCGCCGCGGTACGCAGCGCCCTCGCCCTCTTCGAGGCGCTCAACCGGCGGGTCGCCCGCACACCCGCGAGCGAGCTGTACCGCCGCCGGGTGCGTGTCCCCGATCCGATCAAAGCCCTGCTCGCCGCGCGCGCGATGGTCGTCACCGCTGTGGAGCGCGACCGATGAGCCGCGTGGCAGTGATCGGTGCAGGCGTCGCGGGCCTCGCCGTGGCTGGTCTGCTCGCACGCGACGGTCACGACGTGACCGTCTATGAGAAGAACGCCCGCGTCGGGGGGCGGGCGGGAACGATCGAGCGCGACGGCTTCCGCTTCGACTCCGGCCCGTCGTGGTATCTGATGCCCGAGGTCTTCGACCACTTCTTCACGATGATGGGAACGACCACCGAGGAGCAGCTCGACCTCACCGTGCTCGACCCCGGCTACCGCGTCTTCCGAGAGCCTCACGCCGACGGTATGCCGACGCCGGTCACCGTGCCGAGCGGGCGAGCAGCGGTGACCGAGCTGTTCGAGTCCCGCGAACCGGGTTCCTCCGAAGCGCTCGACGCCTATCTGGACTCTGCGCATGAGGCACGCACGATGGCCGAGAAGTACTTCCTGTACAACCCGTTCACACGTCTGCGCACACTGATGAGTCCCGAGGTGCTGCGCGCCCTTCCCCGGCTCGCGTCGCTGTTGGGCACCCGTCTGCAGTCCTTCGCCGCCCGACGCTTCCGCGATCCGGTGCTCCGCCAGATCCTCGGCTACCCCGCCGTGTTCCTGGGGACCGATCCTCGCAGCGCTCCCGCCATGTACCACCTCATGAGCGCCCTCGACCTCGACGAGGGTGTCAGCTATCCGCAGGGCGGCTTCTGGCGCGTCGTCGAGCGCATCGCCGACCTCGCACGCGAAGCAGGCGTGACGATCGTCACCGAGGCCGATGTCACGGCCATCCGTACCAGGGATGCCGGAGGCACCCGTGTCGCCACCGGCATCGAGTGGCGAGACGCCGACGGCGTCCTGCATCGCGAGGACGCCGACATCGTGGTCTCCGGCGCTGATCTTCACCACACCGAGACGCGGCTGCTGCCTGCCGAGCTGAGGACGTACCCGGAGAGCTGGTGGGATCGGCGCACGAGTGGCCCCGGCGCCGTGCTGGTGATGCTCGGCGTGCGCGGGTCTCTCCCCGAGCTGCCGCATCACTCCCTGTTCTTCACAGACGACTGGGACGCGAACTTCGATGCCATCTTCGGCGACGATCCGACGATCCCGTCCCCCGCGTCGACCTATGTGTGCCGTCCGAGTGCGACCGACGACACGGTCGCACCGCCCGACCACGAGAACCTCTTCGTACTCGTGCCGATCCCCGCCGACACGCACCTCGGTGGCGGCGGGTCAGACGGAGGCGGTGCTGCGGCCATCGAACAGGCGGCGGATGCCGCGATCGACATGATCTCGCAGTGGGCGGGCATCGACGATCTGCGCGAGCGGATCGTGGTGCGCGAGACCAAGGGACCTGCCGACTTCCGCGACGACTACAACTCGTGGCGCGGGGGGATGCTGGGTCCCGCGCACATCCTGTCGCAGAGCGCGATGTTCCGGGCCCAGAACGCCTCGCGGCGCGTCGGGGGTCTCTACTACGCGGGCGGCACGACGGCACCGGGCGTCGGGGTGCCGATGTGCCTCATCAGCGCCGAGATCGTGCTGAAGCGGATTCGGGGCGACCACTCGAGCGGCCCTCTCCCGACCACGGCGACCGTGACTCCCACGCAGGTCTCATGATGGGTGCCGTGTACCTGGCGATCCTCCTCGCCACTCTCGGCTGCATGCTGCTGCTCGACTGGCGCTTCCGCCTGTTCTTCTGGCGCGATGCCGTCTCGGCATCCATCGTCACGATCGCCGGTCTGGCCTTCTTCCTGGTGTGGGACATCGCAGGAATCGCCGGCGGCATCTTCTTCCGCGGCGACGCCATAGTCGCGACCGGCATCGTGCTGGCGCCGGAGCTGCCCCTCGAGGAGCCGATCTTCCTGGTGTTCCTCGTGGTGTGCACCATGGTCGTCTACACAGGCGCGATGCGCATCGTCGCGCGCCTGCGGGCACGGTCCGGTGCGGAGACGACGGCATGACCTACCTCGAGCTCTCGGCCTGGTTCGTCGGCGTAGCCGTGGCGGTCGCCCTCATCGTCTCTCTGCTGTCGGGGCGTCGGCGTGCGAGCCTCGTCGGCATCGGCATCACGATCGTCGTGCTGTTCGTGCTCACGGCGGTGTTCGACACCCTGATGATCGCGACAGGTCTGTTCCATTACTCGCCCGGCCATCTGCTCGGCATCCATATCGGTCTCGCGCCTCTCGAGGACTTCGCGTATCCCCTCGCCGGGGCCGTGCTTCTGCCCGCTCTGTGGGCGGCGCTCAGAGCGCGTCGCACGCGCGACGTGACCTCGCCCGTGGCCGCGACCACCGCCCAGGAGGACCCCTCGTGAACGCCTCGACGGCCCCGACGCGCAGCGATCTCGCCCAGATCGTGCTCTCGTCACGACCGATCAGCTGGATCAACACGGCCTTCCCCTTCGCTGCGGCCTATCTGCTGGCGACACGTGAGATCGACCTGACACTGATCGTCGGCACCCTGTACTTCCTCGTGCCCTACAACCTCGCGATGTACGGCATCAACGACGTGTTCGACTATGCGTCCGATCTCGCGAACCCCCGCAAGGGCGGCATCGAGGGCGCCCTGCTCTCGCCGCGCATACATCGGGCGACGCTGTGGGCGGCTGTTCTGACGAACGTGCCGTTCCTGGTCTACCTCGTGGTGGTCGGCAACCCCGCATCGTGGTGCTGGCTCGCGGTCAGCGTGTTCGCGGTGATCGCCTACTCGGCCCCCGGACTCCGGTTCAAAGAGCGGCCCTTCCTCGATTCCACCACGTCGAGCCTGCATTTCGTCACGCCGGCGATCGTGGGTCTCGCTCTCGCCGGCGGGGCGATCACCCCGACGGTGGTGATCGTGCTCGTCGCCTTCTTCCTGTGGGGGATGGCCGCGCACGCGTTCGGCGCGGTGCAGGACATCGGTCCCGACCGAGAAGGCGGCATCGGCTCGATCGCGACCGTGATCGGCGCCCGTACCACGGTGCGCCTGGCGATTGGTCTGTGGACGCTCGCCGGAGTGGCGATGCTCTTCACTTCCTGGCCTGCTCCCCTCGGTGCCGCGCTGGCCGTCCCGTACATCGTGAACGCCGCGCCGTGGTGGAACGTGACCGACGAGACCTCCGCGAGCACGAACCGCGCCTGGCGTCGGTTCATCGCCCTGAACTACTTCGCAGGCTTCCTGGCGACGATGATCCTCATCCTCGCCTGGCTGTCGTGACGGCCCTGCTCTGCTCGCCGCCCTCCCTCACCCGCCCCTTCTCCCGAGAGGACCCCGATGTCCAGCCCTGACGGCGCCCCGACCGCACCGATACGTGAGCGCACCCGCAGACACTCCTGGCTGCGAGTGTTCTTGCCCGTCGCCCTGATACTCGTGTGGCTGGTGGGTGCCGGACTCGGAGGGCCGCTGTTCGGCAAGATCGACGAGGTCTCCTCCAACGACCAGACCAGCTACCTGCCCGAGTCCGCCGATGCGACCAAGGTGCAGGAGCTGCTCGGCGAGTTCCGTGACAGCGACACGATCCCGGCGATCGCGGTCTTCGTCGGCGACGGCGAACTGTCGGAGGACGACGTCCAGGTCATCACGGATGCCGTCGCAGATGCACCGTCCGTCGAGGGCGTGAGCGACGACGTCTCCCCCGCTCTCACCTCGGACGACGGTCAGGCCGTCCAGGCCTTCATCCCGATCGACGGCGATGCCGAGCTGGCCGACACCGTCGCCGCCCTCGGTGACGAACTGCGCGGCACGGCGCCCGACGGGGTCACGGTCTACATCACCGGGCCGGCCGGATTCACCGCCGATCTGGCGGCCGGGTTCGCCGGTATCGACGGCCTTCTTCTCGGTGTCGCCCTGCTCGCCGTGCTGATCATCCTGGTTCTCGTATACCGCTCGTTCCTCCTGCCCCTCGTCGTGCTCTTCACGAGCCTGTTCGCACTCTGCGTCGCGCTTCTCGTCGTGTGGTGGCTCGC
Source organism: Microbacterium hydrocarbonoxydans (assembly GCF_904831005.1). Classification (NCBI taxonomy): domain Bacteria; kingdom Bacillati; phylum Actinomycetota; class Actinomycetes; order Micrococcales; family Microbacteriaceae; genus Microbacterium; species Microbacterium hydrocarbonoxydans. Next base: position 3,685,254 of record NZ_LR882982.1, on the reverse strand, counting down.
CAAGTTCGAGGTACTCCTGCTCAGCGGGCAGACACAGGGCATTCTGTTCATCCTCGTGATCGGCGCGGCCACCGACTACGCGCTGCTGTTCGTCGCGCGCTTCCGCGAAGAACTCCGTGTTTCGCGCGACAAGGGAGTCGCCGTGCTCGCGGCGTGGAAGGGCTCGTTCGAGCCCATCGTCGCCTCGGGCGGCACCGTGATCGCCGGTCTCCTCTGCCTGCTGCTCAGCGATCTGAAGTCGAACAGCACGCTCGGTCCCGTCGCTGCGATCGGCATCGTGTTCGCCATGCTGGCCGCTCTCACACTGCTGCCCGCTCTGCTGCTGCTCTTCGGACGGGCGGTCTTCTGGCCGCGTCGCCCGAAGTTCGAGCCGGAGGTCGTGGCCGAAGAGCACGGGATGCGCACCACCGGACTCTGGGCCCGTCTGGCCGGAGTGATCACCAAGCGCCCGCGCGTGATCTTGATCGTCACCACGCTCGTGCTGATCGCGGGAGCGTCCGGAGTGCTTCAGCTCAACGCGTCCGGAGTGCCGCAGTCCGATCTCGTGCTCGGCGAGTCCGAGGCGCGCGACGGTCAGGTCGCTCTGGGAGAGCACTTCCCCGGCGGCTCGGGCAGCCCGGTGTACGTCATCGTGCAGGAGGACGGCCTGCAGGATGCAGCCGATGTTCTGCTCGCGAACGACGGGATCGACGGCGTCGCCGTGACGGCCTCCGACTCACCGAGCGGTTCTGCGCCCGTCACCGCCGACGGCATCTCGGCGTTCGGCCCTCCCGGAACCCCCGCGCCCGAGCCCACGGTCGTCGACGGCGAGGTGATGCTCCAGGGCACGCTCACCGACGCCGCCGACTCCGATGCCGCGGCGCAGACCGTGCGCGATCTGCGTGCCGACCTCGACGAGGTCGACGCGATCGTCGGCGGAGTCACCGCGACCGCGATCGACACGAACGACGCGTCGATCCATGACCGCAACCTGATCATCCCGGTGATCCTCGTGGTGATCATGCTGATCCTCATGCTGCTGTTGCGGTCGATCCTCGCACCGGTGCTCCTGATCGCCACGACCGTGCTCTCGTTCGGCACGGCCATGGGCGTGTCGGCGCTGGTCTTCAACGGGGTGTTCGACTTCCCCGGCGCCGACCCCGCCGTGCCGCTCTACGGTTTCGTGTTCCTGGTCGCGCTGGGCATCGACTACAACATCTTCCTGATGACCCGAGTGCGCGAGGAGTCGCTGGAGCACGGCACCCGCGAGGGCGTGCTGCGAGGGCTCTCGATCACCGGCGGCGTGATCACGTCTGCGGGCCTCGTGCTCGCCGCGACCTTCGCCGCCCTGTCGGTGATCCCGATCCTGTTCCTGGTGCAGCTCGCATTCATCGTGGCGTTCGGCGTTCTGCTCGACACGTTCGTGGTGCGTTCGCTGCTCGTGCCCGCTCTCGCCTACGACCTCGGCCGAGTGATCTGGTGGCCGTCGAAGCTGTGGCGCAGCGGTCGCGACTGACCATCGACGAGGGCCGTCAGCCCAGAGTCCTCGCAAGGCTGGCGAGATGGCTGCGGCTCTCGGCGGCCGCCCGTGCTGAATCCCGCGCCGCGACGGCGTCGGCGAGCAGTGCGTGGCGGTCGTCGTCTGCCTGGCCACCGTCGTCGCCGCGGAGCCGAAGCATTTCGACCATCGCCTGACGCAGGCGTGGAGTGAACCCGTCGAACAGGTCGAGCAGAATCGGATTGTGGGCTGCGACCACGATGCTGCGGTGGAAGGCGGTGTCCGCATCGACATGCGCCTCGACACCCGACAAGTGAGTTCTGCGACCGTCGAGCGCACGGCGGATCGCCCGGATGTCCGCCGTCGTACGACGGGTCGCCGCCAGAGCGGCAGCCTCCGTCTCGATCGCTGTGCGTGCCTCGATGACGGCGACGATGTCGGCACGGCGCAGCACAGCATCCCAGTCCTCCGGCGCCTCGAGTGCCGTGACGAAGACTCCTGACCCCTGACGGGTCGCGAGGACCTTGCGGCCGGCCAGCTGCCGGATGGCCTCGCGGACCGTCGATCGACCGACGCCGAGCTGCGCCGCGAGAGTCGTCTCGCCCGGCAGCTTCTGCCCGAGCTGCCATTCCCCCGCGCCGATGCGCGCCAGAAGGATGTCGGCGGCCTGATCGGCGAGCGGGGCGCGATGGATCTGAGCCATGCTGACATCCTAACTTGTCAACTTGTCTGAGGAGTTGCTACGGTGAGGGCGTGAGCACGCACCTTCTCCTTCTCCGCCGCGACGGGACCTAGCCGACCGGCTGTCCGTCGTGGGTCAGGAAGCGCCGCCGGTCATCCCCTGACGCCCTGAGGAGCCCCGATGTACACACCCTTCCCCACACTCTCCACCCCCGCGGGCCCCGTGCCCGAGTCGTCGCCGCGGTGGAACCGTCAACGGCGGTCTCAGATGCCGTCGCACCGCTATGCGTCCGTGTACGACCGCGTTCCCGTGCCGCTCGACGACCGGGAATGGCCGTCGGCGCAGCTCGTCAGCGCGCCGCTGTGGGTGCCGGTCGATCTGCGGGACGGCAATCAGGCGCTCGCCGAGCCCATGGACCCGGCGCGCAAGCGGCGCTTCTTCGAGCTCCTCATCGCGATGGGCTACAAGGAGATCGAGGTCGGATACCCGTCGGCGTCCCAGACGGACTACGACTTCGTCCGGCTCCTCGCCACGTCGGACATCGCTCCCGACGACGTCACTGTCGTCGTCTTCACCGCCGCACGCCGAGACCTGATCGAGCGGACGATCGAATCGGTTCGCGGCATCGACAATCCTGTCGTGATACATGTCTACACGGCGACCGCCCCCACCTGGCGAGACGTGGTGCTCGGCAAGGACCGCGAACAGTTGAAGGATCTGATCCTCTCGGCGGGCCGGGATGTGCTCGAACTCACCGGGGATCGTCCGGGCATCCGGTTCCAGTTCTCTCCCGAGGTCTTCAACCTCACCGAACCCGACTACGTGCTCGACGTCTGCGATGCGATGACCACACTCTGGGATGCGTCGTCGGAACGCCCCGTGATCCTCAACCTGCCCGCGACGGTCGAGGTGGCGACACCGAACGTGTACGCCGACCAGATCGAGTACATGCACCGCAATCTCGCCCGACGAGAGGGGGTGATCCTCTCCGTGCACCCTCACAACGACCGTGGCACCGGGGTCGCGTGCGCCGAGCTCGCAGTGCTCGCCGGGGCCCAGCGAGTCGAGGGATGCGTCTTCGGCAACGGCGAGCGCACAGGCAATGTCGACATCGCCACTCTCGCCCTCAACCTGCACGCCCAGGGGATCGATCCCATGATCGACTTCTCCGACATCGATGAGATCCGTCGCACGGTCGAACACTGCAACGGTATCGACGTGCACCCCCGGCATCCCTACGTCGGCGATCTCGTGCACACCGCCTTCAGCGGCACCCACCAGGACGCCATCAGGAAAGGGCTCGCCGAGCACGAGGCCCGCGCTGAGGCGCTGGGCAGGGATCCTCGCGATCAGCGCTGGCTGGTGCCGTACCTGCCGATCGATCCCACCGACATCGGTCGCAGCTACGACGCGGTCATCAGGGTCAACTCACAGTCAGGGAAAGGCGGCATCGCGTATCTCCTCGAGAAGGAGTTCGGTATCCAGCTGCCCCGACGTCTCCAGATCGAGTTCGGCAGGACGGTGCAGGCCCATGCCGACCGTGTCGGAGACGAGCTGACAGCGCGCGACCTCTGGGACCTGTTCGAGCGCACGTATCTTCCCGCTCCGGCGAGCGAACTCCCCGCTCTGACGGACTACCGGCTCGAAGGCCCCGTGGAAGGTCTGGTGTCGACTCTGGCCGAGTCCGGCATCGTGATCGACGTCCTCGCCGTCCACCAGACGAGCATCGGAGGAGGCACGACGGCGGATGCTCTCACCCTGCTCGAGTATCGCGACGCCCACGGCACGGCGTGGACCGGCGGACGAGCGGCCTCCGTGCGGGACTCGACCTTCGACGCCGTGATGCGGGCTGCATCCTGCAGCGGGCGGGCGACGAGGCCTGAAGAAGAGTGCCCTCGACTGGATTCGAACCAGCGACCTGCCCTTTAGGAGAGGGCTGCTCTATCCTGCTGAGCTACGAGGGCGAGGGTTCCATTCTAGAGGAACCCTCGCCGTGCGCTCATGCGGCCAACGCCAAGTACGGCTCCCAGCGGGGGTCGCTGCGCTCGGTTCCCCGCACGGTCCATGCCGTGCCGTGCGGGGGACGCGGCGTGAATCGCAACGCCCACCGCATCTCCTGCGGGGTGCGGTCGCTCTTGATGTTGTTGCAGCGGAGGCAGCACGCGACCAGGTTCTCCCAGGAATCCGCACCACCGCGCGAACGCGGCAGCACGTGGTCGATCGTCGAGGCCGCCTTGCCGCAGTAGCCGCACCGGTGGTCGTCACGCCGCAGCACCCCGCGCCGCGTGACGGGAACCCGTCTGCTCACGGGGATGCGCACATAGCGCGACAGGATTATCACCGCCGGCCGGTCGTACACGCCGTGGCTCCCCCAGACGGGGTCATCCTCCACGCGTTCGATCACCGAGGCCTTGTCGTTCATGACCAGGACCAGTGCTCTCTTGAACGACACGATCGCCAGGGGCTCGTATCCCGCGTTCAGTACCAGTGTGCGCATCGTCATCCTCTCGATCCGCCGGGACGGCTTCCCGGCACTCTCGACTCACACGCGTCGCGGAGGTCGTGAGCGCACGCAGGGACGAAAAAAGGCGCTGTCTACAGACAGCGCCTTCTGCGCACGGCAGGACCGTGGCATCCCTGCGGACGATGCCGAAGGACGTGACGACCGAGGGCATCCATGGTTCGGATGCTCGGTATTCGCACCATCAGCTTCTCCCGCCTGTTACGACAACGCGTTCAGGCTAACCCATCACCGAGGCAGGAAGGCCGAACCGGCGGTGAACAATCGGAGGCGTGTTCGTCTGCCGGGCGAGATATGACGACGGCTCAGCCGGCGTTGGCGCCGAGCCAGGCGATCGGCTCCATGAGCCCGCCGTTGACCCAGACCTCGAAGTGAAGGTGATTCGCCGTGGAGCGACCGGTGCTTCCGACGAAACCGATCAGCTGCCCTGCGGCCACCGTGTCGCCTGCCTGCACCTGACGCGAACCGTAGATCATGTGACCGTAGGTGGTCTGCACACGCTGACCGCCGACGACGCTGTCGAGCATGACCGCGACGCCGTAGCCGCCGATGCTCTCGGCGGATGCCCGGACCACACCAGCGGCGGCCGCATAGATCGGCGTGCCCGCAGGAGCCAGCATGTCGGCTCCCTGGTGCGCGCCTCCCACCGTGCGGCTGACGTTGTACGAGCCCTGAGGAAGGGGATAGCGGACCTCGCCGGAGCCGGGCGATACGAGAGCGTAGTTTCCGGTGTTGAAGTTGCCGCCGGATGATGCGACCGACGCTGCCGCCGCCGAGGCTGCCGCTGCGGCACGGGCCGCTGCTGCTTCTTCTGCCTTCTTCTTGGCGATCTCGTCGGGGGTGGTGGCGGTGAAGGTTCCGCGGTTGAGAGATGCTGCGGTTGCGGCCGAGGCGACGACGAGCGACTGCGAGTCGTCGGCTGCAAGCTGCTGGAGAGTCGTCGCAGCAGCCTCGGTGGGCGTGGTGGATGCGTAGGCCGGCAGCGCGACCGCGGCGACGAGAGCACCGACTGCCCCGAAGATGGCGACCGAACGCAGGGGCTTCGCGACCTTGCGTGCACTCGTTGCCGCGCGTGTGCTGCGGGCGATTGCTCGATCTTCAGATGTCTTCGCGGGTGATTCGATGTCTCTGACCAAAACGTAATCCTCCTGCGCCTGCACGCTCGGGTTGCGCTGACTCGTCGGCACTCTGCTCTCGTGGCACGAATGTAGCTCGGGTACTTTTTGCGTTCCTACCGGGAAGACGACGAGCCTGGAAGGCGATCCTCTCGGGTATCGTCAGCGGGCTTTCGCGACGACCTGTCCGAGGTTACCGGAAGATAACGAAACTGTCACCCTGGGAAACTGGCAATCGTCGCAGAGGCCGAATCGCGCGGGTCCGCGACGAGGATCAGGCCGGCTCGCCGACCAGGAAGATGTGCGAGGCGAGCTCGACCGGAAGCTCGAGGCCGTCGTCCTTGCCCTCCATCTGGATGAGGACGTACCCCTCATTGAAACGGTAGTCGCCCTTGGCGCCCGGAACGACCCCGGCGTCGCGGAGCTGCTCGAGCAGTTCGGGATCGACCTGCGCGGGCTCCGCGAGGCGACGCACGGTGCCCTCGATGGGAGCGCCGGCGGCATTGAGCTTCTGGACGAGACCGATGACACCCTCGTCGAACGTGCGCGCAGGGGTGTCGCCCAACTGGTCGAGACCCGGGATCGGGTTGCCGTACGGAGACTCGGTGGGATGACCGAGGAGCTCGACGAGGCGGCGCTCGACCTGCTCGCTCATCACGTGCTCCCACCTGCACGCCTCTTCGTGCACGTAGGCCCAGTCGAGGCCGATCACGTCGGACAGCAGCCGCTCGGCGAGACGATGCTTGCGCATGACGTCGACGGCCTTGCGGCGCCCCGCGTCGGTCAGTTCGAGCGTGCGGTCTTCCGACACGACGACGAGACCGTCGCGTTCCATGCGGCCCACCGTCTGCGAGACCGTGGGACCGGAGTGGCCGAGGCGCTCGGAGATGCGCGCGCGCAGCGGCACGATGTTCTCCTCCTCGAGTTCGAGGATGGTGCGGAGATACATCTCCGTGGTGTCGATCAAGTCCGTCATGCGACCCTCCGAGTCTTCTTAGGCAAGCCTACATTCCCCCGGGGACATCAGGCGTCATGCGGTGGGGCGACGAATCGACACGGCCTAGACTCGACGCATGGCGATCGAGATTCCCCGTGACCTTCTGCCCGTCGACGGCCGCTTCGGCTGCGGCCCATCGAAGGTGCGCACCGAACAGCTCGAGGCGCTGCTGGCGGCGGGGCCCACTCTGCTGGGCACTTCGCACCGGCAGGCACCCGTGAAGAACCTCGTGGGCAGCGTCCGCGAGCAGCTCGCGGCGCTGTTCCGTCTTCCCGAGGGGTACGAGATCATCGTCGGCAACGGCGGATCGACGGCTTTCTGGGACGCAGCGGCCTTCGGCCTGATCGAGCGCCGCAGCCAGAACCTGGTCTTCGGCGAGTTCGGCGGCAAGTTCGCCGCATCCGCCGCAGCACCGTGGCTCGAAGCACCCGACGTCCGCAAGGCCGAGCCCGGCTCCCGCGTCGCGGCCGAGATCGTCGAAGGCGTCGACGTCTACGCGTGGCCGCACAACGAGACGTCGACCGGCGTCGCCGCCCCCGTCGAGCGCGTCGTCGCTGAGGGAGCGCTCACGGTGATCGACGCGACCAGCGCGGCCGGAGGCATCGACTTCGACGCGGCCCGGGCCGACGTCTACTACTTCGCGCCGCAGAAGAACCTCGGCTCCGATGGGGGCCTCTGGTTCGCGGCCGTCTCCCCCGCCGCGATCGACCGCATCGAGCGCATCGCCGCATCCGGCCGATACATCCCCGAGTTCCTCAGCCTGAAGAACGCGGTCGACAACTCCCGACTCAACCAGACGCTCAACACTCCCGCACTCACCACCCTGCACCTGCTCGACAGCCAGCTTCGCTGGATCAACGGCAACGGCGGGCTCGCATGGGCGGGGGCGCGAACGGCCGAGTCCTCGAACGTGCTGTACGACTGGGCGGCGGCCTCTGCCGTCGCCACTGCGTTCGTGACGGATGCCGCGCACCGGTCGCCGGTCGTCGTGACGATCGACTTCGACGACGCGATCGACGCCGCAGCGATCGCCAAGACGCTGCGCGCGAACGGCATCGTCGACACCGAGCCCTACCGCAAGCTCGGTCGGAACCAGCTGCGCGTGGCGACCTTCGTCTCGATCGAACCCGACGATGTGCGTCAGCTGACGCGCGCGATCGACTACGTCCTCGAGCACCAGGGCGACTGACCGACGCTCGAACGACGAGAAAGGGCCGCGTGATCGCACGCGGCCCTTTCTCATGTTGTTCGCGGCTCGGAAGCCACGGACGCGAGGTCACTCCTCGTCGTCGGAATCCTCGTCGTCGGAATCGATCTCGTCGTCGGAATCCTCGTCGTCCGAATCCTCGTCGTCCGGATCCTCGGACTCGTCGTCCTCGTCGCCCGGATCCTCGGAGTCATCGTCCTCGTCGTCGGCAGCCGCCGAATCGTCGAGCTCATCGATGTCGACCCCGTCGAGGTCGCCCGCGTGCAGCACGCGCGGCTCCGCCGCCAGCTCGTCCTCGTCGAGATCATCGTCGTCGTCGTCGTCCGAGTCGTCGTCATCATCGAGGTCGTCCTCGTCCTCGTCGATGTCATCGAGCTCGTCGTCTTCGATCCCATCCGCGTCATCCGCGTCGGGATCAGCCTCGGCGGCCGCGGCAGCCTGCTCGGCCAGCTCGGCCTGGTGTGCACGGTACTCGGCCAGACGCTCGGCCCATGGCACCCATTCCGGGGCGAGCAGAGCACCGTCGCCCGGCATCAGCTCGACCTCGAGGACCGTGGGGTCCTCCTCGTCGACCCGCGCGACCGTGACGGTCCAGTACCAGCCCGGGTAGCCGGGAAGGCGGTTCTCGAACCGCAGAGAGAGCGAGCCGTCGTCCTCGGGAAGGAATCCGGCCGCCGGACCGACGGTCGAGGCCGGCGTGATCTCATGCAGCGCCGCGAGCGCGAGATCATGGGCGTCGACGAGACGCTGGTCGACGTCAGGCTTCGAGGTCATCAGCGACCTTGCGCAGAACGGCCGCGATCTTGCGACCGTGAGCAGACGAGGGGTACCGGCCGCGACGCAGGTCGCCGCCGATGCCGTCGAGGAGCTTCACCAGGTCCTCGACGATGATCGCCATGTCGTCGGCGGGCTTGCGCTTCGCCTTGGCGAGACTCGGCGGGGCCTCGAGCACGCGGACCGAGAGCGCCTGCAGACCGCGCTTTCCGTCGGCGACGCCGAACTCCACCCGCGCACCGGCCTTGACGGCCGTCCCGGCAGGCATCGCCGAGGCGTGCAGGAAGACATCCTGGCCGTCATCGGCGGCGATGAAGCCGAAACCCTTGTCTTCGTCGTAGAACCTGACCTTGCCGGTGGGCATGGGAGTAACCTCGCTGAGTCGGTGTGGAGCTGGACGGCGCACGAGTGCGCCTCTCCCAGCCTACCGGTCAGCGCGCATCGACGCCGAGGCGACGGGCGGAACCGCCACGACGTGCACCGACTAGGCTGAGACGGATGAGCATGAAGAGTCCCGAACCGGATGTGCCCGTGCGCCGCGTCGATCGCGTCCTGGCGTTCACGGCACTGGGCCTCGCTGCGGCGTCGATCATCTGCTTCTTCGCGATCATCATCGGCACCGCCGTCGGCATGCAGCAGCAGGACTTCGGCTCGGGGGTGTGGCCCGTCGTGGCTGCAGTGCCCTATTGGGGCCTCCCTGCGGCCTTCGTGATGATCATCGTGCTCCTGTCGATGAGCTTCGTGCGCAAGGGTCGCGCATCGCGATCCTGAGGCCATCGGCATGACGACGCACGCACGCCCCCTGGCCGAATGGCTGGCCACGGCGAGTGATGCCGACCTGGTCTCGCTGTTCGCTGCACGCGGCGTACGCGCCGACGCCGGGTGGCAGGACTTCTTCGACGCCGCCGAGGCGCTGCTCGACACGGCCTCTCTCGCGCGGGTGCTCCCGACGCTCACCCGCGCCGAGGCGGCAGCTGTGAGCACAGCATCCTCCTCCGGATCTGCGGTGCCCGAATCCGTCGAGCGTTCGACGCTCGAGGCTCTCGCGCTGTTGAGGCCGGACGGCATCCCGTGGCCGGCCGTCGCCGCAGCCGTCGCCGATCGCGCCGCGCCCGCCCCTGTCGCACCGCAATCGCCGCCCGCGTCGGACGAGGGCGCCGAGGCGCATGCGGCCGAACGGGCCTTCACGACGGTGTCCGCGGTCGCCGACCTGCTGCTCCTGGCTCGCGATCGGCCGTTCACGCTGCTCACCGGCGGCACTCTCAGTGCCGGCGAGAAGCGGCAGCTCACAGAGGCAGGGCTCGATGGCGACGCCGCTGACGCGCTGGTCGACATCGCGGCGAGCGCCGACCTGGTGGTGGTCGATGATCGTCGGCTGCGCGTGACGGTGAACTCGGAGGACTGGCTGCGCTCCTCGGTCGCCGACAGATGGGACACCCTCGTCTCAGGTCTGCGAGATGCTCTGCCCCGCGGCATACGCAGCGAGAGCGGCGGGTGGATACCGACCGCAGCGTGGAGCCACGCGCACCCGTGGGACACGTCGTGGCCCGAGCGCAGCGCCGTGCTGCTCGAGCGCTTCCGCCTGCTCGGCCTCGTCGCCGACGACGGCAGCGAGCCGTCGTGGGCGACGCCGGTCCGTCACGGCGAGGCAGTCGATCCTGCACCGCTCACACGCTTGCTGCCGAGCGAGGTCGACCGCATCTTCCTTCAGAACGACCTCAGCGCGATCGCTCCGGGACCGCTCGCACCCGCACTCGATGTGCGGCTGCGGACGATCGCCGCGCGCGAGTCGGCGGCGCAGGCATCCTCGTATCGCTTCACTCCGGAATCGGTGGCGAGAGCCCTCGTCTCGGGTGAGAGCGAGCAGTCGATCATCGATTTCCTCGAGAGCGTCTCTCTCACCGGCATTCCTCAGCCTCTCCGTTATCTGGTGGCCCAGACCGCTCAGCGTCACGGTCTGGTGCGGGTGTCGACGGATGCCGAGACCGGCCGTACCCGCATCGAGAGCGCCGACCGCACCCTGCTCGACGCGATGTCGGTCGATCAGGCGCTGCGGCCGTTGGGGCTGTCCACACACGTCGGATCCCTCACCACCCGCGTCGGACGCGACACCGTGTATTGGGCCCTGGTCGATGCGAGGTATCCGGCCACGCTCGTGGACGAGTCCGGCGAACCCCTCGCGGGCGAGCGCAATCCGGCTGCCGTCCCTGTGCCGTCGGTGCCCGCCGACCACGCGCCCCTGATCGCGGCGCTGAGATCGCATCACGGGCCGGATGCCGATGCGGCGTGGCTCGATCGCGAGCTCGAGGCAGCCGTCCGCTCCCGCGCCACGCTCCGTGTGTCCATCGGGATGCCCGACGGTTCGACCCGCGAGCTGCTGCTGGAGGCGACAGGCCTCGGTGGCGGGAGGCTGCGGGGCAGAGATCGCGCCGCCGACGTCGAACGCACCCTGCCCGTGTCGAGCATCCGCGCCGCGACCGTGGTGGAGCCGCCTGCGTGATCGAGCGGTAAACTGGACAGCTATGTCTGATGGCCCCCTGATCGTCCAGAGCGACCGCACCGTGCTGCTCGAAGTGGCTCACGCCGACGCCGAGAGCGCCCGCCACGAGCTGGCGATCTTCGCGGAGCTCGAGCGCGCACCCGAGCACATCCACACATACCGGATCACCCGGCTCGGGCTGTGGAACGCCCGCGCGGCGGGGCACACGGCTGAAGACATGCTCGAGACGCTCGACCGCTGGTCGCGCTTCCCGGTGCCGCCGTCGGTGTCCGTCGACCTCCGCGAGACCGTGAACCGCTACGGCCGACTCGTGATCGAGCGCGATGACGAGGGCACGCTGATCCTGCGATCGAGCGATCCGGCCGTCCTCACGCAGGTGGCGAACAACAAGCGGATCCAGCCTCTGCTCCTCGGACACCCGACGCCCGATTCCTTCATCGTCGATGCCTGGGCGCGCGGACAGATCAAGCAGGAGCTGCTGAAGATCGGCTGGCCCGCCGAAGACCTCGCGGGGTACACACCCGGCACCCCGCACGAGATCGAGCTCGCCGAGGACGGCTGGCAGATCCGCCCGTACCAGCAGGATGCCGTCGACGCGTTCTCGAAGGACGGCTCCGGCGTCGTCGTGCTGCCCTGCGGTGCCGGGAAGACCATCGTCGGCGCCGGTGCGATGGCGGCGACGAAGACCACGACCCTGATCCTGGTGACCAACACCGTCTCGGCGCGCCAGTGGCGCGACGAGCTGCTGAAGCGCACGAGCCTGACACCCGATGAGATCGGCGAGTACTCCGGCCAGGCCAAGGAGGTCAAGCCGGTCACGATCGCGACCTATCAGATCCTGACGGCCAAGCGGAAGGGCGAGTACGCGCACCTCGCGCTGCTCGACGCGCTCGACTGGGGACTCATCGTCTACGACGAGGTCCACCTGCTTCCTGCCCCGGTCTTCAAGCTGACGGCCGACCTGCAGGCGCGTCGTCGCATCGGACTGACCGCCACCCTCGTGCGGGAGGACGGTCGCGAGGGCGACGTCTTCAGCCTGATCGGCCCGAAGCGGTTCGACGCCCCGTGGAAGCAGATCGAGGCGCAGGGGTTCATCTCCCCCGCCGTCTGCTACGAGGTCCGTGTCGATCTGCCACCCAGTGACCGCCTCGAGTACGCGGCGGCGACCGACGACGAGCGCTATCGACTGGCCGCATCCGCCCCCGCCAAGATCGATGCGGTGCGCGAGCTCATCGCCAAGCACGCCGACGAGCGGATCCTCGTGATCGGCCAGTACCTCGACCAGCTCGATTCGCTGTCGCAGTCGTTGAACGCGCCGCAGATCACGGGCGCCACACCGGTCGACGAACGGGAGCAGCTGTACCAGGCGTTCCGCGAGGGCGAGATCCCGGTGCTCGTGGTCTCGAAGGTGGCGAACTTCTCGATCGACCTTCCCGAAGCGTCCGTCGCCATCCAGGTGTCGGGCTCGTTCGGGTCCAGGCAGGAGGAGGCGCAGCGCCTCGGACGTCTGCTCAGGCCGAAGAAGTCGGGCCACACGGCGAGCTTCTACACGCTCGTCGCGCGCGACACGATCGACCAGGACTACGCGCAGAATCGGCAGCGGTTCCTCGCCGAGCAGGGGTACAGCTACACGATCATGGATGCCGACGCGATCGCCGCCTGACCGCCTCGCTGCCGCGCCTCTCGCTGCTCTTCGCCCTCCGCGTACTCGCCGCTCCGACGGATCACCAGCATTCCCATCGACGGAGTCACCATAATGGGGTCATGACTGATGCGCGCATCCTGGTCGTCGATGACGAGCCGAACATCCGCGACCTGCTGTCCACGGGGCTGAGCTTCGCGGGCTTCCAGGTGAAGACGGTCGCCAACGGCGCGGCCACCATCTCCGCCGTGCTGGAGGAGGAGCCCGACCTCATCATCCTCGACGTCATGCTCCCCGACATGAACGGGTTCAGCGTGACCAAGCGCCTCCGGGGCGCGGGGTTCACCGCTCCGATCCTGTTCCTCACCGCCAAGGACGGCACGGACGACAAGATCGAGGGGCTGAACGCCGGCGGCGACGACTACGTCACCAAGCCGTTCAGCCTCGACGAGATCGTCGCGCGCGCCCAGGCCATCCTGCGCCGCACGATGCAGGCTGACGAGGAGTCGATCATCCGCGCCGGCGAGCTGTCGATGGACCAGGACACCCACGACGTCCATGTCGGCAAAGAGGCGATCGAGCTCAGCCCGACCGAGTTCAAGCTGCTGCGGTACCTCATGCTCAACCCCAATCGCGTCCTGTCGAAGGCCCAGATCCTCGACCACGTGTGGGAGTACGACTTCAACGGCGACGCCGGCATCGTCGAGAGCTACATCTCGTACCTCCGCCGCAAGATCGACCCGCACACCGAGGAGTCGGTCATCCAGACCAAGCGCGGCTTCGGGTACATGCTCAAGGTCGGCAAGTAACCTCGACGCCGTCGAACCCCGCACCGTCGAACGCCGACACCGCACAGCATCCGTCTCGAGGAGGACCGCATGGCGCGTAAGCCCGACGCGGTCACCCGCTGGTGGCGAGCGATCAGCCTGCGCGCCAAGGTCACCGGTGTGACCGTGGCGGTGCTCGCCCTGGGCCTGCTCGCGGCGGGTGTGGGCACTGTTCCGATCCTGCGGAACGCGCTCGTGAGCAACATCGAGTCGCAGCTGCCCGCTCTGGTCTCGGCAGATCTCGCCGACCGCTACTTCGACATCGCGATGGTCGACGGCGAGCCTCAATACACCCCCAAGGAATCGCCACGAGACTTCTTCGTCGCGATCTACGACGGCGAGGGGGCGCTGCAGACCACCACCGGCGCCTCGGCGAACGGGTCGCCGCTCTTCCCCTCCACCTTCACTCTGCTCGAGGCGCAGGCGAAGAGCGAGGGCACCTTCCCTCTCGAGGGCACGAAAGGTGCGAGCTTCCGCGCCGCGGTGGCGAGCCTGCCGGGTGAAGGCGGCGGCGATCTGCGGATCCAGGTGGTCGCGATGCCGCTGGATTCGGCCGATCGGATCATCAGTCAGTACTTCGGCATCTACATCACGGTGGCTCTCGTCACCATCCTTCTCGCCGCTCTTCTCACACGCGGCCTGGTGACACTGACCTTCCGGCGACTGGGTCAGGTCGAGTCGACCGCGATGTCGATCGCTGCAGGCGACTTCAGCCAACGCCTCACCGACCTCGAGCCGACGACCGAGGTCGGGCGCCTGAACTACGCCATCAACACCATGCTCGACCGCGTCGACGGATCACTGGCGCAGCGCGATCGCACCGTGCGCCACATGCGCCGGTTCATCGGCGACGCGAGCCATGAGCTGCGCACCCCCCTCGTCAGTGTGCGCGGGTACGCCGAGCTCTATCGCATGGGCGCGATCAAGGGCGAGGAGGACACCGCCCGGGCGATGGAGCGCATCGAGAAAGAGGCGATCCGCATGGGCGTGCTCGTCGAGGACCTTCTCGCGCTGGCGCGCCTCGACGAGGAACGCGAACCCGAGATCGAGCCGCTGGACCTTCGACCGATCGCCCGCGACGCGGCGCTGGATCTGCGTGCGGCAGCGCCTGCACGCACGGTCAGCGTCGTCGATCGCACGGTCGAGGCGCCGCTGATCGACGTCACCACACGCCCCAACCCGGTGACGGCGACGGCGTCTCAGCCGGCCCCTCGCGGCCTGTCCCGCGGCACGCTCTCACGGCTCCGTCGGCGCCCCCGCGGGGCGGAGCAGGTCCCCGCGATCGACTTCACCGAGGCGACGGACATCCCCGTGCGCACTCCCCCGATCATCCTCGGCGAGGAGAACAAGGTCCGTCAGGTCGTGACGAACCTGCTGGGCAACGCGCGGCGTTTCTCTCCCGAGGAGAGTCCGATCGAGCTCGTCGTCGATGCAGATCGAGTGCGGGGCACCGGAAGCATCGCGATCGTCGATCACGGCGAAGGCATCCCCCCGCAGATCAGAGACCAGATCTTCGAGCGCTTCTGGCGCGCCGACACCTCGCGCGCACGGGAGACGGGCGGATCAGGACTCGGCCTCGCGATCGTCGCGTCGATCGTCAAGGCGCTGCACGGCAGCGTCGCGGTGTCTGAGACGCCGGGTGGAGGGGCGACCTTCACCGTCACGTTCCCTCTCGCCCCGTCGCGCGCGACTCCCGCGCATCTGCTCGAGGACACGCAGCCGCTCGAGCCGCTCGATCTCTGAGGCGTTCCTCCACCGCCACGCCCGCCCGCCGGTTCTTCACACCCCGCGGGAGATGCGCTCGGTCGCACACCTTCGCACCGCGCTGCTCTCGTACCGTCGGAAGCCCATCGACACAAGGAGTTCTCATGTCCGTCTTCACCGTTGACACCGAAGCCGTGGGCGCAGCCCACGGCTCGGCCCTGGCCACCATGGAGCGCCTGCGCGCCGAGGCGGCCACCCTCATGGCTCAACTCACACAGTTGCAGTCGACCTGGGTCGGCACCGCCTCCACGGCGTTCCAGTCCAGCGCAGAGCAGTGGCGCGGAGCGCAGATGCACGTCGAACAGGCACTCGAATCGATCGGCGCCGGTCTCGGAAGCGCCGCATCGCAGTACTCCGACGCCGATCAGTACTCGGCCAGCCTGTTCCACTGAGCGCCCGCCGCCGCCCGTAGACGCAGAAACGCCCCGACCGAAGTCGGGGCGTTTCTGTCAGTGCTGACGGATCAGAAGTCCATGCCACCCGACGGGTCACCCATCGGAGCAGCTGCCTTCTCGGGCTTGTCAGCCACGACGACCTCGGTGGTGAGGAAGAGAGCCGCGATCGAGGCTGCGTTCTGCAGCGCCGAGCGGGTCACCTTCGCCGGGTCGATGATTCCTGCGGCGAACATGTCGACGTACTCACCCGTCGCTGCGTTCAGGCCCTGACCCGAGGGAAGCTCGGCGACCTTGTTCGCGACGACGCCCGGCTCGAGGCCGGCGTTGAGTGCGATCTGCTTGAGCGGAGCCTCGATCGCGACGCGAACGATGTTCGCACCGGTCGCCTCGTCGCCCGAGAGCGACAGAGCGTCGAGAGCCTTGGTGCCCGACTGGATCAGCGCGACGCCACCACCGGGGACGATGCCCTCTTCGACGGCTGCCTTCGCGTTGCGAACGGCGTCCTCGATGCGGTGCTTGCGCTCCTTGAGCTCGACCTCGGTCGCCGCGCCCGCCTTGATGACGGCGACGCCACCTGCAAGCTTGGCGAGACGCTCCTGCAGCTTCTCGCGGTCGTAGTCGCTGTCGGTGTTCTCGATCTCGCGACGGATCTGCGTGACGCGACCCTCGATCTGGTCTGCCTCACCGGCACCCTCGACGATCGTGGTCTCGTCCTTGGTGACGATGACCTTGCGCGCACGACCCAGCAGGTCGAGCGTGGCGTTCTCGAGCTTCAGACCGACCTCTTCGGTGATGACCTGACCACCGGTGAGGATGGCGATGTCCTGCAGCTGCGCCTTGCGACGGTCGCCGAAGCCGGGAGCCTTGACGGCGACCGACTTGAAGATGCCCTTGAGCTTGTTGAGCACGAGAGTCGCGAGAGCCTCGCCCTCGACGTCCTCGGCGATGATGACGAGCTCCTTGCCGTCCTGGATCACCTTGTCGACGATGGGCAGGAGGTCCTTGATGTTCGAGACCTTCTGGTTCGCGATGAGGATGTAGGGGTCTTCGAAGACCGCTTCCTGGCGCTCCGGGTCCGTCACGAAGTACGGGTTCAGGTAGCCCTTGTCGAAGCGCATGCCCTCGGTGAGCTCGAGCTCGGTGCCGAAGGTCTGCGACTCCTCGACGGTGACGACGCCTTCCTTGCCGACCTTGTCGATCGCCTCGGCGATGAGCTCGCCGATGGCGGGGTCAGCTGCGGAGATGGATGCGGTCGCCGCGATCTGCTCCTTGGAGTCGATCTCCTTGGCGCTGGCGAGCAGCTCCTCGGTGATCGCCGCGACGGCCTTCTCGATGCCGCGCTTGAGCGAGATCGGGTCGGCGCCGGCTGCGACGTTGCGCAGGCCTTCGCGAACCAGAGCCTGAGCGAGCACCGTGGCGGTGGTGGTTCCGTCACCGGCGACGTCGTCGGTCTTCTTCGCGACCTCCTTGACGAGCTCCGCGCCGATCTTCTCGTACGGGTCGTCCAGCTCGATCTCCTTGGCGATGGAGACACCGTCGTTCGTGATCGTGGGGGCGCCCCACTTCTTCTCGAGCACGACGTTGCGACCGCGCGGGCCGAGGGTCACCTTGACAGCGTCGGCGAGGATGTTGAGGCCACGCTCGAGGCCGCGTCGGGCCTCCTCATCGAAAGCGATGATCTTTGCCATGAGTTTTGTCGTCCCTCCTGGACGTAGACGTTGGGTTTAGCACTCAGAGTGAGAGAGTGCTAACGCCATTCTGGCACTCGACCCCTTCGAGTGCAAGCTGCGGGAGGGACTACGGAGCGGGCGTCTCCTCGACGTCGGTCGCTGCGCCCGAGACCCGGTCGAGACCGATGACGACCGTGAGCTGCTTCTGCCCCTCTTCGGTCTCGCCGAGATAGAAATCGCTCTGCTGCACGTCGGCACCGCCGATGAGCCCGGCGAGTCCGATCGCCGCGAGCTCGTCGTCATCCGCGACGTAGTACACGGTGGTGGTCGTGAAGTCCTCGCTCGTGCTGTCGCTGGCGAAGACGGTCTCGGCGGGCCAGCCGTTGGTGATCAGCACCTCCCGCATCTGCTCGTCCAGACCCTCGTCGGCGGTGGCGTTGAGGATCATCACCGAGTACGAGGTGTCGACCACGCCCGTCTCCTCGGGAATAGGCGTGAGGGTCGGCATGGCCTCGGGGAACGGCGTGATGCGCCCCATCACGATGAGAGACCCGAAGATCCCGGCGATCACGAGCACGAGGGCGGCCACGAACGACCAGAGCAGCACGACCCACCCGTTCATCCCCGGGGCTTCGGCGCGGTGCGCACCCACGCGTCCGGAGGAGCGGGGCACGTCGTCGAATCGGTCTCGGATGGGCTTTGACACCCCTCGATGCTACTGGCATGGGCCTGAGCATCCGTGCCACGCCCGGCCGCGCCGCCACATGGCCCCCGCGCGGTGTCGTCAGCCGGCGAAGCCGGGGGTGCGCGTCGATCGACGCATCGCCCGCGCATCGCGGATGCGACGCAGCCGCCCCACGAGCATCGGGTCGTATTCGAGCGCGACGTCAGAATCGATCAGCCGGCCGAGGAGCTGGTAGTACCTCGCCGAGCTCATGCCCAGCTGCGCGCGGATGACCTCTTCCTTCGTGCCGCTGTGCCGCGGCCAGGCGGTCTCCAGCGTCAGGATCGCGCGATCGCGCTCGGTCATCTCTCCCAGCATGAGATCAGAGTAGGTCGATCACCGCTCCGCACCCGTGCGCCACTCCCATGATCGACCGAGCGGGTCGGCGGATGCGCGCACCCTCCCGTCGAGGGCGACCACGAAGTCGGGCCACGCGGCGGCGTCGATCGCGGGTTCCCACACGTCGAGCAGCGCCGGCGGATCGATCGTCACCCACCGCGCCGGCAGGCTGCGGATGCGGTCGACCAGGGCCAGACGAGCCTCACGCGGGATGTGCACCAGCACTCCGGGAGTGGTGACCACGAGCGTGGCATCGCGGGGCGCCTCCGCGGCGAGCGCCTCGACATGGTCGAGAGCGTCACCCGCGACGAGATGCGGAGGATCCTGCGCGGCGATCTCGAGCGCTGCGGCGACTCGCTCCTCGCGTCCTCGCTCGCCCGGCCAGACGAGCCCCTGCAGCCAACGGCGGTCACGCTCATCGCGCGCGTCGAGCGGTGCGAGATCGATCCCGGCCCGCCACACCACCTCGGGCAGACGCATCGCAGGAAGGTCGCCGTCGACCCGGCTGCGCAGCACGACCGGCGACGGGCCGTCGACAGGGTCCAGCGCCAGACGCGTCGCGCCCTCGGCGTCCGTGACGCGATATGAATAGCGATCGGGATACAGGCACAGTCCTGCGGACGCCCCGATCTCGAGCAGCGCGAGCGGCCCGCCGATCTCGCTCAGCACCGGCAGCAGCGGCGCGAGCCGCAGAGGCTCGTTGGTCTGCAGCCGTCGGGCGACGCACTCGGCGACGATCTCGTCGGCGTGCGCGAGCACGAACGCGCGCCATTCCGCGTAGCCCGACAGCTCTGCCCCCAGCATCCGCGTCACGGCGAAGACCAGCGGAGGCTGGCGTCGGTTCTCGGGGATGCGCGCGAGCACCGCCCGGATCCCCGCGTCGGCCGCCACTCCCGAAGCCCACTCGGCGTACAGCGCGCTGCGGCCGGGAGCCTCCTGCTCGGCGAAGCGGGAGTAGCGTTGCTGCACGGCATCCGTCATTCCCTCATTCTCTCGTGGCCCCGCTCACCTCCGGACACGAGAGAATGGAACTGAACCCGAGGAGGACGCATGTCGTACAGCGTGGACAAGACCGAAGAAGAATGGCGCGAAGAGCTCGGCGACGAGCAGTACGCGGTGCTGCGCCAGGCAGCGACCGAACGCGCCTGGACGGGTGAGCTGCTCGATGAGGGACGCGCCGGCCTCTACACCTGCGGAGCCTGCGATGCGGAGCTGTTCAAGAGCGGCACCAAGTTCGACTCCGGATGCGGATGGCCGAGCTTCTACGAATCGATCCGCCCCGACGCCGTCCAGCTGATCGAGGACACGAGCCTGGGCATGGTGCGCACCGAGGTGCGCTGCGCCGCGTGCGGCTCTCACCTGGGCCACGTCTTCCCGGACGGGTTCGGCACCCCTACCGGCGACCGCTACTGCATGAACTCCATCGCGCTGAACTTCACGCCTGAAGAATCGTGAGCGCACTCGACGCCGTCCGAGCGCGACAGTCCTGGTCGAAGGTCACCGACGACGCCCCCTCGCACGATGAACTGCTGACGCTGGTCGCCGCGGCCGGCCGCGTGGCCGACCACTCGTCGTTGCGTCCCTGGCGGCTCATCGAGCTGCGCGGGGCGGATCGCGACGCGCTCGGTGCCGCGATCGCCAAGGCCGAAGGCGACAAGTCCCCGTCGTCGAAGCCGAGACGCGCACCGCTGCTGATCGCGGTCGTCGCGAGCTATCGCAAGAGCTCCAAGGTGCCGCGATGGGAGCAGGAGGCTGTGGCCTCCGGCGTCGCCCACGTGCTCAGTCTTCTGCTCGACGAGGCCGGCTGGGGCGTGCTGTGGCGCACCGGCAGCTACACCCGGTCGAAGGCCGTCGCCAAGGCGCACGGCATCGGCAAGGACGAGGAGCTGCTCGGGTGGCTCTACGTCGGCGGCAAGCCGGCGGGCAGGAAGCCGGGACGTCGCAAGCCGGTGGACGCCCGCACCTTCGTGACTCCGATGCCTGTCGCGAAGGCGTCGAAGAAGAAGTAGTCAGGGGCGCCTGCGCCGTGGCAGCGCGACGACGACGGATGCCACGGCGACGACGACCATGCCCGCGATCTGCCATGGCTGCGGGCCTGCCGCCGCCGGCCAGATCAGATCGATGATCACCGACGTCGCAAGCTGACCGAGCACAGACCCGAGGCCCATCAGCAGCACCCCGGTGTGCGCGACGATGAAAGCGCCGAGCAGGATGTAGGCGGATCCCAGCAGTCCTCCGAGATAGAGCCAGGGCTCGGCCGGAGGCGCATCGGGCATTCCCCGCACCGCCACGCTGACTCCGGCGGCGATCAGCAGCACGACGGTGCCGGCGATGAAGCTCATCATGGTCGCGGCGAGCGGCGACCGCACCCGCTGAGCCAATCGTCCGTTGGTCGCCGCCTGCCAGGCGATGCCGACACCCGCCGCGAACGGCAGCAGGAGCATCCAGAGCGGAGCGGTGGCGAGGACGTCGCCGCCGAGCGAGATCCCGACGGCGGCGAGCGCGAGCGCACCGCCGGTCACGCGGCCGGGGGTGACCGCCACGACGCCCGCGGGACCGAAGCCGATGCGATCCAGCACGAGGCCGTGCAGAGTCTGGCCGGCCACGACTCCGACCGTGAACAGGGACACCCCGAGGATCCCGGCAGTGATGCCCTGTGCCGAGACCGTGAGCGCACCGCAGGCGCCGCCGAGCAGCATCCAGAACGGGATGCTGCGGTCGCGGATGCCGTCGCGCAGACGCCCGACCCCGCGACGCGCCGACGGCATGACCGCGACCACCACGATCAATGCCAGGAGGCCCACCAGGAACGAGACGGATCCTGCGACGACGCCGTTGTCGATCCGAACTCCCAGCACGCCGTTGATGCGGGCCTGGATCGCCGTCATGACACCGATCGCCACGGCCCCGCCGAGGGCGGCCGGAGCCGAGAGTCGTCGGGGCTGGGTCACTTGTCGACCCTAGTCGAGCGGCTCCTGCGGGTCTCGGCGGATGCCGCGCGGATGTCGGAACCCCGGCGTACCCTGGCTGCATGTGCGCGAGCTATGGCCTGGATCCCCGGTTCACCGATGCAGAACTCCTTGCCGAAGCCGATGAGGCGGTGATCGAGGGTCTTCGAGGCTGGGCTGAACGCAACGCCGGTGAGACGGTCCGCCCCACCGGCAAGAACCTGCGCAATCTCAATCCGATCGTCGTGCAGCCCGAGGCGGCGCCGACGCTCGAACCGGCCTGGTGGGGCTTTCTCGTGGGAGGCGAGCCTTCGAAGTTCCCGTCGATCAACACCCGCTCCGAGCGTCTGCAGGACCGCCCCGGTGGGCTGAAGAGCAGGGCGCTCGTGCCTGCCACCAGCTGGTACGAGATGAAGAAGCCCGAGCGCGTGTGGCACGAGTTCCTCGTCGACGACGGAGCGCTCTTCGGCATGGCCGCCGTGACCCAGCGCGGGCGCACGGCCGACGGGCAGTCGTTCACCTGCTACTCGATCGTGATGCGCCCCGCACCGGAGCACCTCGCACACATCCACGACCGGATGCCGCTGCTCGTGCCCGCATCGCTCAGCGGCGACTGGCTCACCGCCGAGCCGAGCAGGGAGATCATCGACGAGGCTCTGCTCGCGGCCGCGACCCTCGATGAGCGGGTGCAGGTCGCGCCGCGCTCCGACGACAAGGGCACGGAGCGGCTGTTCTGACCCATGGACTCGACACAGCTGATCGCCACCGCCACCGAGCGGGCGGAAGAGTTGCCCGGCGCGGAGCGCGAGAATCCCTTCGGGCCGGAGTGGGATGTGTACAAGGTGCGTGGCAGGGTCTTCCTGCTGGTTCCGCTCGATGACACCGGACGGGTGACCCTCAAGTCGCACCCCGACGACGCGATCGCGCTGCGCGAGGCGTTCTCGGACATCGTCCCGGGGTACCACATGAACAAGAAGCACTGGATCACCCTGCGGCCCGGGGCCTCGCTCGAGCACGAGCTCGTGTCGGAACTCGTCACCGAGTCCTACCGGCTCGTGGTCGAGAAGCTGCCGAGGGCGCAGCGTCCGATCGATCCGGCCACATTCGGCATCCGTCGTGAGGATGACCCGGCCTGATCCGCGAACGGTACCCAGGGAGGACGCGCCGCGCCGCCTCCGCTCTGTAGCGTCGAGGACATGATCACAGCAGAAGGACTCACGAAGCGATTCGGGGACAAGACCGCCGTCGACGGGGTGTCGTTCTCGGTGCAGCCGGGATCCGTCACCGGGTTCCTCGGACCGAACGGCGCCGGCAAGTCGACCACGATGCGCATGATCGTCGGGCTCGACCGCCCGACCGCCGGCACCGCGACCGTGGCCGGACGCGAGTACCGCAAGCTACGGGCTCCCCTCACCGAGGTGGGCGTGCTGCTCGACGCGAAGGCGGTGCACACGGGGCGCACCGCGCGGAACCACCTGCGTTCGATGGCGGCCACTCATGGCATCCCCGCCTCCCGCGTCGACGAGGTGATCGACCTCGCCGGCATCGGGGCCGTCGCCCGCAAACGCGCAGGAAAGTTCTCGCTCGGCATGGGGCAGCGTCTCGGCATCGCCTCGGCGCTGCTGGGCGATCCGCATACCCTCATCCTCGACGAGCCGGTCAACGGCCTCGACCCCGAGGGCGTGCGCTGGGTGCGCCAGTTCGTCCGCCATGCGGCGTCGGAAGGCCGCACCGTACTGCTCTCCAGCCATCTGATGAGCGAGATGGCGCAGACAGCCGATCATGTGATCGTCATGGGCCGCGGCAAGGTTCTGGCCGACGCTCCGCTGGCCGAGCTGGTGCGGGCGTGGACCACCAACACCGTGCGGGTGCGCACGCCTCGCGCCGCTGATCTGGCCGCTGCGGTCGGCGGCCCGTCTGTGGAGATCGTGAGCTCGGCTCCCGACCTGCTCGACATCGTCGGACTCCCGGCATCGCGCATCGGCGACCTCGCCGCAGAGCGGGGCATTCCGCTCCACGAACTCACCCCCACCACCGGATCGCTCGAAGACGCCTACCTCGCCCTCACCGGCGACTCGGTCGAGTACCGCACGAAGGAGATCTCATGACCGTCCAGGCACCTCCTCTCGCACGGCAGCAGGTCGACGCAGCGCACCGTCTGACATTCGTCCGAGCGGTCCGCGGCGAGTGGATCAAGCTCGCGACCCTCCGATCGACCTGGTGGTCGATCGGCATCGCCGCCGTCCTCACCATCGGCATCGCCGTGCTCATCGCGCAGGCGGTCGACCTTCCCGGCTTCGACCCCATCCAGGCCGTCGTGATGCCGATCCAGTTCACGATGCTGCTCGCCGGCATCCTCGGCGCGATCTCGGTGACGGGCGAGTACTCGACCGGGATGATCCGGTCGACTCTCGCAGCGAACCCGAAGCGCGGTTCGGTGCTCGCCGCCAAGGCTGTCGTGATCAGCCTGTTCCTGTTCGTGTCGTCGCTCGTGATCTTCGCAGTCGCTGCCGTCGCGGTGTCCGCCGTCGTCGCGTCTCGCGATCAGAGCATCGACTGGAGCGACCCGTCAGCGTCGATCCTGCCCATCGTGGTGGCGTCGCTCGCGATGGCCGTGTTCGCCCTGATCGGCGTGGCATTCGGATTCATCCTCCGCTCGGGCGCCGGCGCCATCGCCGCCACGGTGGGTCTGCTGTTCGTGGTGCCCATCGTCACGAGCTTCTTCGCGATCGCCGGCGAATCCTGGACGTGGGTGATGGATGCCGCGAACTACCTCCCCGTCGCCGCCGCGCAGAGCGCGATCCTCCCCGAGAACGCAGCGCTCGAGGGTCCCGTCGCGTACCTGACGCTGGCCGGATGGGTGGCCGCGGGGATGCTGTCCGCCTGGGCCGTGCTCCGCACCCGCGACGCGTGACCACGATGCGCGACGGCGCAGCCGCGTAGAGTCGGCCGGTGACCAGCATCCGCAGCCGCAGCACCTCTGTCCGCGAGGACGAGGGGCTGCGGCTGCCGCGTCCTCCCGGCGTCCTCCGACGCTTCTGGGCACGGCACCCCGTGCTCGCCGACGTGCTGATCGCGCTGGTATGCCTGCTGCTCTCGTTGGTCCCCGCCGGCGTCATCACGCGTGATCTGCCGATGCCGCTCGCGATCGGGGTCGGAATCCTGGTGCCGGCGTCCGTCGTCGCCGCCTGCGCGACGCTGATGTGGCGGCGCACCCGGCCGTTCGTGCCGTTCCTCGCCTCGTTCGCCCTCGAAGCGGGGTTCATGTTCGCGCTGACCCCGCTGGGTTCTCCGCTGCTGCTCGTCACCTGCTATTCCCTGGCCGTGTACAGATCATCGCGCGCCGCATGGACCAGCTTCGGCGTCGCGCTCGGCACGCTGGCGGCCTTCGGAGGCGTGCTCACGATCTTCGGCGTCATCACATTCCAGATCGCCGCGAACGCCGTCATCAGCACGCTCGTGCTCGGCCTCATCGGCACACTGATCGGCGTGAACGTCGGCGGACGCAAGCGCTACCTCACGGCCGTAATCGATCGGTCCCGTCAGCTGCTCGTCGAACGCGACCAGCAGGCCCAGCTCGCCGCCGCAGAGGAGCGCGCACGCATCGCCCGAGAGATGCACGACATCGTCTCGCACTCGCTCACGGTGATCGTCGCCCTGTCCGAGGGTGCGGCGGCCACACCCGATCGGGATCAGGCCCGCGCAGCGGCCTCGTCGGCGGCAGAGACCGCACGGAGCGCGCTCACCGAGATGCGGGCGATGCTCGGTGTCCTCCGGGCCGACGACTCGCCACTGCCGCTGTCGCCGCTCGCGCCGACTCCCCCGCACGAGACGGTCGAGCACGCACAGCGCGCCGGCTTCCCCGTCACGCTGTCGGTCAGCGGCGGCGAATCCCTCTCTCCCGCGGTCTCGCACGCCATCGGGCGGATCGTGCAGGAGGGGGTCACGAACGCGATGCGGCATGCTCCGGCGGCCACATCGATCGCGGTGCGCCTGACCTACACGAACGACGCGGTCACGGTCGAGGTCATCAACGACGGCGTCAGAGGCGCGGTGGGAACCGCCGGCTTCGGGCTTCGCGGACTCGCCGAGCGTGCCGCGCATGCCGGCGGGACGTTCGTCTCGGAGCCGTTCGACGACGGCCGGAGATGGAAGCTCCGCGCCGAGCTTCCCGTGGCTGCTCCCGACCTGATCTCGTCGGAGCAGGACGAACCGAAGGACATGAGATGACCGCTCCCATCAGCATCCTCCTGGTCGATGACCAGCAGCTCATCCGTCTCGGGTTCCGGATGGTCCTCGAGGCCGAGGCCGACATGGTCGTCGTCGGCGAGGCATCGGACGGCCACGAGGCGATCCGCCAGGCCGCGACACTCGCACCCGATCTCGTGCTCATGGACATCCGCATGCCGGGCCTCGACGGCATCGCAGCGACCGAGACGATCGTGCGAGAGCATCCGCAGACCCGGGTGCTCGTGCTGACGACGTTCGATCTCGACGAGTACGCGTTCGGCGCGATCCGTGCCGGCGCCAGCGGCTTTCTGCTGAAGGATGCCCAGCGCCAGGAGATGATCTCGGCGGTGCGCGCGGTGCACCGTGGCGACGCGGCGCTCGCCCCGCGGATCACTCGGGCACTCCTCGAGCACGTCGGCCCGAGTCTGGGCGTGGAGGCCGCACCCGCGACCGCCCAGAGCCGAACGACGAGCACGGTCGATCCGACGTCGGCGCTCACCGACCGCGAGCGCGATGTCTTCCTCGAGATCGCACGCGGGCGCACGAACGCCGAGATCGCCCAGGTGCTGTTCGTGAGCGAGTCGACGGTGAAGACCCATGTCGGACGAGTGCTCGCCAAGCTCGGCGCGCGCGATCGCATCCACGCGGTGATCCTCGCCCATCGACTGGGTCTCGCAGACGACGACGCCCTGCCCACGGAATCGTAGGCAGGGCGTCGCCGGCCGCGCACAACCGGCTGGGCGATCAGGCCCCGGCCGGTGTCCACTCCGAGACCGCGTTCAGCCGCTCGACCTCATCGGCGTCGAGGTCGAGCCTTGCTCCTGCGAGGAGATCGGGCACCTGCTCCACCGTGCGGGCGCTGGCGATCGGCGCGACCACCGTCGGCTGTGCGCGCAACCATGCCAGTGAGGTCGCGGCGATCGACGTTCCGTGCATGTCACCGATCTCCTCGAGCGTGTCGATGATGCGCAGTCCGGCCTCGGTGGCGTACTTCGCAGCGCCACCGGCACGTGGCGACGACTGCCCCTGCGCATCGGTCGTGCGGTACTTGCCGGTCAGGAAGCCGCTCGCGAGCGAGTAGTACGGCACCAGACCGAGGCCGAACTCCTCGGCGACGGGGATGATCGACTCCTCGACGTCGTTGCGGTGCACGAGGTTGTAGTGGGGCTGCACGGCGACCGGAAGCGCGACGCCGGTGCGCCGGGCGATGTCGACCCACTCGCGGATGCGGTCGGCCGTGTAGTTCGAGACGGCGACGTTGCGGACGAGGCCGTCGGCGACCAGGTCGGCGAACGCGCCCACGGTCTCCTCCAGCGGAACGGACTCGTCGTCGAAGTGCGCGTAGTAGAGGTCGATCGTGTCGAGGCCGAGCCTGCGGAGCGAGGCTTCGGCGGCCTTCCGCACGTTCGATGCCGAGAGCCCCTTGTAGTCCGGGTGCTGGCTCACCTTGGTCGCCACAGTGACCCCTGCGGGCCTGCGCGACGCCAGCCATTCGCCGATGATCGTCTCGCTCTCGCCGCCGACGTTCCCCGGCACCCAGAAGCTGTAGGAGTCGGCGGTGTCGATGAAGTCACCGCCTCCGTCGACGAAGGCGTCGAGAACGGCGAACGATGCGTCGCGGTCGGCCGTCCAGCCGAACACGTTGCCGCCGAGTGAGAGGGGGAAGACGTCAAGATCACTGGTTCCGATACGAGTCATCTTCGTGACAACCTCGGACCGCGGTGAGGTATTTCACCCGTGTCGCCGGAGATCGGCCGCATGTCACATTCCGCTGACCCACCGCAAGCCTGCGGCGCGGATCCGCGCGGGCTGCCACGCTGGGGACATGAAGCTCGTCTCCTATGCAGCCCAACAACTCGTGACCACCGACGATGTCGCGGAGGTTCTCGTGACGCTCGCTGCGGCGATCGCCAATGAGGGCGAGTCCGAAGCCCTCGAGATCCCGATCGTCGTCGATGGCCAGGTGGAGACGGCCGAGCTCATCGTGGGTCTCGGCAACGATCTGCTCGTGGGCCCCAGCGCCTCGGCAGACGCGGATCCCGACTTCTCGGAGCAGGCGGCAGCGTTGCGCGCCCACCATCGGTACCCCCGTTCGCGTGACCAGGAGACCGACACCGACGACGAGTGGAGCATCGCCGGACTCGACCTCGACCTCGACGTCCGCCCGTAACCCCGAGCATCCGCGGCACGTCGTGCCGTGGCGGTCAGCCCGACATGGCCCTGCGGTCGCGCCGCTGCGCGCTGCCCTTCGCGAAGGGCGGCAGATGAGGAATCGCGACGGGTGCCGTGGCGCGGCTCGGCGGATTGTGGAATCGCTGCAGGTCGCTCAGCACCTCACCGGGCGACATGTACGAGGTCGCGAGGGGAAGATCGCGCAACCACAGCACGTCGACCTCGACGGCATCCACCTGGTAGATGCACGCGACCGTCTGCCTCGCATCGTGAGCGGCGTACCGGTGATCCAGGATGAGCCATTCGGCGTCATTGACCTTCCGGAGTTCGAACCGGGGATCGGGCATCGTCGACATCTCAACACTCCCATCAGTCGTGACGTGATCGGCTGACGAGAGGACCGCGCCGTTCCCGGCCGAGATCCGGAGACGGAATCGGTCGACGGACACTCTCTGCCCGCCGGATTACACCAGCATTGTACGAAACGGCCGGCGGGTGTCTCAAGCGCGATCCACCCCGCTCGACCACGACGCGTACAGGGCCGAGGTCACAGAACCGACATCACAGAGCCGACTACGGGACTCGAACCCGTAACCCCCGTATTACAAGTACGGTGCGCTACCAATTGCGCCAAGTCGGCGAACCGCGGTGTCCCGCGGCGCTTGTTCCGCGCATCCGATCTCGTCGAATGTGCATGAACGAGTCTAGAGCGTCTGCGGCCCTGCTTCCGTCGCGCGGCACGCGATGGGGCCGTATCGCCGTTCGTTAGTGTCGCAGTATGGATCTCGACACGTCGTTCGCCCTCGTCTCCGCCCTCGGCATCGTCATCTGGATCGCGGCGGTGCTCATCGCGCTGCTGCTGGCGTACCTCGTGATCCGCTTCGGTGTCTTCCACGGCCTGCGTGCGCACACGCGGTGGGTCGACGAAGGCAAGGACGTGCGTCGGTACAAGCCGCAGGCCTGGGAGACGCGCGACGACCGTCGCGGCTGACGATCGCCGTCGCTCCGCTGCGCGGCGACCTTCTACTGCGCAGGCGTCTCGGTCGGCGCCGGAGTCTCTTCGACCGGCGCCTCGATGGGCGTCTCCGACGGAGTCGGCGTGGCTGCCGGGGTCGGCGTCGCCGTCGCGTAGTAGGCGTCGCTGGCGACGGTGAGCACGAACTGCGAGAACTCGCTCGGGTCGTCGAGAGCGCCGACGTAGACCTCGCCGTTCACGACGATCATCGGTGCCGAGGTCAGCACCAGGTCATCGGAGCCGACGAGCGGTCCCTCGAGCGCGCGAGCCGTGGCATCCTTCGCCCACGTGACGTAGTCCTGGTCCTCGATGCACGAGCGCACGCTCTTGACGTTGTCGGAGCCGACGGCACCGGCGATGTCGGCGAGTTCGGAGTCGGTGAACCCATCGGTGTTCATCTCGGGCTGGTCGTCGAGCAGATCGTGGTTGAACGCGTAGAACTCCGCCGGAGAATGCGTGGCCACGCACGCCGCAGCTGCGGCAGAGCGCAGCGAGTACTTGGTGCCGTTCGAGCTCGCGGTCAGCAGAGCCACGGGGTGGTAGGTCACGGTCGCCGCGCCTTCACCGATCCAGTTGACGAGCTGACGCGCATTCGCGCGCTCAAACTCGCCGGCATCCGGCGACAGGTAGTCGACGTAGATGTGGATGTCGACGGTGCTGGCGGTGGTGGGCGCGGGGGTGGGCTCGGCCTCGCCTTCGGTGCCGGTCTCGGTGGCCTCGGGAGCAGGGGCGTCGAGCGGTTCGCTCGACACGGTCGAGGCACTGATCTCGGAGACGAGGATCCCGTCGTCCGCCATCCCGGTCGGGGTGAGCTGCGGCTTCGACACCTGTGCGGACACGGCGAGCGTGACCGCCGTGCCGATCGCACCGACGGCGACGATCGCGATCGCCCCGAGGATGATCCGTCGCATGATGCGCGCCCTCGACTGCTGCGCGTGCACCTTCTGTGCCTTCTCCCGCACGGCCTCACGCGAATTGCGAGGTGTGGGGACGTTCGGCGTCTCGTCGCTCGACATCGTTCCTCTTGAGAGTCTCGGTGGGGCAGGGTGGCCCCGTTCGCCGATCGAACCGGCGAACGCCGCAGAAAAGCGGCCGAGATCGATGTTAACCAGCCAGGCTGAGAAATACCCAGATGCCCCGGCATCTGCCATACTGATCCCGACCCGATGAGGGGTCACGGCGGATCGCTCCGCCGCTCTATCACTACGGATCGTCCGGCACGTACCTGCCGGTGAAGGAGAAACACAATGGCATCTGTGACTTTCGACGAGGCCACCCGCCTCTACCCCGGCGGAACCCGCCCGGCCGTCGACAAGCTCAACCTCGAGGTCGCTGACGGCGAGTTCCTCGTTCTCGTCGGCCCTTCCGGCTGCGGAAAGTCCACCTCGCTGCGTATGCTCGCCGGCCTCGAAGAGGTCAACGCCGGACGCATCCTCATCGGTGACCGCGACGTCACCGACGTGCCGCCGAAGGACCGCGACATCGCGATGGTGTTCCAGAACTACGCGCTGTACCCCCACATGACGGTCGCCGAGAACATGGGCTTCGCGCTCAAGATCGCCGGCGTCGGCAAGGAAGAGCGTGCCACCCGCGTGCTCGAGGCCGCGAAGCTGCTCGACCTCGAGGAGTACCTGACCCGCAAGCCGAAGGCCCTCTCGGGTGGTCAGCGTCAGCGCGTCGCCATGGGTCGCGCCATCGTGCGTCAGCCTCAGGTCTTCCTCATGGACGAGCCGCTGTCGAACCTCGACGCCAAGCTCCGCGTGCAGACGCGTACGCAGATCGCGTCGCTGCAGCGTCGTCTCGGCGTCACCACGGTCTACGTCACGCACGACCAGACCGAGGCTCTCACCATGGGCGACCGCATCGCGGTGCTCAAGGACGGTCTGCTTCAGCAGGTCGGGTCGCCGCGCGACCTCTACGAGAAGCCGAACAACGTGTTCGTCGCCGGCTTCATCGGCTCGCCGGCCATGAACCTGTTCTCGGCCGACCTGGCCGAGGGCGGCATCCGCTTCGGCACCGAGGTCGTCCCGCTCGACCGCGACACGGTGGGTCGCGCCAACGGCTCACAGGTCACCGTGGGCGTCCGCCCCGAGGACATCACGGTGGGACCGGCAGACGGCAAGGGCCTCTCGGTCGTCGTCGACCTGGTCGAAGAGCTCGGCGCCGACGGCTACCTCTACGGCCACACCGAGATCAACGGCAAGCGCGCCGACCTCGTGGCGCGTGTCGACGGCCGCAGCCACCCCAACGCGGGCGAGACCGTCACGCTGGCTGCGAACGCTGGCCACGTGCACGCGTTCGACATCGAGTCGGGCGAGCGCCTGAACGACAAGCCGGTCGTCTCGGCCTGATCACATCCACAGACGCGGCGCGGGCTGACTTCGGTCGCCCGCGCCGCTTCGTCTTTTCCCCATCATCTGAGGAGTCTCATGCAGGACGCGCTGCGCATCACGGCGAGCACGGTCGACCCCGGACTGCTCGCCCTCCCCTGGTCGACCCCCCTGGGCTCCTGGCCGTCGGAGCAGATCGTCTCACTGCCGAAGGGTCTCTCCCGTCATCTCGTCCGCTTCGCCGACCTCTCGGGACGTGTCGTCGCCGTCAAGGAGACGACTGACGAGATGGCGCGCCGCGAGTACGAGATGCTCGGAAACCTCGCTCGCCTCGACGTGCCCTGCGTGTCACGCGTCGCCGTGATCGCCGGCCGGACGGATGCCGACGGCGAGCCGCTGCCCGCAGCCCTCGTGACCTCACACCTGCGCTTCTCGATGCCGTATCGCGCGCTGTTCACGCGTGTGCTGCGCCCGGACACCGCCAACCGCCTCGTCGACGCCCTCGCGGTGCTCCTCGTACGGCTGCACAACGTGGGCTTCTACTGGGGCGACGTGTCGCTCTCGAACACCCTCTTCCGGCGCGATGCGGGTGCGTTCGCCGCGTACCTCGTCGATGCCGAGACGGGCGAACTGCACGAAGAGGGTCTGACCGACGGCCAACGCGCCTACGACCTCGACCTCGCCCGCACGAACATCGCCGGCGAGGTCATGGACCTGGCGGCGGGCGGGCGTCTCGAACACGGCGTCGACGCGATCGCCATCGCCGACGGCATCGTCTCGTCGTATCACGCGCTCTGGGCCGAGCTCACTGCGCAGGAGTCGTTCGCCTCCGCCGAGACCTGGCGGATCACCGAGCGCGTCGAGCGTCTGAACGCCCTCGGCTTCGACATCGACGAGATGTCGATGTCGACCACGTCTGACGGCACGGTCGTCGAGATCCAGCCGAAGGTCGTGGATGCCGGGCACCACCAGCGCCGCCTCATCCGCCTCACCGGGCTCGACGTCGAGGAGAACCAGGCTCGCCGCCTGCTGAACGACCTCGACGAGTTCCGCGTGCGGTCGACCAAGCAGTGGGCCGACGAGGAGATGTACGCGCACGAGTGGCTCACCCGTGTCTTCGAACCCGTGGTGCGGGCGATCCCCTATGAACTGCGCGCCAAGCTCGAGCCCGCGGAGGTCTTCCACCAGGTGCTCGAGCACCGCTGGTACCTCTCCCAGGCCCAGGGGCGCGCCGTGCCCCTGGCCGAGGTGCTCACGAGCTACATCAACGAAGTGCTCCGCCACCGCCGCGACGAGGCGACGATCATGGGTCCGCCGACCGAGACGATGAGCCTGCCGGTGATCACCGGCGCGCATCCCGTGTCGGACGATACGGGCGAGGTCGATTGGCGCGATCTCGTCTGAGCCCCCAGCCCGGTCGTCGAGCGAGCACGGCGAAATCGGGTGCGACGCAACGCAGTACCGGTATGAGAACGACTCACCGCGTTTCGTCTCAGGCGACTCCGTCGGCTTCGCTCAACGACCGAGGTGCTCGACCGGTACGAGAACGACTCACCGCGTTTCGTCTCAGGCGACTCCGTCGGCTTCGCTCAACGACCGAGGTGCTCGACGGGTATGAAGATCAGTAGCCGACGGTGAAGCGCTCGCGGTGGTGGTTGCCCTGCTCGATCTCATCGATCACGGCGACCGCGAAGTCTGCGCCCGAGATGTAGGACTTGCCGTCGGCGTCGCGCACGATCACGTCACCGCCGTCTCGGTACTCGCCGGTGCGCTCTCCCTCAGCCCAGGGCCCGAAGACCTCGGCAGGGTGCACGAAGAACCAGTCGAGATCGGCGTCGGCGCCCTCCAGCAGTTCGAGGGAGTCGATGCCGACCTGCGCCTCGTGCTTGTACTCCTCGGGGAAGCCCTGATCGAAGAGTCGCGGACCACCGGGGGCCACAAGGCTGCCGCCCGCTCCCCCGACGACGCCGAG
Source organism: Microbacterium hydrocarbonoxydans (assembly GCF_904831005.1). NCBI lineage: Bacteria > Bacillati > Actinomycetota > Actinomycetes > Micrococcales > Microbacteriaceae > Microbacterium > Microbacterium hydrocarbonoxydans. The sequence continues at coordinate 3,651,953 of NZ_LR882982.1, read as the reverse complement.
CCGAGTGCTCGTGCCCGCGAGCACTCGGATCACGCCCTTCAGGGCCTCCAGAACATTGTCGGTCATGTCGCCGCGCGGCGAGAGCGACGAGACCACGGCATCCGCCCCGTCGAACGCGCTCGCCAGCGAGGCGGGCTCGAGCGCCGAACCCTGCACGTACGACGCACCGTCGACGGCATCCGACGGAGCGGATCGCGAGATCGCGATCACCTCGTGTCCGCGGCTGACCGCCTCTGCGACGATGTGACGACCGGCGTAGCCGGTTCCTCCGAGTACGACGATGCGAGCCATGGGTTCTTCCTTACTTCGCGTTGCGGACTGTCGAGACCTGGTAGAGCGCGACCGAGGTCGCGATTCCTGCGTTGAGCGATTCGGTCGCCGCCGAGATGGGGATCGAGACGATCTGGTCGCACGTCTCGGCGACCAGACGAGAGAGACCCTTGCCCTCAGAGCCCGTGACGATCACGACAGGGCGATCGGCGAGCTGCAGATCGGGGAGCTGCACGTCGCCGCCGCCGTCGAGGCCGAGCACGAACACTCCCTGCTTCTTGAATTCCTTGAGCTGACTGGTGAGGTTCGTGGCCAGAGCCACCGGCACACGGGCGGCGGCGCCCGCGCTCGTCTTCCACGCGGCGGAGTTCACCCCGGCCGAGCGACGCTGCGGAAGGATGATGCCGTGACCGCCGAAGGCCGCCGTCGAACGGATGATCGCACCGAGGTTGCGCGGGTCGGTGATGCCGTCGAGTGCCACGAAGAGCGGCACCTCGCCCTTGTCGATGACCTGCTCGAGGAGGTCCTGCGGGTGCGCGTACTCGTACGGCGGCACCTTGATCGCGACGCCCTGGTGCACGCCGTCGAAGCCGGCCATGCGGTCGAGCTCCTGACGGGTGACCTCGAGCACCGGGATGCCGCGGTTGGTCGCGATCGACAGCATCTCCTTGGTGCGGTCGTCCATCTCCACGCGCTGGGCGATGTAGAAGGCGGTCGCGGGGATCTTCGCACGAAGCGCCTCGAGCACCGAATTGCGGCCGGTGACCGTTTCGGTGTCGGTGGTGTTGTCCTTCACCCGTGCGGAGCGGTTCGGGCTGCCTCCGGAACTCTGACGCTGACCGGGCTTGCCCTTGCCGCCGGACGCGGCGTAGCGCTCGGCTGCGGCCTTGCGCTTGCCCGCCGGGTGCCAGGCGCGGTCCTCCGCCTTCGGGGTCGGTCCGCGTCCCTCGAGCGACTTGCGTCCGAGTCCGCCGGTGCCCTTGGTGGGGCCCTTCTTCTTGCCGTTGCTTGCGCCGGGGCGCTGTGGCTTAGCCATCGATACTCCAATGAGTTCCGGCCGGAGTGTCCTCCAGCGTGATTCCTGCGGCGGCGATCGCATCACGGATGCGATCGGCCGCCGCCCAGTCCTTGTCGATGCGCGCCTGGGCGCGCTGAGAGATCATCGTCTGCACGAGCGTGTCGAGAGCGGATGCCGAGGCGCTGGTCGACCCGCCGGAGTGCGCCAGCGGATCGATGCCCAGCACAGCCGTCATCGCAGCGACCGCCCGCAGCGCCGCGACGGCGGCATCCGTGTCGCCCGCGTCGAGTGCGGCGTTGCCGTCGCGCACGGTGTCATGCAGCACCGCCAGAGCCTGGGGCACCCCGAGATCGTCATCCATCGCCGCCTCGAACGACGAGGGCAGGTCCGAGCCGAACCACCCGTAGGTGCCTCCGACGGCACGGACCACGCGGCCCATGAACGTGCGGATGCGCCCGAGCGCGGCCTCGGCCTCGGTCCACGACGACTCCGAGAGGTCGAGGCTCGAGCGATAGTGCGCCGCGGCGAGCGCGTAGCGCACCACCAGCGGATCCCGTTCGGTGAGCACGTCGGCCGCCAGCGTGAAGTTGCCGAGCGACTTCGACATCTTCTGTCCGTCGACGGTCACGAGTCCGTTGTGCACCCAGTACCGCGCGAACCCGTCGCCTGCCGCGGTCGACTGCGCGAGCTCGTTCTCGTGATGCGGGAAGCGCAGATCGAGACCGCCGCCGTGGATGTCGAACTCGGCGCCGAGATACCGCTTCGACATCGCCGAGCACTCGATGTGCCACCCGGGACGACCGGCACCCCAGGGCGACTGCCACGTGGCATCCGGCTGCTCGCCGTCTTTCATGCCCTTCCAGAGAGCGAAGTCCTGGGGGTTGCGCTTGCCGCGCGGATCCGCGTCCTCCGCGGCCTCCATCGCATCGATCGACTGGTTCGTGAGCGAGCCGTACTCGGGCCACGAGCGCACGTCGAAGTACACGTCGCCGGACGCGTCCGCCGCGGGGTACGCGTGCCCGCGTGCGATCAGCGTGGCGATGATCTCCTGCATCTGCGGGATCGACGCCGTGGCGCGCGGTTCGTAGGTCGGCGGAAGGATGCCGACTCCGGCATAGGCCGCCGTGAACTCCTGCTCCATGCGGTACGCCAGTGCCCACCACTGCTCGGTGTCTGAGGCGTTCGCGAGCACCTTGTCGTCGATGTCCGTGACGTTGCGCACGAACGTCACCCGTCCGAAGCGATGAGTCAGCCATCGCCGCAGCAGATCGAAGCTGAGGGCCGCCCTGACGTGGCCGATGTGGGGTCCGGACTGCACCGTGGGTCCGCATACGTACATCGTGATGTTCTCGGGGTCGAGAGGCACGAAGTCGCGCAGCTGCTGTGCGCGGGTGTCGTAGAGGCGGAGTGTCACCGCACAAGCTTACCGGGCGGGCCGTCGCGAAGACTGGGTGCGAGCGTCACTCAGCGACGAACGAGAGCCGTCGATTCGCGAACTCCCCGATGCCGATCGGCCCCATCTCGCGGCCGAAGCCCGATCGCTTCACCCCTCCGAACGGCAGCTCGGCCGCCTCGGCGGCGATGGTGTTCACGTGGGTCATGCCCACATCGAGCCGAGACGCGATGCGCGCGGCCCTCGCCTCATCCGTCGAGAACACCGATCCGCCGAGTCCCATGTCGCAGTCGTTCGCGAGCTCGAGGGCCTCCTCGTCGCTGGACACGCGGTAGACGGTCGCCACAGGTCCGAAGATCTCCTCGCGGTACGAGGCCGAGTCCCGGGGCACGCCTGTGAGCACGGCGGGCGAGTAGTGTGCGCCCGGCCCGTCTGACAGCACACCACCGGCGACGAGCGTCGCGCCGGCCTCGACCGCGCGACGCACCTGCTCGTCGACCGTCTCGGCAGCGGTGCGCGTCGACAGCGGCACGAACTCTCCGTCGTGCAGGTCGAGCTGGTCACCGGGCTCCAGTCCCTCGGCCAGGCGCTGCAGCTCGGCGACGAACTCGTCGTGGATGTCGTCCATCACGATCAGTCGCTTGTTGGAGTTGCAGACCTGACCGCCGTTGTAGACGCGGAACTCCCACGCCTGCCGGGCGACATCGGCGACGTCTGCGGCATCGAGCACGATCATCGGATCGATGCCACCGAGTTCGAGGACGCATTTCTTGAGGTGTCTTCCGGCCTGTGCCCCGATGATCGCCCCCGCTCGCTCGGAGCCGGTGAGCGAGACGCCCTGCACCCGAGGATCGGCGATCATCGTGGCGATCTGATCGTGCGACGCGAAGACGTTCTGATATCCGCCGTCGGGCACACCCGCCTCGCGCATGATCGCCTCGATCGCGAGCGACGAGCGCGGGCAGATCTCGGCGTGCTTGAGCAGGATCGTGTTGCCGAGCAGCAGGTTGGGAGCCGCGAAACGAGCGACCTGATAATACGGGAAGTTCCACGGCATGACGCCGAGCAGGGCACCGATGGGACGGTGCTCGATGTACGCTCGGCCCGGAACCGTGCTGGGGATCTCGTAGTCGGTGATGAGGCTCGGTCCGTGCACCGCGTAGTAGTCGATGATCGACGCCGCGAAATCGACCTCGTCGAGCGCCTCGGCACGAGACTTGCCCATCTCGATCGCGATGTGGTCGGCGAGCTCGTCCCTGCGCTCGATGAAGAGCTCGGCGACGCGCTTCACCACCTCGGCGCGCTGCTGCACGCTGCGCTCGCGCCAATCGCGGTAGGCCTGGTCGGCAGCGGCGAGCGCGGCGTCGATCTGCGAGTCCGTCGCGGTGTCGAAGCTCTCGATGACCTCGCCTGTCGCGGGGTTCTGCACTCGGTAACCGCTCATGTCAATCCTCGTTCGCTCGTCGCGCGGGTCATCGTCGATGCCACCGTCTCGATCGTCGCGTGCACGCCCGTCACGCGCAAGTCTCGGCGTCATCGGTCTCGATCGCGACCTCAGTCGATCGCGAAGACCTGGCCGGTCTGCACACCCAGCACGCTCTTGGCATACGCCTGCCCGACCCGGTGAGACGATACGGGCACGAAGCCGGGGAACGACGAGTGATACGACGGCGCGTCCTCGAGAACCGAGGGGCTCACCGCATTGATGCGGATGCCACGCGGCAGCTCGGTCGCCGCAGCGAGTGCGAACGACTCGAGCGCGCCGTTCGCGAGCGATGCAGCGGCGCCGGTCGCGATCGCTTCTCTCGCCAGGATGCCCGAGGTCAGAGTGAACGAGCCTCCGTCACGCACGAACGGCGTGCCGATCCGCACGACATCGATCTGCGCGAGCACCTTGTCGCGGAACGCCGACAGGTAGTCGTCGCGGTCGAGGTCGGACAGCGGCCGGAACGGAACGCCTCCGAGCGCGACGATCACGGCGTCGACCGGACCCACCGCCTGGAACAGCCGCTCGACCGACGTCGGGTCCCCGACATCGACCGACGGCTCTCCGCTGCGCGACGCGGCGATGATCTCGTGCCCCTGCAGCGCCTCGACGGCGGTGCGGCCCACGTGTCCGGCCGCTCCGATGATCAGGATCCTCATGACGACTCCTTCGTGTGTGCGACGACCAGCGCGACCGCGGTCACTGCGACGCCCTCGCCGCGCCCCGGGAAACCGAGTCCGTCCGTGGTCGTGGCGGTGACGGACACCGGTGCTCCGCCGAGTGCGGCAGAGAGCACGCCTTGGGCCTCGACGCGGCGCCCGCTGAAGCGCGGACGATTGCCTTGGAACTGCACCGACACGTTGCCGATCGCGAACCCGGCCTCCGCGAGTATCTGCCGGGTACGCGCCAGGAAGACCTCGGCATGCGCACCCGCGTACTCGGGATGCGCCGTGCCGAAGTGCTCGCCGATGTCGCCGAGCCCCGCGGCGCCGAGCAGTGCATCCACGATGGCGTGCGCCACCGCGTCGCCGTCGGAATGTCCCGAGAGCGGCGGCTCCCCCGGCCATTCGAGGCCAGCGAGCCACAGCGTGCCCTCTCCCCCGAACGCATGCACGTCGGTGCCGATGCCAACCCGGGGAACGAGCACAGGAGGCGTCGGCGTCGACACGGTGCGGGTGACGGGTGCGGCGGGGGGCAGCAGCTGTCGCGCTCGCTCCAGGTCGTCCGGTGTCGTGATCTTGAAGCCGCGCGGCGCACCGTCGATCCTGCGCACCGGATGGCCGGCGGCCGCGAACAGCGCCGCATCGTCGGTGTACTCCACGCCCGAGGCGAGGGCTGCCGCATACGCCTGCTCGAGCAGATCGCGGGGAAAACCCTGCGGTGTCATGGCGGCGGCCAGCTCGGAGCGATCCACCGCCCCCACGACGTCGCCGCAGTCGACCTTCTTCACCGTGTCGATCACGGGAAGCGTCGGGATCACGCCCGCACGGCCGTCGACCGCGGCCGCGACGGCGTCGATGACCTCGGGCGGCGTCAGCGCACGCGCGGCGTCGTGGACGAGCACGGTACGCACGTCGCCCCACAGCGCGTCGAGACCGGCTGCGACGGATCCCTGCCGGGTGTCGGCTCCCGTCACGACGCGTCCCAGCTCGAGGCGCTCGCCTGCGGCGGCACGCAGCTCCGCCTCGGCGTCGCCCTCGAACCCCTCGGGCGCCACGACGACGACCTGGGCGGGCGCCGCCGCGAACACGCCGTCGAGGGCGTGGCGGAGGATCGAGTGGGTGTCGATGCCGACGAACGCCTTCGGCGCTCCCGCATCCAGTCTGGTGCCGGATCCTGCGGCGACGACGATGATCGCGGTGTCCGGGACGGGAAGCATGTTCACGCCTTCACGTTACCCGCGCACACGAAAAAAGGCGGATGCCGAAGCATCCGCCTTGTCTCGAATCGCTCAGGACGCGAGAACCTCGTCGAGCATCGCGCTCGCCTTGTCCTCGTCGGTCTTCTCGGCGAGAGCCAGCTCGGAGATGAGGATCTGACGCGCCTTGGCCAGCATCCGCTTCTCACCGGCCGACAGACCGCGGTCCTGGTCACGACGCCACAGGTCGCGCACGACCTCGCTCACCTTGATGACGTCGCCCGAGGCGAGCTTCTCGAGGTTCGCCTTGTACCGACGCGACCAGTTCGTGGGCTCCTCGGTGAAGGGAGCACGCAGAACCTCGAACACATGGTCGAGGCCTTCGCGTCCGATCACATCGCGGACCCCGACAAGATCGACGTTCTCTGCGGGAACCTCGATGATGAGGTCTCCCTGAGTGACGTTGAGCTTCAGATATTTCTTCGCCTCACCCTTGATGATGCGCTCCTTGACCTCGATGATGGTCGCAGCGCCATGGTGCGGATAGACGACAGTTTCGCCAACCTCAAAAAGCATAAAAACTTGTCCTTTCGGCAACCTCAATGATACCACAGCCGGGATGCGCTAAGGTTCGCACCCCTGCGTCCTGAGAGCCACCTCCGCATACGCATAGAATGGGAGGCGGACATCCCGCCGGACCACAGGAGGACCAGTGAAATCGCGCCTTGTCGCATCTGCCGCCATCAGCGCCCTCGTTCTTCTCGGCGCCACGGGCTGCACGTTCATCTCGCCGCAGTCGACGAAGATCGAGTACTCGGCGTCCGACGGCGTCAACATCTCTGATTCCGACGGCCCCCTCGACGTGCGCAACGCCTTCATCGTCGCGACACAAGACGGCTCGGTCGGCAACCTCGTCGCGGCGGTCGTGAACCCGACTCTCGACAAGGCCACTCTGACGATCACGGTCGCCGGCCTCGAGCCGATCGAGGTGCCGGTCGCCGCGGGCGAGACGATCAGCTACGGCGGCGATGACGAGCCGCTGCGCATCGACGACCTCGACACCCTGCCCGGTGCCACGGTCGAGATCCACTTCCAGTCCGGTGACGGCGCCGGCACCAAGGCCGACGTGCCCGTGCTCGACGGCACGCTTCCGTACTACGCGGACCTCGTTCCCTCGGAGAGGGCAGAGCCCACCCCCGAGCCGCTGCCCACCGACACGGCGGCACCTGCTCCGAGCGAGTGACTCCTGCCGACTGACACGAGAGAGGCCGACACCCCGCGGGGTGTCGGCCTCTCTCTTTCGCCGTCGAGGCGTCAGCCCTCGAATCGATACCCGAGTCCTCGCACGGTGACGAGCATGACGGGCTCGCCGGGATTCTCCTCGATGCGCGAGCGGATGCGCTTGATGTGCACGTCGAGCGTCTTGGTGTCCCCGAAGTAGTCACTGCCCCACACGCGGTCGATGAGCTGACCGCGCGTGAGCACACGCCCCGAGTTGCGCATCAGAACCTCGAGCAGCTCGAACTCCTTCAGCGGCATGTTGATCTGCTGGCCCGCGACCGAGACCGTGTGTCGATCGATGTCGAGCGACACCCGGCCACCATCGAGCACCCGCTCGTCGAGCTCGTTCTCGGCCTGCACCACGCGTCGGAGCACCGCCCGCATGCGAGCGAGCAGCTCGCGCGAGGAATACGGCTTGGTGATGTAGTCGTCGGCTCCGAGCTCGAGCCCCACGACGATGTCGACCTCGGAGTCCTTCGCCGTGAGCATGATGATCGGCACGGCCGAGGTCGAGCGGATCTGACGGCAGACCTCCGTACCGGGCATCCCCGGGAGCATGAGGTCGAGCAGCACGATGTCGGCGCCGCGCTCGCGGAACGCCGCGAGAGCGCCGGGGCCGTCTTCGGCGATCTCGACCTCGAATCCCTCACGGCGCAGCAGGTACGCGAGCGGGTCGGCGAGGTCGGGCTCGTCTTCGACGAGAAGGATGCGGGTCATACGTTCTCTCCGTTTCGGACGCGAGCTGCAGCCTTCGCCGCCTTGCGCTCGCGCTTCTTCTTGTTCTTCTTCTCGCTCACGATGCCCTCGGGAGCCTCGATGCGGGGAAGCCTGATGGTGAAGGTGGATCCGCGTCCCGGACGCGACCACAGGGTGACCTCGCCACCGTGACGCTGGGTCGCATGCTTGACGATCGACAGTCCGAGCCCGGTGCCGCCGGTGCGACGTGAACGCGCCTCGTCGGCGCGGTAGAAGCGCTCGAAGATGCGCTCGCGATCGCTCTCCGAGATCCCGATGCCCTGATCGGACACGGCGACCTCGACGACGTCTGCGTCGGCCTTGACCCCCACGCCCACGCGAGCGCCCCTCGGCGAATAGGCGATCGCATTCGCGATGAGGTTGCCGAACGCCTCGATGAGGATCTGCGGGTCTCCGTGCACCCACACCCCGCGGTCGCCGCCGCGTGCCAGCTCGACACCGGCCGAATCGGCCTGGACCACGTGCGCCTCGATGGAGGCTGCGATGACCTCGTCGATCGACACGTGCCTCGCGTCGGTCAGAGTGTCATCCGCCTGCAGCCTCGACAGGCTCATGATGCGTCCGGTCAGCTGCCCCAGCCTCGTGGCCTCGGCTGAGATCCGGGTGGCGAAGTGACGCACCTGGGCGGGATCGTCGGCCGCCGATTCGATCGCCTCGGCGAGAAGCGTGACCGCGCCCACCGGCGTCTTGAGTTCGTGGCTCGTGTTCGCGACGAAGTCGCGGCGCATCTGGTCGAGCCGCTCCTGCTCGGTGACGTCGCGGATGATGAGCAGCGACATGCGGGGGCTGATCGCACTCGCGCGCGCCGAGACCAGACGCGGATCGAGGCTGAGTCCGCCGCGGGTGATGCGCAGCGATTCGGTATGCGAGCCGCCCTCGCTGCGCACGCTCCGCAGCAGCTGGCGAAGCTCCGGGTTCTCGAGCGGGGCGCCGACCCGGATGCCGAAGCGGGCCGCCGACTTCGACACCGCGAGCACCAGCCCTGACGCATCGACCACGCATGCCGCATCGTCCATGCTGCGCAGCACCGCGCTCACGCCATCGGGAACGACGAGCGAAGTCTCATCGGCGATACGCGCCCTCGCACGGTACGCCCACACCATGAGGAGCGAGAGGCCGACACCGATCACGAGGCCGACGGCCAGCGCGAGCAGCGCTGTCTGCGGCAGGGTCATGTCTCCAGAGTAGAGTGCGTTCACCTGCCGATCGGCGCGTGAGGGGGCCACGAGGCCTGTGTGAGAAGTACTATTCACGTGCTGGGCACCGTTCGTTAACCTTCGGAGCAGACAATCGCTTTCGGGCCTGTGCGGCAGCGCGGACCTGCTCTCGCGCGAACGACCCAGCCGTCTCGCGCTGACACACAGCCGAGACCCGAATGAAAGGTTGCGCCCCATCATGCGCGAAGTCTTCCACCAGTCCCTCGAGGACCTGCAGTCGCGCCTCGTCGAGATCGCAGACCTCGTCACGGTCTCGATCGACAAGGCCACCCGGGCGTTCGCCACGAGCGACGTCGCCCTCGCCGAAGAGGTCATCGCCGATGACGCCAAGATCGATGAGCTCGCGGTCGCGCTCGACGAGCAGGCCATCGAGATCCTCGCCCGCCAGCAGCCGGTCGCGCGTGATCTGCGCATCGTCGTGTTCGCACTGCGCGTGAGCGCGTCGCTCGAGCGCATGGGCGACATGTCCGAGCACATCGCCCAGCTCGCTCGCCTGCGCTTCCCCGAGCGCGCGATCCCGAGGGGCCTGAAGGGCACGTTCACGAAGATGGGCGAGCTCGACGTCGAGATCTCCCGCACCCTGAGCGAGCTGCTACGCACCCAGGACCTGCGTCTCGCCGACGCGATCCGCAACACCGACGACGACATCGACGAGCTGCACGCCAGCGTGTTCGAGAAGGTGCTGAGCGACAACTGGAAGGGCGAGGCCACCGCCACGGTCGACGCCACGCTCGCCAGCCGTTACCACGAGCGCTTCGCCGACCATGCGGTCGCCGTCGCCAAGAAGGTCGTCTACCTCGCCACGGGCGACTGGCAGGTCGACGAAGAGGACTTCCTGACGGCCGCCGAGCAGCAGCGCGAGCTGGGCCACGCCTGAACCGCATCGCCGTACGACGAAGGGGCGGATGCTGACAGCATCCGCCCCTTCGTCGTACGTCGTTACTTCTTGCCCTGCGCGGCGACCGCTGCTGCCCCGGCCGCTGCGGCCTCGGGGTCGAGGTAGCGCCCCGGCCCCGTGGGCACGTTGTTCTCGTCGAGCTCGTACACGAGCGGGATGCCGGTGGGGATGTTCAGTTCGGCGATGTCCTCGTCGCTGATGCCCTCGAGGTGCTTCACGAGGCCGCGCAGCGAGTTGCCGTGGGCGGTCACGAGAACGGTCTTGCCCGCCTCGAGGTCGGGGACGATCGCGTCGTCCCAGTACGGCAGGAGACGGTCGATCACGAGCTTCAGCGACTCGGTGCGGGGCACCTCGCCGTCGATGCCGGCGTAGCGCACGTCGTGGACCTGGCTGAACTCGCTCTCATCGTCGAGCACCGGCGGCGGCACATCGAACGAGCGGCGCCACAGCTGGAACTGCTCGGGGCCGAACTCCTCGAGCGTCTGCGCCTTGTCCTTGCCCTGCAGCGCACCGTAGTGACGCTCGTTGAGGCGCCAGGAGCGGGTCACCGGAATCCAGAGCCGGTCGGCGGCGTCGAGAGCGATGTTCGCGGTCTGGATCGCACGGCTGAGCAGCGAGGTGTGCAGCACATCGGGGAGGATCCCGGCTTCTGCCAGCAGCTCGCCACCGCGGCGGGCCTCGTTCCTGCCCTGCTCGTTCAGACGGACATCCACCCATCCGGTGAAGAGGTTCAGTTCGTTCCACTCGCTCCGGCCGTGTCGGAGCAGGATCAGGGTGCGCTTCGAAGTCATGGCCCCAGTTTATCGGCGCAGCCGGACGCGTCCACGCCCATCCCCTGCGAGGATTGACGCATGGCGTCATCTCCTCTCGGTCGGCCGACCCGCGGCACCACCGGGACGAATCGACTGCGCCGCAACGACCGGTGGATAGCGACGAGCCCCGCGTTCCGCCGAGCACCCGATCCTCTCGTCATCGACCTCGGCTACGGAGCGAGCGGCGTCACCGCGTTCGAACTGTCGACCCGGCTGCGCGGCGTGCGCCAGGATGCGGAGGTCCTGGGCCTCGAGATAGATCCGACCCGGGTCGCGACCGCGAACGAGCAGCTGCTCGCAGTGCGCGCAGGACTCACCTCTTTCGACCCCGACCTGCCAGTCTCCTTCGCCCGCGGCGGATTCGAGGTCCCTCTTGCCGACGCTCGTCGCCCCGCGATCATCCGCGCGATGAATGTGCTGCGCCAGTACGACGAGTCCGATGTCGCCGAGGCCTGGCGCACCATGACCGCACGACTCGCTCCCGACGGGCTGCTCATAGAGGGCACATGCGACGAGATCGGCCGCGTGGCGAGCTGGATCGACGTCGACCGCGATGCGACTCCGCTGCGATTCACGCTCTCTCTGCGGCTCGCCGAGCTCGAACGACCGAGCATCGTCGCCGAGCGGCTGCCGAAGGCTCTCATCCACCGCAACGTGCCGGGCGAACGCGTGCATGCGCTGCTCGTCGATCTCGACCGAGAGTGGCACCGCGCCGCGGCGCTGTCGACGTTCGGCGCGACCCAGCGCTTCCTGGCCGCCGTCGCGGCGCTCCGCGACCAGGGGTGGCCGGTCTCGGGCGGCAAAGGCCGGTGGCGGCTGGGCGAACTCACCCTGCCCTGGGAGGCCGTGAAGCCCCTCGGCTGAGTGAGCAGAGTGAGCCGTGGATCAGGCGGTGTGACGAGGGTCTGGCGCCGTCGGGCGTCGTGACAGACGCGTGATGCGCGGGATGTCGGCCACGGCACCGGCGTCTGCAGGAACGATCACCTGCTGCGTCGCGGCGATCTGCACGCCCTCCGCGCTGACCACCAGGTCTCCGACCGGGGTGCGACGCGAGAGGATGGCGAGGGCGATCGGTCCGTCCTCATGATGCCGTGCGACCGACGTGATGGTTCCGACCTCGTCGTCCCCGGCGAAGACCGGGTCGCCGGGAGACGGCAGCACATCGTCGCTGCCGTCGAGGTGCAGTGCGGCGAGACGACGAGGAGGGTGCCCGAGGTTGTGCACCTTGGCCACGGTCTCCTGGCCGCGGTAGCAGCCCTTGTCGAGGTGCACCGCGGTGCGGATCCAGTCGGACTCGTGCGGGAGCGACCGTTCGTCGACTTCGGCCGACCAGCGCGGACGCCATGCGGCGACGCGCAAGGCCTCGGCCGCGAGAAGACCCGCGACGTCATCCGCCGACAGCGTGTCGGCGAGAGCCTCCGCCGCATCGCGAGGAACGATCGCGATCCGCCATGCCAGATCGGCGCCCGGATGCTCGGCGACCTCGGCGTACTGATGACCGCCTGCGCTCACGCGCTGCCAGGGATCTGCCCACACGAGCGGCTCCCCCGAGGGCGCGGAAGCCACCGTGCGGGCTCGCTCTGCGGCGACTCCACCGTCGACGAACCCGAGCAGCGCCAGATCGGGGCGCACCTGCACGGTCGCCTGTGTGCGGAACTTCATGCGCACCAGCCAGGCGGCGAGCGCCTCTGCATCGCCTGCATCGGCGATCAGCCAGGTCGTCGTACCGTCGTCGATGACGCCGGCAGCGTGCTCCACGCGACCCTGCGGGTCGAGCACGAGAAGCTCCGTGCTGTCGCCGGCGGCGAGTCTTCCGAGAGCCTGCGATGTGATCGAGTCGAGCCAGCCGAGCCGCTCGGGGCCCGCGACCTCGATGACGGTCCTGTCGTCGAGAGGGACCAGCGCGGCACCGGTCGACAGGCGGCGCTGTTCGCGGAAGACATCGCCGAAGTGCGCGATGCCGTGCTCACCCGCGACGGCTCCGATGATGTCGGAGAAGCCGGGCATCTCAGACCTTCGCCAGGCGCGCCGAGGCGTGCGAACGCAGCGGCGTGCCGAGAGCCGCGATGTCCCAGGCCCAGAGAAGATGACCGTCGACGAGCCCGTACAGGCGCGTGGCGCTGCCGTATTCCTTCGCGCCCGCGGCGCGCACGACGGCATCCGTCGCGATGTCGACCCTGGGTCCGTTGATCTCGCCGAGGTAGAGCTCGAGCATGCCGTCGGAGTGCGCGATCGACACCTCGATCGGGAATCCCCCGGATGCTGCGCGGAGCCCTTCGACGTCGTCGACGCCGCGCTCGACGCCGTCGGCCACCGGAGGCAGCAGACCGGGCCCCGCGTCGGTGTCGACGGCGGCACGGCTGAGGCGCCAGTATCCGGTCTCGGCGACGAGGGGGACGGATGCCGAGCCCTCGTCACCTGTGAAGGTCGCGGTGGCGGCGTAGTTGAGGTACGGCCCGCCGTCATGGCTGAAGCTCACGCGGTGGGTGAACTCACCACGCAGCTGCTCGCCGTCGATCGGATAGTCGATGACACCGGTGCCCTCCCACACGCCGATCAGCCACGAGAGCGGAACGATGTCGGCGGGGAGGTCGGTGGGGATCTCGATCACGGCGACCTCAGCGCTGGCCGCGGAAGAGGTTGCGCAGCACCACGACCGAGACGAACGCGATCGCGAGGCTCGCAAGGCCCAGAAGACCGATGAAGAAGAATTCGAGCGCCATGAGGTCCATGACCTCCACCCTACCGTCAGCGCACGGCGCTGTCTCGTCTCGCGGGCGATCGGATCGGATGTCAGGACGCGAGCGCCGCGAGCCCGAAACCGATGGAGATCATGCCCATCAGAAGCAGCGCGCCGATGGCGCTTCCGCCGACGCGGAGGATGAATCCCTGCGTGCGCCCCTGCCAGAGCTGCACCGCGAACGACAGCAGCACCACACCGCCGAAGGCCACCAGCAGCCACTGCACGCGGTAGACCTCCGGCACGAAGATGCCGATCGCGATCGCGGCGACGAGGGCGACCCCCCAGACGGCGAGCACGCCACCGAACGCGTTACGCGGTGCGAGCGCAGGTTCCGTCATGACTCCATTGTGACCCATCCGCGCCCGGTATCATTACGGCACGGCGATACATCAGCCGTCCGGAAGGAGTGCGTGTGGCCCAGGTCCTGGTCTTGACCAACGCTCCGGTCTCGGAGCAGGTCCTGCCCGCCATGGAGCTTCTCAGCCACCGCGTGCGACAGATCCCCGCCGAGCCGGCACAACTCGTCAGTGCGCCCGATTACGACATCGTGATCGTCGACGGCCGTCACGACCTCGTCGGCGCGAAGTCGCTGTGTCGCCTTCTCCGTGCAGCGGGGCAGGCGGCTCCGTTGCTCCTGGTCGTCACCGAGGGCGGCATGAGCGCCCTCTCGGGAGACTGGGGCATCGACGACGTGCTCCTCACGACGGCGGGTCCGGCAGAGGCCGACGCGCGGGTTCGCCTCGCCCTCGCCCGACGCGAGGAGACCTCCGAGCCGTCGCGGGTGCAGGCCTCGGGCGTCGTCATCGACGAGCAGTCCTACTCGGCCAAGCTGCGCGGACGACCGCTGGACCTGACGTACAAGGAGTTCCAGCTCCTGCACTTCCTCGCCACGCATCCGTCCCGCGTCTTCACCCGCGAGCAGCTGCTCAGCGAGGTGTGGGGATACGACTACTTCGGCGGCACGAGGACGGTCGACGTGCACGTGCGGCGCCTGCGCGCCAAGCTCGGAGATCAGGAGCAGATCATCGGAACCGTGCGCAACGTCGGGTATCGGTTCAACGTGCACGAGGACGAGAGCGTCCCCGCCGCGCGGTGACGCGGCGACTCGCGTTCACACGGGCGTCACCTCACGGTGCTTAGATGTACCCCATGATCGATCCCGCTCTCGCCGACGCAGGTCTCGGCGACGCCGAAGACGACGACTTCGATGCCATCGAGGCGCCGGACGCGCTGCTCCCGGACCACCGTTACCTCGATCGCGAGCTCAGCTGGCTCGCTTTCAACCAGCGGGTGCTCGAGCTCGCCGAGGACCCGTCGCTGCCGGAGCTCGAACGCGCCAACTTCCTGGCCATCTTCGCAAGCAACCTCGACGAGTTCTTCATGGTCCGCGTCGCCGGGCTGAAGCGACGCATCGTCACGGGTCTCGCGGTGCCCACGAACATCGGCCGCTCCCCCGCCGACGCCCTCGCCGACATCGCCCGCGAGGCGCACACGCTGCAGCTGCGGCATGCCGATGCCTGGAAGTCGCTGGTGCGGCCCGCGCTGGCCGAGTCGGGAATCGAGATCACCGAGTGGTCCGAGTTGACGGACGAGGAGCGCTCCAAGCTCTCCGACTACTTCGGCGCCCAGGTCTTCCCCGTGCTCATGCCGCTCGCGGTCGACCCCGCGCACCCCTTCCCCTACATCTCGGGACTCTCGCTGAACCTCGCGATCCGCATCCGCAATGCGCGCACGGGACGCCAGGAGTTCGCGCGACTCAAGGTTCCGCCCATGCTGCCGCGGTTCGTCGAGGTGCCGGGCACCGGTGAGATCAAGCGCTTCCTGCGGCTCGAGGAGCTGATCGAGAACCACCTCGGCGATCTCTTCCCCGGCATGGAGGTGCTCGACCACCACGCGTTCCGACTGACCCGCAATGAAGACGTGGAGATCGAGGAGGACGAGAGCGAGAACCTGATCCAGGCGCTCGAAGCCGAGCTGCTGCGTCGCCGGTTCGGTCCGCCGATCCGTCTCGAGATCACCGATGACATGGACGAGGTCACGATGGACCTGCTGGTCCGCGAGCTCGACATCACGGACAAGGAGATCTACCGCCTCCCGGCACCGCTCGATCTGCGCGGCCTGTTCGACCTCTCTCGGATCGATCGCCCCGACCTTCGCTACCCGCCGCACCTGCCGACCACGGCCGTGGCCTTCCAGCCCACAGGGAGCAACACCCGCGCCGACATCTTCAAGGCGATCCGCAAGTCGGACGTGCTCGTGCACCACCCGTACGAGTCGTTCACGACCAGCGTCGTGGCCTTCCTCGAGCAGGCGGCGCGCGACCCTCACGTGCTCGCCATCAAGCAGACGCTGTATCGCACCTCGGGCGACAGCCCGATCGTGGAGGCGCTGATCGACGCCGCCGAGGCCGGCAAGCAGGTGCTGGCGCTGGTCGAGGTCAAGGCGCGCTTCGACGAGGCCAACAACATCGTCTGGGCACGCAAGCTCGAGAAGGCGGGCGTGCATGTGGTCTACGGGCTGGTGGGCCTCAAGACCCACTGCAAGCTCGCGCTCGTGATCCGCGAGGAAGACGGCGTGCTGCGCCACTACTCGCACATCGGCACAGGCAACTACAACCCGAAGACGAGTCGTATCTACGAGGACTTCGGCCTGTTCACGACCGACGCGCAGGTGGGCAAGGACCTCACGCGTCTGTTCAACGAGCTCAGCGGCTACGCGATCGAGAAGAAGTTCAAGCGCCTGCTGGTCGCCCCGCTGCATCTGCGCAAGGGACTCGTCCGCCAGATCGACAACGAGCGCCGCAACGCCGAAGCGGGAAAGCCCGCCGGCATCCGCATCAAGGTGAACTCGATGGTCGACGAAGAGGTCATCGACGCTCTGTACCGAGCCAGCGCCGCGGGAGTGAAGGTCGACGTGTGGGTGCGCGGCATCTGCAGCCTGCGCACCGATCTGGAGGGCATCAGCGACAACATCACGGTGCGGAGCATCCTGGGGCGGTACCTCGAGCACTCGCGGATCTTCGCGTTCGACAACGCCGGCGACCCGCAGGTCTACATCGGCAGCGCCGACATGATGCACCGCAACCTCGACCGCAGGGTCGAGGCTCTGGTGCGGGTGACCGACCCCGGACATCTCAAGGATCTGCTGGCGTTCTTCGACCTCGCGATGGACCCGGGCACCACGTCGTGGCATCTCGGCGCAGAGGGCGTGTGGACACGGCACGCCGAGGATGCCGACGGCAAGCCGCTGATCGATCTGCAGGACAAGACCATGGGGTTGATCCAACGGCGCCGACGCGCACGGGCGGCCCGATGACCTCCCGCGAGGCGACCGGGGTCAAGAGCGCGGCTCGGTCGAAATGGACCGACAAGGCCGTCTACGCCGCCGGCGCCGTCGTCTGGCGCCTCGTCGACGGCAAGCTGCGCATCCTCCTGATCCATCGCACCAAGTACCGCGACATCACCCTGCCCAAGGGCAAGGTGGACCCCGGTGAGATGCTCGCCGAGACGGCCGTGCGAGAGGTGCACGAAGAGACCGGCATCCGCGTCTCGCTCGGTGTGCCCGTCGGCGTGAGCCGCTATCACCTGCCGTCGAAGAAGCAGAAGGTCGTGCACTACTGGGCCGCCGAGGCGACGGCGGACGCGATCCGCACCTCGACGTTCGTGCCGAATCGTGAGATCGCGGCACTCGAATGGGTGAGCGTCAAGAAGGCGCGGTCGCGCCTCAGCTATCCGGTGGATGTCGAGATCCTCGACTTCTTCACGAACCTGGTCGACGACGGCGTGCTGCGAACCTTCCCGATCATCGCCCTGCGGCATGCGAAGGCTCTCGCGCGATCCGACTGGGACGGCCCGGATGCCGCACGACCCCTCACCGACCGCGGACGCGAGCAGGCGGCCTCGATCGTCGGACCGCTGCGCGCGTTCGGCGTGCGCAAGATCGTGACCAGCGACGCCGTGCGCTGCGTGCAGACCGTGAAGCCGCTGGCGAAGGCGCTGGACCGCAAGACCCTGACCACGGAGAAGATCAGCCAGGATGCCTGGGAGGACGGCGACGACGACCTCCGGTCGGTGATCGGCCGCCGCGTGCGCTCCGGCAAGCCGGCCGTGCTGTGCAGCCACGGCCCGGTGCTGCCCGGCATCCTCTCGGAGATCGCGCTGGCCACCGGAACGATCCAGGGATCGTATGTGAGCAGCGCCGCGGATCTGGAGCCCGCCGCATTCTCGGTCGTGCATCTTTCGGCATCCAATCCCGGTTCGGGGATCATCGCGATCGAGACGCACATCCCCAAGATCTGACCTCTGTCGCATCGGGCGAGGAACCGCGTCTTTCCGCGGATCCGCCCCAGAGAGTCGTGTGCCGTTCACCTTCTGTTCACCTGCGTGGTCGAGTCTCGTTAACCGCCGCACCTAGCGTCACTGTGTGCCCTGCACCGGGCCCCACCCATCCATGATCGAAGGATCCACAGTGAAGATCTCCCGAATCGCACGTATCGGCGCCGTCGGCGCCGTGGCCGCTCTGGCTCTCGCAGGCTGTGCCGCGAACGAAGGCGGCAACACCGGCGGCGGAACGACCGACGCACCCACGTCCACCCTCTCCGGCACGATCGAGGCCACCGGCGCCTCGTCGCAGGAGGCCGCGCAGCAGTCCTGGGTCGCCGCGTTCCAGACCGCGAACCCCGACACGACGATCAACTACACCGCCACCGGCTCCGGCACGGGACGCGAGAACTTCATCGCCGGCTCGTCGAACTTCATCGGCTCCGACCGTGCATTCAACGCCGACGAGATCGCCAAGGGCGGCTTCGGCTCGTGCACCTCCGACGACATCGTCGAGATCCCCGTCTACATCTCGCCCGTCGCGGTCGCTTTCAACCTCGAGGGCATCGACGAGCTGAACCTCGACGGCAAGACCCTCGCGGGCATCTTCTCGGGCACCATCTCGAAGTGGAACGACCCGGCCATCGCCTCGCAGAACGAGGGCGTCGCGCTTCCCGACCAGGCGATCGTCCCGGTGCACCGCGCCGACGCGTCGGGCACGCAGGAGACCTTCACGAAGTACCTCAGCGCCGTGGCCCCCGACGTCTGGACCTACGAGGCCAGCGACGAGTGGCCGCTCTCGACGGGTGAGGCCGGCGACGGAACCTCGGGTGTCGTCGACGCCATCTCCAACGGCTCGGGCTACATCGGCTTCGCCGACGCGTCGCGCACCTCGGAGCTCGGTCAGGTCGCCGTCGAGGTCGAGGGCGAGTACGTCGCGTACTCGGCCGAGGCCGCCGCAGCGCTCGTCGAGGCATCGCCGCTCGAGGAGGGTCGCTCCGACCACGACCTCGCGTACGACGTCGACCCGGCCGCCGCACCCGCCGGCTCGTACCCGATCGCCCTGGTCTCGTACCTCATCGGCTGCGTCGAGTACGAGGACGCCGAGACCGCCGGCCTCGTGAAGGCGTACTTCGAGTACGTCGCCTCGGCCGAGGGACAGGATGCTGCGGCAGAGGCCGCAGGCAGCGCACCGATCTCGGACAGCCTGCGCGAGCAGATCAGCACCGCGATCGACGCGATCGTCACGGAGTGACCGGCCGCTCAGCACACCGCTGAGCTCCGGCACCGACGCCCCCGGGGTGTCGGTCGACAGGATCTCGACCGACACCCCGGGGGCACCCGCATGAAAACACCCGAAGCCCCCTCCGAGCAGATCGTGGAGCAGCCCCGATGACCACCACCCAGGCGGGTCCCGACACCACCAGTTCCCCCGGCTCGCGCCCCGCGCTGCGCCGACGGGGCGACCTCATCTTCTCCGGCACCGCGCTCGGGGCGGGAATCATCATTCTCGTCACGCTCGCCGCGGTGGCGATCTTCCTCATCGTCCAGGCGATCCCGGCGCTCTCCGCGGACACGAGCAACAACCACATCCTCGAAGGACAGTCGTTCCTCTCGTGGGTGTGGCCCTTCGTCTTCGGCACCCTGTGGTCGAGCTTCATCGCGCTCATCATCGCGGCACCTGTCGCGATCGGGATCGCGCTCTTCATCTCGCACTACGCGCCCCGGCGCCTCGCCGGTGTGCTGGGCTACGTGATCGACCTCCTCGCTGCAGTGCCCTCGGTCGTCTTCGGCCTGTGGGGCGCCCTGACCTTCGCCCCGATGCTCGTGCCGTTCTACAAGTGGCTGAACGAGAACCTCGGCTGGATTCCGCTCTTCAGCGGCACGCCGTCGGGCACCGGCAAGACGATCCTCACGGCATCCCTCGTGCTCGCGGTCATGATCCTCCCGATCATGACCGCCATCTGCCGAGAGGTCTTCCTCCAGACTCCGAAGCTGCACGAAGAGGCAGCACTCGCTCTCGGCGCCACCCGCTGGGAGATGGTGCGCATGGCGGTTCTCCCGTTCGCCCGGAGCGGCATGGTGTCCGGCGCGATGCTCGGCCTCGGCCGCGCGCTCGGCGAGACGATGGCCGTGACCCTGGTGCTCTCGCCCCTCGGCATCATCACCTTCAACCTGATCAACCCGGAGAACCCCACGACGATCCCCGCGATCATCGCGCTGCGGTTCCCCGAGGCCCATGACGAGGGCGTCAACACCCTCATCGCGGCCGGTCTGATCCTCTTCATCGTGACCTTCGCGGTCAACTTCATCGCCCGCTGGATCGTCTCGCGCCGCGCCGAGTTCTCGGGAGCCAACTGACATGACCGCCACGCTCACCCCGGCGCCCGTCGCCACGACCACGCACTCCACCTCGGCGGGTCACCTGCCCAAGTGGGCTCCCTGGGCCCTGCTGCTCGTCGCCTTCGTCGTCTCGGGCACGATCTTCGCCTTCATGAACGCGGGCGGCGACCCCGCCGACTTCAACATCGCGCTCACGCTCGTCGTCGGTCTGGTGTTCTACATCATCCTGATCTTCGTGATCTCGTCGGTGATCGAGAGCCGCCGCCATGCCGTCGATCGGCTGATGACCGCGCTCGTCTCCGGCGCGTTCGTCGTCGCGCTGCTGCCGCTCATCTCGCTCCTGTACACGGTCGTCGTGAACGGCCTGATGCGGTTCGACGGCGAGTTCTTCAGCTTCTCGATGCGCAACGTCGTCGGAGAGGGCGGCGGCGCCGTCCACGCCATCTGGGGAACGCTGCTGATCACGCTCGGCGCCACGATCATCTCGGTTCCGATCGGCCTGATGACCTCGATCTATCTCGTCGAGTACGGTGAGGGCCGCCGCCTCGCGCGCGGCATCACCTTCCTCGTCGACGTCATGACCGGCATCCCGTCGATCGTCGCCGGTCTGTTCATCTACTCGGTGTTCGCACTCATCGTCGGCCCCGGCACACGGATGGGCATCATGGGCTCACTGGCGCTCTCGGTGCTGATGATCCCGGTGGTGGTGCGAGGTTCCGAGGAACTGCTGCGCATCGTGCCCAACGAGCTCCGTGAAGCCGCGTACGCGCTCGGCGTGCCGAAGTGGCTGACGATCATCAAGGTCGTGCTGCCCACCGCCATCGCGGGAATCACCACGAGCATCATGCTCGCGATCTCGCGAGTGATCGGTGAGACGGCTCCGCTGCTCCTCACGGTCGGCGTCGTGCAGGGCATGAACCTCAACATGTTCGACGGGCAGATGGCCACGTTGCCGGTGTTCTCGTACATGCAGGCGAAGTATCCCGGCATCCCGGTCGACGCCTACCTCGAGCGCGCCTGGGCGGCTGCCCTCACGCTCATCGTCATCGTCATGGTGCTCAACCTGCTGGCGCGCGTCATCGCCAAGGTGTTCGCCCCCAAGACCAACGGCCGCTGAGCCGTCTACCCGATTTCAAGAAGAAGGATCCTCTCGTGTCCAAGAGCATCGAAGTCAACGACCTCAACGTCTACTACAGCGATTTCCTCGCTGTCGAGGGCGTCAACATCGACATCAAGCCCAACACCGTCACGGCGTTCATCGGTCCGTCGGGTTGCGGCAAGTCGACCTTCCTGCGCACGCTCAACCGCATGCACGAGGTCATCCCCGGCGCACGCGTCGAGGGCGAGGTGCTGATCGACGGCAAGAACCTCTACGGTGCGAGCGTCGACCCGGTGCTCGTGCGTCGTCAGGTGGGCATGGTGTTCCAGCGTCCGAACCCGTTCCCCACGATGTCGATCAAGGAGAACGTGCTCGCGGGCGTCAAGCTCAACAACACCCGCATGGCCAAGAGCGACCAGGATGCGCTCGTCGAGAAGTCGCTGCGCGGCGCCAACCTCTGGAACGAGGTCAAGGACCGTCTCGACAAGCCCGGCTCCGGCCTGTCGGGCGGACAGCAGCAGCGTCTCTGCATCGCGCGAGCGATCGCGGTCTCCCCCGATGTGATCCTCATGGACGAGCCGTGCTCGGCGCTCGACCCGATCTCGACCTTCGCGATCGAGGAGCTCATCGCCGAGATCAAGAACGACTACACCGTCGTCATCGTGACCCACAACATGCAGCAGGCCAGCCGCGTGTCCGACCGGACGGCGTTCTTCAACATCGCCGGCACCGGCAAGCCCGGCAAGCTCATCGAGTACGACGACACCTCGACGATCTTCACCACCCCGTCGGTGCAGGCCACCGAGGACTACGTGTCGGGTCGCTTCGGATAAGCATCCGGGTCGCTCGCTCGCTCGCGTTCGGAAAACCCAGACCATCTGCTGGCCGGTCGGCGCGTCACCTCGTGACACGCCGAGTCACCGCCGCATGGTCTGGGTTTTCCGCGTCCATCCCCTCCTGCACAGGGCGCGAGAACAGCAGTCAGCGCACATACACCGGGCCGATCTGGCCTCGAGCGGACGGTGCGGCGGAGCCGACGCGAACATCGTCGGATGGGTTTCGCGCGGGCTGACGTCGTTCTGCAGGATCTCGGACGCATGGCGCGGACCTCGGAGCTCAAGCGCAGGGGCGTCACAGAGGCGGAACTCACCCGAGCTGTCCGTTCCGGCGACATCATCCGGCCTCGCCAGGGCGTCTATGCTCTGCGAGATGCCCCCGTCGAGACTGTGCATGCGGCCGAGCACGGTGGCACGATCGGCTGCAGCGCCGCAGGAGCCCTGCACGGACTGTGGATCCTCGACGTACCACCCGAGACCCACGTGTGGATGGGTGGCGCAGGGACGCCCCGCCGCAATCGAGACGCGTGCCGGGTGCACTGGGACGAGGGCACTGTTCGGGTCGGCGTCCCCGCTCCTATCCGCAACGCGCTGCTGCAGATGCTCGACTGCGCCGGTGAGGACGCGTTCTTCGCGGCATTGGAATCCGCGCTCCGAAAGGCCCTCCTCTCCGCGCGCGACATGGCGTGGCTCGCTCGGCGTCTGCCTCTCGACCAGCGATGGCTGCTGGCCTTCGCGCGGGCCGATGCCGACAGCGGCCTGGAATCGCTCATCCGGCTGCGCCTCCACCGCATCGGCATCACCGTCCGGAGCCAAGTCGTCATCGAGGGTGTGGGTGAAGTCGACTTCGTCATCGGAGACAGCCTCATCATCGAGGCCGACGGACGCGAGAATCACGCAGGGAGCTCGGCACGGGTCAAGGACCTCGGGCGCGACGCCGTGGCGTCGGCTCTGGGCTACGAGACGCTGCGCTTCACATACGCGATGGTCGTCCACGACTGGCAGACGGTCGAGGATGCGGTGCGCGGAGCCATGATGCGCCTCGCACTCTGCTGAGCGCTGCGGGAAAACCCAGACGTCTCTCTGCCGGCACGGCGGGTTGCGCCGTGACTCGCCGGGACGGTGCCGCACCGGCTCTGTTTTCCGGGGGGGGCGGGTGGGGTGGGGGTTGGGATGGGGGGTTGGGGTGGGTGGGTGGGGCAGTCAGTCGCGAGGCGACAGCAGGTAGGCGTTCAGATCGGCGGTGAGCGCGCTGTCGACAGAGAGCGCCAGGCCGTCGACGGCGGTGATGGGGGCCGCAAGCCGCACGCTCGAGACCAGCCACGCCGCATCGGCGCGAGGGAGGTCGGATGCCGGAATCCGGTCGTACCCCGCCTCGAAGCCGCGTCCGCGCAGATACTCGTAGACGCTCAACTGGGTCGTGCCGTGCAGGATGCCGCCGTTCGGCGCCGGAGTCACGAAACGATCCCCCACGCGCAGGATCAGAGATGCGGTCGGCGCCTCCAGCACGAAGCCGTCGCGGGAGAGGAAGATCGCGTCGTCGGCACCGCGCCGGTGGGCTTCTCGCAGGGCCGCCATGTTCACCGCATACGAGAGCGTCTTGGCGCCGAGCAGCAGCCAGGGTGCGCGCTCGGCGATGTCGAGGTCGTACCCGCGATCGAGGGTCACGACCTGAACGCCGTTCACACGCACGGCGGAGAAGTCGGATGCCGGCGCGGCCGTGACCCAGGCCGTCGGCGTCGGGCCGTGCTCGACGCCCCTGCTGAGGATCAGCTTGATGACGTACTCCCCCGGTCCGCAGTCTGCGGCGGCGCGTTCGATCGCCTGACGCCACTGTTCCTGATTCGGCAGTGGCAGGTCGCACAGCTCGGCCGAGTGCGCGAGTCGCTCGAGGTGCGGCACGACCTCTTGCGCGTGTCCGTCGACGACCCCGATCGACTCGAACACGCCGTCGCCACGCTGAGTGCTGAGCTCGCCCACGCTCAGGGCGGGAGCCGCCGCATCCACCGGCGTGAACGTGTCGGCGAAGTCGGTGCGAGCGGTGTCGACCGCCGCAGGATCGATCATGAGAGCAAAGCGCCGGGTCATGATCCGAGCCTAGGCCCCGGGGAATACCTCCGGCGTGATCTTGTTACACTGGAATGGCCGGGCCGCATAACCCCGGGCTCCAATTTTCGCCGCTGCGAGCGGCCTTCCGCCGAGAGGCGTTCTTGCGGCCCGGTCTTCTCATGTCCGGGGCAGTGGCCCGCTCAGGCGAGGGCGCCCGTGCGCCACAGCACAGCGGACGCCGTCAGATCCTGCGCATAGCTGCTGAGCCTCAGCGCACGCGTCGTCAGCTCACTCGCACGGGAAGGCTCCGTCTGCTCATAGTCATCGGCCGTGTGCGTGGCACCCGAGGCCTGGACCCGGCAGAAGGCCGCGGCGCGGTCGAGCGCCACCGCGAAATCTCCGCGGAACGCACCTCGGAGGATCGTGTCGATCAGAACGACCAGCTCATCGGGATCAGCCGGCACCGGAGCTCCGGCGATCGCGGCGTCAGCCGAGGCCAGCTCGACCCGACCGCGTTCGTACAGCAGTGCGGCCGTGTGGGGGTCGCCGTGAATGGCGAGCTGCAGCAGATACAGACGCCAGAGCGCGCCGGGAAGAGTGCGCGACGGCGCCTTCGACCACAGCTCGGCGATCTCGTCGATGCCGTGCTCATCGGTGAAGGCCACCAGACGCTCGGCGCTGACACCGCTCTCGTCGGCGCGCACGCGTGTGAGCAGCGCGGATGCCGTGGCGTGCGCGATGCGCGTCTCTTCAGCGGGGTCGTGAGTGCCCACGATGTTGTCGAAGGCCTGTGTCGGGCGTCGGACGGGGCGGGAGAACTGCTCGGGCATCCCACCAGGGTACGCGCGATCGGTGACGTCAGGCCGTCGGAATCGCGATGACCGGCTCGGTCGTCGGCAGACCTGTCGGCGAGCCGCCAGCCTCTTCGATCGTGACCGCGATCACGTCGCCCTCCTGCATCTCGCCGGTGAGGACGGCAGTCGCCTCTCCGCCCTCGGCCTCGAAGACGCCGGCCGAGATCGGAGTCTCACCGCGCACGAACCACAGCTCGTAGGCGCGGTCTTCGGGAAGCGGCTCGATGCCGTCGGCGACCAGCACCGCAGTGCCGAGCGAGGCCGACCAGTGCGCGGTCGCCGTGCCACCGTCTGCGAGCTCGATGGACGCCTTCTGGGCGTCATCGGCCGACTGGATGTCCTGCAGAGCGACGACGCTGGCTGGACGATTCACATAGTCGTTCAGCGCGACGGCCCCGACACCCACTCCGACGAGGAGTGCGAGGCACGCGGCGAGCGCGAAGAGCACTCGAAGGGGGTGCGCGGGCGCCTTCGGAGCGGTGGCGCCGGCAGCCGTCTCGGCCACGGATGAGCGGGCTTCGGCCCGACCGTCGGCGGCAGTGGCCTCTCGGTCACCTGCGATCGAGACGTCGACGCCGCCGGTCTGCGGCGTCGAGGCGATACGTGCGAGGAGGTCTGCGCGGATGCTGGGTGCAGGCGTCGCGAGCGGCGTGCCCTCTGCGAGGAACGCGGCGCTCTCGGCATCCGCATCCACGATCCGCTGCCACTCGGGGTGCGCGACGAGTGCGGCGTGGTATCGCTGCGCGTCGTCGGGAGACAGCGCGTCGAGTGCCGCTGCTGCTGCCAGTTCTGCGAATTCCTGCTCGTTCATGCCGTCACCCCCATAGCTGTCCTGAGACGCGAGAGCCCATCTCGCATCCGGGTCTTGATCGTCCCCAGCGGTGCTCCCACGAGCACTGCGACTTCGTTTTGACTGTATCCGCCGTAGTAGGCCAGAACGAGAGCTTCGCGCTGCGCCTCAGGAAGACCCGAGAGTGCATTCACGACCTTCTCGCCCTCGATGCCCAGTTCGACCGTCTCCGCGACACTGTCGTGCGCGACTCCGATGTCTCTGAACCCGGCACGCACATCTCGATCCGCGCTGGACTGAGATGCTCGCACCCGGTCGACCGCACGACGGTGCGCGATCGTCATCACCCAGGTTCTTCCCTGTCCCTTGTTCGGAGCGAACTTGGAAGCGGATTGCCAGATCTCCAGAAAAACCTCCTGGAGCACCTCTTCGCTCTGAGAGCGGTTGACCAGGACTCGGAGGATGAGGCCGAAGACGCGGGACGAGAGCGTGTCGTACAGCTCCGCGAACGCGCGCTGATCGCCGTCGCCTATGCGAACGAGCAGGTCAGCGACAGCATCCCGTGCCGTACCGTCTTCCGGTACGTCCATCCCATCGATGACCATCTGTACCAGCATGCCGCATCCTCCGTGCATTCCTGCGCAACCGTCACCCGAAAGTGACGGAAAAGATCTCACCGGTTTCCTCCGGCCCGATCCTGCGGCCTCCCGCTTCGGGGAGTCCTCTTAACGCGAGACGTCGAAAGCTGTTCGGCGCGGCCCCCGAATCGGATGGGAGACGGGCCGATTCGAAATTCTTCCGAGAATCTCCCATCCGTTCCGAGGGGGGCTCCGAACAGCTGTCAACGCCACGGAGAGGCCGTGGCTGAGATTCTCAAGGAGCTCGAGATGTTCAGCACCAAGAAGAAGGTCACCGCAGCGATCACCCTCGGCCTGGCAAGCGCGTTCGTGCTCGCCGGATGTTCCATGGGCGGCACAGCCACCGAAGAGCCGTCGGAGTCGACGGCACCCGAGTCGTCCGAGACGATGGCTCCCGAGACCGAGACCATGGATCCGGCCGCGAACCTCGTCGGCCCCGGTTGCGCCGCATACGCCGAGGCAGTGCCGGACGGCGACGGATCCGTTGCCGGCATGGCTCAGGACCCGGTCGCTGTGGCCGCATCCAACAACCCGCTGCTCACCACGCTCGTGGCAGCCGTGAGCGGTCAGCTCAACCCCGACGTCAACCTCGTCGACACGCTCAACGGTGACGAGTTCACCGTCTTCGCCCCGGTCGACGACGCGTTCGCGAAGATCGACCCGGCCACCATCGAGGGCCTCAAGACCGACAGCGCGACCCTGAGCTCGATCCTGACGTACCACGTGGTTCCCGGCCAGATCACCCCGGACGAGATCGTGGGAACGCACGCCACGGTTCAGGGTGCTGACCTCGAGGTCACCGGCAGCGGCGACGAGCTGATGGTCAACGACGCCAACGTCATCTGCGGTGGCGTGCAGACTGCCAACGCGACCGTGTACCTGATCGACACGGTCCTCATGCCCCCGGCTCAGTAAGCACGGGACGCCGAGCTGGGAGCTCGGCACATACTGCCCTCCACTCGGGGGAGGATGGCGGGCAGAAGAACGGGCCGTCGACGAGGCACCTCGTCGGCGGCCTGTTCTGTGCGCCCTTAGACTGGAGCATGCGGGCCTCTAGCTCAGTTGGCAGAGCATCGGACTTTTAATCCGCGGGTCGTGGGTTCGAGCCCCACGGGGCCCACCGTTATCACCGTCGTCTCGTTCCGGCCACCCCCTTCTCGGCATCCGGATCATACGAGAGGGTCGAACCGTCCCCATCCGGGACTCGACCCTCTACGAAAGGACGCATCATGGCGACTCTCACCGACAGCCGAGTGGCATTCCTGGCGACAGACGGATTCGAGGACAGCGAACTCACCAGCCCCTGGGAAGCCGTGCAGGCCGAGGGCGCGAGCGCGACCCTCATCGCGCCGGACGGCGCGCAGATCAAGGGCAAGAACGGCCACGTGCAGCACGTCGACCTCACGTCGGCGGATGCCGAGGCCGACGAGTTCGACGCCCTGGTGCTGCCCGGCGGCGTCGTGAACGCCGATCACCTGCGACTCGACAAGCCGTCGATCGCTCTCGCGCGATCGTTCTTCGAGCAGCACAAGCCCGTCGCGGTGATCTGCCACGGAGCATGGATCCTGATCGAGGCGGGTGTCGTCGACGGCCGCACGCTCACAAGCTACCCGAGCCTGGCGACCGACCTGCGAAACGCCGGCGC
Source organism: Microbacterium hydrocarbonoxydans (assembly GCF_904831005.1). Lineage (NCBI taxonomy): Bacteria > Bacillati > Actinomycetota > Actinomycetes > Micrococcales > Microbacteriaceae > Microbacterium > Microbacterium hydrocarbonoxydans. The sequence goes on along the minus strand of NZ_LR882982.1, from coordinate 3,623,648 downwards.
CACCTGGGTCGACGAAGAGGTCGTGGTCGACCAGGGACTCGTCTCGAGCCGCACGCCCGACGACCTGCCCGCCTTCAACGCGAAGCTGGTCGAAGAGGTGGCCGAAGGCCGCCATGCAGGCCAGACGGCCTGATCAGAGACATCCGGCGGTCCGGCGTCAGGCGCTCACACGCGCCCGATGGCGCCGGACCGCTGCTCTGTTCGCACATCGCACCGAGCAGAAGCGCTGTCGGCCGTTGCGGGTGACGTCGACGACGACGTGCGTGCAGGGCGACGCCTCGCAGCGCCCGAGCCGATCCATCCCCCGAGTGACCAGGTGCAGAGACGTGCCGACCGCGAAGATGGCCCTGAGCACGTATGGCAGCGACTCCACGTCGTCCCTGTAGTGCAAGTGCCACCCCTCACCATCGTGGTTCGTGAGGCGCGGGTACGCCGCTGCCTGGGCCATCTGCGCGTTGAGGATCTCGGCACGGGCGGCAGGATCGCGCTCGTCGACGATCCGCAGCCAGTCGTCGATCACAGCCCGCACCCTCTCGTGATCGTCGGGAGCGGTCGGGAAGGTCATCGTCATACCCATCTCGAGCGTCCGCTGCTCGATACCGCGACGGTCGGACGGGAAGTCGTCGGCCAAGGATGCGGCGAGGAGCACGGCATACTCGCCGTAAGGGTTGAGATGCATAAGGCCATTACATCACGCTGGATGCATGACCTCGTTGCACACACTCCCGATCGCCGTCCCGCTCCGCGAACCTCACGAGCACGCGTGGATCACGCAGTCGCGGCATCCGACCAGCGAAGGGATCGTGGTCTATGTGCAGTGCGCGAACTGCGCCGCGCGTCGAGTCGATCTGCAGTCGCGTCGGGCGCTTCCGCCGACGGCGCTGAGCCGCCCGACGGCTACCCGGTGAGCTCTGCGAGTTTCGTCACCGTGCGCAGGTTTCGGGCCGTGCCCGCGACACCGAGCGCGCGATCGAGAACGGCCTTCGTGAGCTTGGCGTTCTGCACACCACCCTCGCCGTAGTCGATCCAGAGATCGTCGCCGACCAGCTCGATCCGCTCCCCCGGCACGAGTCTCTGCTGCAGTGCCTCGACAGCGCGGGGCAACGGACTGTCTTCGAGGAACATCGCGTGCAGCATCCTGTCGGACGCATCGGGGAACGGATGCGTCGCCGCAGCCTTTGCGAGTTCCGAATGTGTGCGGAGGATCACCGGAGTGTCGACCGCGAACTCCGACGCGATCAGCTCACGGACCTCTGCCCGCGCCGCACTCGGATCGGCCGGGTGCTCGCAGATGATGTTCCCGCTGGCGATATAGGTCGAGACCTCGCCGAGTACCGGAGCGAGCAGAGCACGCAGCTCGGCCATGGGCACCCTGCCTCGGCCGCCGACGTTCACGGCGCGCAGCAGCAGGACGCTGCGGCTCACGCAGAAACGCTCTCTGTCAGTTCTGCCCCGGCATGCGCCAGTTCGGCGCGCGCGGCGTCGCTCGACTCCACGCTCACGCCCGCGATGAGATCGGTGAACACGCGCACTCGCACACCGTGGGCGATGGCGTCCAGCGCTGATGCGCGCACACAGTGATCGGTGGCGATCCCGACGACGTCGGCCGTCAGCACGCCCGCGCCGGTCAGGATCGCGCCCACCGTCTCACCGGACTCCGACGTCCCCTCGAACATCGAGTAGGCGGGTCGCCCCTGTCCCTTGCGCACGTGATGGGTCACGGCGTCCACAACGAGCAGCGGGTCGTAGTCCGCTCCCGCGCTGTCCGCCACGCAATGGACCGGCCAGGTGTCGACGAAGTCGGGTGCGTCCGCGAAATGTCCGCCGTTGTCACCGTGCGCGTCGTGCCAGTCGCGCGACGCGATGATCACGTCGTAGTCGGCGGCGTGCTCAGCGAGGAATGCCGTGATCGCAGATGCCACGGCATCGCCGCCCGTCACGGCGAGTGCCCCGCCCTCGGTGAAATCGTTCTGCACATCGACGATGAGAAGCGCTCTGCTCATGTGTCGAGGGTACGCCCCCGCGCGTCGGGCGGAGGGAACCAGAAGGCCCCGTGATGTTCTTCGCATCACGGGGCCTGGTGGAGCCGCTTGTCAGAATCGAACTGACGACCTTTTCATTACGAGTGAAATGCTCTGCCGACTGAGCTAAAGCGGCGCGATCATCGATATTACCCGAGCGAGCGCGACATCGCGAATCGGCCGGTCGGGCGGATCGAGAACCTTGACGGTCACTCGCAGCGGAGGCCGTCTTCGGGCACCGAGTCGTCGAGCAGGAAGGCCTCCACTGCGCCGTCGACGCAGGAATTCCCCTTGTTGTAGCCCGTGTGTCCTTCGCCGACGCGGGTGATCAGGACCCCCTCTTCGAGCTGCTCGGCGAGCGACTCGGACCATTCATACGGCGTGGCCGGGTCGTTCGTGGTTCCGATCACGAGAATCGGGCCCGCACCCTCGGCCCTGATCTCTCCTCGCGTGCCCGTGGGCGGGTACGGCCACACCTCGCAAGGATCGGGTCCGCTCCAATAGGGGGCGATCGTCGGGGCGCCGTCCGCGATCTTCGCCTCGGTGGCCGCCTCGGCGGCCGGGTCGTCTTCGACCGGATAGTCCATGCAGTTGTACGCACGGAACGCCTCGGTGGAGTTGTCGAGATACGCACCGCTCTGATCACGACCGTTGTAGAAGTCGGCGAGGAAGAAGGCGGTCGTCGGATCACCCTGCAGCGTCTCGTCGAGCGCCTGCGTGAGGTAGGTCCAGTTGTCGGCCGAGTAGAGCGCGGCGATGATCGCGGTCATCAGGGCGTCGGCGCCGAGCATGCGGCCGTCGCCGCCCTGCAGCGGATTCGCGTCGACGCTCGCGAGCAGCGCACCGAGGTCGGCCATCGCCTCATCGACCGTGCCGTTGAAGGGGCACTCGCCCGAGTCGAGGCAGTCCTGCATGTAGGCGCGGAGCGCGGACTCGAAGCCGAGCGCCTGAGTGGCACCGACGTCGAGGCCCGACACGGCGGGATCGATCGCGCCGTCGAGCACGAGCCGGCCGGCCTTCTCGGGGTACAGAGCCGCGTAGGTCGCTCCGAGGAACGTGCCGTACGAGTAGCCCAGGTAGTTGAGCTCGGTGTCGCCGAGCACCGCCCGGATGAGGTCCATGTCGCGCGCGGAGTTGACCGTCGTGATGTACGGGAGGATGCCGTCGCTGTTGGCGTCGCACGCCTGCGCGAACCCCTCGGCGTTGTCGAGCAGCTCGGTCTCCCACTCCGCAGTGCCGCGCTTCGCCGTCGGGATCGTGTAGAGGTAGTCGTCCATCCCCTCCGCGTCGAGACACGTGACGGCCGACGACTCGCCGACCCCGCGAGGGTCGAAGCCGATCACGTCGAAGTTCTCGATCAGGTCGGCGCCGACCGCGAAGTCGAGGCTGTCACGGACGAGCTCGACACCGCTGGCTCCGGGCCCGCCGGGATTCGTGAGCAGCGAGCCCCTGGCCTCGCCGGTCGCCTGATGACGCACGACCGACAGGGTGATCTCTGCCTCACCCGGGTTCTCCCAGTCGAGTGGCGCCGTGACATCGGTGCAGTCGAATCCGGTGCCGCACTCGGTCCACGTCAGCGTCTGGCCGTAGAAGGGCAGGAGGTCCTCGGCCACGCCTTCGGTGTCGGGCGTCTTCGTGACCGAGGGCTTGGGCTCGGCTCCCTCGGGGATCGCGGCATAGAGACAGCCCGACAGCGCCACGGACACGGCCGCGAGACCGGCGATGAGTGCGGCGACGCGCCGGGTGCGGGAAGTCGGTCGGTGGTTCACGGTGTCCTCCCGCTCGTGACAGTCACGAGCAAGCTCTCGAGGGCGAGCAGCGGTGCGACGTTGCGCTCCAGCGACTGCCGAGTCTCGGCAAGGTGGTCGAGTACGACAAGCGTACGGGCCTCGGGCCATGCGGCGGCGAGGGCCGAGAGCTCCTCGCGCAGCTCTCGGTTGATCAGCTCGTCGTCGCGGCCGAACTGCAGCATCACCACGTCGCGGAACATCGACTGCAGATCCGTCAGCACGCGGTCGATGCCGTCGCGCAGACTGCGTGTCGCGCGCTTCTTCTGATCATCTTCGAGTGCGGAGATCTGACTGCGCAGCGCCGGAGGCACGGCCTGTCCCTCGGCGATGCCCACCGTGCGCAGCAGCGACGCGCGCTCGGCGGCATCGCGTTCGGCGGTCAGTGCCTTGGCGTCGTCGGTGGCCGCCTGGATGATACGCCCCGCCACCTCGACCGCATCGTTGACTCCGCGCACCGCGAGCACCGACCGCAGGGTCTCATCGCGCCGCCTGCGCGCCGCCTCATCGGTGGCGAGTCGCTGTGCCATGCCGATGTGACGCTGCGCGTGGCGGGCAGCCTGCTCGGCCACCGCCTCGTCGACACCTGTGCGCAGGGTGATCAGGCGAGCGACGTCGGCCACGTCGGGTTCGCGCAGTCGCAGCGACCTGACCCGGGAGCGGATGGTCGGCAGCAGATCGGCCTCGCTGGGAGCGCAGAGAATCCACACGGTCTGCTCGGGAGGTTCTTCGAGCGCCTTGAGCAGCACATTCGACGTGCGCTCGACCATGCGGTCCGCGTCTTCGACGACGATCACGCGATACCGGCCGGCTGAGGGCGCGAAGTACGAGCGCTCGACGAGTGCACGCGCCTCGGCGATCGTGATGATCACCTTGTCGGTGCGCAACGCGGTGACATCAGGATGCGTCCCCGCGAGAACCTGACGCATGGCCGCCTCGTCGTCGGGACGGTCGGCGACCAGCGCGGCGGCGAACGCGTAGGCCAGCGTCGATCGCCCGGACCCGGGCGGGCCTGTGATCAACCACGCGTGCGAGAGTGCGGAGGGATCGGATGCGGCTGTGCGCAGCGTCTCGACCGCGGCATCCTGCCCCCACACATCGGCCCACGGGAAAGGGGCGGCGACGGTCTGAGGCATGCACTCAGCCTAATCGGGCCCGCCGACGTCGACGCACGGCGCCGCGGCGGAGACGTGGTGAACCAGGATGACGCGGAGCGGCGTCGCGGTCTCAGCCGATGAGCTCCTGCACCCGGACGCGGATCTGCTCGGCGATCACCTGCGGCGACGCGTCGGCGTCGAGCACCAGGAAGCGCTCCGGCTCGGCAGCGGCGAGTGCGAGATACGCATCGCGCACGCGCGCGTGGAACTCGGTCTTCTCGGCCTCGAGCCGGTCGAACGGCTTGTCGGCGGAGTCGAGACGCACTCGCGCGGCCTCGGGTGCCAGATCGAGCAGCACCGTCAGATCGGGCAGTGCCCCCTCAGCGGCCCAGAGCGAGAGATCGCGGACCTCGTGCGCATCGAGCACGCGGCCCGCCCCCTGATACGCGACCGAGGAGTCGAGGTAGCGGTCCTGCAGCACGACCTCGCCGCGTGCGAGTGCCGGGCGCACGACCGTCGCCACGTGATGCGCTCGATCGGCGGCGTACAGCAGCGCCTCGGCACGAGGAGCGATGTCGCCTCGATGGTGGAGCACGATCTCACGGATGAGGTTGCCGACCTCCGAGCCGCCGGGCTCACGGGTGCGCACGACTGTGCGCCCCTCGCTCGACAGCCAGGTCTCGAGCAGATCGGACTGCGTGGTCTTTCCCGAGCCGTCGCCGCCCTCGAGCGTGATCCACACTCCGGAGCGTGCGGTCACCGACCGGCCCTCACTTCGATTCGCTCCACTCACTCAGCACTACGCTTCGCAGCCGCATTGGCGGCACGCGTCGCGGCGGCCTTCTTCGCAGCGGCCGAGCGGGCGGCAGCCTTCTCGGCATCGGTCGTCGCCGCGGCGGGCGCCTTCTTGGCGGGGGTCTTCTTTGCCGCAGCCTTCTTGGCGGGAGCCTTCTTGGCGGGGGTCTTCTTCGCCGCGCCGCGCTTGGGTGCGGGACCCTTCGCGCGCTTGTCGGCCAGCATCTGCACCGCGGTCTCGAACGTGATGTCCTCGACCTTCTGGCCGCGAGGGATCGTGACGTTGGTCTCGCCGTCGGTCACGTATGCCCCGAAGCGACCGTCGCGGATGCGGATCGGCTTGCCGCTCACCGGGTCGGCCTCGAACTCGGCGAGGGCGCTGGATGCCCGGCGGGAACCCGCTCCGTACTTGGGCTGCTTGTAGATCTCCAGAGCCTGGTCGAGCGTGACGTCGAAGATCTGGGACTCGCTCTCGAGCGAGCGCGAATCCGTGCCCTTCTTGAGGTACGGACCGAAGCGACCGTTCTGCGCGGTGATCTCGTCGCCGGTCTCCGGGTCGGTGCCGACCACGCGAGGAAGACTGAGGAGCTGCAGCGCGGTGTCGAGGTCGATCGTGTCGACCGACATCGAACGGAACAGCGATCCCGTGCGAGGCTTCGGAGCCGTGTCCTTCTTGGCTCCGCGCTTGGGCTTGGGCGCTTCCACGACCTCGCCGGTCGCCTCGTCGACTGCGGCGTCGTCGGACACCGGGTCGTTCTCCTGCACGTACGGACCGAAGCGGCCGTCCTTGACGACGATGATCTTGCCGTTGTCGGGGTTCGTGCCCAGCACACGGTCGCCCGCGACCGGTGCGTCGATGAGCTCCTGGGCCTTCTCGGCGGTGAGTTCGTCGGGTGCGAGGTCTTCGGGGACGTTGACGATGCGCGGCTTCTCGTCGGGCGCCTCAGGATTCGCGACCTCGAGGTAGGGGCCGTACTTTCCGAACCGCAGCGTCGCAGTGTCGGTGATCGGTGTCGAGTTGAGCGCGCGTGCATCGATCTCGCCGAGGTTGTCGACCACCTGGCGAAGACCGACGTGCGAGTCCGAGCCGTAATAGAAGGAGCGCAACCATTCGACGCGCTTCTGCTCGCCTCGCGCGATCGCGTCGAGATCGTCTTCGAGAGCCGCCGTGAAGTCGTAGTCGATCAGATCGGCGAAGTGCTCCTCGAGAAGACGCACCACGCTGAACGCGAGCCACGTCGGCACGAGCGCCTGTCCCCGCTTGGTCGCGTATCCGCGATCGATCACGGTGCCGATGATGCTCGCGAACGTCGAGGGGCGGCCGATGCCATGCTCTTCGAGAGCCTTCACGAGCGATGCCTCGGTGTAGCGCGGCTTCGGAGTGGTGCGGTGGCCCTTGGCCTCGGCATCCGACATGCGCAGCTCATCGCCCACGGCGACGATCGGCAGCGACTGGTTCTCGTCGGCGTCCTTGTCGTTGCGCTTCTCGTCTCGACCCTCTTCGTAGGCGTCGAGGAATCCCTTGAACGTGTAGACGGTGCCGGAGGCCGTGAACTCGGCCTTCTGTCCTGCCGCGTCGACCAGGATCGTCACCGTCGTGGTCTCGTACTTGGCGTCAGCCATCTGGCTGGCGACCGTGCGCTTCCAGATGAGGTCGTAGAGGCGGAACTCTTCGCGATCGAGCTCTGCGGAGACCGACTTCGGTGTGCGGAACGTCTCTCCCGAGGGACGGATCGCCTCGTGCGCCTCCTGTGCGTTCTTGCTCTTCGACTTGTAGACGCGCGGCTTGAGCGGCACAGCGGTGTCGCCGTAGAGCGCGACCGCCTGGCTGCGTGCCGCCTGCACCGCCTGGGTGCTCAGCGCCACGGAGTCGGTACGCATATAGGTGATGTAACCCTTTTCGTACAGACGCTGTGCGACGCTCATCGCCTGCTTGGCGCTCATCGAGAGCTTGCGCCCGGCCTCCTGCTGCATCGTCGAGGTGGTGAACGGCGCGTAGGGGCTGCGGGTTCCGGGCTTGGCCTCGACCTTGGTCACCGCTCCCGTGCCCGCGGCCTCGACGGCGTGCGCGAGAGCAGCGGCCTTCTTCTCGTCGAGGATGACGACGGCCTTCTTGAGCTTGCCGGCGTCGTCGAAGTCGGTGCCTCGAGCGAGCTGACCGCCGTCGACCCTGACCAGTCGCACGCGGAAGCCCGACGATGACGACGCCAGTGCCTCGACGTCCCAGTACTCGGCCGACACGAACGCCATGCGCTCGCGTTCGCGCTCGACGATCATGCGGGTGGCGGCGGACTGCACTCGCCCTGCCGAGAGGCCGGTCTTGACCTTGTACCAGAGCACGGGCGAGACGTCCCAGCCGTACAGCCGGTCGAGGATGCGGCGGGTCTCCTGGGCGTCGACGAGGTCGATGTCGAGCTCTCGGGTGTTGCCGATCGCCGCCTGGATCGCGTCCTTCGTGATCTCGTGGAAGACCATGCGCTTGACCGGGACCTTCGGCTTGAGGGTCTCGAGCAGATGCCAGGCGATCGCCTCGCCCTCGCGGTCCTCATCAGTGGCGAGCAGGAGCTCGTCGGCGGTCTTGAGCGCCCGCTTGAGTTCGGCGACGGTCTTCGTCTTGCGATCCGAGACGACGTAGTACGGGTCGAAGTCGTTGTCGACGTCGATCGAGTACTTCCCATAGGCCTGCTTGTCAGCGGCCGGGATGTCTTTCTTGTCCGCGAGATCGCGGATGTGCCCCACCGAGCTCAGCACCTCATAGCCGTCGCCGAGGTACCCCTGAATCGACCGCATCTTCGTCGGAGACTCGACGATGACGAGCTTCTTGCCTTGAGCCAAGGGAGCATCCTTTCTTCGAAGCACACCATACACACCGCCGTGATGGGTTCGTCACAGTGGTCGCCGACATTTCGTCGGACCGTGCCTCGTGCGGCCGTCATCTTCCGTCGGGTGGCCCAGCTCGGGCGCGGGAGACGGCTGCGAGTCCAGCGTACGCCGCCTCGACCTGCACGGTCGCCACGAAGCCCTCGACGACGCAGCCGGTGAGCGAGCCGCCGGCTGCTGCCGCGATGCGCGCTGCCACCGCGCACGGGGCGTCGTCGACGATGATCGCTCCGCTGGCGGCATCGGCTGCGGCGAGCGCCGCTGCATCGGCGGCGCCGGCCGCGCGCTGTGCCGTGACGGCCGCACCCCCGACCGCGGCGAGCCCGAGAGACAGGGCCGCGACGACCGAGAGCACGCCGGCGGCGAGAGCGGAGCCGGCCATCAGGCAGGCACCCCGTCTGCGTGCCGCATCACAACCCTCCCGCGAGCGCACAGCTCGTGGCGTGCAGCGGCACGCGCACGACGGTTCCGATCGATACGTCGGCACGAGCCGTGACGCAGATGAGGTCGCCCGACGGACCGCTCGACATGGATGCCCCGGGAACCGCCGCGGTCACGGCACTCTCGGCACGGCCAGGGTCTTCCCCGCGGCCGAGCAGCCGCGCCGCGTCCGCCGCGACGTCCTGCAGCGCCACCTGGCGTGCGGCGGCGCCGAGAGCCCCGGCGCCCAGCAGCAGCGTCAGCACGACCGCGGGGAGGGCGAGCGCCAGCTCAGCGGCCACGGACCCGCGCTCGCGATCTCCCCGGTCGCGCATCACGCCACCGTCAGGGCACGGCGCACGAGGTCGGTGAGGATGCCCCGCACCTCACCCGACCTCAGGATGACGACCAGCAGGCCGGCGAATGCGACGGCCGCGACCGTGGTCGAAGGAAAACGTACTTAGAGATCACCTACGGTCAGTAGCCAACGAATGTTGGCCGTCCGCACCTCGCTGATCGATCCGGAGGGGAGCGCGACGGCTCTACGCGACTAGGGAAGGTGCTGATTTCCTGCGGCGCTTGGCAGGTACGTCCGCGTCAGGCGCGCCAAAGTAAGTCTTCGCTGTTGATGGGTTCATCGACAGCAAGTGCTCTGACCGATTCGCAACGTTCGATGCGATGCCCGCCCGGTTCACCAACTCGGCGCCGAGCGCCCGCCGCACGGAGTCAGCCACGGCCTTCGCTAGCAACGGAGGCACGGAGTTCCCAATCTGCCGGTGACCATGCCAGTTGGTTGCGTGGAACCGGAACCAATCCGGGAACGAATGGAGCCTCGCGGCCTCGCGAACGGTGATCACGCGCGGTTCTTGCGAGTGCAGGGGCCGAGCCGCGCTAAAGGACCCACGCTCGCTGCCCGTTCCCGCGCGCAATGTCCGAGAAGGCCGGTCGCTCTTGAGCCGCCAGAGCCGAGAGACCTTGTCGGTACCCCCCTCGGGAACGACGGAGAACCGATCGACCGAAGCCTTTGTGTGAGCGGTTACCAGACATCCGCTCAGAGTTCGAAGGGCAGATAGGTCGTGTCTTGGTGCCATCTCGTGCAACGCCCGTAGGTACGGCGTCCTGAGCCCCACGGTGTACGCCGCGGTTTGGATGGCGTCCATCTTCAGCAGCTCGCCATCGCTCTTTCCGCGATTGCTCAGATCGGGAAGACCGAGCAGAGCAGCCGCGGTACTGACCTCTCCGAGCGAGGACTTCAGTATCGGAGCGAGCTTGAATCCGCGGCTAACTCCGACGATGAACACTCGCTTACGCCGTTGCGGGACGCCGTAATCGACGGCATCAAGAGGTTCGGTGTAGTTGTTCAGCGTGTAGCCCGCAGCCTCGAACCGGCGAACGGCGTCATTCAGGAGCGTCGAGAACTGGGGTGCAAGTATGCCCGGTACGTTTTCCATCACGAAGGCGCGCGGCTGCAGCTGTTCCACCAGTCGAACGAACTCGCCGACGAGCTGATTTCGGTCGTCGTTCACGTCCTGCTTGCCCATACTTGAGAAGCCTTGGCACGACGGTCCGCCCGCGAGGACATCGACCACGCCGTCCCATTGAACGTCAGGGTGGTGACGCTTCCAGCCTTCCGCCGCTGCGTCTAGTAGATCCGCCGGTTGCACACGACGAACATCGCGGCAGAGGACGGGCGCATCCGGAAAATTGAAAGCATGGGTCGCTGCATGCACGGGGTCGTACTCGACCGCGGCGACGACGTCGAATCCAGCCATCTCGAAACCTAGGCTGAGGCCGCCAGCGCCCGCGAACACATCGATCACGACAGGTGGACGGCTCAGATCCGAAGGGGCTTGCACAGAGTAACGATCGCACATTCTCTCGTATAGTCACAACTAGACTCACAGGAAGCTTGCAGGCAAGTAGGAAATCAAGGGGGACACATGGCAGACGCGACCGAGATGATCGACGGCAGCCCGACAAAGCGGTTCTTCTTGGAGATCCTGACTAAGGACATCTCGATCACTGCCGCAATTCTCGATCTGGTCGACAACTCCGTCGACAGCGCGAAGATCCTCCGCCCTGACGAGGAATTCCAAAACCTTCGCGTCGACATCACCGCCACACCTCACGAGTTCTCAATCGAAGATAACTGCGCTGGCATCGGCGTCAAGAAGGCCCGGGACTACGTGTTCCGCATCGGGCGGCCGGACGGTGTAGACCCCTCGCCTGAATCGATCGGCCAGTTCGGCGTCGGTATGAAACGAGCGCTCTTCAAACTCGGCGAATCGTTCGTGGTGGAATCCACCACGGCAGACGACAGCTTTACCGTCGATGTGAACACCGAGCCGCTGAGCGACGGGAGCGACTGGTCGTTCCCGATGACTGTTCACGCCCCGTCCGGACAGGCCTCCGGGACGACGATCATCGTAGATGGGCTGCACGACGGAGTGAAGGACTCGTTCGCTTCTGAGTCCTTCTTGAAGGAGCTCGCGGAGGAGCTGCGGTCTCGCCATCGTTTGCCGATGGGCAACGGGCTCGTGATTACGCTCAACGGAGTCCCCCTCACCGCCGCGGACTCGATGGTCGCGACGAGCGAGCTTCTGCGACCTGCCGTGAACTCGTTCTCGGTCAAAACGCCCAAAGCCGGCGATCTGTCCGTGCGGATTGTGGTGGGTGTTGCACCCACCGGAACTGCTGGTGTTGATGAAGATGCAGAGCCTGAAGAACAGTCGCGACCCGCGGCTGATGCTGGTTGGCTTGTCTTCGGTAACGGACGGCTCCTACTCGCGAACGACAAGACGAAACTCACTGGGTGGGGCTCTGGGCGCAACAAAATCCCGCAGTACCACAATCAGTACGCCCGGTTCCGGGGCTTCGTGTACATGACAGCGGAGAACGCCGGTGCGATCCCGTGGAACACGATGAAGACCACTGTGGACCCGGACAGCCCGATCTGGCACCAAGTGTTGGAACAGATGATCATCTCGGCGCGCAGCGTCATCAATCTTCTGAATCAGGCCAAGACTGAGCGGCGTCTCGCGACAGACGACATGGCAACACCAACACTCGATGCCATCCGCGGAGCGGCGCCAGTAGATGCCAACACGGTCATCGAAGTCGAGTTCTCCATGTCGATGGATGAGCTTCGAGAGGGAATCTTGGTCGGCGCTGTGTACCCAGCCGAGAACCCGGAGCTTGCTGCCGCGTGGAAGAAGATTCAGTACACGGTCTTCCTTGAGGCCTTCGATGAACTTGCCGCCGCGCTCGACATGAACAACGCAGCAGAGATCGGCCGTCTCTCGTTCGACGCCTTCCACTCCGCGAACGTAGAGTCATAACGATGGCTACCAGCACGAACGCGAGACCGCGGGGAGAGCAGCCCCCTGCGGCGCCAAGGAAGCGATCCCCGCGCCAGGCAGCACTGGATGTCCTGGAAAAGTACTGGGCGAATGACGACGGGAAGGTCAACTTTCCCGTTGACCCCGTCGCGATTGCCCAGAGCATGGGAACTACGGTCCTTGAAGCGAAGCTTGACGAGGATGTTTCTGGACTACTCGTGAAGGAACCAGCTGATACGTCGGCAACCATCTACCTGAACGTGGGCGATTCCGAGCGTCGACAGCGTTTCACTTGCGCTCACGAACTCGGACACCTGAGCCGTAGAGGCGCAGCAAGGGGTGAGCGGATCGGTTACGTCGACAGCCGCGATCTGGAGTCCCGAACGGGAAAGAACCCAGAGGAAGTCTGGGCTAACCAGTTCGCCGCTGAACTGCTAATGCCAGCGGCCGCTGTCCGAGCCATCTGGGCTCAAGGAGAAAGCGCGGCCCACCTTGCCCGCGTCTTCGGAGTGTCGCAGGCGGCAGTCAATGTTCGCCTTGGAACTCTGGGGTTGGCGTGACCCCTAAAGCGACTATCGACGTTGACGCATTGCGAGACAGCGTGGAAACGGATGCCGACTCCGAATCCGAAGAAGAGCTCGAGGGTGACGCAGACAAGGATGCCTTCGAACAAGCCGCAGAGGCGCAGGACGCCAAGCCGCTGAAGAGCCTGCAGCATCGCTGGCGTCGAAAGCCGCGTGCAACTGTCGACCTGGAACCAGCAGAGCGTGCGGCACGTAAAGCCACCTTGAAGCTTCGAGCTCGCGAGCAAGACGTCGGACTGAAGAGGTTGCTCGCCTGGGTGGCGATCGCCGCGGTCATTCTTCAGCTCTTGGTTGCGGATGCTTTTCTCGCATACTACGTGCTCGCCCCCGGTGCCAAACCCTCTGATACGGTCCTCATCGCCTGGTTGTCTGCCTCGGTGGTTGAAGTAATCGGCATCGTGGCGATCGTCGCGCGCAACTTGTTCCCCAACCGCACGAAGCTGACCCCTCGTGCTCGCCGGCGGCGCAAGAAAAAGAAGTAAGTCATGTTGACGCAGCACAGAGATCGGGCGTCCGGTCGCGGCTAGAGTGACCGACGAACCCCGACTCGGGTCTCGAAGAATTGCTCATACATGAGCAATTCTTTGCCTATCTGCGCTCACAACTGCTACATTTACTGCGGCTCGCAAACGCGGGCCGCACCCGATGGGACCACAGGGTCGGATCCTGCCTGTCGCTTACGATTCCGAAACCACGGGCGAGTGTGATCACCAGCACATGACGAGCCCGGCGGGTAGCCGCTGGTGAACAACGGATTGCGATGACGCGATCCTGGCGGGAACGACACTGGCAGGTGCCCGCGAGACATGCAGGTGCTCCTTCTCTTTCGAGAGGAGTGGGCTTGCCTGCTCTCACCAGTCCCCAGCCAACCACACGACTTACCCTCCGAGAAGCTGCTCGAGACTCGCGCATCGGGTATTCGACGCTGCGAAAGCGCGTCGCCGATGGGCTACTTCCCGCTGAACGTGTTGGGCGTCGGGTGTTCATTCGCCCCGAACACCTTGTTGCACTGAGCTCCCCTTCTGTGGGACGTCCAACGCTAGAGCGCGCTGTTGATGACGCTGTGGCCCGAGTCGTCGCCGCTGCACCTCGGCTTACTCCAGAGCAGCGCGAGCGCCTCGCCTTGGTCCTAGGCGCCGCCGCATGATCGCCGACGTGACGCCTCACTCCCGGGAGATCCAATCTTCTGAGGTTTGTGAGGTTGGGACGCTTGAAACCCGCGAGACCAGGGCGGGGGGCCTCCTTGGGTGCCCCCCGCCCGCTACTGAGGTTTGTGAGGTTACTGAGGCTGAGAACCCCGACGCCGCTCGCGACTTCTTTGAGCGCTCAAAGTCCTCGGAATCGGACCATCAGAAGAAGCGCGCTACACGCAGTGCTCGAGTCTTCTCTGTCATGCAGTACTCGCACCATGCAGAGACCGGTGAGGTCATGGTGAATCAAGCTCAACTCGAGCGCGGCCTCCATCGGGCATCGATCAAGCGGTGGGCATACGCCTGGCACGACCAGGATCAGTTCGATGCTGCAGACGTTGAGTATCAACGATCAAAAGGGCGTCAGGTTGAGGTGGGCGACTTGAAGCCTCGACATGTTCACGTGGTGCTGCAGTGTGACGACAACTACACGATCCGTCAGATCTCTAACTGGTTGATGATCCCGTCTGCTCGAGTCAAGATCCCGAGCGAAGAGGGCGAGTACCGCGGCAACGGAGCACGCGAAAAGGCCTTCTTTGATTTTGGTGAGTATCTCACCCATGAGGGTCGCAAGCAGGCCAGCAAGCACCAGTACGACCGTTCGATCGTTATCGCAAACTTCGACTTCAGCTCGGAGCTTGACCAGCACGTCGCCTCGCGAAGGAAGGGCGTTCGCGGCGGCTCATCGGCGACTCGCAAGAGGGACGAAGTACGCATGAGAATCATGCGCGGAGAAGTCTCGTTGAAGTGGGTCCGCGAAAACGAGCCGGAGGTGTACGTGTCGGACCTCACGCATCTGCAGAAGCTTCGGCAAGACTGGCGGCTTCACCAACCGGCTCCGCGGCATCGCACGAGCTACTTCATGGGCAGTAAAGCGTGTGAACTCCGAAAAGGGCGGACGGGAAAGACCACCCTCGCCAAGTTGTTCGCCCGCTCCCTCTTCAGAGATCTGGATGCGGATGAGTGCTATCACGTCGCGACGGACCCTCGCGCTCCGCTGCAAAACTACAGAGGTCAACCGGTGATCATCTGGGATGACTACAACGCGCTCGACCTCATGGAGGCATTGGGCGGTCGCTCCAGTGTCTGGCAAGTGTTCGACGACCATCCCAGTGCGAGTGACGTGAACATCAAGTACGGCACAACCCGCCTCGTTCACACCGTCAACATCATCACCAAGACGACCCCCTATGCAGAGTTCCTCGACGGCCTGGCTGGCGAGTACACCGACAAGAGCGGGAAGCGCCATCACGCAGAGGATCGCAACCAGTCATGGGGTCGCTTCCCTGTTGTCTTCGAGGTGACGGTCGACAGCATCGAGATGCTGCTGAACCGAGGGTTCGTGAGCGACACGGACGACTTCCTCGCCTACCAGACCGTCGCTCGCATGAAGGCCAGCATGCGAAAGATCTCTTCCGCGATCGACTCGATCGAAGATGCCGCGGAACGTGAAGCGGCCACGCACCAGATTGGCGATGTCTTGCTGCGCCCGATGTTGGAGCAGCATGGCAAGCTTCGCGCGAACCCAGCTCGCGGCAGGGCTGAGGTGGTCGGTGAGTTGCTGGCTTCCATCGAGATGCTCGATCCTGAGCAGGCCGCGGCCGCGGACCGCGCCGCGGAGCTCCAGCGGGAGATTGAACTCCTAGAGGAGCAGAAGCGCGAGCTCGCAGACAGCGCTCGACGTGCGGCGAGGTGTTCGTGTGGTTCGGGGTGTCCGGAAGGTTCAGACATCCACCATGCGACCGATTGCATCGTGGTTTCTGACGAGACGCGAATCGAACGCGGGCGAGCAGTTGCTCTGTCGACGGGGCGTCCGCAGTGAGCGTCGCGGTTTCAGCCCGCTGGCGTATTGGAGCTGCCCGCGCAGCGGCCCCCGGAGGGCACCAGGACCTTCTGACGAGCGGAGCGGGTTCGGAAGTGTATGGGGCTACACCTTCTTCTGACGCGAAGGAGAACATCACCCACCGAAGGAAGCACAGGGGTGGTGTTCGGATGAGCGACAGCAGAAGCCCCTCGGGAGAGCCGCCGGAGGCTCCGTGGCCTGTTGCGTCGAGGACGGAACAGGCCACGGAAGTGGTCGAGAGGAGCGAAGCATGAGTTACACGATGACCTTCGACGCGTCGCACAAGGTGGGACGCGGAGGACACGCGAAGGCGTTTTTCAGACACATCGCAAGGGACGCCGATCAGGCTGCTGGGTTCACATTCCCCCAGGCGAACCGGAACGTCGTTCCGGAGCGAACCAAGCTCAACGTCACATTGGTCAACGACGGGAAAGGCGGTTACAGGCGCCTCACCTCAGTCGACGGCCGGCCACCAAGCGACGAGTTCGACGACTACCTTCAGCGGCGCCTCGGTACGGTCGGAAGAGCACTTCGGAAAGACGCTGTCCTCATCCGCGGGGTGATTCTTCAACTCGACCCAAAGTGGTTCGTGGATCACAATCCCGACTGGAGGGAAGCTGGAATGAACCGGGAGGCGTTCAACTACACGAACGCCGCATTGGAATGGGCGCGCAGCGAGTTCAGCGAGGAGAACATCGTTGGGCTCTCGGTGCACCTCGACGAGTACAACCCCCAGCTGCAACTCTTGATATCCCCCGTAACCCAAGATGGTCGGCTGTCGCAGAAGGACTTTTTCAAAGGGCCTGCAGACCTCAAGCGTCAGCATCAGGAGCTCCGTGAAGCAGTCGCGGCGGCGGGGTATGACGTTGAGTATCGCGTTACTGAAAGATCGCGGGAGCACCTCAGTAGTCGTGAGTTCCAGTCGAAAGCGGATTGGCTCCGCGATGCAACAAGTGCGGTCGCCGAGGATCTCGAAGTCAGTAGACACAGAAGCAGTCAATTGGCTCGCCGCTCCGCGGACCTCGAGGATCGGGAAACACTCTTGGAAGGGCGTGAACGTGAACTGGACGCAGCGCGTGTGATCGCAGAGCATGCAGCGGAGCGTGCGGAAGAAGCTCGGCGGCGAGCCCACAGTGCAGGCCTAGCAGCAGAGCGCGCACGCGAAGAGATTGAACTGGAACGAGATCGGCTGCGGAGAGTCAACCAGCGCCTCGAGTCGGTCCCCGCATACTTCGACCTCTGGCTGGACAAGACTTCGATCAATGGAGTGCCGGTACGAAAGCGATTCGATGTGGATCTAATCAAGATGCGCGCGGAGCTCAAGCACAAGGTCACCGCGACGACAGCGGCACCCGCCAAGCAGCAGGACGAGATCGAACGTTGAAATCCCAGGACGGGAGGCGCGGACATATGCGGGCGCGCCTCCCGTTCGCATCTCGAGTTCCCCGTTCGTGGCACCCAGTTGGAGGCCGATGCCCAGCAGTTGATGCGTTGTACACATCGCTCTCGCTGGACGACCATCGATAACTAAAGTGAGTCCAGGGCCCACCTGGCACCAGTCGCCCAGGCCTTGGTGACTTGAGGAGAACTATGGATAGGCATCTGAAGCCGCTCACTCCAGCCGAGGTCGAACGAGCCGTCGCCATGATTGAGAAGGGGCATCAGCTCGAGGGGCAGCAGTTGGACGCGGAGACGCTGGACCGCGCGAAACGAATACTTACCCGAGAGATCAGCCCGGACGAGGCGCGCATCGAGCTTAGAGACGCACTCCAGGCGATCGTCGAGAGCGAGAGGGCTGGGGAGAGCTAGCCGCTGAACGAATCGTCCATGAAAGCTTGCGCGGCGTCCTGCACTTGCTTGAATCGACCTTCTCGGATTGCAGTGATCGCCGTTTCCTCGTGAAGCCACGGGTTGCCGCCGACGAACCAGAGTCGCGCGACGTCATCGCCCTCGAGCGCAGTCAACTTCCGCCAGGTCTCCTCGGCACACTCAAGACGCAGGATCGCTTCTCCGTCGGGCCCGGGACCTTCTTGTTGAGCCCACCGAATCGCGGCTCGTGTGTCCTTCGAGCCGGCCAACGTAGACACGAGCGTGGGGCCGAGAACATCGTTCAGGCGTCGGGTGATTTGTGCGGCGTGAGAGGCGGTGATGAGAATGATCCTTCCCGAGGGCTTGAGTCCATGCTCGTGGCGTTGTAGCTACAGTGCAAGCCCCGCCTCGTCCGGGTTAAAGCCGACGCGCACACGTAATGAAAGCCTTTCGCGTGAGCCTCGAACGAAAGCCTTTCGCGTGAGCCTCGAACGAAAGCCTTTCGCGTGAGCCTCGAACGAAAGCCTTTCGAGTAGGCCTCAAACGAAAGCCTTTCGAGTAGGCCTCAAACGAAAGCCTTTCGAGTAGGCCTCAAACGAAAGCCTTTCGAGTAGGCCTCAAACGAAAGCCTTTCGAGTAGGCCTCAAACGAAAGCCTTTCGAGTAGGCCTCAAACGAAAGCCTTTCTCATGGCGTGACGGTCCACGCTCCGGCCCGCCACGACCGCAGACGAAAGTCGCTTGCAATGAAAGCCTTTCACGCCCCGACAACGCGCGTCGCCTGGCTTCGCCGGCATGAAAGCCTTTCATAGCCTCCGGTGGCTCATGACCTGACGCGACGCGACCTATGACGAGAACCTTCATCGCATAGGGAACGAAAGGCTTTCGCGCGCCGCAGCCGTGAAAGCCTTCTGAGTGCACCCGCCCGGGCAGCCAGCCTTCACGACTCGACGGACGCGGCGGCGTTCTGGTATTCCTTGCGATAGTCGGGATAAGTGGTCTTATCGTGGGCAGAGAATCGGCTCAGTCATCCTCCGACTCGGGGCCTCCGTAGGTCCTTCGCGGTGCCGTCCTATTCTGCTTCTAGCGCGCCGAGCGACAGCGAACGCCAGGGAGTCGTCGGCTGTGAGCAGGTCATGCACGTAGCGATTTCGCTCATCGAAGGCGGCGGCGCTGTCGATCGCAGCGCCAATGGCCCGAGCTGTGTCTCTCGATCGGGGACGTCGTCGGGTGCCTGACCTACTCGTCGTGATCGAGTAACAACAGCAGCTCGGCAGCCAGTCGCCTTGCAACGTCCTCACTAGCCGAGTCGGAAGGTTCGAGATCCGGCCAACGCTTGAGCAAGATACCGCGAGCAACATCCTTCGGGAGCCAATCAGGGAGGGTGGTGATCTTGGGCATCAGGGCACCATCGGTACCCTCTTCCCATATCGAGAACGACTGCGTCCAGCTCGCGAGCATCAGCAGCACCGCTTCCGGAGGAGCGCCGGCGATACCCGTTCGGATCAACGAACTGACGTGTGCGACTCCGGATCCGGCCGCTAAACGGTTCAGCAGGGTACGGGCGTAGAAGGCGTTCGTGTCCCACACCGCCGGTTCCAGCCACGTCTCTCGCGATAGGCGCTCATCAGCTCGCTTCGCTGCTAGGCCGCGAAGATCTGACCGACCCGACTCTTCTGCAACAGAGGCGAGATTGTCGAGTAGTGCGATCGCTCCGGCCAGGGGCTCTACTGCCGCGGCCTCCTCAATGCGAGCTCTGAGGATCTCGTCGCTCGCGTTTCGCGCCACCGCAGACGCGCAGATAGCGACCGCGACAAGATCGGTTGCGAGATTGCTTGCTACTCGAGGCAGATTGATGGAATAGGGGATTCGAGCAATGAGGCGATCGTAGATTTCGGCGTCGTACGGCCGACTGTCCACTCGACGCCATGGGCGGGCCGCGTTGATAGCGGCGCTGTGCGCGGCACGTTCTTTCGCCGCGGCGTCTTGATCAGGATCCACTGCTGGCTCGGAGATAGCGGGTGGCTCGTCCGCTGTTTCGCCTCTCCAGACGCTCGCAAGGGCATCGAGGGCATCGGAAAGCCCCTGAGTTTCCACCTGGGGAACATCGTCGAGCGATGGCGCCGTGGTCGCCGAAGTCAGGACGGCTCGAGCTTCCCGATCGACCCACTCGCACCATGGGGCGAGGTCAACGTTGGTCGCTCGCAGGGCACGGAGTTCCGCCGCCAGCGAGTTGACACGAGGCTCGAGTTCGGCATGCGCTGCTGTGAGCGCCGCGATCATTTCGGTTCTATACCGCTGCTTCTCATTCTGCGGTGGGTGCACCTGTAGGAGCTCGCCATCTTGATCCCACGCCATGGTCTCCCGGGTGAGGCGGTCACACAACTCGCGCCACGAATTCGCGACCGCGTGCGCCCGTCGTCGAACCTTCTTGGCTTCTTCGATCAATGCTCCGCCCAGTCGTTGAGTCTGGGTGAGGCTCTCGGACTCGACAGCGGTACGTGCGAACTCTCTTACCTCGAAGGACGCAGCGAAGACCTCAGCGACTTGGTCTTCGGTGAGAGCCCAACTCTGCTGGACCTTGTTGTAATCGGCTCGAACCGTGAGCTTCCATGACTGCATCTCTTCGGCCGGGTAGTCGTCAGGGATAGCGTCAACCTCACGCGAATGCTCGAGGCAAAGCAGCACCAGGTTAGCTTCGGAACGATTGTCCTCACCGCTCATCCCAGGCTCCCAGCGCGGGCCGCCTTCCCTACGCGCATGGATGTGCGCAACGGTGCTGTTGAGCGTGAGGTCGCCAGAGACGTCATTCATCCGATACAGCGGCCTGTTGCACTTCGGGTGGCCACAGCGAAAAGCAGTTGCATACATGCGCTTGACCGTCGCCGTTGTAGGTAACGGGTGCTCGACAGCCTCCGTGCTCACGTTATCGATCCTCCGCGGTGGTTGCCGTACTGTCGGCGCGCCCGACACGGAAATGCTAGTTCAGTCTTGGGTACGCACGTCGCTGTCCCATCGCGAACCTCGGACCGCTGTGCCCCTGTGTCGCCGTCAAGACGCGCCTGGCGCGCGGGAGATTCAACCTGGGCGAATCCAGTCGACAGTTACGGTGTCAGCGGCTCCCTGGAATGTCGTCACTCGCTTGCCGTGCCCTACCGGTTTGATGCGGACGACCATGAGGGCTTCAACTATCAGTCGCCGTCGTGCGAGCGTCGCCCCGTTCCACCATGCGCGTACATCTTGCACATCAACCAACTCAGCGAAAGGATCTTGCTGGACTGCTTGTGCGATCTGAGCGCTAATCTCTCGCAAACTTATTGCAATCTCAACGAGACTGTCGTCGGCCTCCTCCTCGTTCATCAGTCCACGTGCGACAAAGCTCGCGATCGTCTGACGTCGCGCCTTCAGAGCGTCTCGGTTTGCATGCAGCAGGACCACGTTCGGCTTTCCCTCCTGCGGCTCGATCAAGCCGGAGGCGTCATCCGCTGAGAGGCGAGCAATGCAGATCTCTGAGACGTACTCGTCGATGATGTCTCCGTTGCGCATGAAGTGACCCTGAGGGCAGCGATAAGCGTGGTAGCGCCGCGAGGGGAAAGCTCCAGCACCGCCTCGACGCGCGGTGGGATGGGTTTCGCCCCTGGCTGACCTGACTGGATGTGAGCAGTGCGCGCAAACCGCGAGTCCGGAAAGTAGCCACTTCCGCGCCGTACCGCTGTGCTTCGGGCGCACACCGACGAGGCGCCCGCGGCTAGCTACTAGGTGATCGCGATCCACGATCGCGTCCCATGCGCCAGGTGTGCAGGCGTCCAGGTCGATTGAAGTTGAGTCGAAGTGACCACTTGGCTGGGCCGGAGGCAACAGGGCCGCGTATAGAGGATTCAGGAGAACCCTGCGCACCGAAGACGAGTGCCAGCGAACTCCTTGTCGGGTCAGTCTGCCCGAGTCGCTGAGGTCTCGAGCGATCTGCGCGAGGGGAGCCCCCGCTAGGAACTCGCGAAAGATCTGCCGGATGTCCGCAGCCTCAGCCTCGTTTACTTTGTACCGGGTGCCCGAGGCATCTCTCTCGATGCTTGGAATCCACGTGTAGCCGTGCGGAGGCTTCCCCGGCGTGGGATGACCCGCGAGTCGGCGCCCCAGGGCGTAGCGCGCGGCACGCTCGGTCTTCAGCCTCACCTCCCGCTCAGCCAGAAGCACGAGTTGCTTGAGCATGAAGTCATCCAGCTCTGTGTCGATTCCTTCTCGGATGACAATGACCCTGATGTCTCGACGCGGCGGTCGAATGTCGAGCACGTCCGCGAGGCTTCGGGTAATTCTCGAAGTCTCGGTGACGATCATCGTGTCGAACATGCCTGCGTCGAACGCTTTGAGCATGGCTGACCACGCGGTTTTCGGACCTCGTTCCTTCGACGCAGACGTGTCATTATCCTGGTACTCGCCAACGATGGTCCATCCGCGACGTTGGGCCTCCGCGCGGCAATCCTCCAGTTGCTGGGTTATTCCTTGGTCCTCGTCGACGGACTGCCTCGCATAGATCGCGAGGCGAGGAACCACAGGCTTGGAGGGCAGCACCTATCGATCATGGCAGAGTATGTCCGCGCCGAACCACTGCGGCCATGGTGGTGATCGCATACTCGGCCGTCGCAGCGCCGGAGTCGTCTCCGAACAGCGACGCGGCTCGTCGCCGGGTGAGCGGAGGGAGCGCAGTCGACCCGCCCCGCACGCTCGGGGCGCGTCCCGTGCGCAGGGCGTCTCGATCATTCCTCGTGGTGCGCGTGTTCATGGTGTTCCTCTTTCTCTGTGTGGATGCGCAGGCATCCGGTGGTCGATGACGCGATTCGGCGACGCTCAGAGCGGGAGCGGCGTCGACGCCAGCACGCTCAGCAGCAAGGGGGCGACGCCGAGCAGCAGGAATGCGGGGAGCGTGCAGACGCCGAGCGGTACGAGCAGCTGCGTCGACAGTTTCGCGGCCCGCAGACGGCCGTCGATGCGAGATCGATGCCTGTCGTGTGCGGCCGACGCCCGCAGCAGCTCTGCGGCCGGCACACCGGCGGCGCGGGAGAGGTCGAGCACCGAGCGGATGCGCCCCTCGTCGCCATGTCGTGAGGCCGGGCTCTCTGCCACCAGGCGCAGTGCCCGCTCGACCGAAGCGCCCCCCGACAGCGCCACGGCTACGAGTTCGGCCTGAATACCGGGTGTGCCGGGTCTCGGCCGCGCCCGGCGGAGCAGCCTGTTCGTCCACAGTCGCGCGGCAGCGACGAGCAGCAGCCCCGACCCGACGCAGACTGCGCCGAGCGGATCGCCGATCACGACGGAGAGTGTGTCGAAGCCCAGGGCGAGACCGAGCAGCAGCCCGGCGAACGGCATCCACAGCAACAGCCGCGCGGTTCCTGCGGGCTCCGCGAGCGCGATGCGCACATCATCGGCGGCGGAGGCCGAGTCCCGCAGGGTCTCGGCGATCATGCGCAGCACCTCCGCGAGTGGTGCGCCGACCGTGGTCGCCACCTCCCAGGCCGCCGCGAGGTCCTGCCACGCTCCCCCCTCGGACTCGATCGCCGCGACGAGGGGCACGCCCTGTGCGACGCGTTCCACGACCGCAGCGGCGTGAGTGTCTCCGGTGTCGCCGAGATGGCGCCACGCAGTCAGCGGAACCGCTCCCGCCTGCAGCAGCACGGCGAGCGTCTGCACCGAGGTGGCCGCGTCGGCACCGGCGTCTCCGACCGGGCCGCGCCTCGGGACTCTCACCACGGCTGCACCTCGGCGATGGTCAGACGATCACCGCTCAGGCCGAACTCGCCCGCCTGCCCGATTCGCCGGCGCCCGTCGGGTGCGCGTTCGAGGTGCAGCACCACTGTGAAGGCGCTGACGACCTGACGTGCGAGCGCCGCCGCATCCATCCCGGCCAGTGCGCCCAGCGCCTCCATCCGCGCAGGGACGTCGCTCAGTCCGCTGGCGTGCAGCGTGCCGGCCCCTCCGTCATGACCCGTGTTGAGTGCTGTCAGAAGCTCGCGCACCTCCTCTCCACGGCACTCGCCCACCACCAGACGGTCGGGGCGCATGCGCAGCGACTCGCGCACGAGACGCGCCAGGCTGATCCCCCCTGCGCCCTCGAGGTTCGACTGCCGTGCTTCGAGGGCCACATGGTGCGGATGCCGCGGTCTGAGCTCGGCGACATCCTCGATCGTGACGATGCGCTCCGAGGCCGGCGCCGCAGAGAGCAGTGCCGAGAGCAGAGTCGTCTTGCCCGTGCCGGTGCCCCCGGTGATGAGGATGTTCGCGCGGTCGCGCACGAGTCCGAGCAGCCAGCTCTGACGGCGTGCGTCGAACGTGCCGAGCGCGGCGAGAGCATCGAGATCGGCGGCACGCACGCGCGGCACCCTGATCGACAGCGCCGTGCCCGCGGTCGCCACCGGAGAGAGGACTGCGTGCACGCGGATGCCCGAATCGAGTCGCACGTCGACGCAGGGCGCCTGATCGTCGAGGTGCCGCCCGCCGAGGCCCACGAGCGCGACGGCGAGGTCGCGCACCTCGCGCTCGGATGCACTCCAGCCCGGCACCGCCTCGGTACCGTGTCCGCGATCGACGAAGAGCCCGCCGGGGCCGTTCACGAAGACGTCTGTGACATCGGGGTCGGCACAGTATTCGCGCAGCGGACCGAACGCGGGATCGATCGCGAACGCATCGGAATGCACCTCGAGGGCGCCGCCGTCGGCGCGAGGCGTCGCCCTCGGGCGGATGACGAAGGAATCAGGCATGCCCTGACGGTAGGCGCGACGAGTGCGTGCATATGTGCGCCGTGGGCCGGGTGTGCGCCACCTGTGAGCAACCTCGCCACGACGCGGGTCGTGCAGAGAGACGGCCTCGAGACCGGACTTACCGCCGGGAGCGCTCTCACAGAAATGGGCGGCATCTCACGGGGGGAATGAGATGCCGCCCACGACGAGCCCTTTCGGGGGAATCGGGCACGCCAAGGCCGGAATGATTATTCGGCTGTCGTCGAGTGTACGCAAGGCGACCGTCCTGACAAAACCCGCGGGAGTACCGACTTTCGGCGGTAGGCGATGTCAGCGGCCGAGGCTAGATTCGCCCTGACCTGATCGCGCCACCCCCGCGAACAGCCCGCACGACCTGCCATGCCGCAAAGGAGCGCCTGCCGATGAGCAGCCAGATCGATCATCTCCTCGATGAGACCCGCCAGTTCCCGCCCTCCGAGGACTTCGTCGCTCAGACGATCTCCTCTCCCGCCCTCTACGAGAGCGCTGCGGCCGATCGCGAGGCGTTCTGGGCCGAGCAGTCCCGCGAGCTGCTGGACTGGCACACGCCCTTCACCCAGGTGCTCGACTGGTCGACTCCGCCGTTCGCGAAGTGGTTCGACGACGGCGAGCTGAACGTCGCCTACAACTGCCTCGACCGCCATGTCGAGGCCGGGAACGGCGATCGCGTGGCCCTGCACTGGGAGGGCGAGCCGGGCGATTCCCGCACGATCACCTACGCAGAGCTCACCGACGAGGTCAAGCGCGTCGCGAACGTGCTCGAAGACCTCGGCATCGGTCATGGCGACCGCGTGGCGATCTACCTGCCGATGATCCCCGAAGCCGTCGCGTCGATGCTCGCCGTCGCGCGGGTCGGCGCGATCCACTCCGTCGTGTTCGGCGGTTTCAGCGCCGACAGTCTGCGCTCCCGCATCGACGACGCCGGTGCGAAGCTCGTGATCACCGCCGACGGCGGATACCGCAAGGGGCGGGTCTCTGCGCTCAAGCCTGCGGTCGATCAGGCCCTGGCCGACCGCGGCGACGGAGAGCAGCAGACCGTCGAGCATGTGCTGGTCGTGCGTCGCGGCGAGAACGAGGTCGAGTGGAACACCGAGCGTGACGTCTGGTGGCATGAGGCGGTGCCGAGCGCGTCGCCCGAGCACACCGCTCAGGCGTTCCCCGCCGAGAATCCGCTGTTCATCCTCTACACCTCCGGCACGACCGGCAAGCCCAAGGGCATCCTGCACACCTCGGGCGGCTACCTCACCCAGGCGGCGTACTCGCACAAGTATGTGTTCGACCTGCACCCCGAGACCGACGTCTACTGGTGCACGGCTGACATCGGGTGGATCACCGGGCACACCTATGTCACCTACGGGCCGCTCGCGAACGGCGCGACCCAGGTGATCTACGAGGGAACCCCCGACTCGCCGCACCCCGGCCGCTGGTGGGAGATCATCGAGAAGTACAAGGTCTCGATCTTCTACACGGCTCCGACCGCGATCCGCTCGTTCATGAAGATCGGCCGCAGCGTCCCGGCGAAGTTCGACCTGTCGTCGTTGCGCCTGCTCGGTTCAGTGGGCGAGCCGATCAACCCCGAGGCCTGGATCTGGTACCGCGACGTCATCGGCGCGGGCAAGACCCCCATCGTCGACACCTGGTGGCAGACGGAGACGGGCGCGATCATGGTGTCAGCTCTGCCCGGCGTGACGTCTACCAAGCCCGGCTCGGCACAGGTTCCGCTTCCCGGCATCTCGATCGACGTGGTCGACGAGGCCGGCGTCGAGGTGGGCAACGGCAACGGAGGCCTGCTCGTCGTCACCGATCCGTGGCCCAGCATGCTCCGCGGCATCTGGGGCGACCCCGAGCGCTACAAGGAGACCTACTGGGAGAAGTTCGAGGAGCAGGGCTACTACTTCGCCGGTGACGGGGCGCGCCTCGACGCCGACGGAGACCTGTGGCTGCTCGGTCGCGTCGATGACGTGATGAACGTCTCCGGGCACCGTCTGTCGACCGCCGAGATCGAGTCGTCGCTCGTGGCCCACGAGGCCACGGCCGAGGCCGCGGTCGTCGGCGCTGCGGACGAGACGACCGGCCAGGCCGTCGTGGCCTTCGTCATCATCAAGGAGAGCTACCTGTCGGCGCACGACCCTGCAGGTCTCGCGCAGCAGCTGCGGCAGTGGGTGGGCGAGCAGATCGGCGCGATCGCGCGCCCCCGCGACGTCTACATCGTGGGCGAGCTGCCCAAGACCCGCTCGGGCAAGATCATGCGGCGTCTGCTGCGCGACGTCGCAGAGGGCCGAGAGGTCGGCGACACGACGACTCTCGCCGACACCGCAGTGATGAGCATCATCTCTGCGCAGGTGAAGTAGACCCCCACGCCACGACCGGATGCAGAACGCCCCCTCCCGATCACAGGAGGGGGCGTTCTCTGCTCGAGGCGTCAGGCGAGGATGAAGGTGACCTCGACCTCGACCGGGCTGTCGAGCGGAAGCACAGGCACGCCCACCGCAGCACGGGCGTGGCGCCCTGCGTCGCCGAAGATCTCACCGAGCACCAGGCTCGCTCCGTTGATCACTCCCGGCTGTCCGGTGAACTCCGGAACGGATGCCACGAAGCCGCCGACCCTCAGGACCCCGGCGATGTTGTCGACGCCGCCGGCGGCGTCCGCAGCGGCGGCGAGTGCGTTCAGCGCACAGGTGCGGGCGTAGACGTTCGCGTCGTCGGCGGAGACCTCGGCGCCGACCTTGCCGGTCGCGGGCAGCGCGCCGCCTGCGAACGGCAGCTGGCCCGAGGTGTAGACGAGGCCGTCGTGCACGACAGCGGGGACGTAGGCCGCCACCGGCGCTGCGACGGCAGGAAGCTCGATGCCGAGCTCGGCGAGACGCGCGGAGAGGCTCACGCGGCACCACCCTCGAACTGACGGGACGCCTGCGCGGCAGCGGCGAGTCCCGCGTTGCCCGCCGCGTCCGACGTCACCGGACGCTTGAAGTAGGCGACGAGCCCACCCTCGGGGCCCTGCACGACCTGGACCAGTTCCCAGCCCTGCTTGCCCCAGTTGTTGAGGATCGCGGCGGTGTTGTGGATGAGCAGCGGCGTGGTGAGGTATTCCCACGTGATCATGGCACTCCTGTCTGGCCGCATCCGCGACCCGCAGATGCGTCAAAGGCTGTATTCAGGGAACTCCCCTACGATCAAGCGTATGCCCCAAAAGAATCGCACGGTGAGTGGTGCGCTCGGTGGAGTCCTCGGGCTCGTCGGACTGAGCGCTGTCGCCGGACTCCTCGTCGCGGCCAGCGTCACCCCGGTCCTCGCGATGACCGGTATCGCAGGCTCGCAGGCGCTGACGATCTTCCAGGATCTTCCCGCCAACCTCCAGGTCAACCGGCCGATGGAGCAGTCGACCATCGTCGCGACCGATTCGGCCGGCAACGAGATCGAGCTCGCGTCGTTCTATGAGCAGAACCGCATCCCGGTGACGTACGAGCAGATCAACCCCGTCGTGTACGACGCGATCCTCTCGAGCGAGGACAAGGACTACTTCAGCCACGGCGGCGTGAACGTGGGCGCGACGGCCAAGGCCCTCGTCGACAACCTGCGCGGCACCGACGACCGTGGTGCGTCGACCATCACTCAGCAGTACGTGAAGAACGTGCTGATCCAGGAGTGCGAGCAGGAGGCGGACCCGGCCTCGGGCACCTACGCGGACGACCTGCAGCAGTGCTGGCAGGACGCCACGAACGCCGACGGCGCGAAGGGCGTCGAGCGCAAGCTGCAGGAGATGCGCTTCGCCCTGCAGGTCGAGAAGGAGTACTCGAAGAACGACATCCTTCTCGGGTACCTCAACATCGCGAACTTCGGCGGCACGGTGTACGGCATCGAATCGGCCGCCAACTACTACTTCTCCACCACCGCGGCGAATCTGACCCTCGCGCAGGCGGCGACGATCGCCGGCATGGTGCAGAACCCGAACCAGTACCGCATCGACCAGCCGCAGGGGACCTGGACCGATGACGAGGGCGTCGGGCACAACAGCGAGGCGGATGGCTACGCCGAGACCATGGATCGTCGCACCTACGTGCTCGAGCGCATGCTCGCGAACGGCAAGATCACGCAGGCGCAGTTCGACGAGGCGAACGCCTCCCCCATCGGCCCCGCGATCAGCCAGCCCACGCAGGGCTGCGCCTCGGCCGTGAACATCGGACGCAGCGCCTACTTCTGCGAGTACGTGAAGTCGGTCGTCCTGACCGACCCGGCTTTCGGAGAGACCGAGGAAGACCGTCGCGACCTGCTGCGTCAGGGCGGGCTGAAGATCTACTCGACCATGAACATCGACATCCAGAACGCTGCTGCGGCGGAGATGCTCGAGACGGTCCCGGCGAACTACGACAACCAGTACTTCGGTGCGGCCGGCGTCTCGCTCGAGACGCAGACGGGTCGGGTGCTCTCGATCACGCAGAACACCAACTTCAGCGAGACCATCCAGGGAGACCAGGCCTACAGCGCACTGGTGTTCGCCACCGACAAGGCGCACGGCGGATCGAACGGCTTCTCGGTCGGATCGACATACAAGCTGTTCACCCTGATCGACTGGCTCGAGAACGGGCATTCGGTGCGCGAGACCCTGAACGCGAACAACCGCGTGTTCACGAAGTTCCGGTGCGGTGACGAGACGCTGACGAACCGCACCAAGATCCAGAACTTCGGAAACCAGGGCGGTTACACCGGGAACGTCCTGAAGTTCACGGCGGACTCTCTCAACAGCGGCTACCTCGCGATGGCGGAGAAGCTCGATCTCTGCGAGATCAACGGGGTCGCCGATCGCATGGGGGTCACGCTGTCCAACGGCGGCAAGACCACGGATGACCCGCCCGCACCGTACGACATCCTCGGACCGAAGTACATCTCGCCTCTCGCGATGGCGGGAGCGTATGCGACGGTCGCCAACAAGGGCGTCTACTGCGCGCCGCGCGCCATCGACCGTGTGGTCGACGCGGACGGCAAGGACCTGCCCATCCCCGAGCAGAACTGCTCCGAAGTGATCAAGCCCGAGGTCGCAGCGACCGCCGCTTTCGCCCTGCAGGGCGTGATGAACGGCGGCGGCACGGGAAACCGCGCGAACACCAACGACGGCGTGCCCCTGATCGGCAAGACCGGAACCCACGAGTCGTGGGGAACCATGATGATCGAGTCGAGCACGAACGTCACCACCTCGGTGTGGGTGGGCCGCTCCACCGGCACCGCCAGCATCCTGCGTCAGAGCTGGGGCGGAACCGACCTGAACGCGATGCGCTACACGCTCGCCAGGACCATGCAGGGCGCGGCCAATGACATCTACGGCGGCGACGCCTTCCCGCCGCCGGACAACAACCTCAGCCGTCAGATCCTCACAGACGTGCCGAACGTGGTCGGAATGTCGGTTGACGCGGCGACGCAGGCTCTGCGTGAGAAGAGCTTCCAGGTCGTCGTCGGTGCTCCGGTCGACGGACCCGAGGGTGATGTCGTGGTCGCGCAGGACCCTGCCGGTCAGGCCGCGAGCGGCGCGACGGTGACGATCTCGCCGAGCAACGGTCAGGCTGTGACCGTGCCGGACATCACCGGCCAGTCGAAGTCGAACGCGCAGAACGCGCTGTTCGGCGCGGGCTTCACGTCGATCTCGTTCGACAACTCGTGCAACCCTCCGGGTTCCACGGTCGAGAGCACGAACCCGGCTGCGAACACGGCGACGAACAAGAGCACGTCGATCACGGTCACCTGCAAGTGACCGCTCGCACGTCAGCACACCCGGCCCTCATCGCGCTCGGCGCGGTGGGGGCCGCCGGTGCCGCGGCAGCGGTGTGGGGAATCGGCATCGAGCGCTACCTGTTCACGGTGCGCGAGGCCACGGCATCCGCGCTGGCACCCGGCTCCGCCCCTATTCGCGTGCTGCACATCTCGGATGCCCACATGGCGCCGTGGCAGCATCGCAAGCAGGACTGGCTGGCCTCGCTCGCCCAGCTGAAGCCTGATCTGATCGTCAACACCGGTGACAACCTCGGACACCGCGACGGGCTCGACGGCATCCGCCGCGCGTTCGATCCGCTCGCCGGCATCCCGGGCGTCTTCGTGCACGGATCGAACGATGTCACCGCGCCGTCGCCGCGCAATCCCCTGCGGTACTTCATGGGCCCGTCTAAGAAGCACCAGAAGGCCTCCACGCTCGACACCGCCGCGATGGATGCGTACTTCAGCGCCGAGCTCGGCTGGTCGACCCTGAACAACACCGCTGCCCGCCTGACGGTCGCCGGCAATCAGGTCGACTTCTTCGGGGTCAGCGATGCGCACCGCGACTGGGACCGCCTCGAGGACCTCCCCGCCGCGATCGACCGCCTCGGGCCTCGGGATGCCGACACCTCGGTGATCGGTGTGACCCATGCTCCGTACCAGCGCGTGCTCGACGGGTTCATCGATCTGGGCGCAGAGGCCATCTTCGGCGGTCACACGCACGGCGGTCAGGTGTGCCTGCCCGGCTACGGCGCGCTCGTCGCGAACTGCGACATCCCTCTGAAGCAGGCCAAGGGACTCAGCACGTGGACGACCGACGGGCGCACCGTGCCTCTCAATGTCAGCGCGGGCTGCGGACACTCGATCTATGCGCCGGTGCGCTTCGCATGTCGCCCCGAGGCGACGCTGCTCACGCTCACGGCCCGGGACTGAGCGTCGATTCGCCGTTTCACCCTCCTCTCTTGTAGACTCGGAGGGTTGCAAAACGGGGTGTGGCGCAGCTTGGTAGCGCGCTTCGTTCGGGACGAAGAGGTCGCAGGTTCAAATCCTGTCACCCCGACCAGTGACACGAAGGCCGCCCTCACGGGCGGCCTTCTCTGTACCGGCGGCTGCACCGGCATCCGCCCCGTATCTTGGGAAGATCATGACCACGCCTGCCCTCGTCGCCTTCGACCTCGATGACACGCTCGCTCCCTCGAAGGGCGCCATCAGCCCTCGGATCGCCGCACAGCTGCTCGCGCTGCTGCGCACCGTCGACGTCGCGATCATCTCGGGCGGCAACGAAGCGCAGTTCCGCTCGCAGGTCATCGCTCAGCTGACCGACGCGGACGCCGTGGCGGTCGCCCGCCTGCACCTGCTGCCCACCTGCGGCACCCGCTACCTGCGTCACGACGGCAGTGACTTCACGCCGCTGTACGCGCACGACCTGAGCGCCGAGGAGAAGTCTGCGGCCCTCACGGCTCTGCGCGAAGAGGCCGAGCGCCTGGGCCTGTGGGAAGCCGACCCCTGGGGCGAGATCCTCGAGGACCGCGGCTCGCAGATCACGTTCTCGGCCCTCGGCCAGACGGCACCCCGTGACGCCAAGCACGACTGGGACCCGATGGGCTCGAAGCGCGAGGCCCTGCGGGATGCCGTGGCGGCACGACTGCCCGGCCTCGAGGTGCGCTCGGGCGGTTCGACCTCGATCGACATCACCCGCGCAGGGATCGACAAGGCCTATGGCATGCGTCAACTCGCGGAGCGCACCGGAATCCCCCTGGGCTCGATGCTCTTCTACGGTGACCGTCTCGACGAGGGCGGCAACGACTACCCCGTGCGCGCGATCGGCGTGCCCTCGGTGGCCGTCGACGGCTGGGAAGACACAGCCGACAAGCTCGACGATCTGCTGAAGACGCTCTGATCCGAGCCGGCGGGAGACCGCCCTCGGGTGCCTCACGAGGCGCCGCCCTCACGCCGCCGCCTCGAACGATGCTCGGGACGGTGACGCGAGGGGCGGAACGCGTGTGCTTCAGCTCACGACGACGTCGGATGCGGCGCGGGCGACCGGCACGAGACGCGTGAGCTGGGTGACGTGCGAGGGCTCGAGCTCAGCGAGCGAAGCGACACCGAGAAGGCGCATCGTGCGCTCGATCTCGGTGCGCAGGATCTCGATCGTGCGGTCGACGCCAGCACGGCCACCGGCCATCAGCCCGTACAGGTACGCGCGTCCGATGAGGGTGAAGTCGGCTCCCAGGGCGACCGCGGCGACGATGTCGGCGCCGTTCATGATGCCGGTGTCGACCATGACGGTGAAGTCGTCGCCCACGGCCCTGCGAACCTCGGGCAGCAGGTGGAACGGGATCGGAGCACGGTCGAGCTGACGCCCGCCGTGGTTCGACAGCACGATGCCGTCGACGCCCGCGTCGCGCAGCCGCACCGAGTCCTCGACGTTCTGCACGCCCTTGATCACGATCTTGCCCGGCCAGATGTCACGGATCACGGCGAGGTCGTCATAGCTGATGGTCGGGTCCATCGCGGCATCGAGCAGCTCCCCGACCGTGCCGCCCGTGGTGCTGAGCGAGGCGAACTCGAGCTTGGGCGTCGTGAGGAAGTCGTACCACCACCACGGACGCGGGATGGCGTTGATGATCGTGCCGAGGGTGAGCTGCGGCGGGATGCTGAAGCCGTTGCGCTTGTCGCGCAGGCGCGCGCCCGCGACCGGGGTGTCGACGGTGAACTGCAGCGTGTCGAAGCCTGCGGCCGCAGCGCGGCGGGTGAGCTCGTACGAGATCTCGCGATCGCGCATGACGTAGAGCTGGAACCAGTTGCGGCCGTGCGGGTTCGCCGCCTTGACGCCCTCGATCGACGTGGTGCCGAGGGTCGACAGCGTGAACGGGATGCCGGCGGCTGCCGCGGCACCGGCACCCGCGACCTCGCCCTCGGTCTGCATGAGACGTGTGAAGCCGGTCGGGGCGATGCCGAAAGGCAGGGCGGACGGTCCGCCGAGGATGTCGACGGAGGTGTCGACGTCGGGCGCGGGGCGGAGGATGCCGGGGTGGAACTCGACGTCCTGGAAAGCCTGCCGTGCCCGAGTGAGCGACAGCTCGCCCTCTGCGGCGCCGTCGGTGTAGTCGAACGCAGCCTTGGGCGTGCGGCGCTTGGCGATCGTGCGCAGGTCGTCGATCGTCAGCGCGCCGTCGAGGCGCCGCTTCTTTCCGTCGAGCTGAGGCTTCTTGAACTGCATGAGCTCGAGGAGCTCTGCGGGGTTGGGGAGCTGGCGCTGGACCATCGCTGTCCTTTCAGTGGGTCGTTCGTGGAGAACCGTCGCCCTGAGACAGGCTCAGGGACCCGGTGCGTTCGTAGTAGCCGGTGATATGAGCTCGCACGAGATCACGCGCGGTCCGGGCGTCACCCGCGCCGATCGCACCGACGATCGCGCGGTGCTCGGCGCGCAGGCCCTCTGCCATGCCGTCCCAGTCGGCGACCGCCGCGGCCCCCTCCTGCACGTAGGACTCGATGGCGGTGCGGAGCCCGGCCATGATCGCCGCGACCACGGTGTTGCCGCTCGAGTCGGCGAGAGCCAGGTGCAGCTCGGCATCGAGGGCGAGGAACTCCGCAGGCGTCAGCCCCTCGACGTCCATCGCGTCGAGC
Source organism: Microbacterium hydrocarbonoxydans (assembly GCF_904831005.1). Lineage (NCBI taxonomy): Bacteria > Bacillati > Actinomycetota > Actinomycetes > Micrococcales > Microbacteriaceae > Microbacterium > Microbacterium hydrocarbonoxydans. The sequence goes on along the minus strand of NZ_LR882982.1, from coordinate 3,589,744 downwards.
ACGCGGTGCGCGGCGCTGAGGTCTCGCTCGGCTCTGTCAGCGAGCGCCGCGACGACCGCATCCTCGAGGAGAAGACGGGTCTGCACGACGTCTTCGAGCGGGAATCCTCGCGCGGCGACCTGGAGGCGCAGCAACGTGGACATGCCACCCGTGGGGGTCGAGATCACGATGGCCCCGGACTGGGGGCCCGAACCCGCGGACGTGCGGATCAACCCCATCACCTCGAGCACTCGCAGCGCCTCACGCACGCTCGAGCGCCCCACACCGAGGTCGGTCGCGAGGTCGCGTTCGGAGGGAAGCCGATCCCCCGGGCCGATACGTCCGTCGAGGAGGTCGCGCTCGATGTGCTCGAGCACGAGGCGCCATGCGCGTGCGGTCTGCTCGGGCATCCGCTCTCCTCGTCGCCGGTCTGATCAGTCTCCGCGCGAGTGCGGTCCTGTGGTCTGACCACAGTAGCGCGTGTGGTCAGACCACGCAATCCGCGTCCGACCGAACACCCCTCCGACGAGGTCGGCGGGGTGGAGATCGTGAAGCGTGGGAACGGAACGCACCCACGAGTCGGGCGGACTCAGCCCAGACGTCCGCCGGACTCCTGCAGATAACAGGCGCCGCACAACGACTCGTACGTCGTCAGCTCGGGCGTCGCAGAGCCGTCGGCGCCCTCATCGATCGCGACCTGGTCGCCGTCGAACACGAAGCGGCCTCCGATGACCCTGCCGTTGAACACGGCCTTGCGTCCGCAGCGGCAGATGGTCTTGAGCTCTTCGAGGGAGTGCGCGATCGCGAGCAGCCGGGCGGATCCCGGGAAGGCGTGGGTGAGGAAGTCGTTCCGGATGCCGTAGGCGATCACCGGGATGTCGTCTTCGATCGCGATGCGGAAGAGATCGTCGACCTGCCCCGCGGTGAGGAACTGCGCCTCGTCGATCAGGAGGCACGCGATGGCCTGGTCGCGACTGTGCTCCGCGAAGAGCGCTCTGGCGTCATCATCCGCACCGATGAGGAAGTCGACGTCTCGGGTCATGCCGAGCCTGCTGTCGATCTGCGATGCGCCCTTCGTGTCGATCGCAGGCTTGGCGAGCAGCACGTGCTGGCCGCGCTCCTCATAGTTGTAGGCCGCCTGCAGGAGCGAGGTCGACTTTCCGGAGTTCATCGCTCCGTAGCGGAAGTAGAGCTTCGCCACCGGCGCGTTACTCGTTGATGCCCAGCGTGGCGGCCGTGGCCGCGGTGGACTTCTCGGCCAGCGCCGCATCCGTGTTGAGCGTGGTCCCGAAGGTCGGGATCAGCTCACGCAGCTCGGACTCCCACCCGGGGTACTGCTCGGGGAAGCACTTCTTGAGCAGGTCGAGCATGATGGGCACCGCCGTGGATGCTCCCGGAGAGGCGCCGAGCAGGCCGGCGATCGATCCGTCGGCCGCAGCCACGACTTCGGTGCCGAACTGCAGCACGCCGCCCTTCTTGGGGTCTTTCTTCATCACCTGGGCGCGCTGACCCGCGTTGATCAGAGTCCAGTCCTCGTCTTTCGCGGTGGGCATGAAGGTGCGCAGACTGTCGACCTTCTTGCCGTGGTTCTTCAGCAGCTCGCCCACCAGGTACGTGATGAGGTCGGGGTTCGCGAAGGCGACGCGCAGCATCGGCCACAGGTTGTGCGGCCGCACCTGGGTCACGAGGTCGAGCATCGAACCGTTCTTGAGGAACTTGGGGCTGAACGTCGCGAACGGGCCGAACATGAGCGACGCCTCGCCGTCGACCACGCGGGTGTCCAGGTGCGGCACCGACATGGGGGGCGCGCCGACCGACGCCTGCGAATAGACCTTGGCCTTGTGCTGGGCCACGATCTTGGGGTTGCTCGTCTTGAGGAACTGCCCGCCGATCGGAAACACTCCGTATCCCTTGATCTCGGGGATGCCCGACCGCTGCAGCAGCTTGAGCGCCCAGCCGCCGGCGCCGACGAAGACGAAGCGCGCCTTGATCTCGTTCGGGGTGCGCCCGATGGTGGTGCGGTACTTGACCAGCCAGCCGTCCTTCTGCTTCTTCAGCGAGCGGACCTCGTGGTTGGTGCGCAGCGAGACACCCGACTGGGTGAGGTGGTCGAAGAGCTGGTGGGTCAGTGCGCCGAAGTCGACATCGGTTCCCGCCGGCACGCGGGTCGCCGCGAAAGGCTCGCCCTTGCGGCGCTGCTGCATCAGAAGCGGCGCCCACTTGTTGATGACGCGGGAGTCCTCGCTGTATTCGATGCCGTCGAACAGAGGCTGCTTCTTGAGCACCTCGTAGCGGTCCTTGAGGTACGCGACATCCTTCTCACCGCGGACGAACGTCATGTGCGGCGTGGCGTTGATGAACGTCGAGGGCTCGTCGAGCACTCCGCGCTCGACGAGAGACGACCAGAACTGACGGCTCTGCTGGAACTGCTCGTTGATCGAGACCGCCTTGGCAGGGTCGAGAGGCGCGCCCTTCTGCTGCGGCATGTAGTTCAGCTCGCACAGCGCTGCGTGGCCCGTGCCCGCATTGTTCCAAGGGTTCGAGGATTCCTGCGCCACATCGGAGAGTCGCTCGAATGCGACGATCTTCCAATCCGGCTGCAGCTCGTGCAGCAGAGTACCCAGGGTGGCGCTCATGATGCCACCACCGATCAAGACGACATCGACGTTTTCGGTCACCGGAACAGTCTAGTTCGAGGTCACGACACGACCGACCACGGAGGCGGGCCTCGTCAGACCGGTTCCGTATGACGGGGATGCGCGCAGGCTATGACGCGAGTGCTACGAGGCCAGACGCTCCGCCAGGATCTCCGCGATCTGCACGGCGTTCAGCGCCGCGCCCTTGCGCAGGTTGTCGTTGCTGATGAACAGCACCAGGCCCTTGTTCTCGGGAGCCGACTGATCGGCGCGGATGCGGCCGACGAAGCTCGGGTCCTTGCCCGCCGCCTGCAGCGGGGTGGGCACCTCGTCGAGCACCACGCCCGGCGCGCTGCTGAGCACCTCGGCCGCACGCTGCGGAGTGATGTCACGCGCGAACTCGACGTTGATCGAGAGCGAGTGCCCCGTGAACACCGGCACGCGCACGCAGGTGCCCGCGACGCGAAGATCGGGGAGCTCGAGGATCTTGCGGCTCTCGTTGCGGAGCTTCTTCTCTTCGTCGGTCTCGTTCTGGCCGTCGTCGACGAGATTGCCGGCGAACGGGATCACATCGAAAGCGATCGGGGCGACGTACTTCTCGGGCTCGGGGAAGTCGATCGATGAGCCGTCGTGCACCAGGCGCAGCGTGTCACCCTGCGCGAGCACGCCCTCGACCTGGCCGAGCAGCTCCTGCGCCCCGGCGAGGCCGGAGCCGCTGACGGCCTGGTAGGTCGAGACGATGAGCCGCTCGAGGCCCGCCTCGGCGTGCAGCGCCTTCAGCACCGGCATCGCGGCCATGGTCGTGCAGTTCGGGTTCGCGATGATGCCGCGCGGGCGATCGTCGATGGCGTGGGGGTTGACCTCGCTGACCACCAGCGGGACCTCGGGGTCGTTGCGCCATGCGCTGGAGTTGTCGACCACGACGGCTCCAGCGGCTGCGAAGCGCGGAGCGTATGCACGGCTGGCGGTCGCCCCGGCCGAGAAGAGTGCGATGTCGATGCCCTCGGCATCCGCGCTCTCGACGTCTTCGACGATCACCGTGGCGCCGCCGAACTCGATCGCCGTGCCTGCGGACCGCGACGACGAGAAGAGGCGCAGCTCGCGGATGGGGAATGATCGCTCGGCGAGAATCTCGCGCATCACGGTGCCCACCTGGCCGGTGGCGCCCACGATGGCGACGGAGAGTCCTGAGTCGGAGATGCGGGTCATGAGGTTCCTTGGCGTCGTGCAGTACAGCAAGAGAGGCTTCGGGCGCGACGTCGGGATGCGGATGCCGCGCCTGGCGCCGATGTCAGGGTTTCGGTGAGTCTATCGTGGTGGCCGAAGGGCGAGGACCGCATCGTCCCGAGCCGTGCGGGCGCGGACGGGGTGCGGACGGGGTGCGGACGGATCGCGGACGGAGTGATGATCGACGGACGGAATCCGAGGATTCCTCCGCGGATCGTCGCTTCGTCCGCAGATCGTCTGCGGGACGGATGCCGTCAGCGGGACGGATGCCGTCAGCGGCCGGTGCCCGCGTGAACAGTCGCCTCGTTCTCGCCGTCGAGGCCGTACGCGGCGTGCACGGTGCGTGCCGCCTCGGCGAGCTCGTTGTCGCGCAGCACGACCGAGATGCGGATCTCGGAGGTCGAGATCATCTCGATGTTGATGCCACCCGCCGACAGCGCCTCGAACAGGATCGCGGAGACGCCGGAGTGGGTGCGCATGCCCGCGCCGACCACCGAGAGCTTGCCGATCTGGTCGTCGTGCACCAGGTTCTCGAAACCGACCTCGATCTGCTCGCCCGCGAGCGCCTTGAGGGCAGCCGCCGCATCCGCCTTCGGAACCGTGAACGAGATGTCGGTGCGTCCGGTGGAAGCCGCCGACACGTTCTGGACGATCATGTCGACGTTCGCGCCGGACTTGGCGACGATCTTGAAGATCTCGGCAGCCTTGCCCGGCACATCGGGCACTCCGGCGACGGTGATCTTGGCCTGTCCGAAATCGGTGGCGACACCGGCGACGATCGGTTCTTCCATGGCTGCTCCCTCGGCTTCGCGAGGGTTCTTCATGCCCTCGCCCAGAACGTATGTGCCCTCGGCCGACGAGAAGGTCGAGCGGGCGTGGATCAGGACGCCGTGACGGCGTGCGTACTCGACGGCGCGGATGTAGAGCACCTTGGCACCGTTGGCGGCGAGCTCGAGCATCTCTTCGCTGCCGATGTGATCGAGCTTCTGCGCCTTGGGGATGACGCGCGGGTCTGCCGTGAAGATGCCGTCGACGTCGCTGTAGATCTCGCACACATCGGCGCTCAGCGCGGCGGCGAGGGCGACGGCCGTGGTGTCGGAGCCGCCGCGGCCGAGCGTGGTGATGTCGCGGGTGTCGCGGTTGAATCCCTGGAACCCGGCGACGATGACGATCGCCCCCTCGTCGAGGGCCTCACGCAGACGCACGGGGGTGACGTCGACGATGCGCGCGGAGCCGTGATGCGAGTCGGTGATCATGCCCGCCTGGCTGCCGGTGAAGGAACGCGCCTCGAACCCCATCGAGTGGATCGCCATTGCGAGCAGTGCCATCGAGATGCGCTCACCGCTGGAGAGCAGCATGTCGAGCTCGCGCGGTGCCGGGATCGGCGCGACCTCGTTCGCGAGGTCGAGCAGTTCATCGGTCGTGTCGCCCATCGCGCTGACCGCGACGACGACGTCGTGCCCGGCACGACGCGTGTCGACGATGCGCTTGGCGACGCGCTTGATGCTCTCTGCGTCGGCGACGGACGAGCCGCCGTACTTCTGCACGATGAGGGCCACGTTCACTCCCTGGGATGTCGGGCGGATCCGCCCACGATCATTCTACGATCGCCGCGTATGCCCCACGTCGCATGTGACGCGGCGCCGCGCGTCAGAGGGAGGGCGGAGTGGGCGTGAGTGCGAGACCGTCGGGGGTTGATGCGGGTGGGCGGAAGCGTCCGCCCGTGGCGGCGAACCAGCACCCCGCGATGATCAGCGGAAAGCCGATCAGCAACCCGGGGGTGAGGGGCTCGGCGAGCACGATCGCTCCGAGGATGATCGCGACGACGGGGTTCACGTAGGTGAACAGGGGTGCGCGCACCGGGCCGACCTCGCGGATCAGGGCGAAGAACGCGAGGAACGCCACCGCCGTGCAGATGACGGCGAGAGCCACGAGGGCGGCGACGGACGGCAGAGTGGGCAGCCGATGCTGGGTGAGCAGACCGATGGGCAGGTAGATGGCGCCGATCATCAGCAGCGACAGGGTGATGGTTCCCAGAGACGGCACCTCGGCGAGCTTGCGGGCGACGATGAACGGCGCGATCGCGTAGAGGATCGCCACGAGCAGCACCTCCCCCGCAGCGAGCAGACCGATCTCGCCGCCGAACAGTCCGGGGCCCGCGACGACGATCGCGACGCCGAGGAAGCCGACGAGGAGGCCGGTCGCCCGCGCCGGACGCAGCACTCCCCGATCTCCCCCGCCGAGCGCGATGACCGCAGCGAACAGGGGCACTGTGGCCACGAGCAGACCGGTCATGCCCGACGGCAGCGTCATCTCGGCGTGGCCGAGCAGCACGAACGGGCCTGCCATCTCGACGAGTCCGAAAGCGAGGACCCACGGCCAGTGCGTCCACGCGGCCCGCAGCGCACCCCCACGGATCGCGAAGGGAAGCAACAGCAGAGCAGCGATCAGCGTGCGGCCGGCGACGATGGCCGGAGGTGAGATCGACTCGACGGCGATGCTGATGAAGAGATACGGCACTCCCCACAGCAGTGCCATCGCCCCGAAGAGCAGCCATCCGCGTCGCGAGAAGCCGCCCTGCGAGGTCACAGCACGCGCCGGCCTTCGAATGCACGCCCGAGCGTGACCTCGTCGGCGTACTCGAGGTCGCCACCGACCGGCAGCCCGGAAGCGAGGCGCGACACCGTGATCTGCATGGTCGTGAGCAGGCGGCTGAGGTAGCTGGCGGTCGCCTCGCCCTCGAGATTGGGGTTCGTCGCCAGGATCACCTCCTGCACCGTGCCGTCGGCGAGACGCGTCATGAGCTGTGCGATGCGCAGGTCGTCGGGGCCGATGCCGGCGATCGGACTGATCGCCCCGCCCAGCACGTGATACAGCCCTCGGAACTCGCGGGTGCGCTCGATGGCCGCGACGTCTTTCGCGTCTTCGACCACGCAGATCAGAGTGGCATTGCGGCGCGGGTCGCGGCAGATGACGCAGCGCTCCTGCTCTGCCACATTGCCGCAGATCTCGCAGAAGCGCACACGCACACGGATCTCGACCAGCAGCTCGGAGAGGCGCGCGACGTCGAACGTCGGCGTCTGCAGGATGTGGAACGCGATGCGCTGAGCGGACTTGGGCCCGATGCCGGGAAGGCGGCCGAATTCATCGATCAGCTCTTGGACGATGCCGTCATACATCAGGAGAACCTCGTCGGGGGCTCGTAGGGCTCTTCGCGCACGAACGTCGCGCCGAGCACCTGGCGGATCACGGCCTCACCGTAGCGCTGCACCCCACCGGCCGGGGTGCGCTCGGTGATGGTCGGCGCGGCGGATGCCGCGTGAGTCGTCGGGGCCGCCGAGGATGTGGGACGACCGGATGCGGATGCGTGGGCACCCGCCGGTGCGGCCGCGGCCGCCCCTGCCCTGGCCGGCGCTGCCGGAGCCGGCGCCGCGTGAGCTGCGGCGGCCTGGGTCGGCGTCGGCTCGTACGCGGGATCGTAGGGTGGCTCGTCGTCGTAGTACGGCGGTTCGTCGTCGACCGGGTACGGGGGCTCGTCGCGTTCGCGTGAGGGCGTCGGGGCCGTCGACGAAGCCGCTCGCCCGGGCGCCGCGGGCGAGGCCCCAGGCACAGCCGACGTGGCCACTGCCGCCGCTGGGGTGGCCGGCGCCGATGTGGGTGCAGGCGCGGCGGGCGCCTCGGCGTCGACTGCCGCCTCCACACCGGGCGACGGCATCGCCACGGGCTCGATCGAGGCCGGGATCCGCGCCACCGCCCACTCCGTCACGGATGCGGCCGAGGCGCTGCTGGTCTGCGGGCGAGGTGAACGCGCTGACGCAGGCTCCGATGCGGGAGCGTCGGCGGCCGGCGCGCCCGACGAGGGCGACGACGGTTGACGCGGAGCGCCTCCGGCGGGCATGGGCGCGGGGCGGTACTTGACCTTGACGCCGACCTCGTGCTCGATGGCCATGCGCAGGTGGTCGGACGGCCCGGCACCGGGCGTCGTTCCCTTGAACTTCGCGACGTCGTGCTGGCTCGCGAATCCGAGGGTGAGCACCTCGGACTCGGTGTCGTACGCGAGCGGCTGCACGGCCGTCGCGAGCAGCCATGACGTGCGGCTGAGCCCCTCGAGTCGCTTGAGGACGCCGGGCCACGACTCGGTGATACGGCCGAAGGTGACCGGCCCCGCCGGCTCTGCCGGGGCGGATGCCCGCAGCTCGGACGCTTCGAGTTCGGATTCTTCGATGGCGACTTCGGTGGCCTCGGCGACATCTGCGGCCACCAGACCCGGGGAGTCGGACCCGACGGATTCGACCGGGGCGGCGTGGATCGAGGATCCGACCGATTCGACTACGACCGGTGCGGGCGCAGGGGCGGCGGCCGGAGTCTGCTCCGGCCGCGCCGCCTCGGTCTGCGCCGCGACGGCAGGCGCACTCGTTCGAGGCGCGACGGCCGCGGGTGCCGCATCGGCCTTCGGCGTCGCCGCAGGGACGCCGACGGCGACAGCGGCATCCGCGCTTCCGGCCAGGACCCGCGCGACCATGAGCTCGAGATGCAGCCGCGGAGAGGTCGCCCCCGACATGTCGTCCAGCGCGGCGCTGACCACGTCGGCCGTGCGCGACAGGCGCGCTGCGCCGAACGAGTCGGCCTGCGTGCGCATGCGGGCGAGGTCGTCTTCGGCGAGGCCGCGCAGCACCGAGGAGGCTCCGTCGCCCACGGCCGCGATCACGATCAGGTCGCGCAGACGCTCGAGCAGATCGTCGACGAAGCGACGAGGATCCTGACCCGTCTGCACGACGCGGTCGATCGCAGGGAAGGCGGCGGCCGCGTCGCCCGCGGCGAGCGCATCGACGATCTCGTCGAGAAGCGCGGCGTGCGTGTAGCCGAGCAGGGCGACCGCGCGCTCGTACGCGACCGTGACCGTCTCGGAACCCGCCGGCGAATCCGAACCGGCGATCAGCTGATCGAGCAGCGACAGGGTGTCTCGTGGCGACCCGCCGCCGGCGCGGACGACGAGAGGGAGGACACCGCGTTCGGCGACCACGCCCTCTTCGACGCAGAGCTTCTCGACGTACTCGAGCATCGCCGCGGGCGGCACCAGCCGGAACGGGTAGTGATGCGTGCGCGAGCGGATCGTGCCGAGCACCTTCTCGGGCTCGGTCGTCGCGAAGATGAACTTGACGTGCTCGGGCGGCTCTTCGACGAGCTTGAGCAGCGCGTTGAATCCCTGCGGCGTGACCATGTGGGCCTCGTCGAGGATGAAGATCTTGTAGCGGTCACGACTGGGAGCGAAGGTGGCGCGTTCGCGCAGATCGCGAGCGTCGTCGACACCGTTGTGGCTCGCCGCGTCGATCTCGACGACGTCGAGGGATCCTCCGCCGGCGCGCGACAGTTCGACGCAGCTGGGGCACGTGCCGCACGGGACGTCGGTCGGACCCTCGGCGCAGTTGAGGCACCGCGCGAGGATGCGCGCCGAGGTGGTCTTGCCGCAGCCGCGGGGACCCGAGAAGAGATATGCGTGTCCGACCCGGTCGCCGCGGAGGGCGGTCATGAGCGGATCGGTCACCTGGGACTGCCCGATCATCTCGCCGAACGACTCGGGGCGGTAGCGGCGGTAGAGGGCTGTGGTCACCACACCAGCCTACGGCGTGCCACGGACGTTCAGGCAGACGGGCGCCGACCGCGCTGCCGGTGCTCTGCGACCTGCCGCCGCGAGTGCCGACGCACTGCGGAGAATCACGACGACACGGCCTCGAAGACGCCCCCGACGACCTCGACGACCCCGCCCGTGGCGTCGACGAGGTCGCCCACTGCGTTCACGAGCTGCACGACGCCACCGGCCAGCTGGATCACCTCGATCACCGCGCCCGCCACCTCCATGGCGCCGTCGATCCCCTCCGCGACACGCAGCTCGCGCGACTCGGTCTGCAGCACGGCCGCCCATGATCGTTCGAGGCCGAAGAGCACCGCATAGGGCAGCAGCCGCTCGTTCAGCAGGAACCTCTGCAGCCGAGCGCTCGACGCCTCCGGCGAGACATCGGCTCGCACATCGGCCCCGTCGACCGATTGCGAGAACCGCAGCGGCTCCGCCTCGGCGAGGGCGATGTACTCGCGCATGCCTGCAAGATGTTCCCGCCTCGCCTGCGCATCCGGTCGGAACCGGCGCCACGGTCGCGGAGCGATCACGATCGCGGCGATCGCGACGAGCAGGCCGAGGATCAGCACGGCGTAGAGAGCGGCACCCGGTTCGCTCACCGCCCAGGCGGCGAGGAGGAGCAGGAGGCAGACGCCCGCCACCAGCACCGCGGCGACCCGGATCAGGAACGTGGCCCAGCCGCGTCGGCCGCGATCGATGAGCCCCGCCGACGCGAGCCCCTTCTCGGCCTCGTCGATGACGCCGCGCACCCGGCGGTGCAGCGCCCGAGCATCCGAACCGAACCTGCGCACCCGCCCCGGCGTGTGATCCGGGCCGAACAGCGCTTCGAGCACTCCGAGCTCTTCGGGTGTGAATGCCACACCCTCGACGATCTCGATGCCGACCGGCGCACGTCGGCTCGACCCACCGGAATCCACGGCGTCGGAGTCGACCAGCAGCCGCACCTTGCGTCGCACGGCCAGGTCGATCAGAGCAGCCGCGACCGCCTTGCGGTCCGCGTTCAGCAGCAGCGCGTCGGACAGCACGGTGGCGCGCTCTGCCGGCGCGAACCGCGGCCCGGGAGACGCGACTCGCTGCACCGACCGCGCACGCTCGAGCACCGCGAGCACGAGCAGGAGCGCTCCGGGCACGAGCCCGAAGAGCGCCGCCGTTATCAGCACCTCAGTCGGTCGGTTCGATGATCGGGATCGCAGTGGTGATCACCGGGACGGATGCCGACAGACGGGTGCCGTCCTCGCGGAGCGCGTCTGCGAACTGTCGCAGCGTGGGACGCCCCGAGAGGATCGGACCCTGGTCTGCGAGCGGGACGACCACGTCGTCACCGACCGTCGCGATGTAGGCGACATCGCGCACGCTGAACGGCACGGGCTCGCCGGTGCTCACGTGCACGCGCAGCTCGTCGGCGGTGATCGTGACCTGCACGGCAGACCCCTGCCACTGCAGCGGGAAGGACAGCGACGGCCAGTCCGCAGGCAGACGCGGGTCGAAGCTCAGCTCTCCGGCGTAGTCGCGCATGCCGCCGAAGCCGCAGACGAGCGCCGTCCACACTCCGCCCGCGGATGCCACGTGCACGCCGTCGGCGGCGTTGTGGTGCAGGTCGTGCAGGTCGACGAACAGCGACTGCCTGAAGTACTGCAGAGCGAGGTCCTGGTAGCCGACCTCGGCGGCGAGGATCGACTGCACGACCGCCGACAGCGTGGAATCGCCGGTGGTCAGCGGGTCGTAGTAGTCGAAGTCGGCCTTCTTCTCCTCGGGCGTGAAGTGGTTGCCCTGCAGGAACAGCGCGAGCACGACATCCGCCTGCTTGAGCACCTGGAAGCGGTAGATCACGAGCGGGTGGAAGTGCAGCAGCAGGGGCCGCTGCTCCTTCGGGGTGTGTGCGAGATCCCAGACCTCGCGCTCGAGGAACAGCGAGTCCTGGGGGTGGATGCCCAGGCTCTCGCTGAACGGGATGAACATGGCGTCGGCAGCCCGATCCCAGCCCTCGGCCTCGCCCTCAGCGAGGCCGGTGCGCTCGACGACCCTGGCGAACTCCTCGCCGTTCGCCTCGCGAGCCTCGCGCACCACCCGAGCCGCATAGCGGAGGTTGTAGCGCGCCATGACGTTCGTGTACAGGTTGTCGTTCACGACCGTCGTGTACTCGTCGGGCCCGGTGACGCCGTGGATGTGGAACGTCTCGATGCCGTCGTCGTCGGCAGTGTCGGCGACGATGCGCGAAGTGCGCCAGAAGCCGAGCGTCGCCCACAGGCGAGCGGTCTCGATCGCGATGTCGATGCCCTCGCGACGCAGGAAGTCGTCGTCGCCGGTCGCACGCACGTACTTGCCGAGCGCGAAGCTGACGTCGGCGTTGATGTGGTACTGCGCGGTGCCCGCAGCGTAGTAGGCCGAGGCCTCCTCGCCGTTGATGGTGCGCCACGGGAACAGCGCACCGGCCTCGTTGAGCTGAGCCGCCCTGCGGCGGGCGGCCGGCAGCATGAGCACACGCGCCCGCAGCGCGTTGCGCGCCCACTGCGGCGAGGTGTAGGTCAGGAACGGGAGCACGTAGATCTCGGTGTCCCAGAAGTAGTGGCCGCTGTATCCCGAGCCCGAGACGCCCTTCGCGGGCACGCCCGTCCCGTCGGCGCGGGCCGAGGCCTGAGCGAGCTGCAGCAGGCACCAGCGAGTGGCCTGCTGGATGTCGTCGTGACCGCCGATCTGCACGTCGCTGCGTTCCCAGAAAGCGGCGAGCCATGCGGCCTGGCGCTCGAACTGGGCATCGACGCCCTCGACACGCACCCGGTCGAGCGACCGACGGCAGCGGTCGACCAGCTCGCGCGGCGGCACACCGCGGGAGGTGTGGTAGCTGACGAGCTTGGTCACGGTGATCGGCACACCCGCCTTCGCCTGCACGCGGAAGACGTTCTTCGAGATGTCCTCCTCGATGAGCGTGCGCGAGGTGTAGTCGTTCTCGGTCTCGATCACATGATCGGCGACGACGGCGACCGTCATGCCGGAGGCTGCGACCGAGTACGACAGTGCCGAGCGCAGCCCGTCCTGCCAGTGCTCGGCCGGTTCGAGGACACGCTCGGCGATCTTCTCGGCCTTGCGAGGGTCGAAGCCGCTCTTCGCCTCGACGGGCGTGCCGGCGTAGACACCGGCGCCGTCCTGGCGGTTGATCATCTGGCAGCTGACGGTCACGGGAGCGTCGGCGTTCTCGACGACGACCTCGAGGCGGAGCACGGCGAGGTGCCGCTCCTCGAAGCTGACGATGCGCTCGTCGCGCATGCGCACCCGCTTGCCCGACGGGGTCTCCCAGACGACGATCCGCTCGAGAACACCCGTGCGCATGTCGAGCGTGCGGCGGTACTCGCGCACGTCGGCCTCGTCGAAGGAGATCGGCTCGTCGTCGACGTACACGCGCATGACCTTGGCGTCGGGCGCGTTGACGATCGTCTGCCCGACCTCTGCGAAGCCGTAGGCCTGCTCGGCGTGCCGGATGGGCCACGTCTCGTGCAGACCGTTGATGAACGTGCCGTGCTCGTGCGCTCCCCGACCCTCGATGTGGTTGCCGCGCAGACCGAGGTAGCCGTTGCCCACGCTGAAGAGAGTCTCTGCCACGCCGCTCTCGGAGTAGCGCGTCTCGATGAGACGCCAGGGGTCGACGGGGAAGCGTTCGCGGTCGATCATGCGGTCTCCTCGGAGTCGGAGTCGGAGTCGGAGTCGGTGCGGGAGGCGGCGTCGGCGTCGCCTGCGGCGGAGAGGAACGCATCGAGATCGTCGACGACGACCGTCGCGCCTGCGGCGCGCAGCGCATCGGCACCGGTGCCGCGGTCGACGCCGACCACGGTCGCGAACCCGGCCGCCGCAGCCGAGGCAGCCCCCGAGGTCGCATCCTCGACGGCGACGCTCGTGGCCGGGTCGACCCCGAGCGCGACGGCGCCGGCCGCGAACATGTCGGCGGCGGGCTTGGAGGCGAGGCCGTCGCGCTCCGCGACCACCCCGTCGACCACGATGCGGAAGAAAGAGCGGATGCCGGCGGCACCCAGCACCTCTTCGGCGTTCTTCGAGCTCGACACGACCCCGAGCGGGATGCCGGCGGCCGAGAGCTTCTCGACGAGCGCGAGCGAACCCGGGTAGGGAGCGATCCCCTCGGCGCGCAGCGACGTCGCGAAGGCCGCGTTCTTGCGGTTGCCGATGCCGCAGATCGTCTCGGCCTCGGGCGGATCGTCGACGGATCCCCACGGCACCTCGACGTTGCGACTGTGCAGCAGGCTCGCGACGCCGTCGTAGCGCTTCTTGCCGTCGACGTAGTCGAAGTAGTCGGCGTCGGTGTACGGCGCTTCGATGCCCCAGCGGGCGAACACGTCGTCGAACACGACCTTCCAGGCGCGCATGTGCACCTCGGCGGTCGGGGTGAGCACGCCGTCGAGGTCGAACAGGACCCCGTCGGCGCGGAGCAGGTCGGGCAGTGCTTCGGGCACAGGAGCCTCCAGGAGAAGGACGATGGTTCCGGCACCTCTCCGTGCCACTGTGCAAGCGTAGTTGGGCCGAGGCGTCGGCGGTAACCCCCGAACGCGGATTCGCGTCCCGGGGGTGTCGGTCAGAGCATCCGCGAGGTCTGGCGGGCGATCTCGAGCTCCTCGTTCGTGGGCACCACGAGCACCGACACGGGCGAGGCGTCGGTCGAGATGCGGCGCACGCCCCTGGCCCGCGCCGCATTGCGTCCTGCGTCGATCTCGACACCGGCGAACCCGAGCGTCGCCATCGCCTCGGCGCGCACGGCAGCAGCGTTCTCGCCGACACCCGCGGTGAAAGAGATCACGTCGACTCCGCCGAGCTGGGCGATGTACGAGCCGGCGTAGGCGCGCAGACGGTGGATGTACACGTCGAAAGCCAGCGTGGCGGCCTCGTCGCCGGCGTCGCGTCCCGCCAGGATGTCGCGCATGTCGCTGTGCCCCGCGAGACCTTTGAGGCCGCTGCGGGAGTTCAGCAGCGCGTCGAGGTCGTCGATCGAGTACCCGGCGCGGCGCGAGAGGTGCACGAGGGCGGCCGGATCGAGGTCGCCCGAACGCGTTCCCATGACGAGGCCCTCGAGCGGCGTGAGGCCCATCGACGTCTCGACCGAGCGTCCGCCGTCGATCGCGGTGACCGAGGCGCCGTTGCCCAGATGGAAGACGAGCTGACGCAGCGTGCCCAGGTCGCGTCCGAGGAAGGCGGCCGCCGATTCGCTCACGAACTGATGACTCGTGCCGTGGAATCCGTAGCGCCGCACGCGATGCCGCGCAGCGAGCTCGGCGTCGATGGCGTACGTGTAGGCCGCCGGTGGCAGCGTCTGGTGGAAGGCCGTGTCGAACACCGCGACATGCGGCACGTCGGTGAACACCGCCTTCGCCGCGAGGATGCCGGCGAGGTTGGCGGGATTGTGCAGCGGGGCGAGCACCGCGAGCTCGTCGATCTGCCGCTCGACATCCGGCGTCACCAGGGTCGGAGCGTAGAAGCGCGCGCCGCCGTGCACGACGCGGTGCCCCACCGCAGCCGGTGCCCGCTCTGCGAGCGACGGGCCGTGCGCCTCGAACTGCTCGAGCATGACCGAGAACGCCTCGGCGTGGTCGGCGACCGGGCGTTCCTGCTCGTACGAGCCGTCGAGCATGGTCACCACGGCACCGGCGGCCGCGTCGGGCCGCACGGTGTGCGTGATCGCGCCCGCATCCTGTCCGATGCGCTCGATCAGCCCGCTCGCGAGCTCATTCTCCTTCTCGATGTCGATCAGGCTGTACTTCAGCGAGGACGACCCGCTGTTGATCACGAGGATCGCGGTCACGATGCCGTCCCTTCGGCCTGCGCCTGGATCGCGGTGATCGCGACCGTGTTCACGATGTCGTCGACCAGCGCGCCGCGCGAGAGGTCGTTGATCGGCTTGTTGAGTCCCTGCAGCACCGGGCCGATCGCGACGGCACCGGCCGACCGCTGCACCGCCTTGTAGGTGTTGTTGCCCGTGTTGAGATCGGGGAAGACGAAGACCGTCGCACGCCCGGCGACCGCGGAGTCGGGCAGCTTCGCCTTCGCGACCGCGGCGTCGGCCGCGGCGTCGTACTGGATGGGTCCCTCGACGAGCAGCTCGGGGGCGCGTTCGTGCACGAGCGCCGTGGCGGCACGCACCTTGTCGACGTCTGCGCCGGTGCCCGACTCCCCCGTGGAGTACGACAGCATGGCGATGCGCGGCTCGATGCCGAACTGCTTCGCCGTGGCAGCCGATGAGATCGCGATGTCGGCGAGCTGCTCGCTGGTGGGGTCGGGGATCACCGCGCAGTCGCCGTAGACGAGCACCCGGTCGGCGAGCGCCATGAGGAAGACGCTCGAGACGACGTTCACGCCCGGCTTCGTCTTGATGATCTCGAACGAGGGACGGATGGTGTGTGCGGTCGTGTGCGCGGCGCCCGAGACCATGCCGTCGGCGAGGCCCAGGTGCACCATCATCGTGCCGAAGTACGACACGTCGGTCACGGTGTCGGCGGCCTGGGCCACCGTGGTGCCCTTGTGCGCGCGCAGTCGCGCGTACTCGGTCGCGAAACGGTCGACGAGCTCAGGATCGGTGGGACTGATCACCTGGGCGCCCGCGATGTCCACACCCAGCTCGACGGCACGGGCGCGCACCGCGCTCTCGTCGCCGAGGATGGTCAGATCGGCGACCTCCCGTGCCAGCAGAGTCGCGGCGGCCCGCAGGATGCGGTCATCGTCGCCTTCCGGCAGCACGATGCGGCGTCGGTCGGCACGGGCGCGCTCGATGAGCCCATACTCGAACATGAGCGGCGTCACCACCCGCGACTCCGCCAGGCCCAGCTGCGTGGTGAGCTCGGCGATGTCGACGTGGGTCTGGAAGAGCCCGAGCGCGCGGTCGTAGCGCGTGCGGGACTCGGGCGAGATACGACCGCGAGCACCCATGACCCGCACCGCGGTGTCGTAGGTGCCGAGGTCGGTCGCGATGATCGGAACCGTCGAGGTGAAGCCGTCGAGAAGCTGCACGATCGGCTGCGGCAGCGGGAACGGGCCGTTCAGGATGATGCCGGCGACGCGCGGGAACGTGCCGGAGGCATCCGCGAGCAGAGTGGCCAGCAGCACCTCGGTGCGGTCTGCGGGAATCACGACGACGGCCTCTTCGGTGAGCCGCGGCAGCACGTTGACCATCGACATGCCGGCCACCACGATCGTCAGCGCCTCGCGACCGAGTCGGTCAGGATCGCCCTTGATCAGCCGGCCCTCGACCGCCGACAGGATGCCGCGGATCGACGGCGCGACGAGCGTGCGGTCCTCGGGGATCGCCCACACGGGAGTGCTCTTGGCAGGGCGCACCGCAGACACCGCGGTCTCGATGTCGGTGAGGATGTCGGGGTCGGCGCGATTGACGACCACCGCGAACAGCTCGGCCCGCTCGGCTTCGAGCTCGGACAGTGCCAGCGCGCCGATCTGGCCCACCGCCGCGGCCGTGCGGGCCGTGGTGGTGCCGAGCTGCTCGGCCTGGCGCTGCTGGTCGCGCCCGCTGAGCACGAGAAGCACGGGGGCGGCGAGGTTGGCGGCGATGCGGGCGTTGTACCCGAGCTCGGCCGGGCTCGCGACGTCGGTGTAGTCGCTGCCGATGATCACGACGGCGTCGCACTGCGCCTCGACGGCTTTGAACCGCGCGACGATGGTCGAGAGCGCCCTGTCGGGATCGTCGCGCACGTCGTCGTAGGTGACGCCGATGCAGTCCTCGTACTCGAGCTGCACGCCGTCGTGCGCGAGCAGGAGCTCGAGCACCTCGTCTCGTTCGGTCACCGATCGCGCGATCGGACGGAAGACGCCGACCCGCGGAGTGACCCGCATGAGCGCGTCCAGCACGCCGAGGGCGATCGTGGATTTTCCGGTATGGCCTTCGGCCGAGGTGATGTAGATGCTCTGCGCCACGCCCCCAGCCTAGGTGCACCTCACTCTGGATTCGCTGGGTCGCCGGCCGGGAGAAACCGCTCAGCAGGTCGTCGACAGCGCGTCGACGACCGCGACGGCGTCGGCACGGTAGCGCGTGTAGTACGCCGGGTCGAGATTGATCTGCACCCGATGGATCGCGAGCGACGGGTCGAGCGCATGCCACTCCGGAACGCGCGCCAGGCGCTCGTAGAACAGGGTCGCCGCGGTCGCCGGGTCCATGCGCTGCTCGACGCTGCCCCACCACTCCTGCTGCTGGAAGAGCCCGATGCTCGTCGTGCGGCTGCCGTCGGGGTTCGTGAACCCCGTGGTCTCCCAGTCGCCGTAGTCGATGTTGCGCAGGCTACTCTCGCCCATCGCGGTCATCACTCCGAGGATCTGCCCGTCTCGGCCGAACCCCAGAGCGGATGCCGTCTGCATGATCGTCGCGGCGTTCTCGAGCTGCTCGCCCTCCCAGCCGGCGACTCCGTGCTGCGGGAAGGTCGTCGGGTCGCTCAGACAGATCGCCACGGGCTTCTCGTGCGCCAGGCTCAGCGGGATCGCCACCGCCGCGGCCCCCGCGACCACGATCACCACCGCCGCCGAGATCGCCCATCGACGGAGCATCCGCCTGCGGTGCAGCCGCCTCTGCGCACGACGACGCGGTGACATCGGTCGACGCGCGCCGGACCGCACCGGGCGGCGGGTCGCGGACCGCGACGTCGACATCGGTCGCCGGGATGCGCGCTTCTTTGCGGTGCTCGCGCCACGGCCGGCGGTCATCGTGTGTCGACCTTCACGACCGACGGGCCGATCCACGGCCGACGAAGGCCGCGAGCCCGCCGCCGATCGCGCCGAACAGGTGCGCCTGCCACGAGATGCCGTCGCGCACGCCGACGACTCCCGCGAGCATCGACCCGCCGTAGAAGGCGATCACGATGATCGCGATGACGGCATAGAGGATGCGGTGCGAGACGCGGCCTGGCGCGAACACGCGCATGACGGTGTATCCGAAGTAGCCGAACACGAGGCCCGAGGCTCCCACGGTGAGCGCACCCGGCGCGTTGAGGATCCACGTGCCGAGACCGCCGATCACCGCCGCGAACGCGGTCACGGCCCAGAACCGTCGGGTCCCCTCGACGGCGACGAGGCAGCCGAGCACGAGGAACGGCACGGAGTTCGCGATGAGGTGCGCCCAGCTGGCGTGCAGCAGAGGCGAGACGAAGATGCCCACGAGACCGGTGAGATCCCACGAGCGCAGCCCGAAACCCGTGAAGGAGAGCGGGAGGATGGCGTCGACGAGCTGCACCAGCCACATGGCGGTCAGGAGCAGGACCGGCGAGGCGAAGCGCGCGAGGGCGGACTCCCGAGAAGGGCCGCCGGTGCTGGTCATGTCGGGCCTGGTCACATCACGATCCTGACAGGGCTGGCCCTGAGGACGCTGACAGCCGACGATGCAGCCCTCAGACGGGCTGACGATCCGGCGAGCACGAGCCGAAGATGAAAGTGACTCTCCGCGCACCCAGCAGAGCCCGGTTACCCTTGCTGCGTTTCCGCCCTGGGGGAATTGGCCTGGATGCCGCCACGCGGAGAGCCGAGAACAGTCTAGCCGATCCCCGCTCCACCCCCGTGCACACGCCCCGCTTCCGGCTGCGAGTCGACAGTGCGGGACTCCGGAGACTGATCGCCCGGCGGCGGGCGCCTCCCGTTGTCACCCCATCTGCAGGGAGCGACGATACGATCGATTCACGCGCACCGCAGCGCCCACGTGAGAGGGAACGCATGCCAGAGAATCCGCCCCTGATCCCGACCGTCGTCGGCGCCGAGCAGTTCGCCGCGCAGACGTCGGCCATCATCGGCTCGATCGGACGCGTGATCGACGGCAAGCCGGATGCCGTGCGGAGTGCGATCGTGTGCCTGCTCGCACAGGGCCATCTGCTCATCGAGGACGTTCCGGGAGTGGGCAAGACGATGCTGGCCCGCGCGCTGGCCGCGACCATCGACGCGACAGTGCGCCGCATCCAGTTCACCCCCGACCTGCTTCCCGGCGATGTGACCGGCGTGAGCGTGTACAACCCGGTCGACCGCGAGTTCGAGTTCAAGCGCGGAGCAGTGTTCGCGCACATCGTCATCGCCGACGAGATCAACCGCTCCTCTCCCAAGACGCAGTCCGCGCTGCTCGAGGCGATGGAGGAGGGTCAGGTGACCGTCGACGGATCGACGCACATGCTGCCCGATCCGTTCCTCGTCGTGGCCACGCAGAATCCGCTCGAGATGGAGGGCACCTACGCACTGCCCGAGGCGCAGCGCGACCGCTTCATGATGCGCATCTCGATGGGGTATCCGGACGCCGCCGCCGAAGCCGAGATGCTGCGGCAGCGCGACACGGTCAACCCCCTCGCGGCGGTGACGGCGGTCGCCGACGCCGCATCCATCTCGGGCCTGATCGCCTGGGCCCGCTCGGTGCACGTCGCTCCCGCGATCGAGGAGTACACGGTGGCACTCGCGCAGGCGACCCGCACCGACCCGAACCTGCACTTGGGCGCGAGCCCTCGTGCGACCCTGCAGCTGATCCGCGCGGCCAAGGTCTGGGCCGCGCTCGACGGTCGCGACTTCGTGATCCCCGATGACGTCACGGCGCTGCTGATCCCGGTGCTCGCGCACCGTCTGCTCCCCGCGCGCGGCGCCCACCGTGCCGGAGCCCAGCCTGTCGAGTCCGCTCTGCGTCAGATCGCGGAGCGGGTGCGTGTGCCCGTGGCCGTCCGCTCCTGAGCCTCCCCCACCCATGCGACGCCGTCGGACACTCACCCTGCGGGGCACGGCTGCGCTCCTCGCCGGAGTGGGCTGCCTGATCGCCGCGAACGTGCTCGGGGCGGCGGTGCTGCTCTACGTCGGTGTTCTGCTGCTGGCGCTCACGCTCATCTCGGTGCTGGTCGTCGTCCTCCCCCGTCGCTCGGGAACGGTCGCGCGGCAGATCTCGACCGATCTGCTCACCGTGTCGGAGACCTCGCGCGTGACGCTGCGGTTCTCGCTGCGAGCTCTGCGCGTTCCCCGCGGACTCTGGCGTGACGTGCTGCCCGACGCCGCGGTGTCGGGCGACGCCGCCGGCGAGTTCCCGTCGGAGACCGGCCGGCTGAGCTATCTCATCACCGGCGTGCGGCGCGGTGTCTGGCCGGTGGGCCCTCTCGTGCTGCGCACGGTCGACCCGTTCGGGCTGGCGCAGCGCGAGCAGGAGTTCGGCGAGACGCGGACCGTGACGGTGGTGCCCGAGGTGTTCACACTCGCACCGCTCACCGTCAGGGTCGGCGCTGCGGGCGGCACGGCGCAGACGTCGTCGAGTCGGCTCGGTCAGGGCAGCGACAACCTGTCTCCTCGGCGCTACATCTCGGGCGACTCGATGCGACGGATCCACTGGCGGGCCACTGCGCACCGCGGTCAGCTGATGGTGAGGCAGGAAGAGGAGGAGTCGAGCCCCGACGCCCTGGTCGTGCTCGATCGCAGCGCGGCGCGCTGGAGCGCCGGCGGGGCCGACGCCGACGACACGTTCGAGACAGCCGTGTCGCTGTGCGCCTCGGCCGCCGTGCACCTGATGCAGGAGGGCTACGGGGTCGATGTGATCGACAGCGCCGGCGTTCTGCTGGGCACGCTGCGCGGGCACGAGGACGATCGTGACGGTCTGCTCGTCGCGCTCGCGCTGGTGAGTCCGCGGGGCGACTCACGCGATCTGGCTGCGTTGGTCGGCGGCACCCCACCCGGGCCGCTCGTGTACATCACGGGCGAGATCGACGAAGAGGATGCCGCGCGGCTGCGCCCGTCCGGCGCGGCCGCGCCGATGCTGTTCGCGACCGCACCTCAGGAGGGTGCGGAGGCCGCCGCAGTGCAGCTGGGGTGGCGTTTCGCCGCACTCGGCGAGGACATCGCGGAGGCGTGGGAGGACGTTCTTCCTGAACGACAGACGATGTCGTCGGCGGACCGGCGGGGGGACGCCGATGTTCAAGGCTGAGACCACGGCGCCTCGCCCCGTGCGACCTGCCTGGCACCGCGAGCACGACCTGCCCCCGAGCGTCATAGTCCCCTCGGTGCTCGCCGCCGCCGCGGGACTCGTCGCGATGTGGCCGTACACCTCGGTCATCGCCCCGGGCACGTGGTCGGCCACCGTGCTGCTGATGATCGTGGTAACGGGGCTGACGGGCGTGATCTCACGCACGGCGCTGCGACGCCGACGGGCCTGGCAGCGCGACCTCGCCACGATGGGGCTGCAGATCGTCGTCGCCGGCGGCGCCCTGACCCTCCTCGTCGCAGGTGGCACCGCACTCTTCGGCGTGATCCCGACCGAGCGGACGCTGGTCGTGTTCCAGGGCCTCGCCGTCTCGGCCTGGGACGAGATCGTGCACGGGGTCGCCCCGCTCGAGTCGTCTCCGGGTCTCGCCGCGATGATGGGAGTGGGATTCGCGTTCGTCGCCATCGTGCTCGATGCTCTCGTGGCTCAGCGAGGTGCGGTCGTCGCCTCTCTGCTCACCGCCGCCGTCGGAGCGACGCCCATGATCGCCACGCTGGGCGATGCGGACATCGTGTGGTTCGTGGTGTTCGGTCTGCTCGTGCTCGCGCTGCTGCGGTACACCGCCGTGCAGGATCCTGAGACCCCGCGCCGCACCTCCACGGTTCTCGCCGCGGGTGTCGGGGTGGCTGCCCTCGCCTCGACGATCGTGATCGCGCCGGCGCTCCCGCTCTCCCCCGGTGTCACCGGCACCGGCGTCGGCGTCACGGTCGACGCGTCGCTGCGCCTCGGCGACGACCTGAGGCAGCCGAACCCGGTCGAGGTGCTGACCCTGGCCACCAGCGCAGACACCGCGCCCTATCTGCGTCTCACCACCCTGTCGCAGTTCGACGGGCGGGTCTGGGAGCCCGATCGCGGAGGGCTGCAGGCGCAGAGCGAAGGCTTCGGGCCCGACGAGTGGAGCCCCGACATCACCACCACCGAGCAGAACACCTCGATCCGCGTCATCCGCATGTCGAGCTCCTGGCTGCCTGTCCCCTACCCGGCGACGAGCCTGCAGGGCGTACCCGCGGCATGGCGAGTGAGTCCCGACAACCGCACGGTCGCCTCGCGCACCGCGAATGCCGTGGGCAATGACTACACGGTGCGCTCGACCCGTGTGAGCCCCACTCTGGAGCAGATCCGCGCGATTCCCGCCGCGGAGCCGGTCGTGGACCCCGATGCCGAACCGGTCGCGCTGCCCGACGTGATCGCTGCCACCGCTCAGGACGTGACGGCGGCGGAGACGAACGATTACGACCGTCTGATCGCCCTGCAGTCGTGGTTCCGCAACCAGTTCAGCTACTCCCTCGAGACGCCCGTCGACGAGGGTTTCGACGGCACGGGCGCAGACGCGGTCGCGCGCTTCCTCGAGGTGCGTTCGGGATACTGCATCCACTTCGCCGGGGCATTCGCGCTCATGGCCGAGAGTCTCGGGATGGACGTTCGCATCGTCGTCGGCTACCTGCCCGGCGCGCTCACCGACACGAGCCGCGGCGAGGAATCCGTCTACTCGGTCACCAGCGATCAGCTGCATTCCTGGCCGGAGGTCCGCTTCCCCGGTGTGGGCTGGGTGCCTTTCGAGCCCACCGCATCGCTCGGTGTGCCCACCGCCTTCGCCGCGGGAACCACCACCGGCGGGGGCAGCAGCGGCACGACGGCGCCGACGCAGACCACTGCTCCGAGCACCGAGCAGACCAGTGCACCCGAGGTCGAGCGCGACGACGCGGGCGACAACGCCGGTGCGACCGGCGAGCGTCAGCGGGTCGATCCGACCCCGATCGTGCTGGGAGCGCTCGGCGTGCTGCTCGTGCTGTTGCTGCCCGCCGCGATCCGCCTCGCCACGGGCGCAGTGCGCCGTGCCAATGCGCGACGCGGCGACGCGGCATCCGCATGGGCGGAGCTTCGCGCCACCATGCTCGATCTCGGTGTCACGCTCTCGGACGCCGAGAGTCCCCGCATGCGCGGCGACGACCTGGTGCGCGACAACGGAGTGGATGCCGGCGCGATGCGTGCTCTCACGGATGCGGTCGAGCGCGCCAGCTACGCTCAGGCGCCCGGTGGCGCAGCGTTCGACCTGGAGCAGCCGTTGCGCCTGGTGCTCGGCCAGCTCAGACGCAGCGTGAACGCGCGCACCAGGATCCTGGCCTTCGCCATACCGCGTTCGCTCTTCGTGAGCCGCCGCTCGGACGGTGTGCTGGCCGCCTGAGTCGGGCGCACGCCGTGCGGACGTGCGGGGTCAGGCCGCGGCGTGCACGGTGCAGCGCACCTGGTCGCACGACTCGCACACCACGAACTGGGTGCGGCACGAGGGGTCGGGGCAGTTCGCGGTGCGATTGCTCGCGGCTCCGCAGCCCGCGCACTCCCCGATCACCGCGGCGTGATCCGAGAAGTCGACGGATCCGCGCTTGTCGAATACGTAGAGCGATCCCTGCCAGAGGCCGTCGTCACCGAACTTCTCGCCGTAGCGAACGATGCCGCCCTCGAGCTGGTACACCTCGCCGAAGCCCCGCGAGGTCATGAGGCTCGAGAGCACCTCGCACCGGATGCCTCCGGTGCAGTACGTGACGACCGGCTTGCCCTTGAGGTGGTCGTAGGTGCCGGAGTCGAGCAGCTGCACGAAGTCGCGCGTCGTATCGGTGTCGGGGACGACCGCGCCTCGGAATCGTCCGATCTCGGCTTCGAGGGAGTTGCGTCCGTCGAAGAACACCACCTCGTCGCCGCGCTCGTCGATCAGATCGTGCAGGGCCTCGGGAGTGAGCCTGGTCCCGCCGCCGACCACTCCCCCCTCATCGACCCGAAGTTCTCCCGGAGCTCCGAATGACACGATCTCATCGCGCACCTTGACACTCAGCTTGGGGAAGTCGAGGCTGCGACCGTCGGCGTCGACCCCCGTGCCCTCACTCCACTTGATGTCCGCATCGGCGAACGGCGCGTACGAACGGAACGATCGCGCCCACTTCTTGAGCACGAGAAGGTCACCCCCGAGGGTGCCGTTGACACCGTCCTTCGAGATGATCACGCGGCCGCGGAGTCCGAGCGCCTCGCCGAGATCGCGCTGCCACACCCTGATCGCCTCGGGGTCGGCGAGCGGGGTGAACACGTAGAACAGGACGATCTTGGGGGTTGCCACCCAGCGATTTTACGCCGGGCGGCATGTGACCCGGCCCCCTCCGGTGCGACTACCGCACGTCTCTTCTCATGAACGTGACGCCCGCGGCGGCGAGGATCACCAGCAACCAGCCGGTTGCGACCGCGACCGCCGCGGAACCGTCGAGGGTATCTCCCGGCGCGAACCCGACGGCACCGAGGTCGAAGCGGAGAGCCTCGAGCATCGCGAGGAGCGGCATGTACGCGGCGCCTGCTTTCCAGAAGAGGGCGACCAGGATGGCGGATCCCATCGATGCCGACACGACGAAGAGGGCGACGAGATGCGCCTGCACGATGATTCCGACACCCATCCCCCAGATCGCGGCCGCGGCTCCGAGTGCCAGCGAAGGCCAGACGGACCCCCACTCCACAGGGACGCCACCGACGGCGACGGCCAGCGCGAGATGGCCGCCGACGACTCCGGTGAGAGCGACGACCGCGCCGCCGAGTGCCGCTGCCGGCAGCCTCGCCGCGAGCGTCGCCCAGCGGTGCTGAAGCATCAGTCGCTGGGCGATGACGCCGTCACGTCGGTCGACGGTGTACCGAAAGCAGCCGTAGACCGATGCGAGAACAGCGCCGTACATCGCGATCACGGCGCTGAACGGCGCGGCGAAGGCTTCTCGAGCAGCGGCGCCCGCCGTCACGAAGTCCGCAGGAATGCTCGTGACGAGTGACAGCGCCATCGCGATGGATGCCACTGACACCCAGCAGAGGACGATGTCTCCCGAGAAGCTGCGTGCCTGCGCTCGCAGCGCCCGACCGATCACGCGCGCCTCCTGCGCTCACGGAGCCAGGCGACGGCGACCAGCCCGACCGTCCAGGCGAGCGCGATGCCGAGAGCAGGGAGGAAGCCGAGCAGGGTGTTCTGATGTTCCGGGATGCTCAGGGCGGCGAGCGCCAGTCCCGGTGAGAACCTCGCCACCTCTGGCGCCGTCCGCAACAGCGCGAGTTCCACCACCAGGGGAAGGACCAGGACGATCGCTGCAGTCACGTAGTAGTTCCGAGTGATCCAGCCCACCGCACCTCCGATGAACGCACCGAGGATCGCGCTCCCCATCGCTCCCGCGTATCCTCTCCACGCTTCTGACGTGAGTTCGAGTGACAGCCCGTTCTGCATCAGGACGATCGAGACGCCTGTCGTCCAGACGGCGAAGATGGCGACGGTCAGGGCGACTGAGACGAGCGCACCCGCGATGAGCTTGCCTGCGAACGTGCGGGGCGCGCCCACTGCTGTGAGCGTTCTGTCCATCGATGCGTAGTAGCACTCGCGGGTCACGCTGTAGGCCGCGACGAACGCGGCTGAGACACCGGACCACGCGAGCGGCTCGAGAAGGCGAAGCGATACCGCGGCCGGATCGATGCCCGTGAAGTCGAGTCCCCTGCCGTCGGAGAACAGCACGAAAGCGGGCATCAGGAGCGCGACCAGGTAGACCGGCACGATGGAGTTCCCGCTCACAGCGCGCAGCAGCTCGCTGCGGATGGAGCCCCTCACGCGACCGCTCCTTCGACGAGATCGAAATACTTGCTCTCGAGCGAATCGCCACCGCTCGATACGAGGTCGTGCAACGGCCCGACGAAGAGAGCGCGCCGTTTGATGACGACGACCTCATCGACCACCTGCTCCAACTCGGCGAGCTGATGGCTGGCGATCAGCACCGTTCCCCCACGTTCCGCGTAGCCGCGGAGAAAACGCCGCAGCCAGCGGATGCCGTCCGGATCCAACCCGTTCGCGGGTTCGTCGAGGATGAGTGTCCGCGGAGAGCCGATCAGCGCCGCAGCCAATCCGAGTCGCTGAGCCATTCCGGTCGAGAACGTCTTCACGCGACGACGAGCGTCTGCCGTCAGCCCGACCTCGTCGAGCACCTCCTCCGTTCGACCACGAGGAGCACCGGCCGCGAGCCGAGCGATCTCCAGGTGGCGCCTGGCCGTGATGCCGCCTTCGAAGCCGAACCCGTCCATATGGACACCGACGTGCGTCGCAGGGTTGTCGAGTGCCGAGAAGGGCGCGCCGTCGATCAGGCTCTCACCGCTCGTCGGCCCGAGCAACCCGACGATCGCTCGCAGAGTCGTCGACTTGCCCGCTCCGTTCGGCCCGAGGAGTCCGACGATGGAGCCGTACGGCACAGCGAAGGACAGGTCCTCGACGGCGACCCGATTCCCGTACTTCTTCGTGAGTCCTCTGACCTCGATTGCGTTGTCGTTCATTTTCATCCCTTTCCTACTTCTCGCCTCGAGCGATCGACAGCGGCGAGAGCACTGCACTGGTCCAGATCGTCTGCCACAGGCTGCGGGTACCCAGCTCGACGCGCGCCTGTCCCGTCGCCGGCAGGTCTTCGGTCTCGTCCGAGGGGGCCACGCCGGCGACGATCACAGCCGGAACCCGAGCGCCGTCGGCGTCGACGGGGAGGATCGCGTCGAGCGGAATGGTCGTCGGCTCCGATCGCCGTGCATGGACGATCCCCTCGCCGACCGGCATGTTCACGAGAATCCCGTTGGTCATCAGCACGACGTGTGCGCCGTCTGGAACCGTCGTCCCGACAGTCTCCCCCGCATGCACCAGGACGATTCCGTCGGCCTGAGTCGTGAAGCCGAACGTCGCCGACACAGGCACGGAGATCGTTCCACCCGCGACCGCGATACCCGAAGCCAGAGCGAGGCAGACGGCTGTGAAGCGGAGCACGGAGACGCCCGAGCGGAGCACGCGGTGCAGTGCTCGGGCGATGAACACGATCCCGACCGTGAACACCGTGGCTTCCAGACACACCACGAGAAGGCCGAGCACCTGTCCGCCCCCGGCGAGCGCGCGGGAGATGCGATCGACCGCGAACAGCACCAGGACCATCGGAGTGATCAGACTGGCGAGCCCGAACGGCACACTCCACCACGTGTTCACGCTTCTGCTCTTCCGCGGTCCGCCGAACAGGAGGCGCGTCAGGTGATCCGCACCATCGCGAATGCTGCGTGCCCGGAGGTTCGGTTCGTCCAGAGCGCTCATCAGGGCGATGTACCCGTCGAACCGCACGAACGGGATCAGGTTGATCACGACGATGCCGGCGCACGACAGCGCGAGCAGCAGCAGGGTCTGATGGACGGCAGGCTGACGGACCACGAGCGCGGCGGTCGCGGCGACCGCTCCGGTGACCGCATGCACCGCGGGTCCGGCCAGAGCGATCGCGACGCGGTGACCACGGTCCGGGAGTCGCCAGCCATCTGTCACATCGACGAAGAATGCAGGCGTGAGGTAGAACAGCATGACCCCCGCCCTGCGGGGTCTCCCGCCGAACCTCGTGAGTGCGACCCCGTGTGCGCTCTCGTGGAGCAGCGTCAGGAGAGAGAGCACGATGACGAGACACACCAGTCCGGCGATCGGCGCAGGCTCGGCGAGGACGTCGAGGAGTTCACTCGCCTGCAGGGCAGACGCCACGAGACCCAGGCTGAGCAGGACGGCGATCGGGATCAGCACCATTCGGCGCGAGAGCGGACCGATCATGCGGTCGACACCGCCGAAGATCGTCGGCGCACGCATCGTTGCGATCTGCAGGGTGAACGGTGGTCGATAGACCACGCGTCCGCGCGGCGAGTGGGCGCCACCTTCGAGAAGACCGCAAGCGCGGAAACGCTGGACCAGCGAGACGAAGCCCTCGAAGGGCTGGGATGCTGCGAACCTCCGGTGCAGATCGCCGAGGGTCGACTCGCCATCCATCGCCCTCAGCAGATCGACCACGGTTCGGGACACCCTCGACGTCGGCACTCCGTGAAGCAGGGCGATGCAGGCCACCTCACCTGTCGACTGTTCGAAGACGACGCCCGTCGCGAGCCGCGGGCGAGCATCAGCGGTGAGGGGAGCCATGGCGCGCGGCCGTCGAAGACGGAGGGCCCTGTTCTCAGTCATGGTCGTCCTTCACGTGTGACGCGCGCGCTGGTGTCGTGGTGAGCAGAAGGATGTCCTCTCCGCGCGACGTCCGGACCGCGGAGACGGCAGGTGCGGCGAAACCCGCGTCGATGAGCTCGCTCGAGAGAAGCTCATCGCTGAGCAGCCGCAGCCGACTCGTGAAGACGGTCGCGATGCGGCCGTCGCCGATATCCGCGACTCGAACCCAGTTGACGACGCGAGCTGCGCCAGCCGTGTCGATCTGCTGGGAGAAGAGATATGCCTCCTCACCGTCGGGACCGGGTACGCCTATCTCGTGTTCTCCGGGCATCGCGATCTCCTCCGCCGCGGCCCCGCCCGCCACGGTGAGCGCGAAGACGCCGTCCGGGGAGAGGTGGCGGAGCACGTTCTCGTACAGGAGGGCTCTTCCCGCGCGATCGAGCAGTGTGATCGACGTCGCACCGAGGATCACGAGCGCGAAACGCTGCGTCAGCGAGAAGTCACGCATGTCTGCCACGACGCAGTTCAACAGGGAGCGTTCCGGCGCTGCGCGGCGAAGGTGGGCGAGCATGTCGTCGGAGAGGTCGACCGCGGTCACCCGATTTCCCGATCGCAGCAAGGGGATCGTCAGTCTCCCACTGCCTGCTGCGATGTCGAGAATGGGCCCGCGCGCGCGGCGCGCGAGCGCCAGCACCTCGCGCACTTCGGCACGGTCGGTTCCGACCAGCCGCTCGTAGAAGTCAGAGCCTGCGCCCGAGTACAGGTCCTGCTCTCTCGGAACAGCACCGGCCTCCCTCAGCTTCGCCTTCATGACACGGGTCAACAGATCCGACATCCGGATGACGCCTTTCTTCAGAGATCGCAGGTGCGGACGTGCTGGACACGCCCGCACCCTTCGGTCAGGTCGCGATCGCGGCAGCGCCGCCGATGATGGCGATGATGTAGCTCGCGTGCTCCCACCATTCGAGCGGGGCATCGATCTGGTCGAGTTCCAGGAACTCGAGTGATTCTGTCTGCATTTCTCACCTCCTCAGTGGGACCGTGCACTCGCGCTCTCTAGGTGAGCGCGATGATTCCGATGATCACGCCCAGCGCGAATCCGCGCGTGAAATCGAGTCCGTCATCCAGCGCTTCCATCGCCTCGAGTTCCGTGAACTCGAGAGTCGGTGTCGCAGTCTGCATGTTCACCTCCGTTCGTTTCTTCCATCAGAGAATGTGGTCAGGTCGCTGCTGCTGCGCCGATGCCGATGAGTATCAGCGCGGCTCCTACGCCCTTGTAGAAGCTCTCCCAACTGAGAGCATCCATCGCATCCAGCTCCTGGAACTCGATGAGGCCGGTGTGTGTGGTCTCCATGTCAATCACCCCCTCTGTGCAGATCGTCTGAAGTCGGCGTTCGATGCCGACGCTTCGAGCTCCAGAGGGAATCTCGGAGCAGTTCACTGAAATCGTCCGCGCGAAGACCGGGAAGCATGGGAAGGCGGTCACCCCAGCATCTTTCGATGGCGACTGTGATGCGGTCCGCTTCACCAGCGGTCGGCCTCTGTGGCAGGGTGAGGCCCCATCGGTGGATGACCGTGGCGATTCCCGACGACGGGTCGAGCGGGAGGGCCATTCCCTCCGCGATCCGAGCCCAGAACCGCTCGAGGCTGCCTCGATCGCCCCATCGCGGGTCTCCCGAGCAGATGCGGCCCCACACGGCGGCGATGACCGCCGCAGTGGCCACCATCTTCCGAACGCCCAGGACGAAGGCGACCTCGTTCGCGATGTACCAGTGTCGGGCGCTGTAAGGGTCTTTCCCCCGCAACGCCCCGGTGCGCTGAGTCGCCGCGCTCAACCGGGCGACGCGCAGCCGGGCCGAAGCGGATGGCGAGTCCGTGGATCCCGCATCGAGGAGCGCCCTCCCGAGAGCGATCGCATCATGTCTCGCCCGGTCACTCTGCCGCGAGCTCGTCGACGCACCCGCCAGACGCAGAAGTGCCTCCATGGTTCCCTCTCTGACGGCAGAGGGGCTCAGCGTCATGAGATTGCACGGATCGATGATGGCGTGGCGCGGCCGCAGCGAGCGACCGACGACCAACCGGAAGCCGACCTCGTTCTTGAGGATGCCGACGCTGTTCGTCTCTGATGAGGTGCCGAGCGTCGTCGGGACCGCCACCAGGTCGACGGGCAGCGGAACATCGGGAATGAAGGTCAGGGCAGACCGCGAGGAGCGCTCGACGACGAAATCGAACACGCGTTCACGAGCGAGCGCCAAGGCCGACAGTTTGCTGGCGTCGAGTACCGTCCCTCCCCCGACGGCGACGATCACATCGGGCTTGCGATGAACCACCTCTCGAGCGGTTCTCACGACAGTCTCGACGTTCGTCGTCCGAGCGTCCATCTCGATCACCCGCGTCGAGGCTCTGACCGGCAGAGACGACGAGATCGACGAATCTGCGATCACGAGAGCCACACGCCCCGAGATGAGTCGCGTGACCATCTGCGATGTGATGCCCTGCCCGTGCCAGAGCGTGGGGACTCGTCCCGTGAAGCGCGCGGTCATGACGCCATCTCGCGGGCCTGCCTCAAGCCCTCACGCACGGCAGTCTCGACGCGCAGGAGCTCGCCGGCGTCGAAGCCGTACGCGGGAATCAGCTGGATCGCGCTGGGCCCCGGATGCACCAGCACGCCGTTCTGCGCGATGATCGACACGGTTCGCAGCACCTCAGCGCCCGAGAGGGTGCCGCCCTCGGCGTCACGGATGCCGAGTCCGACGAAGCACCCGCTCCCCGTGATCTCCGAGACGAGACCCTCCGACGCGAGACTCGACGCCAGACGCGTCAGGTCGGCCGCGAGCTCGCGCGTCGTGCTCTCGACATCGATGCGACGCAGCTCGTCGATCACGGCGACGATCGCTGCCGTGCACTCCGGCGTTCCCGCCTGGGTCTCGCCGTGGACGAATGTCCAGCCCCCGCTCACGAACCCCATCGCGACGCGAGCCCCCACGAGCAGCGCGGCAGCGGCCGTCGCACCGTTCGTCAGAGCCTTCGAGAGGATGAGAACGTCGGGCGCCGCAGCCCAGGTGTCCGTGGCGAACATCGTTCCGGTGCGGCTGAAGCCCGTCGCGACCTCGTCGGCGACGATGAGGAAGCCGTGCTTCTCGCGCAGGGCGAGGAGGCGAGCGACGAAGGCATCCGACAGCGCATGCGCACCGCTGCCGAGAACGGGCTCGACCACGACCGACGCCACCCTGTCGCCCTCTCGCCTCATCAGAGCATCCAGCTCTTCGCCGTCGTCGCTGTGAGCGACATGACGCAGCGATCTGCGGTCGACGGAGTAGACGGACTGGAGGAGCTCATCGCCGCTCAGCGCATGGCTGCCGTACATCGTGCCGTGGTAGCTGCCCTTCAGCCCGACGACGAGCGACCGGGAGGCGCTGCCCCGGTGCCACCAGTACTGCCTCGCGAGCTTCATGGCCGCATCGTTCGCCGCACCGCCCGATGTAGAGAAGATGACCCGGCTGTACCTGAGCGGATCCGCAAGAGCTATCAGCGCTTCGGCCGCTTCTTCGGCATATCGATGGGGTGCTCGGAACAACGACAGATACGACGCATCCCGCGTCGCCTTGTCGACAGCCTCCGAGACCGCCGGATTGCCGAACCCCAGAGGAACATTCCACAGTCCGCTCGTGGCGCAGAGACGGGTGGAGCCGTCAGCAAAGTCGATGGTGTTTCCGACGGCGCTCACCGCGACGCGATCACGAGTGAAGGTGGCATCCGCGGGAAGCATCGAGGGCCACAGCGCGTGCGGGACGGTCATCGCGTGCTTCCGGTCGTCCACGGCGAGGTCACGCTTCGCGCGCCCGGATGAACGCCGAGTGCAGCGACGGCGTCGCGGCACAGCCGGGTGGCGTAGCCGACATCCATGTCGCACCGCCGCGCGACCCGCTCTCCGGCGACCTCCGGTGTGCTCGAGGTCTGCGTCGCAGCTACCACCACGGCGGTGACGGGCGAGAGCAACTGACGGCGCAGTGTGATGGTGTCCGCCAGAACGACGCCTTCGGGCATCTCCACCAGGAACGGGTCATCGTTCATCGGCTCGGCGTCTGCGCCACCGTCGTCGAGCAGAGTCCACCCGAAGCCGGATATTCTGGCCGCACCATTGGTCAGCCGCAGCATCTTCATGAGATCCGTCGCGTTGAGGTATCTGCCCGTCCACGGCCGACACGTGTAGCCGTCGACCGACATCGCCTGACGTACGGCGCTCCCCAGTGCCTCGTGTCGGGGACGCGGAGAAGTGAGCATCAGCCCCGGGTCGCCCACGCGACCGATGCACTCGCCGTGCACCCCGATGGTGACGCGGCCATGCTGACCGATACTGAAGGCGGTCGGGCCCGCGACGCCGAGCGGATCTGCGAGAGCGCCGCGGTTCACGAGGAGCACTCTCGGATCGAGCAACGCCGTCGGAAAGACTCCCGTGCGGCGAGCGACCTCGGCGTCGTCGACGAAGGCGCACCAGCCCGCAGCATCGCTGATGCACGCCGCCGTGGGTCCGACCATCTGGATGAACTCCGCAGCGACGTAGTCCTGGAGTTCGATGCTGCGATCGCCGATGAACAGCTCATCGCCGATCTTGCTGAACGCCCCGCTGCACCGCACCGCGCGCGCAGGCCCTCGGTACGTCTCACTGTCCGCCGGAAGCAGGAGCACGTCATCGGCGCCGAGCAGCGGGAGAAGGCCGTCGATCTCGGCGTTCGTCTCGACGAAGAACACGCGCGAGAAGTCCTTCTGCTCGCCGGTGACCCATTCTCGGAGCGCCCGAGCATCACGAAGCTCCGTCTCTGCCGCCGTCGATCCGTTCTGCATGTCTTCCCCCAGGATGACGTGACACTCACTGACGAGGCTCCGTCGTCATATGACGCTACAAAGAAGCCGTGTGGCATGCAATATGTTTCATATGGGATGTCGATGACGCGCGCAGAAGAGCACCGAAGACGTAGTCAGCGTCGGCGGCGAACGTCAGCGTCGGCCCCGTACCGCGGCGGCGGTCATCGCTCGATCCGGCGGAGCCTGCGCCAGGTCAGCGACGGACGGGCGCGACGGCATCCGGCGTGGTCACGGACGTCGGACCCGATCGGATAGACTGTTCAGGTTGTTCCTTGGTGACGTGTCCGAGCGGCCGAAGGAGCACGCTTGGAAAGCGTGTGTTGTGCAAGCAACCGCGGGTTCGAATCCCGCCGTCACCGCCAAAAAGCACGAAGGGTCTCCGCGCCAGCGGGGGCCCTTCGTGCTTTGTCGAGCACTGGGATTCGGGAGCAGCGAGCACAGGAAGCACCGGAGTCCCGCCGTCACCGCGTCGGGCGGACTTCTCCACGTAGGGCGGCTGCTGCGGCAGCATCCTTCCGCCCCACAGGGAGTCGACCGCCCAACGGGCAGAGCCCGCTCGGACATACCGCCCTACGCGAATCGCACCCCGAAGTGCTGTGCACCGGGCTCTGCCGGCAGCGGATGCATGCCGAGCCTCTTGTAGAACATCGCTGCACCGGTGTTGTTCGGGTCCATGCCGAGATGCAGCGCGGGCACGCCACGTCGGGTGAGCTCGGCGAACAGGGCCTCGATCAATGCGCGGCCGAGTCCCTGCCCCTGCGTCTCGGGGAGCAGATCGATGTGCAGATGCGCGGGGTAGTCACTCGCATGGCGGTTCGTGCCGGGAGCCTGGGCGTGACCGTACTCGATCAACCGCTCCTCGCGGGTGGTCGCCTCGGCCGGACGCGGATACCGCTCCGCCAGCGGGGGCCACCACTCGTCACGGAACCACGTGGCGAATGCGTCCGTGTCATCGGTGGCGACGAGGTAGCCGATCACGCGCTGATCATCGGTCTCGACCACCCAGGCCAGGTCAGGATGCCGTTCGGCGTAGGGCACGGCGAACAGGTCGCCCCACAGCGAGTCGTCGGAGAGGATCCCGGTCGCGTCGGCACCGGCATCCGCGGTCCTCGTGCAGACCTCGTAGAGGGCAGCGCGGTCGGACGGGCGATACGGACGGATGCGTGACACGACGACTCCTCGATGAGATGGGGGGCGCCGTCAGCCTATCGGCGCGACGCGGCGCTCCGGACGTGAGGTTCCCACCCACGGCAGCAGCCAGGAGGCGAGCACCAGCACCACACCTGCGCCGACGAGTGCTCCGCCGATCGTGTCGGTGGCCCAGTGCACCGACAGCAGCGTGCGGGAGATCGCCATCGCAAGGATCCAGAGCGCCCCGAGGATCGCGGTCCACACGCGCGGGAAGACGAGCCAGAGCACTGTGGCGATCGTCGCGGCGTTGGCCACATGCCCGGACGGGAATGAACCGAAGTCGCTCAGCACGATCATGTCCTCCGGCCGGGCTCGACCGAAGAGGTGCTTGAGCAGCTGCACCGCACCGGCGCTCGCGAGGAACGCCGCCGCCGCGAAGACCGCCGCCTGCCAACGCCGCACGATCAGCAGCGCGACGATGACGATGAGCGGCACCACGAGTATCGCGATCAGACCGCCGCCGATGTCGTTCAGGATCAGCGCTGCCGACAGCATCCAGTCGGCTCGGTGCGCGGCGATGGTCGCGTTCCACCAGCTGTCGAAACCCGGCGGTTCGGTGTAGCCGAAGACGATCATGACCCCGAGGAGCGTCGCCGCGACCAGCATCCCGATTCCCCACCACAGCAGCGCGCGTCGTCTCATCGCACCATTCTGCCGTGTGATCGCTGAATGATCAGGGAGTGAGCATGCCGACGGTGCGCGGACGCACGATCAGCCAGAGCGACAGCACCCCGATGACGGCACATCCCACCATGACGGATGCCATGGTCGTCGCCGTGATCCCGGCCCCCTGCGACACCCACCCGACGATCGGCGAGATGAGTCCCGCGACGCCGAAGTTGGTCGCCCCGATGACCGATGCCGCGGTTCCCGCGGCCTTGCCGTGGCGGTCGAGCGCGAGCACCTGCACGTTCGGGAAGGTGAAGCCGCACGCGGTCATGAAGAAGAACAGCGGGACCACCGTGCCCCAGAGTCCGAGTCCGAGTTGGTCGGTCACGATGATCGCGGTGCCCGCGATCAGCAGGGCTGCCGTCGAGTAGGCCATGACCCACTGCGGGCCGAACCTCGCCGCGAGCCGTGAGGCGGTCTGCACTCCCACCACCACACCGAGCGAGTTCACGGCGAACAGGATGCCGTACTGCTGCGCGTCGAGACCGTGCGTCTGCTGGAACAGGAAGGGCGAAGCCGAGAGATACGAGAACAGGCCCGAGAACGTCATGCCGCCGATGATCAGCACTCCGATGAAGACGCGGTCGGAGAACACCGAGCGGTAGCGCTGCAGCACCGTCGCCCCGCCCTTGTCCTGGCGCCGTGCGGCCGGAAGCGTCTCGGGGATGAAGATGAGCGTCGTGATGAGCATGACCACTCCGTAGAGGGCGAGCACCACGAAGATCCCCTGCCAGGGCATGAGGGTGAGCAGCCACGAACCGATGAGAGGCGCCACGACGGGTGCCACGCCCGAGACGAGCGCGAGCCTCGACAGCATGACGACCAGACGGCGCCCTCCGAAGAGGTCGCGGACGATGGCCATCGCGACCACGCCTCCGGCTGCGGCGCCGACCCCCATCAGCACGCGTGCGCCGCTCAGGAGAGGAAGCGTGGGAGCCAGCGCGGCCGCCGCACTCGCCAGCACGTGCAACGCCGTCACGGCGATCAGCGGAAGCCGCCGACCGACCTTGTCGCTCAGCGGGCCGACGACCAGCTGGCCGAGGGCGAAACCGATCATCGTGCCGGTGAGTGTCAGCTGGATCGCCGCCGCCGTCGTGTCGAAATCGCGCTCGAGCACGGGGAACGCCGGCAGGTACAGGTCGATGGTGAACGGCCCGAGCGCGGTGAGCGCACCGAGCAGCACGATGTACAGGGCACGGCGGCCGTTCGAGATCGAATCGCCCGGGTGCAGCATGATCGGCGCGGTGGCGGGGTTCGAGCCGAGGGTGCGGATCGCGCCCGTCGGCGACGGGACCCGGATGCTGCCGGTGGCCGTGCGCTCGGGTGCGGCGGTGGGGAGGGAGTCGGTGCGGGGCGCGTCAGACACAGGTACTTCCGGGGTAGAGGGGGGATTTCGGCTCGAATCGATTCGAGTCGCAGAAGAGTCCATGTTATCGCCCTCCTCGGCATCCGCGTCTCTGCGGTGGCCCCCGCGCCCGCCCCGCTCGCGCCGGCGCCCGCGCCGCGCCCGCGCCCGCGCGCCGGATGCATGCTCAGATCACGGATGCATGCTCAGACCGCCCGCTTCGGCATGCATCCGTCGTTTCGACATGCATCCGGGCGCGACACACGTCCACCGAGACGAGTTCACAGCACGCGTCGGTCAACGCGAGACGGTCGCGAGTCCCCGCTCGAGGTCGGCGATCAGATCGTCGACGTCCTCGATGCCGACCGAGAGCCGCACGACGTTCTCAGGCACGGCGAGTGCCGTGCCACGGACCGACGCGTGGGTCATGTCGGGCGGATACCCGATGAGCGACTCGACGCCGCCGAGCGACTCGGCGAGCTGGAAGAGCTCGGTCGACTCGGCGAACGCCTTCGCCGCAGCTGGCCCCGCAGAGAGTCCGAGCGAGAGCATCCCGCCGAAACCGCTCATCTGACGCGCCGCCAGCTCGTGCCCCGCGTGCGATGCAAGGCCCGGGTAGTACACGGTCGCGAACTCGGGCCGCTCCGCCGCCCACTCCGCGATCGACTGTGCGTTCGCCGAATGCTGGCGCACCCGCACCGCGAGCGTCTTGATGCCGCGGGTCGTCAGCCACGCGTCGAACGGAGCGGAGACCGCGCCCACCGCGAACTGCTGGAACTTGATCTGCTCGTAGAACCGGTCATCGCCGAACACGATCGCACCACCCAGCACGTCGGAGTGCCCGCCGAGGTACTTCGTCGTGGAGTGCACCACGAGGTCGGCCCCGAGCGACAGCGGCTGCTGAAGCGCAGGAGAGGCGAAGGTGTTGTCGACCACGGCGATCGCCCCCGCCGCGTGCGCGACCTCTGAGACGAGAGCGATGTCGACGATCTTCAGCAGCGGGTTGCTCGGAGTCTCGATCCAGACGATCTTCGTCTCGGGGCGGATCGCGGCGCGCACGGCGTCGACGTCGGACAGCTCGACCGTCGAGATCTCGATGCCCCACGGAGCCAGCACTCGCGCGAAGAGACGATAGGTGCCTCCGTAGACGTCGTTGCCCAGCACGACGTGGTCGCCGGGCTTCAGGATGCCCCGCAGCAGCGCATCCTCAGCGGCGAGACCCGACGCGAACGACAGCGCGTTCGCACCGTTCTCGAGAGCCGCGAGCTGCGTCTCGAGCGAGGACCGCGTGGGGTTGCCCGCCCGGTTGTACTCGTAGCCGTCGCGGAATCCGCCGATCCCGTCCTGCACATGAGTGGATGCCTGGTAGATCGGCGGGATGATCGATCCGGTCGTGGGATCGGGCTCCTGACCTGCGTGGATGGCTCGGGTGGAGAACGCGTGCTCGGACATGGTCTCAGCCTACGTCGGGCGCCCGCCCGGCATCCGTCCCTGTTACGCCCGGCGTCGACTCAGCGCGAGATGTACGAGAGCAGATCCTGCCGCGTGAGCACCGTATGCGGCTTGCCGCCCTCGGTCACCAGCAGCGCGTCGGCCTCGGCGAACGCGAGCCGCGCCTGGGCGAGCGATGCGTGGATGCCGATGAGGGGCAACCTCTCCCCCACGTGGTCGGCCACGGCGTCCGTCGGCTTGGCGTCGCCGCGGAAGAGCAGATCGAGCAGCCCCTTCTCGTCGACCGTGCCGACGACCTCGCCCATCATGACCGGCGGCTCGGCGCTGAGGACCACGAGCTGCGACACGTCGAACTCCGTCATCATGCCGATCGCCTCGAGCACCGTGTCCGACGGATGCGCGTGCACGAGATCCGGGATCCCCGCTGCTCCCGTGGGACGCTGCGCCTGTCGAAGGGAACGCGTCTCGAGCACGTCGGCGACCGTCTCTCCGTCTTCGATGTCGCTGAACCCGTAGGACCGCATCCACCCGTCGTTGAAGATCTTGCTCAGATAGCCGCGTCCGCCATCGGGAAGGAGCACCACCATCACGGCGTCCGCCGGAAGATCGCGGGCGACGCGCAGAGCACCGACCACGGCCATGCCGCTGGAGCCGCCGACGAGGATCCCCTCTTCGCGCGCGAGTCGTCGAGTCATCGCGAACGCCTCGGCATCGCTGACCGCCACGATCTCATGCGGCACGCTCGGGTCGTAGGATCCGGGCCAGATGTCCTCGCCGACGCCCTCGACCAGATACGGGCGTCCGGTGCCGCCGCTGTAGACGCTGCCCTCGGGGTCGATGCCGACGATGCGCACGCGCTCCTGCGAGACCTCGCGCAGGAACCGCCCCGTGCCGGTGATGGTTCCGCCGGTGCCGACTCCGGCGACGAAGTGCGTCACCTGCCCGTCGGTGTCACGCCAGATCTCGGGGCCCGTCGTCTCGTAGTGACTGCGGGGGCCGTTCGGGTTCTCGTACTGGTTCGGCTTGAAAGCGCCGGGGATCTCACGCGCCAGGCGGTCGCTCACGCTGTAGTACGACTCGGGACTGTCGGCGGCGACCGACGTCGGCGTCACGATCACCTCGGCGCCGTATGCCCGCAGCACGTCGATCTTGTCGTCGCCGACCTTGTCGGGCACCACGAAGATGCAGTCGTAACCACGCTGCTGGGCGACCAGCGCGAGGCCGACGCCGGTGTTGCCGCTCGTGGGCTCGACGATCGTGCCGCCGGGTCGCAGATCGCCGGCGGCCTCGGCCGCGTCGATGATCCGCGAGGCGATGCGGTCCTTCGACGAGCCGCCCGGGTTGAGGTACTCGAGCTTGACGAGCACCGTGCACGCGACGCCCTCGGTGACGTGCCGGAGCTTCACGAGGGGCGTGTCGCCGACGAGGTCGACGATCGATTCTGCGTACTTCATGGTCACAGCGTACGTGCACGGATGCCGCGGCCGGGGCTGTGTGTCGCCCGACCGCGGCATCCGGTGCCGCGTGCGGCGGGGTCACTGACCCCGCCGACGCCGCTATCCCTTGGTCGACCCCGCGAGCAGCCCTCGCACGAAGTAGCGCTGCAGCGAGAAGAAGACGATCAGCGGGACGATGATCGACACGAACGCGCCTGCGGTGAGCAGATACCAGCCCTCGCCGCGTCCGGTGATCTCGGCGAGCACCTTCGTGATCGGCGAGGCTGCTCCGTCGGCGAAGACCAGGGCCACGAGCAGGTCGTTCCAGACCCACAGGAACTGGAAGATCGCGACCGACGCGATCGCCGGCATCGTCAGCGGCAGCACGATCCGGAAGAAGATCTGCCCGCGGGACGCGCCGTCGACGCGAGCCGCCTCGATGATCTCGCCGGGGATCTCGGACATGAAGTTGTGCAGCAGGTAGATCGCCAACGGCAGCGCGAACATGGTGTGGGCGATCCACACCTGTGCGTAACCGCCCGAGACGTCGAGCCCCTGCGTCACCTGGACGCCGAACAGGTTGATGCCGCGGGAGAACGACGACAGCAGCGGCACGAGGGCCATCTGGATCGGCACGATCTGCAGCGCGAACACGAAGATGAACAGCGCGTTGCGGCCCTTGAAGTCGATCCACGAGAACGCGTACGCGGCCATCGCCGCGATCATCAACGGGATGAGCGTGGCGGGGATCGTGATCACGATCGAGTTGAAGAACGATTCCAGGATCGTCAGCTGCGTGGTGCCCGACTGCAGCACGGCCACGTAGTTGTCGATGGTGAGCTGCGGGTTGGTGAAGACCGTCCACCAGCCGCTGGTCTCGATCGCATCCCTCTCGCGGAACGACGAGATGAAGAGTCCGAGCGTCGGAATCGTCCACAGCACGGCGATGACGATCGAGGCGACCGTCGCCCACGGGCGGCTCAGGCGCTTGCGCGCCCGCCCGGCCGAGGCTTCGAAGCGTCCGGCGGTCGTGATCGCCCTCGTGCTCTGTCCGGTGTCTGAGTTCACGGTGTCGGTCATCGGATCTCCCGCTGCTTCTTGATCTGGCGCGCGTTGTAGATGACGATCGGGAGCACCAGGATGAACAGGATGACGGAGAGCGCAGCGCTGCGTCCCGCCTCGAACTTGGTGAACTGCGTGTACATCTCGTTCGCGAGCACCGAGGTGCCGTAGTTTCCACCGGTCATCGTGCGCACGATGTCGAAGACCTTCAGCGAGGCGATCGAGATCGTGGTGAGCACGACGATCAGCGCCGGCCTGATCGACGGGATCGTGACGGAACGGAAACGCTCCCAGGCGTTCGCACCGTCGAGTTCGGCCGCCTCGAGGAGCTCGGTGGGAACTCCCTTGATCGACGCCGAGAGCACGACCATCGCGAAACCGGTCTGGACCCAGATCAGCACGACGATGAGCGCGAGGTTGTTCCACGGCCCGTTGAGCAGGAACTGCTGCGGCTCACCGCCGAACCAGACCAGGATCTGGTTGAGCAGACCGATCTGCTCGAATTCGGGACCGCGGTAGGCGTAGACGAACCGCCAGATGATGCTCGCACCGACGAACGAGATCGCCATCGGCATGAAGACCAGGAGCTTGTAGATCTTCTCGCCGCGCGTCTTGTCGATGAAGACCGCATACGCCAGACCGACGATGGTCGACAGCGTCGGGACCAGCAGCACCCACACGATCGTGTTCACGACCGAGGTGACGCCGTCGGACTGAGTGAAGATCCAGAGATAGTTCGAGAGGCCGACGAAGTCGGTGCCGGAGGAGTTCCAGAACGATGCGTACACGGTCTGGATGGACGGCAGGATCAGCCCCGCGAGCAGCAGCAGCATGGCCGGAGCCATGAAGGCGACGAGCTGGATCAGGTACCCGGCCCCGTCGCGGGAGCGGTAGTCGAGGAAGAAGAAGAGCGCACCGACGGCGACTGCGACTCCCATGGCCCAGTAGTAGGAGTTGAAGAACCACATCACCGCGAACGGGATGAGCAGGCACATCGCCAAGCGGATGCCGGTGTAGAGCGCACCTCGACGAGGGGCGATGTCGACGAGAAGCAGGATGACGACGACGACCACCGCGAATGCGATGACCACCGCGAGAGCCTGGGCGATCGGGGGCAGAGACCCGATCCATTGGAAGAACACAGTCGCGTTCATGGATTCCCCTTCATGAGACGTAGCTGATCGGCGGTCCCTGCGACGATGCACGGACCGCGAGGGAGAAGGTGGGCCGCCCCGAGGGGCGGCCCACCTCATCCGATCAGCTGGACGGCCAGCCGGTCTCGATCTGGGTCAGGACCTCATCGGTCGAGGTTCCGTTGATCCACGCGACCATTCCCTTCCAGAAGGTTCCCGAGCCGACGGCGCCGGGCATCTGGTCGGAACCGTCGAAGCGGAACGTGACCGAGTCGTCCTGCAGCAGCTTGATCGACTCCTGCAGGATCGGGTTCTCGACGGCCTCGATGTCGACGCCCTTGTTCGCCGAGGTCACGCCACCGAGTGCCAGACGGCTGTCAGCCCACTCGGGGCTCGACAGGTACTCCAGCACCTTCTGGGTCGCCTCGTCGTCGCTGAACGCTCCGACGATCTCGCCACCACCCGTGATGAACGTCTCGTCCTC
Source organism: Microbacterium hydrocarbonoxydans (assembly GCF_904831005.1). Classification (NCBI taxonomy): domain Bacteria; kingdom Bacillati; phylum Actinomycetota; class Actinomycetes; order Micrococcales; family Microbacteriaceae; genus Microbacterium; species Microbacterium hydrocarbonoxydans. The sequence continues at coordinate 3,547,655 of NZ_LR882982.1, read as the reverse complement.
GCTCTGGCTCGGAAGCAGGAACGCCCACACGTCGCCGTCCTCGGCGATGTTGGTGTCTTCGGGGAAGAAGCCCGACAGGAACGACGCCTGGTGCGTCAGCGCGCACTCGCCGCTCGCGACCGCGGGGGCCACATCGCCGAATGCCGTGGAGTTGACCGAGCGCACGTCGCCGAAGCCGCCGTTGACGTAGGCCGGGTTGAGCAGGATCTCACCGGTGGCGTCGAACGCCTCCTTGATCTGCGGGTCGGTGAACGGGATCTCGTTCTTGACCCACTGGTCGTAGACGTCGGCGCCCGCGTTGCGGAGCACGAGGTCCTCGATCCAGTCGGTGCCGGGCCAGCCGGTCGCGACGCCCGACTCGAAGCCGGCGCACCAGGGAGCCTTGCCGCTCTTCTCCTGGATGGTCTGCGTCAGCGTGAGCAGCTCGTCCCAGCTCGTGGGCTCTTCGACGCCCCACTCGGCGAACTTCGTCGGCGAGTACCAGACCCAGCCCTTGACGCTGGCCATGAGCGGTGCGCCGTAGAACTCGTCCTCGTACGTGCCGAAGTCGACCCATCCCTGAGTCCAGTACTCCTTGGCGTTGGCCTCGACGGCGTCGGGCGCCGGCTTCAGGAAGTCGCGTGCCGCGTAGTCCGCGAACAGACCCGGCTGCGGGAAGATCGCGATGTCGGGCGGGTTGCCGCCCTGTGCGCGGGTGCCGAGCTGAGTCTCGAAGTCCTGGCTGCCCTCGTACTTGATGGTGATGTCGTTCTCCTTCTCGAAGTCCGCCCAGGACTCTGCGAGAAGTTCTGCTTCTCCTTCGACGATCGTGCCGTAGATCGTGACGGTGTTGTCGCCGCCGCCGCCATCTCCCCCGCCGTCCGTGCCGCCCGGAGCTCCACAGCCGGCGAGCGCGATACCCGCGACTCCCAGCAGAGCGATCGGCGCGTAACGCCGGGAACGCTGTGACAGACCCATGTGAATTCTCCTCTTCGAGTTTTGCGGCTCCCGGTCGATTCCGCGCCGCCCCTCGGCACAGAATCGGGAACCGATTCCAGGACAACCTATCGGGGTCTGCGTCCCAGGCACAATAAGCGCGGGTCACAAGCTCGCAACCATTCGCCGCGCGGTTTGCCCTCGCCATGGGAGCGCTCCCTCGCCGCATCTATGGAACCGGTTCCCTTCTCGAGGCCGAAAGGCTACGCTGACATCGGCGCGACCGGGTGGAGCCGGCGCGTGAGTACTGGTCGAGGAGGACCGATGAGCACGATCGCCGATGTCGCAGCGCGTGCGGGCGTGTCGAAGGCCACTGCGAGCCGTGCGCTGAGCGGACGCGGCTACGTCTCGGAGGACACCCGGAAGCGCGTCTCGGATGCAGCCGGCGAACTCGCCTATGTCGCGCACTCCTCCGCCACGAGCCTCGCGACGGGTCGCACGCAGACAGTCGGCGTCATCATGCCCCCGGTCGACCGATGGTTCTTCTCCGAGCTCCTGGCGGGCATCCAGGAGTCCCTCTTCGCCCTCGACTACGAGCTCGCCCTGTACGGGATCCGCGAGGGCAGCGAGACCCGCCAGCGCCTGTTCGACACGGTGCTGCCCGGCCGGCGATTCGACGGGATCATCGCGGTCGGCATCCAGCCCAGTGCGCAGGAGCTCGAGCGCCTGCATCGCTCCGAGCGTCCGCTCGTCAGCGTGGGGCCCTACAGCGAGGGATCCAGCGCGGTGTCGATCGACGACATCGCCGCTGCCCGCATCGCCACGGAGCATCTGATCGAGCTCGGCCACACCGACATAGCGTTCGTCGGCGGGTCCACGGATCCCGACGAACTCAGCTTCGGCGATGCGCAGCGCGTCGAGGGATACCTCGAGGCTCTCGCCGCAGCGGGACTCGAGGCCGTCGCGAGGGTCGCGGACTCCCGCCCGACGATGCCCGGCGGCTACGCCGCCGCCGTCGAGCTCCTGGGCGATCGCAGAGGGCGCCCCACGGCCATCGTCGGCGTGTGCGACGAGGCCGCGATCGGCGCGATGATCGCAGCCCGCCGGCTGGGGATCGCCGTTCCCACCGAACTCAGCATCGTCGGCGTCGACGACCACCAGCACGCCGAGATGTTCGCGCTCACGACCATCAGGCAGTCGCCGCGCGAGCAGGGCCACGAGGCGGTGCGCCTGCTCCGGCAGCAGATCGACCATCCGGACTCGCCCCGGGAGCGCACCGTGACGGCATCGTCGCTGGTCGTGCGCAGCTCGACCGCCGGCCGCCGCTGAGTCGCGGCATCGGTCGTCGGAGGCACGGCGTCTCGTCTCGGGCGGCTTCGCCGGCCCCGCTCGACGACCGATCCGCCCCGGACGCACGAAAGCCCCGGGCGGACCCGGGGCTTTCGTGAAGCGTTCAGACGCTTCCAGGGCGAGGCGTCATGCCGCGACCTGGAACGGATTACTTGAGGGTAACCGTGGCGCCTGCCTCTTCGAGGGCAGCCTTGGCCTTCTCGGCTGCTTCCTTGTTCGCGCCCTCGAGCACGGCCTTGGGAGCACCGTCGACGACGGCCTTGGCCTCGCCGAGACCGAGCGAGGTGAGCTCGCGGACGGTCTTGATGACCTGGATCTTCTTGTCGCCGGCAGCCTCGAGGATGACGTCGAAGGAGTCCTTCTCCTCAACCTCTTCAGCAGCGCCGCCGCCTGCGCCTGCAACGGCGACGGGGGCAGCAGCGGTGACCTCGAACTTCTCCTCGAACGCCTTGACGAAGTCGTTGAGCTCGACGAGGGTCAGGCCTGCGAACTGCTCGAGCAGCTCCTCAGTGGTGAGCTTAGCCATGATGTATCTCCTAGATAGATGGGTGTGTTGAACGAGATCGCAGGTCGCTCACGCGGCCTCAGCGGTCTCCAGCTTTTCGCGAAGAGCATCGATGGTGGCGGCAGCCTTGCCCATCGTGGCCTTCATCATGCCCGCTGCCTTCGCCAGCAGAACCTCACGGCTCTCGAGCGCGGCGTACTTGTTGACCTCGTCGGCAGAGAGGGCGTTGCCCTCGAAGATGCCGGCCTTGATCACGAGAAGCGGGTTGGCCTTGGCGAAGTCACGAAGAGCCTTGGCAGTGGCGACGAAGTCACCGTGCACGAACGCGACGGCCGACGGACCCTTGAGGTCGTCGTCCAGCGCGGTGATGCCAGCCTTGTTGGCGGCGATCTTGGTCAGCGTGTTCTTCACCACGGCGTACTCAGCGTCCTGACGGATGCTGTTGCGCAGCTCCTTGAGCTGGGCAACCGTCAGACCGCGGTACTCGGTCAGCAGAACGGCAGTCGAGTTCTCGAATGACTTCGTGAGCTCGGCGACCGATGCGTCCTTCTGCGCCATGGTCACTCCTTGGTGTGTACGAGGCGCCTCACGGCGGTGAGGCACCGACCCCCGACCGCATGCAACAGAAAAGCTCCGGCGCAAGCGCACGGAGCTTTGAGAAGTTCGTGTCCTGCGCGGGCCCCTGCTGAGCAGAGCTTCGATCGCCTCGCGTTCGCACGCATGACGATGACCAGCGGTCTTCGGTTGGGTCAAGGCTACCTCACCGATCGCCGTCCCCCAAATCGACGTCAGTCTCGGTGCGCCGCTCGCCCACGATGCCCCGCGAGCGCATCGGCCGCGCGGATGAGACTCAGGTGCGAGAGCGCCTGCGGGGTGTTGCCTGCCTGGCGCGCCCGGGCCACGTCGTACTCCTCGGACAGCAGCCCGAGATCGTTCGCCATCGCGACCACCCTGGCCATGAGCTCGCGCGCGTCGTCTGCGCGGCCGCTCGCCGCGTACTGCTCGACGAGCCAGAAGCTGCAGGCGATGAACGGATGCTCCCCACCGGCGAGCCCGTCGACTCCCGACTCGGTGCGGTAGCGCCGCACGAACCCGTCGACGAGCAGCCGACGCTCGATCTCCTCGACGGTGCGCAGCATGCGCGGGTCATCGGGCTCGCAGTAGCCGACCTGCGGCAGGACGAGCAATGAGGCATCGACCTCGCCAGACCCGTAGTGCTGGGTGAAGTACCCGTGGTCGGCATCGACTCCGTGCTCGTCGATCTCGCGTTGCAGCCCGTCGCGGACGCCTGCCCATCGATCCGCGTCACCGGGGAGGCCGTGCTCGCGCACCGCGCGGACGCCGCGGTCGAGCGCCGCCCACATCATCACCCGGGAGTGCGTGAACCGCTGCGGCTCGCCCCGGATCTCCCAGATGCCGTTGTCCGGGCGGTCGATCGACGCGATCACCTGCTCGACGAGTGCGCGTTGCAGGGGCCACGAGGACTCCCCCTCCTCGAGGCCTGCGATCCTGGCGGCCTCGAGAGCGACCAGTACCTCCCCGATCACATCGCCCTGATACTGGTCGACCGCGCCGTTGCCGATGCGCACCGGCGTCGCGCCCTCATAGCCCGGCAGACTCGGGAGCTCACGCTCGAGGAGATCCCGCTCGCCGGCGATCCCGTACATGATCTGCACCTCCGCCGGCTCTCCCGCGACCGCACGGAGCAGCCAGCGTCGCCAGTGGTGGGCCTCGGCGAGGAACCCGTGGGCGATCAGCGCCTCGAGCGTCAGGGCGGCGTCCCGCAGCCAGACGAATCGGTAGTCCCAATTGCGCGCGCCTCCGAAGTCCTCAGGGAGAGAAGTGGTGGCCGCTGCCACGATGCCCCCTGTGTCCTTGTTCGTGAGCGCACGGAGCACGAGCAGAGAGCGCACGACGGCCTCGCGATGAGGGCCGTCATGACGGATGCCGCTCGCCCAGCCCTGCCACCATGCCCGGGTCGCGGCGATCGCCTCGTCGACATCGATCGCCTTCGGCGCGTGCTCGTACGAGAGGAACCAGCTGAGGGTCAGGTCGCGGATCTCATCGGCGCCGACAGTCACGGCCGCCCGGTGCAGGTGGTCTTCCGCGACGAAGCGGACGCCACGCACGATCACCGCCTCGGGACCCGCCGTCGCATGCAGCGCCGGCTGCTCGTCGGTGCCGATCTGGCGGACCCACGGCAGACGGCGCGAGTAGTCGAAGTGCAGGCGCAGCTCGGTGACGAACTCGACACGCCCCGAGACGCCCACGATCCGCCGTACGACATCGGTGCGCGTGGGCTGGATCGGCATGAACTCATGCACCTCCGCGACACCGCTCTCGGTTTCCCAGCGCGTGACGAGGACGAAGGTGTCCGAGATGTAGTACCGCTGAGACGTGGCCCGGGCATCGCTCGGACGCAGCGTCCAGCATCCGTTCCGCGGTTCTCCGAGCAGCGCCCCGAACAGAGAGGACGAGTCGAAGCGCGGGAGGCAGAGCCAGTCGATGCTGCCCTCTCGCGACACGAGAGCGCCGGTGCGGCAGTCGCTGAGCAGGGCGTAGTCCTCGATCGGAGCGGGCATCGACCGAGTCTGGCATCTTCACCCGGTCGGTGCGAGCGGTTACGGTGAGAGCATGATCGATGCGACGACGCTGGTGATCCTCGGAGCCGGTGGCGACCTCACCTCTCGGCTCCTCCTGCCCGCACTGGGCCAGCTGCTGACGAGAGAGCCCGCACGTTCGGTGCGGATCATCGGCGCGGACCGCGAGGAATGGACAGATGCCGAGCTGCAGACCGTCGTGAAGACGGCGTTCGCGACGATGGACGCCGAGGCCGCGGCCGCACGCGTGGACGTCACGTACCGGCGCACCGACATCACCCGGGCGGATGAGCTGCGCGCGCGGCTGGACGGACTCACCGGCCAGGTGGCCGTCTACTTCGCGGTGCCTCCGGCCGTCGCGGCCGCGTGCATCGCGGCTCTCACGCCCGACATGCTGCCACCGGGCACGATGCTCGTCATGGAGAAGCCCTTCGGCACCGACGAGGCCGGTGCCCGCGAGCTGAACCGCATCCTGACCGCGCTCGTACCCGAGAGCCAGGTGTTCCGCGTCGACCACTTCCTGGGTCGCTCGACGACGCTGAACCTGCTCGGGGCACGGTTCGCGAACCGCATCCTCGAGCCGCTCTGGTCTGCCGAGAGCATCGAATCGGTCGACATCGTGTACGACGAAGCCCTCGCACTCGAGGGACGTGCCGGCTACTACGACCACGCAGGCGCCCTGGTCGACATGATCCAGAGCCACCTGCTGCAGGTGCTGGCCGTGCTCGCGATGGAGGAGCCGGCCACTCTCGACGACGTCGACTTCCGCGCAGCCACCGGCGCGGTGCTGCGCGCGACCACGGTGTGGGGCGATGACGCTTCCGCATCGTCGCGTCGGGCCCGATACACCGCCGGCGAGATCGACGGCACGCCGAAGCCGTCGTACGTCGACGAGCCGGGCGTCGACCCGACTCGAGAGACCGAGACGCTCGCCGAGGCCACCTTCGAGGTGCGGAACGCCCGTTGGGCGGGCATCCCGTTCCGGCTCCGCTCCGGCAAGGCTCTCGGCACGCCGGCCAGGGAGATCGTGGTGCGCTTCCGCCCTGTCCGGCACCTGCCGCGCGGACTCACGGGCACGTCGGACGGAGCGGTGCTGCGCTTCTCGCTCGGACCCGACCGGATGTCGCTCGAGCTCAACCTCAACGCCTCGGAGGACCCGTTCGAGCTGGAACGGGCGACGCTGACCGCCGAGCTCGGAGAGGGAGCGCTCAAGGCGTACGCCGAGGTGCTGTCGGGGGTTCTCGACGGCGATCCGATGCTCGCCGTGCGGGGCGACGCCGCTGAGCAGTCCTGGCGGATCGTGGCGCCCATCCTCGAGGCGTGGCGGGAGGGCCGTGTTCCTCTCGACGATTACGTCGCCGGATCCTCCGGCCCCACGGGGTGGCCCGCACACGGCTGACCCGTCGGCGCACAGCACGCGTCGAGGGATGGGTGTGAGCGGCGTGTGCGCGACCGGAGCGTCGGCGGAGAGGGTTACGCTCGATAGGTGACCCCGGAACTCCAAGCTCGCATCGTCGCGGATTCCCGTGACCGCGTGGCCTGGATGCGGGCACGTTCGCGCGGGATCACCGCGACCGACGTGGCGGGACTCACGAGTGAGAGGTCGATCGCGCGCGCGGCCGACTCGAAGCTCGGCGGAGGCCCTCGCTTCGGCGGCAATGCGTACACCGATCACGGGCGACGCCGCGAGCCCGAGATCGCCGCATGGGTCGCCGCGACCCACGGCATCCTGCCGTCTTCCGCACTGTTCCGCGCCGAGGTCGAGCACCGTCACCTCGCGACCCCCGACGGCATCGCCGTGGATGCGGACGGACGCGTCAAGCTCGCCGAGATCAAGACGACGAACAAGGCCTTCCGGGGCATCCCCCGCACCTACCTCCGCCAGGTGTGGTGGCAGCAGCACGTGCTGGGCGCCGAGCGCACGCTGTTCGTATGGGAGGAGCACGTCGACTTCGCGCCCATCCACGACGAACCGCGCTGCGTCTGGATCGATCGCGACGATCGCGAGATCGCGAAGCTCGTGGGCCTCGCCACCGACCTCATCGACGAGCTGTACCGACGCACCACGGGCCAGCAGGTGCCGACGCGGATCGCCGAGGCGACGGCCGCCGCTGCCGCCAGCCGCCGAGAGCATCTGCGCGAGCGCGACGCCTTCCGCGCCCTGGCTCTGGCCGACTGACTCTGCCCCCTCAGTAGCTGAGGCGAGTGCTCATGACGCACTGCGGATTCGCGCCGAGCAGTCCGAAAGAGGCGGTCGCGACCAGCCAGTGCGATTTCCATCCCCCGGGTCCGCTGAAGCGGATCCCCAGTGTCTTCGATCCGCCGAGGATGTTGGCCAGGAGAGCCCCGCTGATCGTCGTCACATAGGCCGTCGGCGTCCCCGACGTGCTGACGTTCTGCAGCAGGTCGCTGAGGATCGGCTCGAGCAGTCCCGCATTGTTGGCCAGACCGAACTCCGCGTTGGTCAGGGAGAGACCGGTGGCTCCGGCAGGCACCCGCCAGTAGATCCTCACGGTGGGGTTGAGGCCTGCCAGGCCGCTCTGAGCCGTGCAGCCGGGCACTTGGGAGCTGACAGGTTCGGGCACGTCGAACGCCGCGAACGTCGCGGTCGCGTACTCGCGATCCGTGAAGGCGGCATCGGTCACCTGCGCTGCGGGAGTGATCGCCACGCTCGCGAGGAGGGCGACGCCGGCGACTCCGGCGAGCACGCGGTGCCGCATCTGCCCGGTCATGAGTCCATCCCGGGAGCGCCGGGGGGATCCGTGCGACGTCGGAGGAGGGCGGAGGCCGTGCCGGCGACGAGCAGCACTCCCCCCACGACGATCACCCACCGCACATCTGCGGGCGGGCCCGTGGCCGCGAGCCCTCCGTCGGGACCGATCGCCGCCGACTCCCCCGCGCCCTGAGCGTGCACGCGCACATCCGTGCTGCCCTGCTCCGGTCCGTCGAGAGCGATCGAGAGTCGCAGATGCGCGACATCGTCCTCGGCCATCTCGACCAGCGGCACCTCCACGCCATCGCGCGGCAGCGGCCACTCGAGTCTCAGCGCTCGCGCACCCCCGGGGCACTCCGCACCCTCCCATGCCCGCATGCACACGTGCGCGTCGACGAGCAGATCGGCATCGCCGCGTGCGCTGATGCCGATGCGCACGGTGCCGGGGTCGGGGGCATCGGCGCTCACCGTCACGTCCCACCTCACCCGCTGCCCCGGTCGCAGACTCGATGCCGCACCCCAGTCGGCGACGGAGACCAGCCGGAGCACCTGCCCCTGCACCACGTCGGTCGTCGGAGCGGCCGCCGCCGGGTCGCCGACGCCGAGCGCGGCGATGCCGGCGATCGCCCATCCCGCGATCGCCAGGAGCATCGGCCCTCGGGCCCTCCGCCTCATCCGCGCACCTCGCGCGCCGCGCGGGGCCAGAACGCCCACACCACCAGCACGGTCGCACCGATCGTGAGCCCGCCGAGCACTCGGGGATCCCCGAGCCCGGCGATGGCCGTCGCGACGCCCGGCACCGAGAACAGCACGACGCGTACCGAGGTCACCTCATAGGGGAACGGGTCGTCGTCGGCGTTGGCGTCACCGCGCATGGTGATGATCCGCTGTCCGGGGTCGTCGCCCGTCTCGACAGAGGTGACCCGGTGGGTCACCGGCAGATCGCCCGGCCGGTCGACGGTGACGACATCGCCGACCTCGATGGCGGATGCCGGCACCCGCTGCACGACGGCGACGGCGCCTGCGGGGATCGTCGGGGACATCGATCCCGTGCGGAACATGATGAGCGTGATGTGGGCGGTCAGCGCGAGCACCACGAGAACCATGCAGGCGACACCCGCGACGGCGGCCACCCACAGCACGATGTCGCCCAGCATCCGCCCTACTCCGCGCCCTCCTCGCGCTGGCGAAGGCGGCGTCTCGAGGGTGTTCGGCGCTCCGGCATCCGCCGACTCGCGCAGGCTGCGCCTCGTGAGCGGCGCGTCGGTGGTCGGCTCGCTCGCCATCTCACGAGGCCGTTCCGAGGATCTGCCAGGTCTGCACGGCGGTCAGCCCCTGCGCGGTGTTGTCGGTCGCCGCGGGAAGCGAGACCGCGAAGCAGTAGTTGACGGTCGTTCCCGAGTTCGCCGCCACTGCCTGCGTCGTCGTGCCTGCCGTGTTCATCGCGGAGTTGTCGGGGACCACCGAGGTTCCGGCCGCATAGGTCGTGCCGTTGCAGGTCGTGCCGCCGATCGCACGCACGCCGTAGCGCAGATAGGTGCCGAGCCCCGTGCCCGTGGTCGACACGACGCTCAGCTGCAGCGAGCCGGCGACCGAGGGGTTCGCCGTGCGCACGCTGAAGAGCGAGTACACGGTGCTGCCGGGAACCATGGCGGTGAACGGTGCCGTGAAGGTCAGGGCGGCGGGCGTTCCCACCGGATGGCTCGAGAACGTCGTGCCGTCGGTGGCACCCACGATGTCGAAGCGGCCGGCGGTGAAGGTCGTGCTGCCGTATTCGGAGTCGTTCCAGGCGGCGAGAGTCATCGTCGCACCGACCCCGAACACCAGTCCGGCCGCGAGCAGGGCGCGTATCCGGCGGGAGCGCAGTCGCTTCGCCGCCCGCATGCCGCTGCGGGTGTCAGCCATGATCAGTTGTCTATGGAGGTGGCTGTGAACTCCCACGTCGCTGTCGCGAGGTCGCCCTGCTCGAGATCGGCGCCGGCGGTGACGGCGAAGCAGAGCTGCACAGGAGTACCCGCGGTGCCGGCTGTGGCTCCTTGCGTCAGCGGCACCGAGGTCGCGCCCGTCTGGTCGCTCAGCGTCGCGCCGGTCGCGACCACCGTGCCCGCGGCCGTCGCATCGCAGACATCAGCAGCGGCGATCGCCGTCACCGTGTAGGACAGGTTCGCCTCGTTGCCGCCTGTCCCCGCGGTGATCCCCGCCGGAACGAGCGTCGCGTCATTGGTCGTGGTGCTGTCGAGGCGCACCCAGAACGGCGCGTAGACGACGTCGCCCGGCGACATCGACGAGGCGACCTCGGGCAGCTGGAAGACCAGTGACGCGGCGGCATCGCCGTCGTCGACGTTGTGATCGGCGTAGTCGGCCGTGGCGCTCGTCGTCGAGCCCTCGAGGTTGAAGGAGCCGGCCGCGAACGTTCCGGTCGCGAACTCCGAGTCATTCCACGCCGCGAGGGTCACCCCGACGCCCACGCCGAGCACCACTCCTCCCGCCAGAACCGCCAGAACCTTGCGTTGCGTATCCTTCGTAGCCATTGTCGTTCCCCCTCAGGAATCGGCTCTCGCGGACGCCTGGGAATGATCACGCCGCGGTGATCTGCATCCACGTATTCAGGTGTTGCGAGCCATCCTGATCCAGATAATGGCCGATCACAAGGGTTATCGACGATTCGATTGAACGTTCATTCAGCAGAAATCCGCTCCTATCAGGCGATCCTGCGCCCGCGTCGCAGCATCAGCGGACGAGCACCTGGCGAGCTTCGTCGGCCACCTCTGCCGCGATCAGGTCGAGCAGGTCGGAGCGCAGGTTCCACTGCTGCCAATAGAGCGCCACCCGCACCGGATCCCCGCCGAGCGGCACGAGGGCGTCATCGTGCTGCAGGCGCGGGACCATCCCCCATCCGAGCCCCAACCGCACCGCGAGCGCGAAATCGTGGGAGGCCGGAACATAGTGACGCGGCACGCCCTGCTGCGCGACTCCCCTCGACCGGAGCCACGCGTGCTGCAGAGTGTCGCGCCTGTCGAAGTCGACGAAGGGCGCAGCCGCCAGAGCCTCCGCGGTGGCTCCGTCAGGGAACCACCGTTCGGCGAAGCGCACCTCCGCCATCGCCCGGTACTCCAGCACGCCGAGCGGGGTGACGGAGCATCCCGCCACCGGCGTCTGCTCGCTCGTCACCGCCGCCATCACCGTGCCCGACTCGAGGAGGCGGGCCGTGAAGTTCTGATCGTCGCGGTGCAGATCGACGTCGATGTCGTGCGTGGCGGCCAGCCGCGCGATCGGCGGGAGGAACCAGGTCGCCATCGAGTCCGCGTTGACGGCCAGAGGTACGCGGATGCGCGGTGCGTCGCCGTCGAGCCCGAGTCCACCGAGGGCGTCGTGCTCGAGCAGGGCCACCTGTCGCGCGAGCCGCACCACCGCCTCCCCCGCTTCGGTGAGCCGGGCGGGCTTCGATCTGACGATCAGCACACGGCCGAGCTGCTGCTCGAGCGCCTTGAGACGTTGGCTGACTGCCGATGGCGTGATCTGCAGCACTCGGGATGCCGCGTCGAGCGTGCCCTCGTCGGCGACAGCCGCCACCGTGGACGCGAGTTCGGGATCGATCTTCACATGAGCGATGCTAATGGTTCACAAGGAATCCTCGCTGGCGCTGTTGCTCGAGCGGTCCTACCGTTGACACATGCTCTCCGTGTTCTCGGGTCTCGGACTCGGTCTCTCCCTCATCGTCGCGATCGGCGCCCAGAACGTCTTCGTGCTGCGGCAGGGCATCCGGCGCGAGCACGTGCTTCCCGTCGTCGTCGTGTGCGCGGTGTCGGACGCACTGCTCATCGCTGCCGGGGTCGCCGGACTCGGAGTCGTGATCTCCGCCGCCCCGTGGCTCGTGGTCGTCGCACGCTGGGCCGGTGCCGCATTCCTGCTGGTCTACGGCGTGCTGGCAGCCCGCCGGGCCTGGCGGGGCGGCGAGGAACTGCAGGTGACCGACGCGAATGCCGTCGCGCAGAGCACCGACGCGGCGACCGGCCGCACGGCGACAGCCACGCTCACGACGGGCACCACCCCCCGCACCGCCCTCGCACCCGTGCTGCTCACCGTGCTCGCCCTCACCTGGCTGAACCCGCATGTGTATCTCGACACCGTGCTCATGCTCGGATCCATCGCGGCGACGCACGGCGACGAGCGCTGGCTGTTCGCGGCAGGCGCGATCGCCGCGAGCATCATCTGGTTCACGGCCCTGGGATTCGGCGCGCGCCATCTCGGCCGGTGGCTGCGCACCGAGCGCTCGTGGCGGATCCTCGACGGCATCATCGCCGTCGTGATGATCGTGATCGCCATCAGCCTCGTGCTGCCCGTGCTCGCCGGCTGATCGGCTGTCAGTCGCCGTCGAGCGGACGGAGGATGCGGGTCAGGAAGCGCTGGGTGCGCTCGTGCTGCGGGTCTCCGAAGATCTGCGCCGGCGCGCCCTGCTCGGCCACGACGCCGCCGTCCATGAACAGCACATGATCGGCCGCCTCGCGGGCGAAGCTCAGCTCGTGCGTCACGACGACCATGCTCCATCCCTCGTCGGCGAGTTCCTTGATCACCAGCAGCACCTCACCCACGAGCTCGGGATCGAGCGCGCTCGTCGGCTCGTCGAACAGCAGCAGATCGGGTCGCAGAGCGAGCGCGCGCACGATGCCCACGCGCTGCTGCTGTCCGCCCGAGAGCTCGTGCGGTCGAGCATCCGCCTTGTCGGAGAGCCCGACTCGCGCGAGAAGGACGCGGGCCTCGGCGACCACCTCGGCCTTGGGCCTCCCCTGCACCCGCCACGGACCTTCGATCACGTTCTGCAGCACCGTGAGGTGCGGGAAGAGGTTGTGGTGCTGGAACACCATGGCCGACCGATCGCGCAGGGCCAGACGCTTCTGCGCGCGCATGCGCGTCGACACCGGATCCGCGGGGGCGAAGTCGATGTCGGGGCCGCCGGCCACGACGATGGTGCCGGCATCCGGCGTCTCGAGTCCGTTGAGCGCACGCAGCACCGTCGTCTTGCCCGATCCGCTCGGACCGATCAGCACGACGACCTCTCCGCGGTGCAGCGTGAGGTCGATGCCCCGAAGCACCTCGTTGTCGCCGAAGCGCTTGTGCAGGCCGCGGGCGGTCAGCAGTGCATCTGCGGTGGACCTGGGCGCGTGCGCCGGATCAGTGAGCGACATTGCGGTCGAGTCTCCTCTCGAGGGCGCTCTGGCCGAACGACAGCACCAGACAGATCACCCAGTACACCAGCGCGGCCGCCAGATACACGACCATGAACTCCAGAGTCGCCGCCGCGATCTGCTGCGCCACCTTGAAGAGCTCGGTGACGAGGATCAGCGACGCGAGCGAGGTGTCCTTCACCAGCGAGATGAACGTGTTCGACAGTGGGGGCACCGAGACGCGAGCGGCCTGCGGCAGGATCACACGCGTGAGCGTGCGCGTGCGGTTCATGCCGACCGTGTACGCAGCCTCCCACTGCCCCTTCGGGACGGAGAGGATCGCCGCGCGCACCACCTCGGCTCCGTATCCGCCGACGTTCAGCGACAACGCGATGATCGCGCTCGTCCACGGATCAAGCTTGAGGCCGATCGATCCGAGCCCGTAGAAGATCACGAACAGCTGCACGATCATCGGCGTGCCACGGATCACCGAGATGTAGAACCTGGCGATGCCCGACAACACGGGGTTGACCGAGATCCGCATGAGCGCCGCGCCGATGGCGAGCACGAGGCCCAGCGCGAACGAAATCAGCGCGAGCGGAACGGTCACCGTCACGCCCGCGAGGGCGATCGGGCCGAGCGAGTCGAAGAACAGCTGCCAGGGGTTCTCCATGGGTTACTGGGTCACGTCCTCGCCGAAGTACTTGTCGCTGATCTCAGCCAGGGTGCCGTCGGCGCGCAGCTCGTCGAGAGCGCCGTCGACGGCCTCGACCAGGTCGGTCTTGTCCTTCGTGAACACGAACGCCTGCTCGCCGGCCTCGTCGGTCTCGGCGGCGATCTTCAGACCCGACGGGCTGTTGGTCGTCTCGTAGTCGAGGAAGGTCAGCTTGTCGTTGACGGTCGCATCGACGCGGCCCTGACGCAGCAGCTCGACGGCCTGCGCCCAGCCCTCCACCCCTTCGACGGTGGCACCGGACTCGGTCGCCAGCTCGTACCAGTTGCTGGTGAGCGACTGCGCGGTGGTCTTGCCTGCCAGGTCGTCGAACGACGAGATCGAGTCGTCGTCCTCCGCGACCACGATGACGCCCGGAGAGACGGTGTACGGGGTGCTGAACAGGTACTTCTCCTGGCGCTCCTCGTTGATGCTCACCTGGTTCGCGATCACGTCGAAACGACCCGCATCGAGGCCCGCGAAGATCGCGTCCCACTGCGTCTCCTGGAACTCGACCTCGAGGTCGAGCTTGTCGGCGACCGCCTGGATGATCTCGACGTCGAATCCGGTCAGGTCACCGGTGCCGCCATCCTCGTGGAAGCTGAACGGACGGTACGTGCCCTCGGTCGCGACCGTCAGAGTGCCGTCCGAGACGAGGCCGAAGCCGGACCCACCGTCACTCGAGCCGCTCTCGGCGGGAGCGGTGCTGCCGCTGCAGGCGGTGAGAGCTGCTGCGGCGACGACCAGTGCGGTGACGGCGATGAGACGACGGGACATGTGACCCTCCTGGGGTGCGGTGAGGCGCGAGTGCTGTGGCGCGGAACTCACCTACAGTACGCGGACTGTCGCCAGCATCCCACATCCGATGACGCCGGATGTCCGTGCCGGCACGCAGAAAGGCCCCCGCAGATGCGGGGGCCTTTCGTGAATCACACTCAGATGGCGTTGACGTCCAGCGGGATGCCGGGGCCGAACGTGGTCGACACGGCGCCCTTCTGGATGTAACGGCCCTTCGAGCTCGACGGCTTGAGGCGGACGATCTCCTCGAGCGCTGCGCCGATGTTCTCGTCGAGCTGCTCGGCCGAGAACGACGACTTGCCGACGACGAAGTGCACGTTGGCGTGCTTGTCGACGCGGAACTCGATCTTTCCGCCCTTGATCTCCTCGACGGCCTTGGCCGTGTTGGGGGTCACGGTGCCGGTCTTCGGGTTCGGCATGAGTCCACGCGGACCCAGGACCTTTCCGAGACGACCGACCTGGCCCATGAGCTCCGGGGTCGAGACGGCCGCGTCGAACGCGGTCCAGCCTGCGGCGACCTTCTCGATGAGCTCGGCGCCGCCGACCTCATCTGCACCTGCGGCGATCGCTGCCTCGGCCGCGGGGCCGGTGGCGAAGACGATGACGCGAGCGGTCTTACCGGTGCCGTGGGGCAGGATGACGGTGCCGCGCACCATCTGGTCTGCCTTGCGGGGGTCGACTGCGAGCTTCAGCGCGACCTCGACGGTCGAGTCGAACTTCGACGAGCCGGTCTCCTTGGCGAGAGCGACAGCCTCGGTGGGAGTGTAGAAACGGTCTGCCTCGATCTTCTCGGCGGCAGCCTTGTAAGCCTTTGACTTCGTAGCCATGATTATTCTCCTCAGCCCTCGACCGTGATGCCCATGGAACGGGCGGTGCCGGCGATGATCTTCGAGGCAGCCTCGATGTCGTTAGCGTTCAGGTCGGCCTGCTTGGTCTCGGCGATCTGACGGACCTGGTCCTTGGTGATCTTCGCGACCTTGACCGTGTGAGGCGTCGACGAGCCCTTGGGCACGCCGGCTGCCTTCTTGATGAGCTCCGCGGCAGGCGGGGTCTTCAGGACGAAGGTGAAGCTGCGGTCCTCGTAGACGGTGATCTCGACGGGGATGACGTTGCCGCGCTGCGACTCGGTCGCGGCGTTGTACGCCTTGCAGAACTCCATGATGTTGACGCCATGCTGACCGAGCGCGGGGCCGATCGGCGGCGCCGGGTTGGCTGCACCGGCGTTGATCTGAAGCTTGATCAGGCCGGTCACCTTCTTCTTCGGTGCCATATCCTCTTCCTTTCATCGAACGGGTGCCGTGTGCATCCGCTCTCCCGCGAACCCGGCATCTCCGGGCTGCGGTCGTCTGCGCGCACGCCGAAGCGGCACGCAAACCACACAAGTCTACCCGATCCGCGGGCACGCGGACTACCGCCGCCTCAGGCACCCTGGCGGGTGGGCGGGCGGGCGGTGGGTGCGGATGCCGGGCGGGGAGGGCGGTGCGGATGCCGGGCGGGGAGGGCGGTGCGGATGCCGTGGGGCCAGTAACGCACCCGAACGGCCCGGTTCGGATGCGGAAGTGGCCCCGCGCCGACTCGGGGATGCAGAAGTGGCCCCGCACAGCGCCGGGCACAGCGCCGGGCAGCGAGGCCGGGCACAGCCCCTGCGCCGGCGCGGTCGACCGCCCGCGCACGCGACGCATCCGTCGGCGAACGCGAGAACGGCCGCCCCCGGAGGGACGGCCGTTCTCGCGCACTTCGAGAGGCTGAGGTCAGCCCATCTTGGTGACCTGGTCGAACGACAGCTCGACCGGGGTCTCGCGCTCGAAGAGCGAGACGAGCACGGTGAGCTTGCCGCTCTCGGGCTTGATCTCGCTGATCGAACCGGGAAGACCCGCGAACGAGCCCTCCTTGATCGTGATGGTCTCGCCGATCTCGAAGTCGACCTCGGCGGGCAGCGGACGCGCGACGGCGAGGCCGCCCTTGGCCGCGATGTTCTTGGCGGTCGGCACGTCCTTGACCTCGACGAGCGACTTCAGCATGTTGAAGGCCTCTTCGAAGCGGAGCGGCGTGGGGTTGTGAGCGTTGCCCACGAAGCCGGTGACACCCGGGGTGTGGCGCACGACCGACCAGGTGTCTTCCGTGAGCTCCATGCGCACGAGCACGTAACCCGGGATGCGCACGCGGGTGACCATCTTGCGCTGGCCGTTCTTGATCTCGACGACATCTTCCATCGGGACCTCGACCTGGTAGATCTCGTCCTCGACCTCGAGCGTCGACTTGCGCTGCTCGATGTTCGCCTTGACCTTGCGCTCGAAGCCCGCGTAGGAGTGGATGACGTACCACTTGCCGGGAAGCATGCGCAGGTCGAGACGGAAGGCCTCGTACGGGTCTTCCTCCGCGTCGTCCTCGTCGGCTGCGTCCTCGTCGGCAGCAGCCTCATCGGCAGCGGCCTCGTCATCGGCAGCGTCGTCCCCGAGGTCGGGCCCGTCGTACGGGGTGACCTCGTCGGCCGCAGCGGCCTCGAGCTCGGCGGTCTCTTCCGCCACAGAATCGTTGAGGACCTCAGCGGCAGCCTCAGACTCAGCCGCTTCGTCCAGGTTGAGAGCGTCGTTCACGATCGCGTCAGCCTCCGGGTCGTCGATTTCGATGTCGGTGTCTTCATCGGTGGTGTCGTCGCCCTCGCCGTCGACGTCCTCGATGTGGAGGGCGACGTGCTCGGCCGACGTGACGGAGTTCTCCTCGGCTGCGAGGACGTTGCCCTCCTGGGCCTCGTCTTCCTCGCTGGACTGCTCAGCGGCAGTCGCCCAGTCGGCGTCGTCGGAATATCGTTCAGACACGTTGTTTCTTTCCAATCATTGCGGCACGAGCCGCAAGGGCATCAGGCGCCGGGAACTCCGAAAACAATGTGCGTCACCCACGCGAACAAGGTGTCCAGTCCGTAGACGATGCCCATGACGATCAGAACGAAGACCAGCACGACCGCGGTGAACTTGACCAGCTCCTTGCGGGTCGGCGTGACGACCTTGCGAAGCTCGGCGATGACCTGACGGAAGAACAGGGCGATGCTCCCGAAGAAGCCGAGGGGTCCGCGCTTCTTCTCGCGGGTGGCGCCGGCCGCGACGACATCGCCGCGCGGTTCGTCCTGATCCATCCTGAATGTACCTTTCGTGTGTCAGCGTGCGCTGACGCGCAGGGCGGACAGGAATCGAACCTGCAACCTGCGGTTTTGGAGACCGCTGCTCTGCCAATTGAGCTACCGCCCTAGAGACCGGTGGTCTCGGGTGTGATCTTCATCCTGCCACCGAAACCTGACCGGAAGGACCGGGGCACGGCGAAAGAATGCAGACAACAACTGCTCCTCAAGCATACGGCATACCCCGCCGGGTTCCGAACCGGCACCGGCATCGGGGTTGTTGTTAGGCTCGAGCGGGTCCGACGAGAGGCGATGCGGGTGAGTGCTGACGTGCAGCAGTTCCAGGTGGATCTGCGGGGAGTCGTCGACCTACTCAGTCGCCACATCTATTCGAGCCCGCGGGTGTACCTGCGCGAACTGCTGCAGAACGCCCGCGACGCCGTGACCGCGCGCCACGAGGTCGACGGCGTCGGCGGGCGCATCCGGATCACTCCCCTCAGCGATTCGTCTCCCGAGTTCGTGCTGCGCGACGACGGCATCGGCCTGACCTCCGACGAGGTGGCAGATCTGCTCGCCACGGTGGGACGCAGCTCGAAGCGCGACATCTTCGATCTTCCCCGCAGCGACTACCTCGGCCAGTTCGGCATCGGCCTGCTCAGCTGCTTCATGGTCGCCGACACCATCGTGATCCGCTCCCGCAGCGCCAAGGGCGGCTCTGCCGTCGAGTGGACCGGCAGCGCCGACGGCACCTTCCGCGTGGTCGAGATCGATGACGACCTCCCCGTCGGCACGAGCGTGCATCTGACACCCCGCTTCGATGCCGACGAGCTGCTGCGGCTCAGCGCCGTGCGCGAGCTCGCGACGACCTTCGCCGAGTTCCTGCCCGTGCGGGTCACGATCGACACTCCGAACGGCGAGCTCGACGTCACGCGTCGCGCACCGTTCCTCGACGCCGGTGAGCACCCCGAAGAGGCAGTCGAATACGGGCGCGACCTGCTCGGTGCCGCACCTCTCGACGTGATCGAGCTGAGCGAGTCGGCCACCGGCACCCGCGGCCTCGCCTACGTGCTGCCCTTCGCGCCACCTCCCGGTGCACGACAGGCGACCAGGATGTACCTGGGCCGGATGCTGCTCTCGGAGCGGGTCGACGATCTGCTCCCCGACTGGGCGTTCTTCGTGCGTGCGGTGATCGACTCGACCGGCCTCGCGCCCACCGCGAGTCGGGAGTCGCTCGTCGACGATGCGGCGCTCGAGCGAGCGCGCGAGCAGCTGGGCGCAGGCATCCGTCGATGGATCCTCGAACTCGGCCTTCGTGAACCGCACCGGCTCGCCCAGTTCGTGGCGATCCACGAGGTCGGACTCAAATCCCTCGTGCGCCACGACGAGGAGCTCGCGCGGTTCATCACGCGCTGGCTGACTCTCGAGACCACGCACGGCACTCTGCGCGTCGGCGATCTCGTCGAGCGGTTCCCGCATGTGCGATATGCCGCGACGGTCGACGAATTCCGCCAGGTGGCGGGGATCTCGCCCGGCTCCGAAGTACTGGTGAACGGCGGTTACCTGTACGACGCCGATCTCGTGCGGATGCTTCCCGACCTCTACCCGCACATCAGCGTCGAGGCGGTCGATGTGACGGGCGAGCTCGACCGGCTCGACCCTCCCCCGCTCGACGATCGCGACCTCGCGGTCGCTCTCGAGGCACGGGCAGGCGGCGTGCTCGCGGCATCCGGGTGCTCCGTGACCGTGCGGTCGATCGATCGGCCCGACCTCGCGGCACTCTACGTCGTGGACCCCGAAGTGCTGCGCCGCCTCGACCGCGGACGCACCAAGGGCATCACCGGATCGCTGTGGGGCGGCGTGCTCGACCGCATCGACAGCACGCTCTCGTCGTCTCGCGACGATGACCCGACCGCCCGGCTGTGCCTCAACTGGTCGAACAGGGTGGTCCGCGCGCTCGTGCGCGTGCAGGACCACGCCGTGTTCGCACGCACCGTGCAGCTGCTCTACATCCAGGCGCTGCTCGCAGGACACCACCCGCTCAGCGACTCGGACCGTGCCCTGATGACCACCGCGCTCACCGACCTCGTGGCGCTCTCGGCCGGCATCGAAGGGGACGCGATCCCCTTCGGCGACGCGCCCTGAGCCGCAGCGCGCCCCGAACCAGCGCGCCCCGAACCGCAGAAAGGGAACCTCTCACATGGCCCGTCCGAAGAAGCGCTTCCAGCAGCTCATCGAGGAGATCGACATCACGCCGTGGGGCCCCGCCGAGCAGGCGCTCGTCTCCGAGGCGGTCGCGCTGGCCGTGGAGCTCGGCGACGAGCAGCTCGAATACCAGGCCCGGATGCGTCAGACGGCGTCGGCGAACATGAACGGTGCGACCGACGTGATGCTGAACTCGTTCGCATGGTGTCTGGCCAGGCACGACGCCGACCCGCAGCGGTTCCCCGCCGACCTCGACTACGGCGGCGCCGACCTCATGTGGCAGTTCAAATGGATGGCGTCGGCGCTGCGTTCGTCGCCGGCGTTCTCGGTCGAGCAGATCACGGCGGTGCTCGACGACATGGAGACGCACTATCGCACGGCGGGGCTCGGGCTCAGCGGCGTGCTGACGGCACGGTTCGAGGACGCATGGGACGCAGGACGCCTCGACGACGCCGAAGCTCTGCGCGTGCGCCTGGAAGCGACCCCGCGCGACGAGCACAGCCACTGCGACGCCTGCGGCCGCAGTCAGTTCGCCGGCTTCTTCGCCGAGACCGACCGCGATGCCGAGGCCATCCGCCTGGTCGAGGAGATGCTCGAGGGCGGCTTCTCGTGCGGCGAGGAGCCCGAGCACGCGCTGTCGCGCGTGCTGCTCCCCTACCTGCGCGCCGGTCGGTTCGACGAGGCCAAGAGCGCGCATCTGCGCAGCTACCGCCTGGCCAAGGACAACCCCGACAACCTGCGCATCGTGGCGAACAACATCGTGTTCGCCGCGATCACGGGCAACGAGGCCAGGGCGCTCTCGCTGGTCGAGCGTCACATCGCATGGCTGGCGCACGACGGCCTCAATGTCGACGCGCACTTCGCCGCCCTCGCGGCGTTCGCCTTCGCGCTCGATCGGGTCACCGCGGCCGGTCACGGCGACACACCTGTGCGGGGAGCAGAGACCGATGCCCTCGCGACGTTCTTCGGGGCGCACGACGGGACATGGACGGCGGAGAGGCTCGCGGCGGCGGCCTGGACCACCGCCGAGCGCATCGGCGCCGAGTTCGACCACCGCGACGGCACCGACGGCCATGCGCGCAGTCTCGAGCGCATCCGATCGCTCGCGGACGAGCACTACGACGTGCCGATCCGTTCGGACGCCTTCGTCGCCACCCCCGACGCGACGGCGCCCGCCGATGCCGACGCGTGGTTCGATCGCGCGATGGACCTCGCGCAGTACGGAGCCGAGCACGAGACGCTGCAGGCTCTCCCCCACGCCCTCGCCGTCGAAGATCCCGCGAAGCTCGCGCAGCTGCTCTCGATGCGGCTCGGCATCCTGATCGCGCTCGAACGCGCCGACGAGGCCGTCGAGCTGCTCCCGGCCCGGATCGAGGCGCTGCGCGCGGCCGGGAAACACGATCAGGCCGACCTCGAACAGCGCCTCGGCCTCGCGACCTTCGGACTCGACACGCCGGATGCCGTCGCCGCCCTCGAGCACGAGCTGTCGACCTCGACCCACCTGCCGGCCTGGTCGCGCGGAGACCTGGCGATCAGCCGCGCCTCACTGCACATGCACGCCGAGGAGCCGGACGCCGCTCTCGAGATGGCCGAGGTCGCCGCACGGGCGTTCGCGGAGGCCGACGACTCCCGCCTCGCCAACACGACGACGCTCGTCGCGATCGCTGCGGTGCTGCAGAAGGGCGACACGGACGCCGCATCCGCCCTGCTCGACCGACTGCTGGCACAGGACGACGTGAGCGTCGGCCACCGCGCGCAGGCGCTGCAGACCCGTGCGCGCGTGCGCGGCGGCAGCGAGGCGTTCGCAGAGGGCGCTGCAGACGCCGATGAGGCCTGCCGACTGCTCGCGGGCCTGGGGGCGACGAAGGCCCTCGCTTCTGCGCACCTGCTGGCCGGCGCCCTCTGGGAAGACGCCGGCGACCATGAGAAGGCGGTGACCCGCTACCGTGTGACCTCGCGACTGCTGACGCAGGAGGGCGACGACGCGACGGGAGCGGACTTCCGGCTCGCGCGCGCCATGCTCTCGGCCGGGCACGCCGAGGAGGCTGCCGAGCTGTTCGGCCTTGTGCTCGAGCGCGAGGAGCAGGCCGAGGTGTCGGCGGCATCCCGAGGCATGACCGCATCGCTGCTCGCCCGCGCTCTCGCGGCGGCCGGAGAGTTCGGCCAGGCGGTCGGCGCTTTCGGCTACGCCGCAGAGCTCTTCGGCGCCGACGAGGAGCATGCCGATCAGGCGGTCGTGCTCACCGAACGCGCCAGGATCCTCGCACGCTTCGACGAGCATGACGAGGCGATCGCCTCGCTCGAGGCGGCATCCGAGATCGCGCGCAAGGCCCCCGACGCCGTCGGCGCACTCGTCGACGTGCTGCACAATCTGGGTCAGGCCTACGGCGCGCGCCGTGACGAGAGGGCCTTCCCGCTCTTCGATGAGGTGGCCGCGCTCGCGCAGGAGCACGGTGCCGCGTGGCTGCTGGCCGACGTCACCGACTCGCGTGCTCGCGCGTTCGCCGAGTTCGGTCACAGCGACCAGGCGGTCGCCGCGGCGCTCACTGCCGCCGACGGGTTCGCCGCGCTGGGCGATGCCGGGTCGGCGGGCGGGTCCGAGCTTTTCGCGGCACGCCTGCTCGCGGCCGGCGAGAGAAGTGCGGATGCGGTGCCGATCTATCGCTCGGCGATCGACCACGCACAGGCGCACCCGCCGCTGAGGCAGGTGTCGGCGCTCGAGCTGGGCGATGTGCTCGAGGCTCTCGGCCGCCACGTCGAGGCCGCCGAAGCACGCGCTCTTCTCGACAGCTGAGGACGACCCGTTTCGCGCCCCGGTCGTTGAGCGAGGACGACGAAGTCGACCGAGACGAAACGCGCACCGCGGCCCGTTTCGTCTCGCTGCTCCGCTGCTCGCTCAACGACCGACTCCGACCCCGGTCGTTGAGCGAGGACGACGAAGTCGACGGAGACGAAACGCCCGACCCCGACCCCCGGTCAGAGGAGCTGACGCCAGTTGGCCCGCGCGAGGTCGAGCAGCTCATCGCCCTTGCCCGACATGACCGTGCGGATCGCGTAGAGCGCGAATCCCTTGACCTGCGCCGCCTCGATCGCCGGCGGCATCGAGAGCTCCTGCCGCTCGGTGACCACGTCGAGCAGAGCGGGGCCGTCGTGCGCGAGCACCTCGCGCACGGCATCCGGAAGGTCTTCGCTGTTCTCGACGCGGCGGGCGAAGATGCCCATGGCCTCGGCGATCGCGGCGAAGCTGGGGTTCGCCAGCTCCGTGCCGTAGTTCACGAATCCCGCCGCTTTCATCTCGAGCTCGACGAAGTTCAGCGATGAGTTGTTCACCACGATCGTCTTCACGGGAAGTCCGTTCTGCGTCAGCGTGAGCAGTTCGCCCAACATCATCGCGAGTCCTCCATCACCCGCGAGCGCGACCACCTGGCGATCGGGATGCGAGACCTGCGCGCCGATGCCGTGCAGCAGCGCATTCGCCATCGACCCGTGCGTGAATGAGCCGATGAGTCTGCGGTCCTCGGTCATCGACAGGTAACGTGCCGCCCATACCGTGGGCGAGCCGACGTCGGCGGTGAAGATGGCGTCATCCGCGGCCTGCTCGTCGAGCAGCCGGGCGAGATACTGCGGGTGGATGGGTCGCCCCGCCTTGGTGGGCGTCGCGAGCTCGTCGAGCTTCGCGCGCGTCTTGCGATAGTGCGCGGTCGAGTCGTCGAGGTGATCGCGATCGCTCGTCTCTGCGAGCCGCGGCAGCAGCGCGGTGACGGTCGCCCCCACGTCTCCGACGAGACCGAGATCGAGCGGATGCCGCTTGCCCAGCTGCGATCCGCGGATGTCGACCTGGATGGTCGTGGCGTGCTCGGGGTAGAACTGCTCGTACGGGAAGTCGCTGCCGAGCACCAGCAGGGTGTCGGCCGCCTCCATCGCCCGGTACCCGGATGCGAAGCCGAGCAGACCCGTCATCCCGACGTCGAACGGGTTGTCGTACTCGATGAACTCCTTGCCGCGCAGCGCATGCACGATCGGCGCGCCGAGCCGGTCGGCCAGCGCGACGACCTCGTCGTGCGCCCCCTCGACACCCGCCCCGGCGAGGATCGTGGTCTTCTTCGAGGCGTTGAGCAGCGTCGCGGCGCGCGCGAGCTCGTCTCCGCTCGGCACGATCACCGGGCGGGTGCGCTCGATGACGACGGCGCGGTCGTCGGCGATCTCGGACAGTGCCACATCGCCGGGGATCACGAGCACGGCGACTCCGCGCTGCTCGATCGCGGCGCGCATGGCGATCTCGAGGAGACGCGGCATCTGCTGGGGGTCGGCGACGTACTCGACGTACACGCTGCATTCGCGGAACAGCTCCTGCGGATGCGTCTCCTGGAAGTACCCGGTGCCGATCTCGGTCGTGGGGATGTGCGCAGCGATCGCGAGAACGGGAACCCGCGAGCGGTTCGCGTCGTACAGTCCGTTGATGAGGTGCAGGTTCCCCGGTCCGCACGAGCCGGCGACCACCGCGAGCTCACCCGTCAGCGATGCATCCGCCGCGGCGGCGAAGGCCGCGGACTCTTCGTGGCGGACGTGCACCCACCTGATGCTCCCGTCCTTGCGGAGCGCGTCGGTGAAACCGTTGAGGGAGTCACCGGGAAGACCGTAGACACGGTCGACCCCGTTGGCGCGGAGGGTCTTGACGATGTTCGCTGCGACAGTGGCCATGCTTCGACCCTACGCCCGGGTCCGAGCGCCGGGATCGGTCAGATGTCGAAGCGAACCGCCGCATCTGTCGAGGGCGGTGTCGCGCAGCTTTACGGTTTTCCGCACCGTGGACGACGGGCAGCCGCAGTGACCGCATCCCCACCGCTGCGTAGCGTCGAAAGCATGGATGCCTCTGACAACCTGAACGTGTTCGCGCAGTGGGCGATCGGCCTGATGGAGGCGCTCGGCAGCGTCGGCGCCGGGGTCGCGGTGGCGATCGAGAACCTGTTCCCGCCGATCCCGAGCGAGGTCGTGCTGCCGCTCGCAGGCTTCACGGCGAGTCAAGGCACGATCGTGCTGTGGGAGGTGCTGGTGTGGACCACGGTCGGGTCCGTCGTCGGCGCTCTCGCGCTCTATGGTCTGGGCGCTTGGCTGGGCCCCGTACGCCTGCGCCGCATCGTCGATCGGATGCCTCTGATGAAGGTGAGCGACGTCGACCGCACCGAGGAGTGGTTCGCGCGGCACGGCGCGAAGGCCGTGTTCTTCGGCCGCATGATCCCGATCTTCCGCAGTCTGATCTCGATCCCGGCAGGGGTCCAGCGCATGCCGCTGGCGAAGTTCACGCTGCTCACCGCCGCCGGCAGCGCCATCTGGAACACGGTGTTCGTGCTGGCCGGCTTCCTGCTCGGCGAGCAGTGGCATCACATCGAGCAGTACGCCGACGGTCTGCAGGTGATCGTGATCGGCGCCGTGGTCGTCGCAGCCTCGATGTTCGTGGTCGCCCGCGTGCGCCAGCGCACGCGCGGAGCGCACTCGGACGACGTGCGGGAGGCGCGCCCGGGAGATGAGCACGGCTCGGAGCACCGCGACGCCGGCGGCACCGAGATCACCGCCACGCGCGGCACAATGGAGAGATGACGTCCCCCACCGACGCTGCGGCGCCGCCGCGCTCGATCGTGCGGGATGCGGTGCGGATGCTCGGCGGCACGGCTGCCGGCGTCGCCATGCTCGTCCCCACGCTGATCGCCCTGGTCACGGCCCCGCGGCGTCCGGCGCCGGCGGTGGTGCGCTCGGTGGCCGCACGCCTCTCGTGGATCGACGGCATCCCCCGTCGCACTCCCCCTCGCGCACCTCGCCTTCGTGGACTGCTCGCGGTGTCGGCGCTGCTGCAGCTCGTGGTGCTCTGCATCCTCATCCTCATCGTCGCGGGCGTGGTCGTCGGCGTCCAGATGCTCGTCGCTGCGGCGACCGGTGGTCCTGTCACGCTGTTCAGCGCGCGTCCGGGACGCGTCACCTGGACGACGGTGGGGCTGTTCGTCGGCCCCGGCCTCGTGCTGCTCTTCCTCGCACTCTCGGGCCTCGGCGGCATCGCCTGGCTCGAGCGACGGGTGTGGCAGTCGTTCCAGCGGCCGGGCGCCGGTGAGCTGTCGCAGGAGGTCGTGCGACTGCACACCACGCTCGACGAGGTCGTCGCGGCGGTGGATGCCGAACGTCGGCGCATCGAGCGCGACATCCATGACGGAGTCCAGCAGCGGGTGGTGGCGCTGTCGATTCTGCTGGCCCGGGTCGAACGGGCGGAGCCGGAAGAGGCTCGACGTCTGCTGAGCGGTGCGCGGGGCGAGACCCAGCACATCCTCGACGACCTGCGTGATGTGGCCTGGCGGACGTATCCCGAGATGCTGCAACGCGACGGTCTCACGGCCGCGCTCGAAGCGCTGCGCGACCGCGTCGCGATGCCGGTGAACCTCGAGGTCGATGGCTCGGTCGTGACCGATCGGGCCGCAGAGACGGCCGCGTACTTCGTGGCGAGCGAGGCCGTCACCAACGCCATCAAGCACGCGAGTGCGAGCGCCATCAGCATCCGGGTCCGCACCGGGTCCGCAAATCTCACCGTGACGGTCGAGGACGACGGGGTCGGCGGGGCGGATGCCGCGGGCACCGGCCTGTCGGGAATCGCCTCCCGCGTGGCCGCGCGCGACGGCAGACTGCACGTGCACAGCCCCGCAGGCGGACCCACCGTGATCGAGGCCGTGATCCCGTGCGGATAGCCATCGCCGAGGACTCGACCCTGCTGCGCGAGGGCATCGTGCAGCTCCTGGTCGCCGAGGGCCACGAGGTGAGCGCCTCCGTCGCCGATGCCGAGGCGCTCATGGCGGCGCTGGCCGCAGACGAACCGGATCTGGTGATCGTCGATGTGCGGATGCCGCCGGACTTCGTCGATGAGGGCATCCGCGCGGCCCTCGGCATCAGGGAGAAGCATCCGCGGGTCGCCGTGCTCGTGCTCTCGCAGCATGTCGAGCGACGCTACGCGAGCGAGCTGCTCGACGGGCGCGGCGGCGTCGGCTATCTGCTCAAGGACCGCATCTCGGACATCGCCGGGTTCCTCGACGCGATCGTGCGGGTGGCCGAGGGCGGTGTGGCTTTCGACCCCGAGGTGATCCGGCGTCTGATCGCCGACCGCGCAGGACCTGACCCTCGAATGGCGGAACTCAGCGAGCGCGAAGCCGCGGTGCTCGAGCTGATCGCCGAGGGACACAGCAATGCGGCGATCGCCGAGCGGCTGTTCGTGAGCCAGAGCGGCGTCGAGAAGCACATCAACACGATCTTCACGAAGCTCGGGGTCGCGTCGGGCTCGGGCGTCAACCGACGGGTGCTCGCCGTGCTCGCGTACCTCGGTCAGACGACGGACTGACCGCTGTCCCCGCCCTCGCCCGGCAGACACGCATGCCCGGCGCGCACCTGCATGCCCGGAACACGGATGCAGGGCCGGAAAACCTGTTCCGGCCCTGCATCCGTGATTTCGGCATGCACCTGCATGCGCGGTCGCTCAGCCGATGCGGATCAGCTTCTTGTTGACGAACTCGTCGGCGGCGAGGTGTCCCAGCTCGCGTGAGGTGCCGCTGCGCTTGATGCCGCCGAACGGCAGCTCGGGGCTGTCGGCCAGCACCAGGTTGACGTAGACCATGCCAGCCTCGATGTTGTCGGCGACGCGCTCGGCCTGCTCGGCATCGGTGGTGAAGACGTACGAGCCGAGTCCGAAGGTCGTGTCATTCGCGAGGGCGACAGCCGCGTCTTCGTCGGCGGCGCGGTAGACGACCGCCGCGGGGCCGAAGAGCTCCTCGCGGTAGACGTTCATGTCGGGCGTCACGTCGGCGAGCACGGTCGGAGCGAAGAACGCGCCGTCGCGTGTGCCGCCGGTGAGCAGCGTCGCGCCCTGCTCGACGGCCTGGTCGATCTGCTTCTGCAGGTTCTCGGCCGCCGTCTCGGACGAGACCGGGCCGAGCACGGTGTCGTCGAGCGTCGGGTCGGTCGCCTGCACCGCAGCCATGGCCGCCGTGAACTTCTCGACGAAGGCTTCGTACAGCTCGTCGACGATGATGAACCGCTTCGCGCCGTTGCACGCCTGGCCGTTGTTGTCGAGACGCGCGTCGACGCCCGCCTGCACGGTGGCGTCGAGGTCGTCGGTCGAGAGCACGATGAACGGGTCAGACCCTCCGAGCTCGAGCGCGACCTTCTTGAGGTTGCGTCCGGCGATCTCGGCGACGGCCGCGCCCGCGCGCTCGGAGCCGGTGAGCGAGACGCCCTGCACGCGCGGGTCGGCGATCATGTCGGCGATCTGCTCGTTCGTGGCGAGGACGTTCTGGTACGCGCCCTTCGGGAATCCGGCGTCGTGATAGATCGCCTCGATCGCGGTCGACGACTCGGGACACTGCGGAGCCGGCTTGAGCAGGATCGTGTTGCCGACGATCAGGTTCGGCGCGGCGAAACGCACGATCTGGTAAGCCGGGAAGTTCCACGGCATGATGCCCACGAGCGGGCCCAGCGACGAACGACGCACGATCGCCGAGCCCTCACCGAGGATCGCGATCGGCTGGTCGGCCATGATCGCCTCGGCCTGGTCGGCGTAGTACTCGGCGATGTCGGCGGCGAAGTCGACCTCTCCGAGTGCGGCCTCGCGCGGCTTGCCCATCTCGCGCACGAACACATCGGCGAGCTCCTCGCGACGCTCGCGGTGCAGTTCGGCCGCGCGACGGAGGAGTGCTGCGCGCTCGGCCACGGTCGAGGACCGGGACCATTCGCGGTGCGCCTCGTCGGCGGCTGCGACCGCCTCCTCGATCTGAGCATCCGTGAACGTGTCGAAAGACGCCAGCGTCTCTCCTGTGGCGGGGTTGATGACGGCGTACTCGGTCATGATGTTCGTCCTCTCATTCGGTTCCCGGTCGTTGAGCGAGGAGCGAAGCCCCGAGACGAAACGTGGTGAGCGCGTTTCGTCCCGCTCCGCTCGATCGACGACCGACATGGGGTCAGGAGACCGGGATCAGCGTGTACTTGGTGGACAGGTACTCGTGGATGCCCTCGAGCCCGCCCTCGCGTCCGACGCCGGACTGCTTGACGCCGCCGAACGGCGCTGCGGCGTTGGACACCACGCCCACGTTGAGACCCATCATGCCGGTCTCGAGCCTGTCGATCATGCGCTGTCCGCGCTGCAGGTTCTCGGTGAACACGTACGAGACGAGCCCGTACTCGGTGTCGTTCGCGAGACGCACGGCCTCGTCCTCGGTCTCGAACGTCGCGATCGCGAGCACGGGTCCGAAGATCTCCTCGCGCAGGATCGCCGAGCCGGCCACGACGTCGGTGAGCACGGTCGGCTCGTAGAACGTGCCCGTGCCCTCGAGTGCCTTGCCGCCCGCGAGAAGCGTCGCTCCGCGTTCGACGGCGTCATCGACCAGCTCGCCGGCCTTCGCGACGGCATCCTCGTCGATGAGCGGCCCGATCGCGACGCCCTCCTCCGTACCGCGGCCGATCTTCATCGCGTTCACGCGGTCCGTGACCCGCTTGGCGAACTCGCCCGCGACGTCCTTGTGCACGATGAAGCGGTTGGCCGCGGTGCACGCCTGTCCGATGTTGCGGAACTTCGCGGCCAGCGCGCCGTCGACGGCCTTGTCGAGGTCGGCATCGTCGAACACGACGAACGGTGCGTTTCCGCCGAGCTCCATCGACACCCGCAGCACGCCCTCGGCGGCCTGGGCGATGAGCTTGCGGCCCACCTCGGTCGAGCCGGTGAACGACAGCTTGCGCAGGCGCGGGTCGGCGATGATCGGGGCCGACAGTGCCGACGACTTCGAGGTCTGCACGACATTGACGACGCCGGCGGGGAGCCCCGCCTTCTCGAGCAGCGAGGTGAAGAACATCGTGGTCAGCGGCGTGAGTGCCGGGGGCTTGATGACCACAGTGCACCCGGCGGCGAGGGCGGGAGCGATCTTGCGGGTGGCCATCGCGAACGGGAAGTTCCACGGCGTCACGAAGAACGACGGGCCGACCGGACGCTGCGAGACGACCATGTGGCCCGTGCCCTCGGGGTTGATGCCGTAGCGACCGCTGATGCGCACGGCCTCCTCGCTGAACCAGCGGAGGAACTCGCCCCCGTAGGCGACCTCGCCACGCGCCTCGGCGAGCGGCTTGCCCATCTCGAGCGTCATCAGCAGCGCGAGGTCTTCCTTGTGCTCCTGCACGAGGTCGAACGCCCGGCGCAGGATCTCGCTGCGGGTGCGGGGGGCGGTCGCCGCCCACTCGTCCTGCGCGGCCACGGCCGCATCCAGGGCGCGGATGCCGTCGGCCGGTGTCGCGTCGGCGATCGTGCGGATGACGGCACCGGTCGCGGGGTCTTTGACGTCGAACGTGGCTCCGGTCTCGCCGTCGATCCACTCTCCGCCGATGAAGAGGCCGGTGGGGATGCTGTCGAGCAGCGCCTGCTCGGTCTGAGTGCTCATGGAATCTCTTTCTGTGGGAGGAGGGATGCGGATGCCGGGGATGCGGTCAGCGCCTGCGGGTGCTCGCGGGAGCATCCATGCTGAGCGTCTCGCCGCGGAAGAACGCCGGGCGCTTGATGGACTGCCAGATCATGATGATGATGCCGATCACGATGATGCCGACGCCGAGGACGAAGACGAGTCCGAGGCCTCCGATGTTCGACCCGCTGCCGTACGCGGGGTCCATCGAGTCGATGAGCGTCGTGACGAACAGCACGGCGAGGATCGCACCGCCGACGAGCGGGAACAGGAACGTGAAGAAGAAGCTCCTGGCCGAGTCGAACCACTGCTTGCGGAAGTACCAGACGCACGCGAACGCGGTGAGTCCGTAGTAGAAGCAGATCATCATGCCGAGCGACAGGATCGTGTCGGTGAGCACGTTCTCGCTGACGAGGCGCATCACGGCGTAGAAGACGGATGCGACCACGGCCGAGACGATCGTCGAGTAGCCCGGGGTGAAGAACCGCGGGCTGACCCGTGCGAACTTCTTCGGCAGAGCACCGTAGTGACCCATCGCCAGCAGCGTGCGCGCAGGGCCGACGGCGGTCGACTGCAGCGAGGCCGCCGAGCTCGACAGCACCGCGAGCGACACCAGGAAGGCGAGCGGTCCGAGGATCGGATCCGACAGGGCGAAGAACACGTTGGCCGAGATGTCCTCGTTCGCGAGCCCGTAGTCCCCCGTGCCGACGCCCGCGAACATGATGAGTCCGATCGCGAGCAGCAGGTAGAGGGCGACGACGACCACGACGGTGACCATCGCGGCGCGCCCCGGGGTCTTCGCCGGGTCCTTCGTCTCCTCGTTCATGGTCAGGACGACGTCCCAGCCCCAGAAGATGAAGATCGACAGCGAGAGTCCTGCGGCGAAGGCGCTGAAGGACGGCACCTCGAACGGGTTGAACCACGACCACGAGAAGGGCGTGGGCTCGGGCGCATCGCCCGAGACGGCCTTGATGATCGCGACGGTCGCGAAGACCACGAGCACGAGCACCTGGAAGCCGACCAGGATGTACTGGAACTTCTGCGTGGTCTGCATGTCGCGGTACGACACGAGGGTCGCCCCGAGCATGAAGAGCAGGCACACGACCACGTTGATGATCGGGTTGAACGCCAGGTCGGCGATCTCGGGGTTCCCGCTCAGCTGGGCGATGAGCAGGAAGAGGAACTCGACCGCGATGCCGGCGAGGTTCGACAGCACGATGACGGTCGCGGCGATCAGGCCCCAGCCCGTCATCCAGCCGATCCACGGCCCGAAGGCGCGCACGCCCCACGTGAACGAGGTGCCGGAGTCGGGCATCATGCGGTTGAGCTCGCGATAGCCGAAGGCGGTCAGGAGCATGGGGATGAAACCGACGAGCATGATCGCGGGCACCTGGGTGCCGACGACTGCGACGGTCGGGCCGAGCGATGCGGTGAGGGTGTAGGCCGGGGCGATCGTGGAGACGCCGATGACGACGGCTCCGAGCACTCCGACGGCGCCCGCGCTCAGGCCCTTCTGCGAGATGCCGGTCGTCACGCCGGAGGCGGGCTCCGTTGCCCGGTTGGTGCTGCTCATCAGCGGACTCCTGCTTCGGCGCGGGTGCGCGGGACGACGATCATGGGGACGGGCAGTTCGTGCAGCATCTTCGCTGCGGTCGAGCCCAGGAACAGGCGGCGCGGCTGCGCCAGACGGCTGGAGCCGACGAGGACGACCTCGCCGGGCAGCCACGAGAGGTTCGAGACGGCGTCTTCGACGGTGTCGCCGGGAGCCTCTTCGACCTCGGCCTTCAGGTCTTCGGGCAGCAGGCTCTTCGCCACCTCGAGCACGTCGTTGGCGTGCGCGTCGCCGACCACCCGGATGGCGCCGGTGTCGAGCCCGGGCGGCACATCGAACGGCACGAGCGAGACGAGGCGCAGACCGACGCGCGACTCGGTCGCGATCGCGGCGGCCTCGTCGAGCAGGTTGTCGGCGCCGGCGCGGTTGCCGACCGCCGCCGTCACCCGCGGGAGCACGTGGTCGTCCTGCTCGGCCGTGCCGGCGGGAGCGAGCGCGACGGGGATGGTCGACGAATGCAGCAGCTCCGACGCGACGCTGCCGAGACGATGACGGCCGAAGATGCTGCCGCCGGCGGTGCCGATGACGATCAGCCTGGCGTCGAACTCCTCGCCCGCGGCGATCAGCCCTTCTGCGAAGGACTCGCCGAACCGCACATGCCCCGTGCGGGTGAGCTCCTGCGGCAGACGGACGACGGCATCCTCGAGCCACTCCTTCGCCTGCCGGCGGATGTGATCCTCATACGCCCGCTCGGGAGGGACAGCCGCACTGCGCGTGCCCTCCGAGGGCAGCACGATCACGAGGTGCAGCACCGCTCCGAGGCTGCGGGCGAGCCGGGCGCCGAGGGCAGCGGCATCCGCTCCTGCATCCGTCGCCGTATAGCCGACGACGACCGCGCCGGTCATCAGCCGACCTCGGCGGTGTCGCCGGCGGCGCGGGTGGCGTCGACGATGTTCGAGGCGACGAGGTGACCCATGCGGATCGCACCGTCGACGTGCTGGTAGCCGGCGCCCGCCATGTCGCTGCACGCGAAGTGGATCGGGCCGACGGCCGAGCGGAGGTCGGCGCCGTAGCGGTGGAGTCCGCCCATGTCGAAGCTCGCCGCATATGCTCCGCGGGTCCACTCCTCGGTGCCCCAGTCGCTCTCGTAGTAGACGACCGGGTTCTTCGCCTCGGGTCCGTAGTAGTGCGAGAGGGATTCGAGGATGCGCTCCTTGCGCTCCTCAGCCGAGAGCGTGAACAGGTCGTCGGCGTTCTGGTCGCTGACGAAGCCGACCAGGGTGCCGCGCTCGTCGCCGTGGTTGGTGTTGTCGTAGGCCTCGTGCGCGAGCTCGTACGGGCTGAACGCGGTGCCGCTGAGGCCCTGCTCACGCCAGAACGGACGCTCGTAGACGGCGTGCACCTTGATGACGAATCCCATCGAGAGGTGCTGGTGCATCTGGTGCTGGCGTCGGGGCAGCGGCGGCACGAACGCGATGCGGCTGTAGAGCACGGGAGCATGCGCCAGGATCGCGAACCGGGCGCGCACGGTGGTGTCGTCGGTCGTCGCGGTCACGCCGTCGGCGCTCCACTCGAGCGAGCGCACGGGCTGGTTCAGGATGACGTCGTCGCCCAGACGCTCGGCGAGCAGCAGCGGCACCTTCTGCAGGCCGCCGACCACGCGCTTGTCGAGGATGAAGTCGGCGTCGACGAGGTTCGAGTACGAACCGGCGGATGCCGCCATGAGCAGGGACTGCAGCAGTGAGAACGAGTGCGTGGGCTTGGTGAGCATCGCAGAGCCGGTCGCGAAGGCGAGGTTGCGCACGGCTTCGTCGTCGTCGGTCTGCACCCGCAGCCACGCGTCCCACGTGACCGAGTCCCACTCCTTCGCCAGCGGATGCTCCCACGGGCGGTCGGGGTCGATCTCGGCGACCATGGCGTCGAGGCGCTCAGTGATCTCGGCGATCACGGCTTCGGTCTCGGCCGACACCGGGAACATCTCTCCGGTGAACCGGTGCGTCTGCCCGTCGGGTCCGACGTAGACGCTGTCGCCCTCGCGATACCGGCTGTAGGTCTCGAGCCCCAGCTCTTCGATCGTGTCCTTCAACGCGTCCTGGTCGGGCGAGACCCACTGGCCGCCGATCTCGAGCATGGCGCCGTCGATGACGTCGGTCCACAGGCGGCCGCCGACGCGGTCACGTGCTTCGAGTACGGCGACCGACAGGCCGGCCTTGCGCAGGTCGTTCGCCGCCGTGAGCCCTGCGGCTCCGGCTCCGACGATCAGCACGTCGCGAGTGATCTCAGCCATCTGCTTCTCCTTCATTGGAAAGGGTGTGCCGACCGCGACTCGAAATCCCCCGATCCTCGTCGCGGCCGGACGTGTGGTGGCAGCAGCGGACGAACCGCGACTGCCGATGTGTCAGCCCGCGGTGGCGGCGAGCGCGGCCGCGACGACGTCGAGGCCCTCGTTCAGCAGGTCATCGCCGATCGCCAGCGGCGGGAGGAAGCGGATCACGTTGCCGTAGGTGCCGCAGGTGAGGACGATCACTCCCTGGGCGATCGCGGCCTTCGCGACGGCGGCGGTGAGAGCAGCGTCGGGTGCCTTGGTCTCGGGGTCGACGAACTCTGCCGCGATCATCGCGCCGTGGCCGCGGATGTCGCCGATGCGGGCATCCTGTTCCTGCATGGCTCCGAGCCGCGTCGTCAGGATCTCGCCGATCTCGCGGGCCCGTTCGATCACGCCGTCGTTCTCGAAGACGTCGATCGCGGCGAGCGCCGCCGCGCATGCGATCGGGTTGCCGCCATAGGTGCCGCCGAGGCCGCCGGCGTGCGAGGCGTCCATGATGTCTGCGCGACCGGTGACGGCCGCGAGAGGCAGGCCGCCCGCGATGCCCTTGGCCGTGGTGATGAGGTCGGGCTCGATGCCGAAGATCTCGCTCGCGAACATGTGTCCGGTGCGCGCGAAGCCGGTCTGCACCTCATCGGCGATGAAGACGACGCCGTTCGCGCGGCACCAGGAGGCGATCGCCGGCAGGAAGCCGTCGGCCGGGACGATGAACCCGCCCTCGCCCTGGATCGGCTCGATGATCACGGCGGCCAGGTTGTCGGCGCCGATCTGCTTCTCGAGCTGCAGGATCGTGCGCGCCGCGGCCTCGACGCCGTCGAGTCCGTCGCGGAACGGGTACGACATCGCCGCGCGGTACACCTCGGGGGCGAACGGACCGAAGCCGCTCTTGTACGGCATCGACTTGGCGGTCAGCGCCATGGTCAGGTTCGTGCGGCCGTGGTAGCCGTGATCGAAGGCCACGACCGCCTGGCGCCCGGTGTGCTTGCGGGCGATCTTGACCGCGTTCTCCACGGCCTCGGCGCCGGAGTTGAACAGGGCGGTCTTCTTCTCGAAGTCGCCAGGGGTGATGCGGTTCAGCGCCTCTGCGACCTCGATGTACGACTCGTACGGCGAGATCATGAAGCAGGTGTGGGTGAACTGCGCGGCCTGTGCGGCGACGGCAGCGGCGATCTTCGGGTGCGAGTTGCCCACCGTGGTCACGGCGATGCCCGAGCCCAGGTCGATGAGCGAGTTGCCGTCGGCGTCGACGACGACGCCCCCACCCGCGGCCACGGTCGCGACGGGCACGGTGTGACCGACGCCTGCGGGGACCGCTGCGGCCTTTCGGGCGAGGATCTCCGCCGACCGAGGTCCGGGAAGCTCGGTGACGAGGCGTCGCTCCTGAGGGAGCTCGGGTCCGCCGAGGGGAACTGCAACAGCTGCGGTGTCGAGGAGTGCCATGTTCGCGAGCGTACGACTGCATCCGCGGTCGATGCATTCGCCCGGATGTACAATCTTGAACCGAGAGACGCCAGTCAGTACAACGACGGGCGACGACAGACAGGAAGCGTCGGACATGGATGACACCGAGCAGCCCACGCTGCGCGCTCTCTTCCGACGCCGCGACCTCGGGCTCGGCCTGATCTCATCGGAGGACGAGCTTTCTGAGGGCGCGCTCGACCGCCCGCTGCGCTGGGTGCACAGCTCAGACCTCGCCGACCCCACGCCGTTCCTCGCCGAAGACCTCGCGTTGCTGACCACCGGCACGCAGTTCGACGCCGGCATCGATGTCGACGTGTACGTGGGGCGCCTCGCAGATCGGGGCGTGCTCGGCCTCGGCTTCGGCACCGACGTGCATCGCGCCGCGATCCCCGACGAGCTGATCCTCGAGTGCGCGCGACGCGGCATCCCGCTGTTCGAGGTGCCCTATCGCACGCCGTTCATCGCCGTCGCGCGCGCGCACTCCGAAGCCATAGCCGCGCAGGCCTACGCCCGCAGATCCTGGGCGCTCGACACCCAGCGCGCTCTGGCACTGGCTGCGCTGCGCCCGCGAGGACTCGACGCGACCGTCGCCGAGCTCGGCCGCCGCCTCGGGGTGTGGGCCGGGATGTACGACGCATCCGGCGCCCTGCAGCTGTCGCACCCCCGATCGGCCGTGAACGCGGGTCGGCTGACCGCGCTCGGCGAGCGCGTCACCGAGATCCTCACCCGCGGCCTCGAAGCAGGGCAGTCGCTGACGATCGACGAGCAGACCTTCACGCTCTTCACGGTCGGGCGCGGCGGCCACCTGCGCGGCGTGATCGCCTTGGCCGCCGACGCGCTGGATGCCGAGGCCCGCACCGTCGTGACATCGGTGATCGCGATGGCCGGACTCGCACTCGAACAGAGCGACCAGCTCGCCCGCAGCAAGCGCCGGCTGCACTCGCAGCTGCTGAGCTCTCTGCAGGACGATGACCCGTCGTTGGCCCGCAAGGTGCTCGGAGGCATGCCGTCGGCGCCCGTCGTGGTGGCGATCGCCGCAGACGCCCCGGCCGGCCCGTTCGTCGACTGGTGGGAACGGCGCCGCGCCGAGCACGGCACCGCCAGCTTCCTCGCCGAGTCGGCGGAGGGCGTCGTCCTGTGTCTGTCGACGAGCGACGACACGCTGCTCGACGAGGTCGCCGTGCGTTTCGGCATCCGCATCGGAGCCTCGAGCTCCGAATCGTACGATGCGTTCTCCCGCGCGCACGCACAGGCTCTCGCGGCGTTGCGGCAGCAGTCCGGCGCCGGGGTCTTCCACTTCGCCGATGCAGCGGGCTCCAGCATCTTCAGCGCGCTCGCGACGGATGAGGCACGTCTGGTCGCCGAGTCGCGGCTCGCTCCCCTGCGCGACCACGACGCGCGCTCGGGCGGCGACCTCGAACGCTCGCTGCGCACCTGGCTCGAGCACGACGCCAAGGCCGACCCCGCCGCGGCGGCCCTCGGAGTGCACCGCCACACCCTGCGGTCGCGCATCACGCAGGCCGGAGCGATCCTCGGCGTCGACCTGTCGACCTTCCCGGCACGCGCCGAGCTGTGGACTCTGCTGCAGACGGCGCGGGACTAGCTGTCCGCCGCGCCCACCTCCGTGACCGTAACCCCACAGGAGACCACCTTTCCGGCACGAAACCCACGTCCCGCACGGGGGTCTCGTGCTGCGATGTGGGTCTCGCCGGAAGCACCCCGCCGCCGCCCAGCGACACCGCCTTTCCAGCACGAGACCCACGCCGTACACATGGGTCTCACCCCGCGAAACGGGTCTCACCGGAAGCACCCCGCCGCCGCCCAGCGACACCACCTTTCCGGCACGAGACCCACGTCCTACACATGGGTCTCACCTCGCGATGTGGGTCTCGCCCCGCGAGAAGCGGGTCTCGCCCCGCGAAACGGGTCTCGCCGGAAGCACCCTGCCGCCGCCCAGCGACACCGCCTTTCCAGCACGAGACCCACGTCCTACACATGGGTCTCGCCCCGAGAAGCGGGTCTCACGCCCGACGGTGAGCCGCGCGGCGCGTCACGCGCCCTCGCCGAGATTGTCCGAGACGACCTCGAGCGCGTGGGCACGCGCCGTGACGGCATCCGCACCCCGCTCCGTGGTCACGGCGGCGGCGAACACCTCCGCGAACACGAGGTAGGCCACGCGCGAGGTGTGCTCCAGCTCATCGCGGAAGCTCACTCCGGTCGGCGCGATCACGAGCGACAGCGTCGCCGCCTCGGTCAGCGCCGACGAGGCGAAGGACGTGAGCGCGATGACGGTCGCACCGCCCCGGGCGGCCGCGGTCGCGACACGCAGGCTCGCCTCGTTGGCGCCTGACCCGCTCACGATGAGGCAGACGTCGTCGGGCGTGAGGTGCCGCGCGGCGATCTGCTGGGCGATCGCATCCGCGATGAACTCCGCGGACCTGCCCGAGGCCGTGAGCCGCATGGCCAGGTCGCTGGCGATGGGCGACGACAGCCCGTTCGCGAGCACGAGCAGACGTCGCGCGGATGCCGCCAGACGCACGGCCTCGCTCACCGCGTCGGCCTCGAGCAGGCTCGCGAGCGCCGGGAGGGATGCCGCGAGACGGTCGATCTCGCCCCGCATGCGCCCGAGCACGCCGGGACCGTGATCGATCGCCGAGTCTGCGCCGCCGCCGAGCTCTGCGGCGAGCGCGACGCGCAGCTGCGGATACCCGCGGTACCCGAAGCTCTGGCACGCGCGCACGACTGTCGCACGTCCGACACGGGCGCGATCGGCGAGCTCCTGTGCCGTCCATTCCACGACCTCGTCGGCGGACTCGACGATCAGCTCCGCGACGCGGCGCTCTGCCGGCTGCAGAGTGTTCAGCACCGAGGCGATGCGGGCGGTGGGCGGCGCACTAGGAGAGAACACGGGCTCGGGCTCCCTCCATGATGCGGCGGCGGATGGCTCCGGATGCCCCGTCGACCAGCATCGTCACGACGACGACCACGATGAGCAGCACGCCCACCGTCGACCACTCACGGTACTGCGTGTACGAGGTCAGCATGTCACCGATTCCGCCGACGCCGATCAGACCGAGCACGGCCGACGACCGCACGTTGATCTCGAAGCGATAGAGCCAGAATGACCAGAATGTGGGCTCCGCCTGCGGCCAGACACCCCAGCGCAGCACCTGCAGTGTGCCGCCGCCGGCTGCGCGAGCGGCCTCGATGGGCCCGCGGGGCACGGCCTCGACCGCCTCGTAGCCCCATTTGCCGAGCGTGCCGATCCCGTTGATCGCCAGCGCGAGCGCACCCGTGAAAGGGGTGAGACCGGTGACCGACAGGATCACGATCGCGATGATGATCTCGGGCACCGCCCTGATCAGCGAGAACAGTCCGCGCAGCAGCGCGCGCAGCCAGGCGGGACCGAAGCCGCGGGCGGCGACGAGGCTCAGCGGTGTCGCGAGCAGGATGCCGAGGATCGTGCCGACCCACGCCATCTCGATGCTTCGCCAGGTCTGCCACAGCGCCTCGGGCAGCTTCTCCCAGTTCGGATCGCCGAACATCAGCACCGTGTACCGCACGATCTCGGAGGGGAGATCGACCAGCCGGCCCCAGTTGATGTCGATCGACCAGAAGGCCAGCACGACGATGCCGGTGACGATGATCCAGGAGGCCACGAGCCACGGCCGGCGGGGCCTCTGCGGGATCGTCTGATCGGTCGCGGGCGGGGCGAGCACGGTGGTGGTCATACGAGCCTCCGGCGGATCGCGTCGGAGACGAGGTCGATCACGATGACCACGATGAGGATCTCCAGGATGATGAGCGAGAGCTGGTCGTACCGATAGAACGTGCGCACGGCATCGATGAGCAGTCCCATGCCGCCCGCGCCGACGAGTCCCAGCACGGTCGAGGCGCGCACGTTCAGCTCGAACACGTAGAGCGTCTGGTTGGCGAACGCGGGCCAGGCGTCGGGCAGCGCCAGTGTGCGATTGATCTTCGCCTGAGTCGCGCCGACGGCTCGGCCCGCTTCGAGAGGACCCCGATCGTTCGTGTCGATCGCCTCCGAGACCAGCTTCACGATGATGCCGACGTTGAAGAGAAGCAGCGCCAGGATGCCGGGAAGGGCTCCCACGCCGACCATCGCCACGAGGATCGCGGCATACAGCAGGTCGGGAACGCTGCGGATGACGTTGAGCAGCCCGCGCACCGCGATGCGCGCCGGGGCGTTCGGGTTGGTCGCGCGCGCCGCCCAGAAGCTGAGCGGCAGCGAGATCACGGCCCCGATCGCCGTGGCGATCACCGCCATCTGCAGCGTCTCGACGAGCGGCGGCAGCGTGCGCGGGAAGAAGCTCCAGTCGGGCATCAGGAGCTTGACGATCTTGTCAGCGCCGTTCTGCCAGTTGCGCGCGATCGCCGCGAGGTCGACGCCGATCCCGATTCCGGGCAGACACATGACGACTGTGACGGCGACGACGGCCGCCGCGATGACCGGCGCCTTCCACGCGCCACGCGGGCGCGCGGGCACATCGAGAGGTGTTCGCGTCGGGGTCGCCGACGCAGTGACGTGCGTCATGCGTCCAACCGGTCTTCCGGGGTGAGCGAGCGTCCGTAGATGGCCTCGAAATCGGCATCCGTCGCGCCGGTCGCAGGGCCGTCGTAGACGACCTCTCCCGCGCGCATGCCGATCATCCGCGCGCCGTACTCACGGGCGAGGTCGAGCAGATGCAGATTCACGAGCACCGTGATGCCGAGATCGCGGTTGATGCGTCGCAGGTCGTTCATCACTCCGTGCGCGGTCGGCGGGTCGAGACTCGCGACCGGTTCGTCGGCGAGCACGATGCGCGGCTCCTGCGCGAGTGCCCGCGCGATCGCGACTCGCTGTTGCTGACCGCCCGAGAGGTCCGCGGCCCGCGAGTGCAGCTTCTGCAGGATGCCGACGCGGTCGAGTGCGTGATACGCGAGCTGCCTGTCGGCTTCGGGGTATGCGCCGAGCAGCGTGCGCCACAGCGGGGTGTGCGCGAGACGCCCGACCAGAACGTTCTGCAGCACGCTCGCACGACCGGCCAGGTTGAACCCCTGGAAGACCATGCCGATGTCGCCGCGGAGCCGTCGCAGCGTGCGCGCAGAGGCATCGCTGACCCGGTGCTCGCCGACGTCGAGCGTGCCGCTGGTCACCGGCACCAGGCCGTTGATGGTGCGGATGAGTGTGGACTTGCCCGAGCCCGAGAGCCCCACGACCACCACCATCTCGCCCGCCGCGATGTCGAGCGACACCCGATTCAGACCGACGGTCCCGTTGGGATAGCGCACCGTGACATCGTCGAGACGGATCGACCACGGCGTGGACGCCGCAGCCTGAGCTGCGACGTCCACGGTCGGGATGAGATCCGACAACTTACTGCAGCCCCAGAGCCTGGGCGGCGCGGGCCACGACATCGAGCGAGTCGGGATCGGCCGGTGCGAGCTTGGTGATCGAGTAGATGCTGGTGAGGATCTCCGACCCCTCTTCGGTGTTCGAGAAGTCTTCGAGCGCCTTCGTGATGCGGTCCTGGAGTTCAGGCGAGAGGTCGGACGACACGGCGACGCCGTCGTTCGGGATCTCCTCCGTCATCGCGAACACGACGACCTTCTCCCCGACGTCGGGAGTGTCCTTCTGCACGATGGTGCGGGCGTCCCAGAAGCTGAAGCCGACCTCGGCGTCGCCGTTGTAGACGGCCAGCACCGAGGCGTCGTTGGCCGTCACCGGGATCTGCTGGATGTCGGTGTCGGTGTCCAGGCCCGCCTCCTGCAGAGCCAGGATCGGATAGATGTACCCCGCGGGCGAGCCGGGGCCGAGCACCGCGACCTTGGCGCCCTCGACCTTGCCGATGCTGTCGAGCCCCGCAGGGCCGGTCATCGCGTCGGCGCCGTTGCAGAACAGCATCCCATCACGCTCGACC
The DNA here is from genome assembly GCF_904831005.1 of Microbacterium hydrocarbonoxydans. Classification (NCBI taxonomy): domain Bacteria; kingdom Bacillati; phylum Actinomycetota; class Actinomycetes; order Micrococcales; family Microbacteriaceae; genus Microbacterium; species Microbacterium hydrocarbonoxydans. The sequence continues at coordinate 3,505,851 of NZ_LR882982.1, read as the reverse complement.
GGCTCGTCGTCGCAGTACTTGTCGGGGTCGTTGGTCATGAACTGGGCGGGGTAGGTGATGTTGCCGTTGCGCTCGGTCTGCAGCACCACCGACGCGTCGTACATGTCGTTCGCCTGCCACAGCTGCAGCGACGGCAGGAACCCGATCTGGGCCTGACCCGCGCCCATCGCCTCGACGGCCGCCTGGTAGTCCTTCGAGACGACCCCGGTGACCTCGATGCCGAGCTCCTCCGTGAGGTAGTCGGTGAGCGGTGCGGCGGTCTCGACGAGTCCGTCCTGGTCCTGTGACGGCACGAGGGCGAGCACGAGCGAATCGGGGTCCGGTGCGGGTGCCGCCGAGTCCTCGGGCGCGGCAGTGCTGCTCGAGCAGCCCGCGAGCACGACGGTCAGCAGCGCTCCTGCGGCGACGAGGCTCGCAGTGGTGCGGCGGAAGGGAGAGGTACGCATGATCATCCTTCGATGGGGGTGGGAGAGGTGAGGGCAGGGACAGGTGCGGGTTCGTGGCGCAGCCAGGCGTCGAGCTGAGGGATCAGCGTCGCGAAGTCGGCAGCGCGATAGGTGGGAGTCGCTTCCCCGTCTGGGAAGCCGCCGATCAGCGCGGTCGCGTGACCACGTGCGTGGGCCGGAGCCAGATCGTTGTGCCAGATGTCCCCGATGCTCAGCACGCGAGCATCGTCAGGAAGGGCAGCGAGAAAGGCGACCAGGCCCGCGGGCTTGCGGGCGCTCGTGACGATGCGATCGAACAGCCCCGTCAGACCGAGCGCCTCGAGCGCCTCGTCGATGCGGATCGCCGGCGCGTTGGTGACGAGCACGCGCTCGGCGGAAGCAGCCGCCGCGGCGAGGAAGTCGGCGAGACCGGCGGGAGCCGAGATCGGCGCCGCCGCGGTCGCGAGCTCAGCGCGGCTCGCGAGGTACGCGGCACTGAGGAGCCGGGAGTCCGCGCCCCGTGCGGTGGCTGCTCGACGCACCGCGTCGTAGCCGTCGAGCGCCCCGCCGTCTGCCGCAGAGAGCGTCTCGCGGATGCCGTCGACGAACCCGTCCCTGTCGCCGAGCGCGGCAGCCACCTGCGCGGCATAGGCCAGCACCGGACCGTCACCGAGCGCGATCGTGCCGTCGAAGTCGAAGAGGAGGATGGAGTTCACGGAGTTCTTTCCGCATCCGCCATCGGTTCGTGCGGACGCTTCGTCCAGCATGTACAGCGATTGTGGACAGAAGGTCCCGATCGTGTGAACGGCGTGTGAACAATCCGTCCACACTGATCTTGTAGCGTGAACGCCGTGTCCGAACTCGACGTCCTCCTGACCGCCGCGAGGCGTGCGCAGCACGATTCACCAGACGCCGCGAGCGCCGCGATCGACGGCCTCCCCTGGCTCGCGGCGTCGATCGACGACGACCGCGCACAGGCTCGCTTCGACGCCTGGGGGCTGTCGACGGTGATCGATGAGAACGTCGGCGCCCCGGTGATCTCACGGTCCCTGTTCGTCGAGCTGCACCGTCGGGCCGGCATCGAGGCGGCGTGGCCGATCGGCAACGCCGGCCTCCTGCACTGCTACGGCTACCTGCTCTCGCTCATCGAGACACCGTACGGATTCAAACGCGATCGGTGGATCGGCGGCACGCTCGCGGCCGCGTGCGACCTCTCCCCCGACGCGTTCCTCCCCTGGCAGCACGGCCGCACCCTGCTCGAGAGGGCGAGGGCCGCCGCGGACGGCATCCTCACGCACGCCGCAGCATCCGCGACGATGACCGTCGACGGCCGGAGCACGCATCTCGGACTCAGCCGGCCGCACGGGGACGCCGCCCTGGCCTACGCGGTCGCCGCCGCAGCGGACTCGCCCCCGCTGCTCATCACGCTGTTCCCCGTGAGCGACGCGCACGCCGTGCATGCGGAGTTCGCCACCGTCGCCCGCCTGCGCTGGAACGCCGCCTGAGATCGCTCAGCGAGGGGCGTGGGCGTCGAGGAACTCGTAGACGTCGGTCGTGTCCACGCCGGGGAACGAACCGGTCGGCAGCGTGGCCAGCAGGGTGCGCGGGGTCTTCACGTTGGGCCAGGAGTTCTCACGCCACCGCTCCTCGAGGTCAGCGGGCGCCCTGCGGCAGCAGACCTCGACGGAGTGCTTCGACACCCCGCGATGCCCGGTGTCGCGGCCGACGAACCACTTCGTGTCGTCGAAGCGCACTCCCACGCTGACCGAGTGCAGCCCCTCGCTCGACGCCTCGACGCGCGCCGTGCACCAGTAGGTGCCGTTGCCCGTGTCGGTGTACTGGTAGTAGGGGTTGAAGCGATCGTCCTCGTCGAACACGACACGACTCGTCCAGCGTCGGCAGCACATCTGCCCCTCGATCGCCCCCAGACGATCGGTCGGGAAGTTCACGTCGTCGTTCTCATACGCCTTCGTGATGGTGCCCGACTCGTGCACCTTGAGGAAGTGCACGGGGATGTCGAGGTGACGGGTGGCGAGGTTCGTGAATCGGTGGGCCGCCGTCTCGTACGAGACGGAATAGGCATCGCGCAGATCCTCGATCGAGATCGCCCTGCGCGATTTGGCATCCTTCAGCGCCGGCACGACATGCGCCTCCGGCACCAGCAGGGCCCCGGTGAGGTAGTTCGTCTCCACACGCTGACGCAGGAACTCCGCGTAGCTGCGGGGTTCGGAGTGGCCCAGGATGCGGCTGGACAGAGCCTGCAGCACCGCCGTGCGCGCATCGCCCTTGGCCGGCACGCTGCTCGACAGGTACAGCCGCCCGTTCGCGAGGTCGGCGACGCTGCGAGTGGTCTGAGGCAGGTCCGGAGCATAATGCAGCGTGAATCCGAGATAGGCCGCGATCTCGGATGCCGTGCGCTGCGTGAGCGGCCCACCCGGGTGCCCGACCGCGGCGAGGATCTCAGCGGCCTTCGCCTCGAGCTCGGGGAAATGGTTGTCCTGGCGTCGCATCAGGTGGCGCAGCTCGACGTTGGCGCGACGTGCCTCCTCTGGGGTGGCGGCCCGCTCGTCCTTCAGGCGGTCGATCTCGCCGTGCAGAGCGAGCAGCGCCCTGAGGGCATCGGTCGGCATGCTCTTCGCGATGCGGAACGGCTCGATCCCCAGCGCCTGGAAGGTATGCCCCTTCATCGCTCGTTCGAGTGCGATCTCGATCGCACTGCGCTCATCGAGAGGCTCGCCTTCGAGCAGCGCGTCGATCGTCACGCCGAGCGCCCGCGCGATCGCCTGCAGCTGCGTGAGCTTCGGCTCTCGCTTTCCCGTCTCGATCATCGACATCTGACTCGGCGCCCGATCCACGGCCGCGGCGAGGTCGTCGAGGGTCATGCCGCGCGCGGTGCGCAGTCGGCGGATGCGGCGCCCGATCGTGAGGGCATCGGCGTCTTGCGCCTCAGAGATCGGGGCGCCTGGGCTCGTCGAAGGGCTCATGCGGGTGATTCTGTCACAGAAACAGAATTTCCACCGATCTTCACACCGAGAACGGCCGAGTGAGCATCACTTCTTCACTCACAGTGGAAACACGCCACCCGGCTTCACGGTCCGGGCATCCAACGGAGGAGACACCATGACGAACACCGCTCAGAACCAGACGCCTCGCCCCGCAGGTCTGCGCTCCGGCGACCAGGTTCAGACGGCCGCCGAGCTCCGGGAGATCTGGGAGACGGATCCCCGCTGGGACGGCGTCGAGCGCACCTACACGGCAGAAGACGTCATCCGCATCCGCGGCTCGGTGCGCGAAGACGCGACCCTCGCCCATCGCGGCGCCGAGAACCTGTGGAACCTGCTGCACACCGAGGACTACGTGCGGGCCCTGGGTGCCTACACCGGCGGCCAGGCGGTGCAGCAGGTGCGCGCCGGCCTCAAGGCCATCTATCTCTCGGGCTGGCAGGTCGCGGCCGACGGCAACCTCGCCGGCCAGACGTACCCCGACCAGTCGCTCTACCCCGCGAACTCGGTGCCGGCGGTCGTGCGTCGCATCAACAACGCGCTGATCCGTCAGGACCAGCTCGAGCACGCCGAGGGCGACGTCACGCAGGACTGGCTGGCCCCGATCGTGGCCGATGCCGAGGCAGGGTTCGGCGGACCGCTCAACGCGTACGAGCTGGCGCAGTCGCTGATCCAGGCCGGTGCCGCCGCGATCCACTGGGAGGACCAGCTCGCGAGCGAGAAGAAGTGCGGTCATCTCGGCGGCAAGGTGCTGGTGCCCACGCAGCAGCACATCCGCACCCTGAATGCGGCCCGCCTCGCGGCCGATGTGGCAGGTGTCCCGACGGTGATCATCGCCAGGACGGATGCACTGGCCGCCGACCTGCTCACGAGCGATGTCGACGAGCGCGATCAGCAGTTCACGACCGGCGAGCGGACGACCGAAGGCTTCTATCGCATCCGGCCCGGCATCGAGTCGGTCATCAGCCGAGGCCTGGCCTTCGCGCCGTACGCCGATCTGCTGTGGGTCGAGACGGGTGAGCCCGACATCGAGCTGGCGCGGGAGTTCGCCGCAGCGATCCACGCGCAGTTCCCCGGCAAGCTGCTCGCCTACAACTGCTCGCCGAGCTTCAACTGGAAGCGCCACCTGTCGGACGCCGAGATCGCGACGTTCCAGCAGGAGCTGGCTGACCTGGGCTACAAGTTCCAGTTCATCACGCTCGCCGGCTTCCACGCCCTGAACCACTCGATGTTCGACCTCGCTCGCGGCTACGCCGAGCGCGCCATGAGCGCGTACGTCGAGCTGCAGGAGGCCGAGTTCGCCGCCGAGGCGAACGGCTACACCGCCACCAAGCACCAGCGCGAGGCGGGTACCGGCTACTTCGACGTCATCTCCACCGCGCTCAACCCCGACAGCGCGACGCTCGCCCTCGCCGGCTCCACCGAAGCCGCGCAGTTCCACTAAGCCACAGCGCGTTTCGTCTCGGCGCTCCGCTCGCCCGGTCGTCGAGCGAGGACGGCGAAGCCGACCGAGACCCCCGGTCGTTGAGCGAGGACGGCGAAGCCGACCGAGACGAAACGCACGCACCCACGCAAAGGACTCAGATCATGACCACTCCCACCGCACCCCCGACCACCAGCCCCACCACGGCCCCGATCCAGACGACTCAACAGGGTCCGGCGATCGCCGTCACCGGCCCGCTGCGCGAGCGCTACGACGAGATCCTCACGCCCGAGGCGCTCGCGTTCCTCACCGAACTGCACCACCGATTCGCCTCGCGCCGACACGATCGCCTCGCCGACCGCATGCGCCGCCGCTTCGAGATCGGGAACGGACACGACCCCCGGTTCCGCGACGACACCGCGCACATCCGCGCGGATGCCGACTGGCGGGTCGCGGGTGCGGGGCCCGGCCTCGAGGATCGTCGGGTCGAGATCACCGGCCCCACCGACCCGAAGATGACGATCAACGCCCTGAACTCCGGGGCGCGCGTCTGGCTCGCGGATCAGGAGGACGCGACGAGTCCCACCTGGAAGAACGTCATCGAGGGGCAGCTGTCGCTCCGCGACGCGATCCGCGGCGAGCTGTCGTTCACGGGCCCGTCGACCGGGTCGACGCCCGGGAAGGAGTACCGCGTCACGGCCGAGCGCACTCCCACCATCGTGATGCGTCCTCGCGGCTGGCATCTGCCCGAGAAGCACCTGCAGTTCATCGATCGGGCGGGGCGCCGCACCGCGGCATCCGGTTCGCTCGTCGACTTCGGTCTGTACTTCCTGCACAACGCTCAGGAGCTGATCGCGAACGGACGCGGCCCGTACTTCTACATCGCGAAGCTCGAATCGAGCGAGGAGGCCAAGCTGTGGGACGACGTCTTCTCGTTCAGCGAGGAGTACATCGGCATCCCGCACGGCACGATCCGGGCGACGGTCCTGATCGAGACGCTGCCCGCCGCATTCGAGATGGACGAGATCCTCTACGAGCTGCGTGATCACTGCGCAGGCCTCAACGCCGGACGGTGGGACTACATCTTCTCGATCATCAAGAACTACCGCGGCCGTGGCGCGCGCTTCGTGCTCCCGGATCGCAGCGAGGTCACGATGACCGTGCCGTTCATGCGCGCCTACACCGAGCTTCTCGTGCAGACCTGCCACAAGCGGGGTGCGTACGCGATCGGCGGCATGAGCGCCTTCATCCCCAACCGCCGCGACCCCGAGGTCACCGCACGGGCATTCGAGAAGGTCTCGGCCGACAAGAAGCGCGAGGCGGGCGACGGCTTCGACGGCACCTGGGTGGCCCACCCCGATCTGATCCCCACCGCACAGGCGGAGTTCGACGCCGTGCTCGGCGAGCGACCGAACCAGGTCGACCGCCAGCGGCCCGAGGTCGCGGTGACCGCGGCGCAGCTGCTCGACGTGCACATCGGGCGCCCGATCACTGCGCGGGGAGTGCGCGACAACGTCTCGGTGGCGATCCGCTACCTCGAGGCGTGGCTGCGGGGCCTGGGCGCGGTGGCGATCGACAATCTGATGGAGGATGCGGCGACCGCCGAGATCAGCCGCTCGCAGGTGTGGCAGTGGATCCACCAGGACCGCACCACCGAAGACGGCACGCCGATCACCCCCGAGTACGTCGAGGGCCTGATCTCCGAGGTTCTCGACGAGGCGGAGCGCCACACCGACGACCGCTTCGACGACGCCGCATCCGTGTTCCGCGACGTCGCTCTGCAGGAGGAGTTCCCGGCGTTCCTGACGCTCGGCGCCTACAGCAGGTTCCTCGTCGAAGAGGCCTGAACAGTGCGATGCAGAGCCCCTCGGATGCCGTGAGCCGGCGCCGAGGGGCTCTGCCGTGCGGGCGGGCGTAGCCTGGGGGCATGAGCGACGTCTGGACCGACATCTCCTCGGAGTTCCTCCACCTCTACCCGCGCGGGAAGAGGCTCCTCGCGGTCGCGGGAGCCGACGCCGAACGATCTCGTCGAGCCGCCGACGATCTGGCCACGGCGCTGGCTGCTGCCGGCCAGCAGGTCGAGCGCGCGCACACCGCCGACGGCACCGAGCAGAAGCTGCGCGACGACATCGTCTCGCCGTTCCGAGAGCGCGAGGACTCGGGCGCGGTGCTGATCGTCTCCGGCCCTGCAGCGCTGCTGAGCGAGTCGACCAGAGGGATCTGGAATCACATCGTGTGGCAGCTCGCGGGCGAGGAATCACCGCACTCGATCGCCTCCGCCATCGTCGATGTCTCGGATCCCGACAACCCGACTCGTCGCTTCGCGGACTACTGCGCGCTGCCCGCATCCTTCGGCGCCTGACGACGTCGGCCCCCTCGCTCACTCCACCGGCGTCCGCCGTGGAGTGAGCGGTGATTCGCGGGTGTCCCGATCGTCCCCCCGATCGAGACACCCGCACGTCCGCCGCGCTCTCCCGCGCCTGCGATCCGCTGTGCCCGACGCTCATCGCGCCTGCCCCCCGAACTTCCGGACGGGCGTCACCGCCACGTCCGGAAGCCGTGACGAGGGAGTCCGAAAGGAGCCGCGGCCCCTCTGTCCTCCCCCGTCATAGCCCGCCTGGGGGCACGGGCAGGTTCAGGTTATGCACCGGCCGCAGCGTGCGGAACGTCGCGAGTGCTTCCTGTCACCGTTTCCGCGCACGCGGGCACTCCCCGACATGTTTGGCACGGTTTCCGCGTTCGCATGTCACCCTGCACGACGTCCGGCCGGGAGTGCCCGAGGGTGTCGGCGCTCGGGTCACGACGCGGGGCTCGCCTGCTCGTCCGAGAGCAGCATCGCCTCGGCGAGGCGCGGCTGAGACGCCGCTGCCAGGCGGAAGGCACTCGGGCTGAGGCCCACGTGGCGCGCGAACTGCGCACGCAGCGCGCCGGCATCCAGAAAGCCCGATCGCGCCGCCACGGTCGCGAGATCCCGCGGCGGGACCGCCAGGAGCTCTTCCCGCGCCGTGTCGAGTCGACGACGCAGCAGCCGCTCGGCCAGCGTCTCGTCGGTCCCCGAGAACAGGCGGAACAACTGCCTACGGCTCACGTGCAGTTCGGTCGCGAGCATGTCGATCCCGAAGTCCGCGTGGCGGTGACGACGGTCGATGACTCTGACCGCCTCCGCCCGCAGCTCACTCGCCCTGTCTGTCTCCCCATCGCCCGGGAACTGCCGGAAGAGCCCTCGCACGAGCGCCACGAGCGCGGATTCGGTGCCGGCGAGTGCGCCGACGCCCTGGTCGGGATCGCGCATCCATTCGTAGAGCATGCTCGAGAACGCGGCACCCGACGCCCGGGTCAGCGGGGTGTCGGGAAAGACGTCCGCGCCTCTGGCCAACATCTGACGATGCCCGGGCACGGCCGAGATCGGCACCACGACGCCCGTCGTCTCGCTCACTCCGAGATGCTCGATCGACGACGCGCCGAGGCTCGACATGAAGCCCATGCGTCCGACGCCCATGGACTGCAGGCCTGTCGCGGTGCGCAGCCGCTGCCCTCCGTGATTCGACATGCCGATGATCACGATGTCTTCGTCCTCCGGCGCACCACGGTCGTAGCTCACGGTGTGCGGCGTCTCGAGCGTGCTGTAGAGCATCGTCACGCCGATCGAGCGCCGCAGCAGAGCGGCCTCGAAAGCCGACGGGTCGTCGGCGCTCATGGCACCGAAGTTCGACAGCTGCATCATGCCCATCTGACCGTCGAGTCTGATCACGTTCGAGGAGATCCAGCCGGGCACGACGGGGTCCGATGCGCCGCCGCCCTCCCATTCCGCCGCACCTGCCAGTCGTCGCGCCCATGCGCTGAGCTGTCCGTCGTCGATCACGCGCGCCATGGCGTCCCCCAGAACTCTGCGCGCCACCCCCTCGGCGTCGCGGCCGATCACCGGCCTCACCATAGGCAACGCAGCGATCCGCGTGCAATATCTTGCACGGCAGCCGTCGGCGGGCGGTCAGCGGAAGGATGCCGCCACGGAGTTGCGGTGGTAGTCGAACACGATGCTCGTGCGGGTCGAGGCGACGCTGCTCTGTGCCGAGAGGTGCTCGAGCACGAATTCACGCATCTCCGACGAGTCCGCCACGGCGATGTGCAGCAGGAAATCGTCGTCGCCTCCGAGGAAGAAGACCTGGATGACCTGGGGAAGAGCACGCACGCGGTCGGCGAACTCGACGATGCTCTCCCGACGAGCGCTGGGGCGCAGACTCACGCCGATGATCGCCTGGAGCCCTGCACCCAGCATCCGCTCGTCGACGCTCGCGTGGAAGCCTGTGATCACTCCGCGTTCGACGAGGGCTCGCAGCCGCGCATGCGCGGTGGAGGGTGCGACGCCGAGGTGGCCCGCCAGCTCGGCGTTGGTCATGCGCCCGTCGGCGCTGAGCAGTTGCACGATCCTCGCGTCGACGGCATCCAGGGCCGGCGCCCGAAGAGTGTTCGACGGCGGCCCACCAGAGGAGGTCTCCATCCGAACGATTATGCAGCATCGAGCGTTGCATCGAATCTTCTTCAGGGATTATGGCGATGAATCGACGTTTCTGCGATTCTGAATCCCACCGCGCTGCACCGGATGTGCCGCGACCCGCGAGCTGTCACCTGGAGGATCGATGAAGATCGGCGTGCCGACCGAGGTCAAGAACAACGAGAACCGCACCGCGCTGACCCCCGCAGGTGCCGACCGCCTGGTGCACGAAGGGCATCGTGTGCTCGTGCAGTCCGGAGCCGGAGTCGGATCGGGCATCTCCGACGACGCGTACCGTGCGGCCGGCGCCGAGATCGTCGCCACAGCCGAAGAGACGTGGGGCGAGGCCGACCTTCTCATCAAGGTGAAGGAGCCGATCGTCGAGGAGTACGGGTTCCTGCGATCCGACCTCACCCTCTTCACCTACCTGCACCTCGCAGCCGACCGCGCACTCACCACCGCGCTCGTCGACGCGGGCACCACGGCCGTCGCCTACGAGACCGTGCAGCTGCCCGACCGCAGCCTGCCGCTGCTCATCCCCATGAGCGAGATCGCAGGGCGACTGTCGGTCACCATGGGCTCCTACTCGCTGATGCGCTCGGCCGGCGGCCGAGGGATGCTGCTCGGCGGCATCGCCGGAACCCCGCGCGCCGAGGTCGTGGTGATCGGCGGCGGCGTCGCCGGCGAGCACGCGGCGGCGAACGCCCTCGGGCTCGGCGCCAAGGTCACCGTGGTCGACATCTCGCTCCCTCGTCTGCGCGACCTCGAGCACCGATATGGCGGAGCACTCGAGACACGAGCCTCGAGCCGCTACGACATCGCGCACGAGCTGCTCACCGCCGACCTCGTGATCGGCTCGGTGCTGATCCCCGGCGCCGCCGCGCCCAAGCTGGTGACAGACGACATGGTCGCCGCGATGAAACCGGGATCGGTACTGGTGGACATCGCGATCGATCAGGGCGGATGCTTCGAGGGGTCGCGTCCGACCACCCACGACGACCCGACGTTCGCGGTGCACGACTCGATCTACTACTGCGTCGCGAACATGCCGGGGGCCGTGCCCGAGACGGCGACCCGCGCTCTCACGAACGCGACGCTGCCGTACGTGTCGGCGATCGCCGGCAAGGGCTGGGAAGCCGCCGCTGCAGACGACCCCGCGCTGGCACGAGGGCTGAACGTGCAGGGCGGGCGCATCACGCTGGATGCGGTGGTCAGGGCGCACGGCCTCGCGACAGCCTGACGCCGCGGGCATTCCACGCCGGCATCCCACTTCGTCGACGGAAAGAATGACGTTTCTTGATGACGGTCGCCCCTCGCCGGCTGCGTCCGGCCGAGTACGCTCGTAGTCGTGACCGAACGCGCTCCTCTCTCTCGCAAGCTGTCCGCCATCGCCGAATCGGCGACCCTCAAGGTCGATGCCAAGGCGAAGGCCCTCAAGGCCGAAGGCAAGGCCGTCATCTCGTATGCCGCCGGCGAGCCCAACTTCTCGACGCCGCAGTTCATCGTCGACGCCGCAGCCGAGGCACTGGCCGACCCGGCGAGCTACCGCTACACCCCCGCTCCGGGGCTCCCGGCGCTGCGCGAGGCGATCGCCGCGAAGACGCTGCGCGACTCGGGTCTCGAGGTCTCGCCGAGCCAGGTCATCGTGACCAACGGCGGCAAGCAGTCGGTCTACCAGGCCTTCCAGGCCGTGGTGAACCCGGGAGACGAGGTGCTGCTGCCGGCACCGTACTGGACCACCTACCCCGAGGCGATCCGTCTCGCCGACGGCACGCCCGTCGAGGTGTTCGCCGGGGCCGACCAGGACTACAAGGTCACCGTCGAGCAGCTCGAGGCCGCCCGCACCGAGCGCACCACCGTGCTCGTGTTCGTCTCGCCCTCGAACCCGACCGGCTCGGTCTACACCGCCGACGAGACCAGGGCCATCGGCGAGTGGGCGCTCGAGCACGGCATCTGGGTCATCTCCGACGAGATCTACCAGAACCTCACGTACGAGGGCATCACCGCGACCTCGATCGTCGAGGCCGTGCCCGCCCTCGCCGGACAGACGATCCTCGTCAACGGAGTCGCCAAGACCTACGCCATGACCGGATGGCGCGTGGGCTGGATGGTCGGCCCCGCCGACGCGATCAAGATCGCCGGCAACCTGCAGTCGCACCTGTCGAGCAACGTGAACAACGTCGCGCAGAAGGCTGCGATCGCCGCGCTCAACGGCCCTCAGACCGAGGCCGAGCAGTTCCGTGAGGCGTTCGACCGCCGCCGTCGGCTCATCGTGTCGGAGCTGTCGAAGATCGACGGCCTGGTCGTGCCGAACCCGCTCGGAGCCTTCTACGTCTACCCCGACGTGCAGGGACTGCTCGGGCGCACGTGGGGCGGAGTGACGCCGACCACGTCGCTCGAGCTCGCCGACCTGATCCTCGAGCAGGCAGAGGTGGCCGTGGTTCCGGGTGAGGCGTTCGGCCCGTCGGGATACATCCGCATGTCGTACGCGCTCGGTGACGACCAGCTGCTCGAGGGCGTGCAGCGTCTGCAGCGACTCTTCAGCTGACCGCAGTGCGCCGGGTCCCCCTCGGCGACGACATCAGTCCTCGTCGTGGAAGCCGATGAGCCAGCGGATGCCGTATCGATCGACGAGGGATCCGTCGTAGTCGCCCCAGGGCCGCTTCTGCAGGGCGTCTATCACGCGACCCCCACGCTCGAGCTGGTCGAACCAGCTCGTCAGGGTGGTGGCATCCGCCGTTCCGAGAAGTGACAGGAACATGCCGCTCATCTGCACCGCATCGTCATCGGCCCCGGCGTCTGCACCCGCGAGTTCGACAGGGCCCGACAGCTGGCCGTGCGCGATCGCGTCGGCCGGCCCGTCGTGACGGCCGGCCGACGCGTAGTCGAGCGTCTGCAGCTCACCGCCGAAGACCGATCGATAGTGCTCGAGCGCCTCTGCGGCGTTGCCGGGGAACAGCAGGTAGGGGATCAATCCGCTCATGCGGCGAGTGTACGGCGAACCGGCGACGCTGTCAGTCGGAGACCGCGCTGCGGTACCGTCGGGGCTTGCCCTCGCCGAGGTCGATGACCCGCTCGACCCGCCGCAGCTCCACCGGCTCGCCCAGCAGAGCGGTGAGCGCGGCGCGCACCCCGACCCCATCTCCTCCCGCGATCACCGCACGCACGCGCCCGTCGGCTCCCTGCTCGACCGACCAGCCCTCGGCACCGTGCGACTGCAGCTGCTGCGTGAGCTCGACGCACGGCACGAGCGTGCCCGTCGCCGCACGGAAGCGCGTGTTCTCGCGTCCCTCCAGATCGGCGATGCCGACCCCGCCGTCGTCGAGGGTCACGAGGCGTGCGTAGTCGCCGGTGCGGTAGCGCACGAGCGGAAGCAGCGGATTCTCGCCTGCGGTCACGACGACCTCTCCCATCTCGCCCGCGGTCGCGGCGCTGTCGCTGTGCGGGTCGAGAACCTCGACATGCACCCTGCGATCCAGCACCCGGAACGGCCCGTCGCCGGTGCGCATCGCGATCGGCCTGGTCTCGTGCAGGCCGTACACGTCGAGCACCGGGCACGCGAAGGCGGCCTCGAGCCGCGCCCGCAGTGGCCCTGACAGCGCCATCGCACCCGAGAAGATCACGCGCGGATGCAGCACCGCATCGAGTCCCGAGTCGAGCAGCTCGGCAAGGCTCGTGGGGTGCCCGCTGAGGATCTGCGGATCGGCCTCTGCGAGGAACCGCTCGCGGGCATCGACTCCGGGCCACGCCGACGGGTGCAGGTTGAGCCGAGCCATCGCACGCTGCTCGAAGCTCGAGACGACAGACACATAGGTGAACGCCTGACGCTGGAAGACGAGGTTCGCCACCCCCATCCGCTCTCCCCCGGCGGTCACGGCCGCACCCGCGGATGCGGCGAGCGCGACGAGCAGGTGGAATCCACGGGCGACCTCCTCGACGTCGTCGGGGATCAGCAGCGCGGCACCGGTCGACCCCGAGCTGGTGCCGTGCAGCATGCGGGAGAGATCGGCGTCGAGCGGCACGAACGCGGCGAGATCCTCGACGAGGTCCCGGCGCGAGATCGTGGGGAAGTCGGTGAGCACTGCATCGGCCGGCATGCCCCGATATCGCAGCGTGCGCCGCGCGGCATCGAGATGCTCCGCGATCCAGCCGTCGGTGGACAGCGGATGCCTCACCCGCTCGATCTGCTGAGCGGTGAGTCGGTCACCCGTCGCATGGGTCCAGCTCGGCGCATCGGGGTGGGTGCGCCATCGCGACAGACGACCCGCTCCCGCCGCGTCGAGTGTGGGCCAGCGCTCGGCATCCGTCAGCACCGCTGCCTCGCCGGGGGCGTACTCGGCGAGCGCGAGCCCGGCGAGAAGGTCGGGGTCGCTCGCCGACCGGGCGTCGCTCATCACGGGGTCGTCACTCACTGGAATAGCGCGCCGCCGCCTCCTTGCGGCGGGCTTCGTCGAGCTTGCGCGCGATCTCGGCGCGGTGGCGGTGGCCCTCGTAGGCCTCGGCGAGTGCGCGGTCGCGAGCGAGCGAGTCGCAGGCGGCGAGCAGCGAGGCGGCCGTCGCCGCATCCTCACCGGCCGGCAGGTATCCGCACCACAGCAGGAAGGTGCGAGCGGCCTCGGTCCTGCGCTCGTCGTCGGAGGTCCACGCCGAGGGGTCGGCGACGGCTGCCACGCGCAGTGCGAGGGCGTCGACCGCGAGCGCCGACCGGCCGTGCGCGAGCGCGGGCGTGAGCGGTTCGATGACGCCTTCGCTCGCGACGAGCCAGAGTGCGATGCCGGCTCCGCGGCGCACGCGTGGGTCGTCGTCGAAGCGCTGAGCGAGGATCGGGGCGCCGAGGATGTCTCCGGCAAGAGCACGGATCGACACCCGCTCGTCGAGGAACTCCTGCGGGACGCGTGAGATGCGTGCGGCGACCGACTCGACCGAGGGCCCCGGCCTCGCACGTGCCCACGCTTCTGCTTCTCCGCCGGAACGTTCGCTCCATGCCGCGAGCAGGCTCTCGGTGTCAGCCATGCAGCGTCACCGCCAGGGCGGCGCACGCAGCGGGGGCGTCGGCCATGCTCTCGAGATAGACCACGTCGTAGCCGTCGCGCTCGGCGAGCTGCGCGACCTGGCGACGAGGATCCATGAGCACGAGCGTACCCGTCGTGAGCGCCTCGCGAACCTGCCGGGCGACCCCGGCGTAGGGCTCATTGCCCACTCCGAACATCGACACGAGGCCGTCATCCGACAGCACGACGACATGACGCTGGGTGTCGTCCTCCGCAGTCGGGATATTCGCGTATCGGGCGGCATAGAGATCGAGCGGGAACGAGGTGGATCGACCGAAGAACAGCGAGATCGCCGCGATGATCTCGACCGGGTCGCGTCCGAACCGCGGCATCCCTGCCACCTCGCCGGTTCCCGAGAAGCTCGTGACCCGCACGCGACCGCCACCGCGCAGGATCGACAGCGCGAGGATGGTCGCCGCGAGCACGGCCGGCGATCCACGACGCGGATGCGTCATGGATCCGGACGAGTCGATGTAGAGGTCGAGCTCGAGGCTGGTCTCACGCGAGAGCGGCTCGTCATCGAGCTCGGACCGGCGCCGTGTGGTGACTCCGGGGATCACGGTGCCCGAACGCATCGTCACCGGCCAATCGATGTCGCCGAGGGCATCGCCGACCTCCCACAGCTCGAGCGGACCGGGGATGCCCCCGGCGGGCACCGACGGGACGGGGCGCGTGAACGGCCGCACCCATCGAGCGGCCTCGGTGCGGTACCAGGCAGCGAGCACCGCGTCCTCGCCGCTGTCGCTGTAGAGCTGCAGTGTGCGGGCGATCGTGAGGCGCTGACCCGCATCCCGGCGGTCTCCGCCCTCGCCCTCGTCGTCGTCGGCAGCACCGGTGACGGTGCCCGGATGCCGCGGCAGATCGGCGCGCAGTCGCTGATCCGCCAGCAGCCGACCGAGCTCGGCAGCGGTCGCGGGACGGTCGTCGACGCCGCACCCGACGGGCGGCTCCAGCGGCCACCCGCCTGCGGCATCCTGCTCAGCCAGGTACGGCGCGGCGATCACGCCGAAGAGTGCGGCTCCCGACACGGGGTCGGTGCCGAACGTGCGCACCGCGTCGGCGACGAGCGCCGCGTCGACCGGCGGATTCGTGGCGGTCGCGCCGGCGAGTTCGACGGCGATGCGCTCGCGCTCGGCGCTCGCCTCACGCAGCAGCCGCTCCTTCTCACGATGCTTCTCGGGGATCTCGCTCAGCGGAACCTGCCGTGGGGTGACGCTGCGCGCCGCCGGCCGATCCGGAGCCTGCTGCGGGCACAGCATGCCCTCCGGCAGCTGCCACAGCAGTTCGTACGCGCGACAGTAGACCCACCACAGCCGGTCCCTGCTGTCGTGGGGCGCAGGGTAGAGCGCTCGACCGAGCCGCACGATGCCGAGGTCTCGCGTCGGGATGGATCCGCCCGCCTCGATCCGCTGCAGCTGTGCGAGACGGGTGTTCACGAGCAGATCGCTCCACATGTTGCCGAGACGCCGGGCACCGTCATGGGCATCCCGCTGAGTCACCGTCGTGATCGCACGGGCCATCTGGTGGTCGATCTTCAGGGCGTCGATGCGGGTGCTCGGCGCGAGAACGTGATGCCCGATCTCGTGCGCGAACATGCTCCAGAGCTCGTCCGAGAGCCCCCGCTCGGCGAGGTACTGCGGGTCGATGGTCACCGAGGGCGGAAAGGCGAACCAGGCGGGGGCGCCGTGACGCTCAGCCGCGCCCGGACGCATGCGGGGATCATCGAGTCGTACACGCCACAGGGCGAGCGCTCGCTCCCACGCCCGTCGTGCGTCGTCGGTGAGCGGGATCGGTTCGGGCTCGTCCTCGCGCTTCGCGGAGTGGCGCGTCGGATCGGCCGTCACTGCGACTCCCTCACATGCACCCAGGCGAGGTGCGTGTCGGCGCCGATCACCACCGTCACGCCGTCGTCGATCGGCGCATCCGGCAGCGCGGGCTGCTCGGCGAGCAGCGCCAGTCTCGAACACCAGACATCGGCGTCGAGCCGCCACCAGGAACCTGCGACGAGCACGGCGAAGGCACCGGACTCGGCGAGGCGGTCGACGCGTTCAGGGGGATGGATCCAGGCGCCGCCCAGGCCGCGGAACCCTCCGACGGCGAGAACGTATCCGCGCTGATCGGCACGGCCCGGCCACCAGAAGCGGTCGGTCTGCTGGCGGCGCACGAAGACGTCGAGATGCTCTGCGCCGAGTCCCAGGGCGGCGGCCGCGGCCACGCGCGACTCAGGCGTCGGCAACCCGGCGAGCCTGGTGAGCGCATCGGCACGGAGCCCGAGCGCCCCCGCTCGCCACGCCGCGATCGCCACCAGATCCAGCACCCGGTCGCGATCGTGCAGAGATGCGGGTGCGGCCGCGATGCCTGCTGCGAGGGCTCGCGTGAAGAGCTCGGGGTCGCCGTGGGCCTGGGCCACGGAATCCGAGGCGAGTGCGGCATCGAGTCCCACGGAGGAGAGATCTGCGAGCACCGCCGGAGCGAAGGGCGCGGGCGCGTTCGCGAGCTGCACGGGAAGGCGGATCACCCGCGCAGCTCCTGCCAGCGCACGTACGCGGTATACCGCTGATGCAGGTACTTCAGCGCGATGACGTCGTCGAAGTCACGGCCATAGAGCTTGCCGACGGTGGCGATGCGGCGCAACTGCGCCTCGACGGCCGTGATCCGACGCGAGGCCTCGAGAGCCGAGACCCCCTCGAGTCCGCCGTCGAACTCGTCGAGAAGCATCGCGACCCGGTCGTCGGTGTCGCGACCGAGAGAGTCGTACTGCCGGCAGGACTGGGCGAACAGGTCGGCGAGCCAGCTGACGGTGTCTGTGCTGAGCTCGCGTTCCGCCCCCACGTCGAACCGCGGGTGCGTGGTGTTGGGCAGCAGCTTGCCGCGCAGCACGAACGGCAGCACCGCGGCGACGTCGTCGAGCTCGACCGCTTCCACTCCTCTGAACCAGGCCATCGCCTTGGAATAGAGGATGAGCGTCTGCAGTGCCCGCACCGACAGCCCGTTGCGGGTCTGCGCACCGAGATCGACGTCGAGGTCGGCGCCGCTGTTGGCCTCGATGACCTCGCCGACCCGGCCGCCTGATGTGGTGACGACGTCTTTCGTGCGGTACTCGAACCGGCGTCCGCCGTGCTGCACGAACTCGAAGTGACTGAGGAAGAACCTCAGGCGATCGCGCACGGCATCCGGGATCGGCACGGCGCGGATGCGTGCGCGCATCTCAGAGCGCTGCGCCGCGTCGAAAGCCAGCTCAGCGGGCAGATGCTCCTCGGGCTTCTCGCCCGCCTCGACCCGCGTGATCAGCTCGTCGAAGAACCGACTGTTGAATCCCGCCGCCTGCACCGTGACGTCCATGCGGTCGCGCAGTGCCTGGATCACGGGGAACGTGCCTCCGCCCGCGTCGTCGTTCGCCGTGAAGAACCAGCTCTCCACTCCCCCGTCGGGCGCGGTGCGGCGCATCTGGTCGTGGCTCTCGACATACCCCTCGGCCACCATCGTCAGCAGCGCCGACTGGGTCTTGGTGGGAATCCGGTTGTACTCGTCGATGATCTTGACCGGCAGGCCGAGCCAGTCCCGCCAGGCGATGCGGATGTCGGACAGCTGCTCCGCGCCGACGAGGTCTCGAGGCAGCGGGATGCCGACGAGGTCGCTCACCGTCAGCTGCGGCTGCCCCTGCTGCACGGCGCGCCGCACGTCGTCCGACGCGGTTCCGGCGAGAACCCCCATCAACACCGCCACGGTGGTCTTGCCACGCCCCGGGCCGCCGATCAGCAGGCACTTGCCGCCCACCGCGAAGGTGAGGAGAGGCACGAGCACGTTCGACGAGAACGACGCCTGAGTGGGCAGCGACACGGTGGCACCGGCGTCGCCCAGCTCGATCGAGAGCGGCTCTCCGTGCGAGAACTCCATGTCGTAGTAGGGCGAGATGACAGCCCGGTTCACGATCCAGTAGTAGACCTGGCGGAGCCGCTCGTCCAGCGGCACCGCGCTGCGCTCGGCCGGGCGGAACAGGTCTTCCGCCGTCAGCTCGCGCACTCCGTGACCGCTGCCGGGGTTCGTGGGCGACGCCGACACTCTGCCCCAGCGATCCGGGCTGCTCCCCCGGTCCTGGCTGCTCCCGCGGTCTGCTCTGTTCCAGAGGTCTGGCATGCGATCATCCTAACGACGGGGTCTCGGCGTCTCTCTGCAGTGCGCGCTGCTCGTCGAGCGGCCTCGCCTCGAGCGGCGCCGCGAATCGCAGACGATCGGCCAGCAGGGGCTCGAGAGCGGATGCTGCGGCATCGACGCGCTCAGACACCCCACCGTGCACCTCGATCCAGGGCACCGACTGCGCCGCGAGCACATCGCGGAAGCGCTGCTGCATGTCGTGGCGGATGTGCTCGCCGTCGCGCATCCCGTCCTGCACGAACGGGATCTCATCACCGGTGAGCACATAGAGCAGAGGTCGGTGCGCGGCAGCCGCCTCCACGAAGCGCGCGGCGTGAGATCCGACATAGCGCTCGTGCCACAGAACGGTCGCCAGCACATCCGTGTCGCACACGAGCACAGGCAGCGGAACCGTGCGCAGAGCGCGCCGCTCGAGGGCGATCTGCCGGTCGACGATCAGATCGAACTCGGAACTGCGCCACGGTGCGGTCAGCCCTCCCTCGCGGATCTCGGAGTACTCCCGGCCGTACTCCGGCACCCAGTGCGTGCCGAGCCTGTCGGCGAGCGCCGCAGCGAGGGTCGTCGAGCCGGTGGACTCCGCACCCAGCACCACGACCCGCGCAGTGAGCCAGGCGCGCACGGCCGGCGTGAGCTCGTGCCAGTGCGCGGCCACGTCGGCGCGGATGGCGGTGCCCGAGATCGGATTGACACGGCGGCCCTCGTCGATGCGCATCCAGCGGGCACCGAGTCGCCGCGCGAGCTCACCGCCGTAGGAATCGCAGGAGAACACCGTGTCGACAGGCGCATCGAGCAGCGACTCGATCACCGCCATGTGCTCGTCCCACGCGGACTCCGAGTCGAAGTCGACCGGAGCATCGTCCATCGCCGCCATCACCCGCACGCCGGGGTGCGCCTCGCGGATCCAGTCGGCGCGCACCTCGAGCGGAATCGACTCGACCGACGCTCCCAGCACCTGCACGGTGACCCGATCGCTGTGCCGCTGCGCCTCGCGGATCAGATGCGAGTGCCCGCTGTGGAAGGGATAGAACTTGCCGAGAACGAGCCCGTGACTTTGCCCGCCGCCGTGTTCCGCGCTGCTCATGCGCGGGCGGTCGCGAGGCCGGGCGCCCCGGAGCGCTCGTGTGTCGCCGCGCGTCGCCACGACCGATAGCCGATCACGCACAGCCCGATGAAGAGCAGGTAGAGCGCGGCGATCACCCAGAGCCCTGCGGCGATCGACAGTCCGACGAAGGCGATGTCGACGCAGATCCAGACGAACCAGTTCTCGATCCATTTGCGGTTCAGCATGTACTGCGCCACGAGGCTCGCGGCGGTCGTCGCCGCATCCGCGATCGCGACCTGCGAGTCGGTGAACGTGGTGAGCACCCACACGAGCACGGCGGTCCCGACGACCGCCGCGACCGCGAGCCAGGGCCAGGCCCTGTTCGGCGTGCGCACGACGTAGGTGCGGCTCTGCTCGGCACCGCGGGTCCATCGCCACCACCCGTGCACGCCCATCAGCAGGTACACGATCTGCAGCGCAGAAGAGGCGTAGAGCCCGGCACCGATGAAGACGATGAACAGCACCACGTTGTTGGCGATGCCGATCGGATAGTTCCAGATGTTCCGCCGACCCGCCAGCCACACGCACACGGCACCGGTGACGAAACCGAGCACCTGGGGCCATTCGGTCTGAAGCCAGTCGAGCACGATCCGGCCTAGAGCTCGACGCCGAGCAGCACGGGCTCGGGCTGCAGCACGAGGCCGAACTCTGCGTGCACCCTGCTCTGGATGAAACGCGCGAGCTCCGAGACCTCGGCGGCAGTAGCGCCGCCCCGGTTGGTCAGCGCGAGCGCGTGCTTGGTCGACACCGAGGCCCGCGAACGCGGCAGCTTGAAGCCCTTGCGGATCCCGGCGTGCTCGATGAGCCAGGCGGCGCTCACCTTGACATCGGGCACCTCGACCGCCTTCGAGGCGGGCACGAGACCGTCGTACGAGGCGAGCGGGATCACGGTGACGGCGTCGAGGTCGGGTGCCACGGGCCAGCGCGGGCACTCGGGCGGCAGTGCGCGGGCGACGGCCTCGGGCACGATGGCGTTCTGGAAGAACGAGCCCACGCTGTGGGTGTCGGGATCGTCGTCATCGAGCAGCATGCCCTTGGATGCGCGGGTGGCGAGGATGCGTTCGCGCACCCAGGCGAGTGGCACGGGCGCATCGGAGTCGAGACCGAGCGCACGGCGCAGCTGCTGCCCGCGCACGATGCGCTCACCGGCGACGAGCAGATCGACCGTGACCGAGAGGATCACGGCGCGCCGCTCGGGGACGCTGCCGTAGTGGTGTTTCAACACCGAGGTGCGGAATCCGAGTCCCAGGTCGGATGCCGGAACGACCGACACCTCGCCCGTGGCCTCGTCGATGAGGTCGACCTCGACCAGCGTCTCCTGGATCTCCTGACCGTAGGCGCCGATGTTCTGCACGGGCGAGGCCCCGACGGTGCCGGGGATGCCGCTCATGGCCTCGAGCCCTGCATAGCCGCGTTCGACAGCGTACGCGACCAGATCGTCCCATCCGTGCCCGGCCTGCACGCGCAGGCGGATGCGGCCGGGGTGCGGCGACGGGAGCTCTTCGATGCCGCGCGTGAGCACGCGGATGACAGTGCCCTCGAACGTCTCGTCACCGATGAACAGGTTCGATCCACCGCCGAGCACGAACCACTCGTCACCGCGAGCCCACACGTCGCGGAGTGCGGCGACGAGCTCATCGGTCGTCGCCGCGTCGACCATCCGCTCCGGGGCACCCCCGGTGCGCAGGGTCGTGAGCGTGGCGAGCTGCAGCGGCTCGATCTCGTGTACCAGGGTGTCGCCCATCAGACGGCGACGCGCAGCTGCGCCTTGACGAGCACCGTCGTGTCGCCGAACGTGACCTTGAGATCGATGCGTGCGGCCGTGTCGTCCACGGCGCCGACGGTCGCGACGACCTGCAGGTCGGCTCCCGACTCGGGATCCACGACGACCGGCTTCGTGAAGCGCACGCCGTAGTCGAGGATGCGGGCGGTCGGCTCGAGTGCGGCGACGACCACCGACGAGGCGATGCCCATCGTGAGCATGCCGTGCGCGAGCACGCCGGGAAGCCCGACGGCTGCCGCGACGTCATCGCGGTAGTGGATCGGGTTGAAGTCTCCCGACGCCCCGGCGTAGCGCACCAGCGACTCACGGGTGAGGTGCACGGTGCGCTCGGCGATCACGTCTCCGACGGCGTACGACATCACGCGGCTCCCTCTTCTGCGCTCTGGCTCTCGTCAGCGCCGACCAGCAGCACGCTGGTGGCGGTGACGACGTGCTCGCCCTCGGCATCCGAGATCTGAGCCTCGCTCGTGATCATGGCGTTCCCGCCCATCATGCGGATGCCGGTGACACGGAGCCGTCCGGTGAGTTCGTCGCCTGCGACGATGGGGCGGGTGTACGAGAACTTCTGCTCGGCGTGGATCGTGCGCGCGAGCACGATGCCCGAGTCGGGCTCGGCGAGCAGCTGCTGCAGCGTATGGTCCTGGATGACCATCGCGAAGGTCGGCGGCGCCACCACATCGGCGAAGCCCGCTGCCTGAGCGGCCTCGACGTCGGTGTGCTGCGGAGCGTCGGCGAACACCGCGCGCGCGAACTCGCGCACCTTCTCGCGTCCGACGAGGTAGGGGGTCGTCGGCGGGAACTCCCGGCCGACCAGATCTTGGTTCACTGCCACCCTTCGATCCTACTTTCTCGGCCGCGACGCATGGTGCCGCAGCAGCCGGATGAAAGTCCCTCAGTCGTTCTTCCTGCGTCCCCTGATCGCCTTGATCGCCATCTGCACGGCGATGACCACCAGATATGCCGCGAACAGCATGTTGCCCAGGAGCGGATCGATGAGCGTGGCGAGCCAGGCGCCGAGCGCCGTCGTCGCACACGCCGAGATGCCCACGATCGCCGCCGCGACCAGGTCGACGTTGCGGTTGCGCAGGTTGCCGATCGTGCCCGAGATCGCGGTCGGGATCATCATCAGCAGAGAGGTGCCCTTCGCCACCAGGTCGCTCGTGCCGAACGCCAGCATGAGCACAGGCACCACGATGACTCCGCCTCCGACGCCGATCAATCCCGCGAGGATGCCGGTGCCGACGCCGACCACGAGCAGCGCCAGCCCGTTGAGCAGCTCGAGCTCGAACTCGGCATCGCGCGAGGGCACGACGAGGAACAGGCTGACGATCACGATCACGAGGAAGCCGACGAAGAACCAGCGCAGCACCGTCTGCGAGATCTTCGGCAGGAGTCGGGTGCCGATCTGCGCTCCGACCACGGCGCCGGCAGCGAGAATCAGCGCGGGGAACCACGCGACCGCCCCGTTGACCGCGTACGACACGACGCCCACCGTCGCCGTCGGAACGATCGCCGCCAGCGAGGTGCCGGCTCCGAGACGCTGGTTGAAGTGCAGGAACAGCACGAGCAGCGGGACGATGACGGTGCCGCCGCCGACACCGAAGAGTCCCGAGAGAAGGCCCGCGAGCAGGCCAATCCCGATGAATGCCGTGTAGGCGCGAGGCCCTCTGCTCAGGGTCGCTGCGTCAGTCACCGGATCAGCCTACTCCTCACGACGACCACACCTCTGGGACGCAGTCTCTTCGTGTGCGACACTGGATCGCACCGACGACGACGATGTCGCCCGGATCGAAGGAGATCTCCATGGTGCGCAGTTCCTATCCCGACGTCGAGATCCCCGCGGTCTCGATCCACGAGTTCCTGTTCGGCGACGTCGAGGAGGATCGCCTCGACGCGGTCGCCCTCATCGACGGAGTCAGCGGCGCGACGACCAGCTACCGCCAGCTGATCGGTCAGATCGATCTGTTCGCCGGAGCCCTGGCCGCCCGCGGCGTCGGAGTCGGCACCACGGTCGCGGTGCTCTGCCCCAACGTCCCTGCATTCGCGACGGTGTTCCACGGCATCCTGCGGGCGGGGGCCACCGCCACCACGATCAACTCGCTCTACACCCCCGAGGAGATCGCGAATCAGCTGACGGATGCCGACGCGAGCTGGCTCGTCACCGTCTCACCGCTGCTTCCGGGCGCCCGGAAGGCAGCGGAGTCGCTCGGCTTCGATGCGGATCACATCATCGTGCTCGACGGCGCCGAGGGGCACCCGTCTCTGCCCGCGCTGCTCGGCGAGGGTCATGCCGCGCCGGATGTGTCATTCGATCCCGCGACGCATCTCGCTGTGCTCCCCTACTCGTCGGGGACGACGGGTCGCCCCAAGGGCGTCATGCTCACGCACCGCAATCTGATCGCGAACGTCAGCCAGTGCCGCTCGACCATCTCGCTCGGCGACGACGATCGCGTGCTGGCCGTGCTGCCGTTCTTCCACATCTACGGCATGACGGTGCTGCTGAACTTCGCCCTGCGTCAGCGTGCGGCCCTCGTGACGATGCCCCGGTTCGACCTCACCGAGTTCCTGAGAGTCGTGCAGGAGCACCGTACGAGCTGGGTGTTCATCGCGCCGCCGATCGCGGTCGCGCTCGCCAAGCATCCGCTCGTCGACCAGTACGACCTGTCATCGGTCAAGGTCATCTTCTCGGGAGCAGCGCCGCTCGACGGCACACTCGCCTCGGCCGTCGAGGCACGGCTGGACTGCACCGTGTGCCAGGGATACGGCATGACCGAGACGAGCCCCGTGACGCACGCGATCCCCCACGATCGCTCCGACATCGACCGCTCTTCGGTCGGCATGCTGCTGGCGAACACCGAGGCGAGGCTCGTGGCAGAAGACGGCAGCGACGTCGAGGCTCCCACAGAGGGAGCGAGCGAGCCCGGCGAGCTGCTGATCCGCGGACCCCAGGTCATGCAGGGCTACCTCAATCGGCCCGACGCGACCGCCGAGATGCTCGACGCCGACGGATGGCTGCACACCGGTGACGTGGCGACCGTCACGCATGACGGTGTCTTCCGCATCGTCGATCGACTCAAGGAGCTCATCAAGTACAAGGGCTATCAGGTCGCGCCGGCGGTGCTCGAGGCCGTGCTGCTCGAGCATCCCGCCATCGCCGACGCCGCCGTCATCGGCGTGTCCGATGCCGACGGGCAGGAGGTGCCCAAGGCGTTCGTCGTTCGACAGCCGGATGCGGACCTCGACGAGGACGCGGTGATGGCGCATGTCGCGGCTCATGTCGCGCCCCACGAGAAGGTGCGACAGGTCGAGTTCATCGACGCGATCCCCAAGTCGGCCTCGGGGAAGATCCTGCGCAAGGACCTGCGCGCTCGGGCGTGAGAGCCCACGCACCGAGCGGAGACGACGAAGCCCGCCGCCCCGGAGAGGGTCGGCGGGCTTCGTCGTGAGTGAGGTCCTTACTCGGACTTCTTCTCGACAGCGTCCTCGGCAGCGGCCTCAGCGGCCTCGCCCTCGGCCTGCGACTCGGCGCCGGCCTCGGCTGCGGGAGCCTCGTCAGCGGCGGTCTCCTCGACGGGAGCCTCCTCAGCAGGAGCCTCCTCGACGACCTCGGCGGGCTTCTCAGCCTTGGCAGCCTTCTTGGTCGACTTCGCCTTGGGGGTGACGGGCTCGAGGACGAGCTCGATCACGGCCATGGGAGCGTTGTCGCCCTTGCGGTTGCCGACCTTGGTGATGCGCGTGTAGCCACCCTCGCGGTCTGCGACGAGCGGAGCGATCTCGGCGAACAGGGTGTGCACGACATCCTTGTCACCGATGACCGAGAGAACGCGACGACGAGCGTGAAGGTCTCCGCGCTTGGCGAAGGTGATCAGGCGCTCGGCGAGCGGACGCAGGCGCTTGGCCTTGGTCTCGGTCGTCTTGATCGACTTGTGGGTGTACAGCGCAGCCGCGAGGTTGGCAAGCAGCAGGCGCTCGTGGGCGGGGCCGCCTCCGAGGCGGGGACCCTTAGTGGGCTTGGGCATAATCGTCTAACTCCTGGTCAGAAAGGTCGGGTATCAGAAGGACTCGTCTTCGCTGCCGCTGTAGAAGTGGGCGCCGTCGAAACCGGGCACCGAATCCTTGAGCGACAGACCGAGCGAGATGAGCTTGTCGCGCACCTCGTCGACCGACTTCTGGCCGAAATTGCGGATGTTCATGAGCTGCGTCTCCGACAGGGCGACGAGTTCAGAAACGGTGTTGATGCCCTCACGCTTCAGGCAGTTGTAAGAGCGGACCGACAGGTCGAGGTCCTCGATCGGCATCGACAGCTCGCTGGAGTTCACAGCCTCCACCGGCGCCGGGCCGATCTCGATTCCCTCAGCCTCGACGTTCAGCTCGCGCGCGAGACCGAACAGCTCGGTGAGCGTCTTGGCAGCCGAAGCGACGGCGTCGCGGGGGCTGATGGCCGACTTGGTCTCGACGTCGAGGACGAGCTTGTCGAAGTCGGTGCGCTCACCGGCACGGGTGGCGTCGACGCGGTAGCTGACCTTGAGCACCGGCGAGTAGATCGAGTCGATCGGAATCTGACCGGCCTCGGCGTACTCGTTGCGGTTCTGCGTCGCCGAGACGTAGCCACGGCCACGCTCGATCGTCAGCTCGAGCTCGAACTTCGCGGTCTCGTTGAGCGTCGCGATGACGAGCTCGGGGTTGTGCACCTCGACACCGGCCGGAGCCGAGATGTCAGCGGCGGTCACTTCGCCCGATCCGGTCTTGCGCAGGTACGCCGTGATGGGCTCGTCGCGCTCCGACGAGACCACGAGCTGCTTGATGTTGAGGATGATCTCGGTGACATCCTCCTTCACGCCGGGGATGGTGCTGAACTCGTGCAGCACGCCGTCGATGCGAACGCTGGTGACCGCGGCGCCGGGGATCGACGACAGCAGGCTGCGACGAAGCGCGTTGCCGATCGTGTATCCGAAGCCGGGCTCCAGAGGCTCGATGATGAACCGGCTCCGGTTCTCGACGATCTTTTCCTCGGTCAGTGTGGGACGCTGTGCAATAAGCACTCTGTGTTCCTTTCGATCACATGCCCGCTATATGACATGTGGTGGGGTGAGGTCTTGAGTTGTGGAAGTCGATGCCCGCTGGCGGGCGTCGAGCCGCTCGCACCCTGAGGCACGAGCGGCTCAACAAGCCGTGTCAGACGCGGCGACGCTTCGGCGGGCGGCAGCCGTTGTGCGCCTGCGGGGTGACGTCCTGGATCGAACCGACCTCGAGGCCTGCGGCCTGGAGCGAACGGATCGCGGTCTCGCGGCCGGAGCCCGGACCCTTCACGAGGACGTCGACCTTCTTGACGCCGTGCTCTGCCGCCTGGCGGGCAGCAGACTCGGCTGCCATGCCGGCGGCGTACGGGGTCGACTTGCGGGAGCCCTTGAAGCCCACGCCACCCGACGATGCCCAGGCGATGACAGCGCCGGACGGGTCGGTGATCGAGACGATCGTGTTGTTGAACGTCGACTTGATGTGGGCCTGGCCCAGCGCGATGTTCTTCTTTTCCTTGCGGCGCGGCTTGCGCGCGGCGGCCTTGGGTGCAGCCATGAAAGTGTTCTCCTAGTCCCTGGGGCCGCGCTTAGCGGGCCTTCTTCTTGCCTGCGACGGTGCGCTTCGGGCCCTTGCGGGTACGGGCGTTGGTCTTGGTGCGCTGACCACGGACCGGGAGACCACGACGGTGGCGGATGCCCTCGTAGGAGCCGATCTCGACCTTGCGGCGGATGTCTGCGGCGACCTCGCGGCGCAGGTCACCCTCCACCTTGTAGTTGCCTTCGATGTGGTCGCGGAGGGCGATCAGCTGGTCGTCGCTGAGGTCCTTCACGCGGATGCTCTCGTCGATCTCCGTCGCCTTGAGGATCTCGACGGAGCGGGTACGGCCGACGCCGTAGATGTAGGTAAGGGCGATCACCACGCGCTTGTCGCGCGGGATGTCAACGCCGGCAAGACGTGCCATGCGGTTCTCCTGAGTTTTGTGGAGGTGTGGAGCAGGATCGGTGCTCGGGCCTCCGCCCCGAGGTGTCAGCTCCGGTGGGCCGTCGAGCCCGTCGGAACGTCTGATCCTGCCGTTCGTGTATTGAGTTGTGAGTCAGTCCGTAAGAGCGGCCCGACGCCGGGGCTCAGCCCTGGCGCTGCTTGTGACGCGGGTTGCTCTTGCAGATCACCATGACGCGGCCGTGGCGGCGGATCACCTTGCAGTGATCGCAGATGGGCTTGACGCTGGGGTTGACCTTCATGTTTTTTCCTGTTCGCTGTCTTCGTACCGCCCCGAACCGGGGCAGGCCGTTACTTCTCGACCGATCAGCGGTAGCGGTAGACGATACGGCCGCGGGTCAGGTCGTAGGGGCTGAGCTCCACGACCACGCGGTCCTCGGGGATGATGCGGATGTAGTTCTGCCGCATCTTTCCGGAGATCGTTGCCAGGACCTTGTGCCCGTTGGTGAGCTCAACACGGAACATCGCGTTGGGCAGAGCCTCGGAGATCACACCTTCGATCTCGATGACACCGTCTTTCTTAGCCATAGCCTCGCTGACGCTTCTGCAGACCGGTCGATCTGCGGTGGGTGATTGGGATTGCGGCGCCTCGCCGATTCAGACACGCCGAATCAAGGCACAAGGCACCAAAGATCTATGTTAGACGACGAAAGGAGTTCCGGCAACCTGAGCAGGATGCCGGAACTCCCGTCGTGTCGTGGAACAGGATCAGCCGAGGATCTTCTCGAACTCGGTGCCGATCTGAGCGTTCTCGATGCGGGTCCCGTTGACCTCGACGGTCGGCGTTCCGCTGATCTCGTGCTTCTTCGCCTGCGATTCGGTGAACTTCATGTACGTACCGTCCGCGATGCAGTCAGCGGCCCCGGCGGCACCGGCCTGCTCGGCGAGAGCGCTGAGCTCTTCCGCGCTGAGTCCGGCGCTGTTCTCGGCCGGCTGGTTCTCGAACAGCAGGTTGAAGTAGTCGAGCGCGGCATCCGGCGCCTCTTCGGCCACGCAGTACATCGAACCAGCAGACAGCGACGAGTACTCGCCGGTCGTCGAGTAGCGGTTCAGGATCGAGATGGGGTGGATGTTCAGGGTGATCTCGTCGTTCGCGGCCGCGGTCTGCAGCTGCTCGCCGTAGGCATCCTCGAACTGGCCGCAGATCGGGCACATGAAGTCGACGAAGGTGTCGACCTCGTCTTCACCCGAGCCGAACGAGATGGCTCCGGTCTCCTGGTTGACGATGTCACTGCTGGGCGCGGTGCCCGGGTCGGTCGCCTGGTTGTTCAGCAGGACCACGACGGTGGCGAGCACGGCGAGAACGACCACGACCGCCGCGGACACTCCGATCACGAACCAGTTGGTGTTGCTCTTCGCGGCTGCCATGGGTTTCCGTTTCTGTCGGGGCCCGCGAGACGGCGGACCCGGCGTGAAGTCTGCGGGTGCATGCGCACCCATACACCCATTGTGCCCGGAGAATCCTATGTGCGCGTTGTGACCCCACAGTTCCGCGAGACCGGCATCCGTGGACGAGACCCACGTCCCCACCCTGGGTCTCGTCCCGCGAAGCGGGTCTCGCCGGTCCCCGACTCCTCACACCCACGAGACCGGCATCCGTGGACGAAACCGACGTCCCCACCCTGGGTCTCGTGCTGCGAAGCGGGTCTCAGGTGGGGACCGTCTCCGAGCGAACCGTCGACGGCGACGAACCGCTTCTGCACTGCGCAGCATCCCGGGCCACTCCTCCACAGCATCCGGACCGATCAGCGCCCTCGTACCGCCGACACCCTTACTCCGGCGAAAGGATGCAGCCGTGCAGACTCTCGCTGACCGTGCCTTCGTCACCTCGCCAGTGCCGCTGATCGTGAGTGCCGAGATGCGGATGCTGGGCCTGCGCGCCGCAAGTCAGCGACGTCGTCGTGTGCGACCCGGCGTCCACGCACGTCGCGAGCTGTACGACGCGCTTCGCCCGTGGCAGCGATACGCCGCGCGGGTGCACGCCTTCGCGAGGGCACATCCGGATGCGGTCCTCTGCCTCGAATCCGCAGCCGCGCTGCATGGCCTTCCCCATTTCGGCGAGACCGCCCTGATCCATGTGCTGGCGGACGCCGGTGAGAAGTCGCGGCGGTTCGGTGATGTCGCGGTCCACTCATCCGTGGATCCTCGAGGAGTCACCTCGATCGCCGGCATCCACTGCACCGGGCTGCTCGATACGGCCGTCGACCTGACGAGAGTTTTGTCGCCGGCCAAGGGCCTGGCCGTCGCCGATGCGGCTCTGTCACCTTTCCAGGGTGGGAGCGTGCACCGCTCGACCGCCGAAGACATCCTCGACGACCAGGTGAACAGCCGGGGCCGCGCCCGCGCACGATGGGCCTGGACCAACGCAGATGAGCGTTCGGAATCGCCGGGCGAGAGCGTCAGCCGCGCAGTGATCGCATGGTGCGGATTCGAGACACCGCTGCTGCAGGCCGAATTCTCCTATGAAGGCGCACACGACAGGGCCGACTTCTTCTTCCCGTCGTGCCGGGCGATAGGCGAGGCGGACGGCTGGGCCAAGTACGACGCCGATGATCGGGATGCTGGCGTGCAGCGACTCGCCGACGAGAAGCGCCGCGAAGACAGGATGCGCCGACACGGGCATCCGATCGCGCGCTGGGATCTCGCCGACGCGTGGAGGGTCGACCCGCTTCGCGTGGCCCTGCTCGCCGCCGCCGTGCCGCTCGTGCGACCTCCCCAGGCAGGCATGCTCGCGTCGCTGAATCTCAGCCCACGCGAGGTGCCGCGGCCTCGCCCCACCACCCCACGCACCTGACGCCCGCCCCGCCCCGTCCAGTCCCGTCCCGCCGGGCCGTCCCGTCGGGCCAAGTTCCGCCCGGTAGCGAGACCGGCATTCGTCGACGAAACCCACGTCCCGCACACGGGTCTCACCCACAAAGTGGGGTCTCACCGAGCATCCCACCTCGGCCGGTCGCGAGACCTTGGTCCCATCACGAAACCCACGTCCCGCACACGGGCCTCACCCACAAAGTGGGGTCTCACCGAGCATCCCACCTCGGTCCAGCCCCGCCCGGTAGCGAGACCGGCATTCGTCGACGAAACCCACGTCCCGCACACGGGTCTCACCCACAAAGTGGAGTCTCACCGAGCATCCCGCCTCGGCCGGTCGCGAGACCTTGGTCCCATCACGAAACCCACGTCCTGCACACGGGCCTCACTCACAAAGTGAGTTCTCGCGGAGCGACCCACCCCGCGCGCTCCCGTCCACAGCGAGACCGACAGCCGCGCCCGAAACCCACGTCGTGCGCACGGGTCTCACACGCAATCCGAGGTCTGACAGAGCGAGCATGCCGCCCGAGCATCCAGCCCGAGCATCCAGCCCCAACCGCCAGCCCGAGCGTCCAGCCCGGCCCGCCAGTCCGGCCCACCCGCGGGCCAACCCGGCTCTCGCGTCAGGCGATGGGGGTCGGCACCACGCCGAAGGGCGCGAGGCCCGCTGCTCCCCCGTCGGGAGCCGTGAGCACCCAGATGCCGCCCGCGTGCAACGCCACGCTGTGCTCCCAGTGCGAGCCGTCGGTGCCGTCGACCGTCGACACGGTCCAGTCATCGTCCTCGACGAACGTCTCGTCTCCGCCGGCCGTGACCATCGGCTCGATGGCCAGCACGAGTCCGGGCTTGACCTCGGCTCCGGGGTCTGGCGTGCGGTAGTTGAAGACGCTCGGCGCCTCGTGCATCTTGCGCCCGATGCCGTGCCCCACGTATTCGCGAAGGATGCCGTACGTCTCTCCTGAGACGGCGGAGGGTCCCTGCGCCTCGATGTAACCCTGAATCGCAGCCCCGATGTCACCGAGGTGAGACGCGGAGGCCATCGCAGCGATGCCCGCCCACATCGACCCCTCGGTCACGCGCGACAGCTCGAGGCGCTGGGCGACGAGCTCGGGCCGGCTGTCATCGGGAACGACGACGGTGATCGCGCTGTCGCCGTTCCAGCCCTGGTACTGCGCACCACAGTCGATGGAGACGATGTCGCCGGCCTGCAGCACACGGTCTCCGGGGATGCCGTGCACGACCTCCTCGTTCACCGAGATGCAGGTCGTGTGCCGGTAGCCGCGCACCAGCTGGAAGTTCGACTCCGCGCCGCGCGCCAGGATCACGCGATTGGCCTCGGCGTCGAGCTCGAGGGTCGTCACTCCGGCGCGGATCAGCGGACGGACCGCTTCCAGAGCCGCCGCCGTGATGAGACCGGGCTCCACCATGGCCCGCAGCTGAGCAGGTGTCTTGTAGATCGACTTGCGGAACATCGACGGCGATCAGGCGGCGAGACGCAGGCCGCGCGCAGTCAGCGCCGCGAACACGCGTTCGGTGATCTCGTCGAGCGAGCCGACGCCGTCGATGCGGTCGACGATGCCACGGGTCCCGTAGACGTCGAGGATGGGCGCCGTCTCTTTCTCGTAGATGTCCAGGCGGTGCGCGATGGCCTCTTCGGTGTCATCGGAGCGTCCCTGCTCGGCGGCGCGCAGCTTCAGACGCTCGATGCTCTCCTCACGGGGCACGTCGAGCAGGATGACCGCATCCAGTGATTCGCCCCGAGCTGCGAGGAACTCCTCGAGGTGCGAGACCTGGGCCGTGTTGCGGGGGTATCCGTCGAGGAGGAACCCGTTCGCCGCATCGTCCTGCGCCAGGCGATCGCGCACGATCTCGCTGGTGAGCTCGTCGGGAACGAGGTCGCCCTTGTCGAGGATCGCCGTGACCTGCTGGCCGAGGGGCGTGCCCTCCTTGATGTTGGCGCGGAAGATGTCTCCGGTCGAGACGACGGGGATGCCGTAGGACTCCGCGATGCGAACCCCCTGCGTTCCCTTGCCGGAACCCTGCGGGCCGACGATCAGAAGGCGGGCGGATGCGGTCATCGGAGGAGCCCTTCGTAGTGACGCTGCTGCAGCTGCGCGTCGATCTGCTTGACCGTCTCGAGACCGACACCCACGATGATGAGGATCGATGCGCCACCGAACGGGAAGTTCTGGTTGGCGCCGACGGTGGCGAGAGCGATGAGCGGGATCAGCGCGATCAGGCCGAGGTAGATCGACCCGGGCAGCGTGATGCGGGTGAGCACGTAATCGAGGTACTCGGCGGTCGGACGACCGGCACGGATGCCGGGGATGAAGCCGCCGTACCTCTTCATGTTGTCGGCGACCTCGACGGGGTTGAACGTGATCGCGACGTAGAAGTAGGTGAATCCGATGATCAGCAGGAAGTACGCCAGCATGTAGATCGGCTGGTCGCCGGTCGTGAAGTACGTCGAGATCCAGGTGACCCACGCGGCGGGCTCGGAGCCGTCCTGCGGGGTGTTGAACTGCGCGATCAGAGCCGGGATGTACAGCAGCGACGACGCGAAGATCACGGGGATCACACCCGCCATGTTGACCTTGATCGGGATGTACGTGTTGGTGCCGCCGTACGTGCGGCGACCCACCATGCGCTTGGCGTACTGCACCGGGATGCGCCGCTGGGACTGCTCGACGAACACGACGAGCCCCATCACGATCACACCCACCGCGAGCACCATGAGGAAGACCTCGAAACCACGGCTCTCCCAGATGAGCCACATGGCCCCCGGGAAGGTGGCTGCGATGGAGGTGAAGATCAGGAGGGACATGCCGTTGCCGATGCCGCGCTCGGTGACGAGCTCGGCGAACCACATGATGAGTCCGGTACCTGCGGTCATCGCCATGATGATGAGCAGCTGCGCCCACCACACGTCGTTGGTGAGGAGGTTCTGGCATGCGGCGATCTCGGTGGTGCCGAACAGCTGACCGCTGCGGGCGACCGTGACCAGCGTCGTGGACTGCAGCAGCGCGAGCGCGATCGTGAGATACCGCGTGTACTGGGTCAGCTTGGCCTGACCGGCCTGACCCTCTTTGTGCAGCGCCTCGAAGTGCGGGATGACCACGCGCAAGAGCTGGGTGATGATCGTCGCGGTGATATACGGCATCACGCCGAGAGCGAAGATCGAGAGCTGAAGGAGCGCGCCACCCGAGAAGAGGTTGACGAGTCCGAGAAGTCCCTCGGTGCCTGCGTTGAGAGCGAGGCACTCCTCGACGTTCGGGAAGTTCACGAACGGAGCGGGGACGTTGGAGCCGAGTCGATAGATCGCGATGATCGCGAGGGTGAAACCGATCTTTCGACGCAGGTCTGGCGTGCGGAAGATCCGCGCGATGGCGCTAAACAAGGACGTGCCTCCTGAAAAGGTTGCCGATCCGAGGGACGGCTGAAAGAACAGGCTAACCCATAAGAGGGGCCGGAGAATCTCCGACCCCTCTCATGAAGTGGTTACTTGACGGATCCGCCGGCCGCCACGATCTTCTGCTCGGCAGAACCCGAGACCTTGTCGACCGCGACGGTGAGCTTCACGGCGATGTCGCCGTCTCCGAGAACCTTGACCTTCTCGTTCTTGCGAACGGCACCCTTGGCGACCAGGTCGCTGATGGTGACATCGCCACCCTTGGGGTACAGCTCCGCGAGCTTCTCCAGGTTGACGACCTGGTACTCGACGCGGAACGGGTTCTTGAACCCGCGCAGCTTCGGGGTGCGCATGTGCAGCGGCATCTGCCCACCCTCGAAGCCGACGCGAACGGTGTTGCGAGCCTTGGTGCCCTTGGTACCACGACCTGCGGTCTTACCCTTGGAGCCCTCACCGCGACCGACACGGGTCTTCGCGGTGTTGGATCCGGGGACCGGACGCAGGTGGTGCACCTTCAGCACGCCGGGGCGGGATGCCGGAGCATCCTTCTTCGGCGCAGCCTTCTTGGCAGCGGGCTTCTTGGCAGCAGCCTCAGCCTTGGTGCCTGCAGCAGCTGCGGGCGCCTTCTTGGCAGCGGGCTTCTTCTCGGCGGCTGCCTTGGGAGCAGCGGCCTTCTTCGGGGCCTTCTCGGCGCCTGCGGCTTCGTTCTTCTCAGCCATTAGTCGATCTCCTCAACCTTGACGAGGTGCGCGACGGTCTTGACGTAACCGCGCGTCTGCGCGTCGTCGGGGCGAACGGTGCTGTCACCGATGCGCTTGAGACCGAGCGAACGCAGCGTGTCGCGCTGGTTCTGCTTCTCACTCACCTTGGACTTGATCTGCGTGACCTTGAGCCGGGCGGCCATCAGGCACCTACCTTCTGTGCGGCGATGGCCTCAGCCTCGGCGCGGACAAGACGCGCGGGGGCGACCTGGTCGAACTCGAGGCCACGACGTGCGGCGACCGCACGGGGCTCCTCGAGCTGCTTCAGGGCCTCCACCGTCGCGTGCACGATGTTGATCGTGTTCGACGAACCGAGCGACTTCGACAGCACGTCGTGGATACCGGCGCACTCGAGCACGGCGCGGACCGGACCACCGGCGATAACACCGGTACCGGCAGCGGCCGGACGAAGCAGAACCACACCGGCGGCTGCTTCACCCTGCACGGGGTGCGGGATGGTGCTGCCGACGCGCGGAACGCGGAAGAAGTTGCGCTTGGCCTCTTCGACACCCTTCGAGATCGCCAGGGGCACCTCACGGGCCTTGCCGTAGCCGACGCCCACCAGGCCGTTGCCGTCGCCGACGACCACGAGAGCGGTGAAGCTGAAGCGACGACCACCCTTCACGACCTTCGAGACGCGGTTGATGGTGACGACGCGCTCGAGGAACTGGTTGTCCCCACGGTCACGCGAGTTGCGGTCACGACCACCCTGGTTGCGGTCACCACGACCACCGCCACGGCGGTTGTCGCGCTGAGACGGCTCTGCCTGCGTGGTGCCTGCAGCAGTCTCGGAAGTGGCAGCAGCCGCTTCGGTCACTTCGTTCTCCTTGTTGTCACTCACAGTGCCAGACCCCCCTCGCGGGCGCCGTCGGCGATGGCGGCGACACGACCGGCGTAGCGGTTGCCGCCACGGTCGAACACTGCCTCGGAAACGCCTGCAGCCTTCGCACGCTCGGCGAGAAGCTCGCCGACCTTGCGGGCCTTGGCGGTCTTGTCACCCTCGAGCGAGCGCAGGTCGGTCTCGAGCGTCGAAGCCGACGCGACGGTGTGACCCTTGCTGTCGTCGACAAGCTGCACGAAGACGTGGCGAGCCGAACGGTTGACGACGAGGCGCGGACGCACCTCGGTGCCGACGACCTTCTTGCGAAGGCGGGCGTGACGACGCGCGCGGGCGTCAGACTTTGACTTGAGAGCCATGGTTACTTACCACTCTTTCCGGCCTTGCGACGCACGTTCTCGCCGGCGTAGCGCACGCCCTTGCCCTTGTACGGCTCGGGCTTGCGGATCTTGCGGATGTTGGCAGCTGCCTCGCCGACAGCCTGCTTGTCGATCCCGCTGACGGTGAGCTTGTTGGTGCCCTCGACCGTGAGCGTGATGCCGGCGGGCGGGTCGATCAGGACCGGGTGCGAGAAGCCCAGGGCGAACTCGACCGAGCTGCCCTTCTGAGCCACGCGGTAACCGGTGCCGACGACCTCGAGACCCTTGGTGTAGCCCTGGGTCACGCCGATGATGTTGTTGTTGATGAGCGTGCGGGTCAGGCCGTGAAGCGACCGAGACTCGCGCTCGTCGTCGGGGCGGGTGACGAGAACCTGGTTCTCCTCGACCGCGACCTCGATGGGATTGGCGACCGTCAGGGTGAGCTCACCCTTGGGGCCCTTCACCGCGACCTCACGGCCGTCGACCGAAACGGTCACGCCCGCAGGAACGTCGATGGGAAGTCGTCCGATACGCGACATTTTCGATTACCACACGTAGGCGAGAACTTCTCCGCCCACGCCCTTCTGCTCTGCCTGACGGTCGGTGAGGAGACCGGAGGAGGTGGACAGGATGGCCACGCCGAGGCCGCCGAGGACCTTGGGGAGCTCGGTGGACTTCGCGTAGACGCGGAGGCCGGGCTTCGACACGCGCTTGATGCCCGCGATCGAACGCTCGCGGTTGGGGCCGTACTTCAGCTGCAGCGTGAGGTTCTTGCCCACGCGAGCGTCAGAGGTCTCCCAGCCGGCGATGTAGCCCTCCTGCTGGAGGATGTCGGCGATGTGCGTCTTCAGCTTGCTCGACGGCAGCGTCACGGAATCGTGGTGCGCCGAGTTCGCGTTGCGCAGACGGGTCAGCAGATCTGCGACCGGGTCTGTCATTGTCATTGGTGTTTTCCTTTGTTCATACGGTTCCGGCTGCCGTTACACGACAGACGGCCTGCGATGAGCACGCAATCTTCGAGTCTACGTGCAATTCGACGGGCTCAGTGACCACTGGCCCCTGAGCCCGTCGAAGGTGCTACGCCTGGGCGTCTTCCGAACGGAACGGGAAGCCGAGGTGACGCAGCAGGGCGCGACCCTCGTCATCCGTCTTCGCGGTGGTGACGACGGTGATGTCGAAACCGCGAACCCGGTCGATCTTGTCCTGATCGATCTCGTGGAACACGCTCTGCTCCTGGAGACCGAAGGTGTAGTTGCCGTTGCCGTCGAACTGCTTGGCCGACAGTCCGCGGAAGTCGCGGATACGGGGCAGTGCGAGCGAGACCAGGCGGTCCACGAACTCCCACGCGCGGTCACCACGGAGGGTGACGTGCGCGCCGATGGCCTGACCCTCACGCAGCTTGAACTGCGCGATGGACTTGCGAGCCTTCGTGACGATCGGCTTCTGACCGGTGATCTTGGTGAGGTCGTCGACCGCACCATCGATCACCTTGCTGTCGCGAGCTGCCTCGCCGACACCGGTGTTCACGACGACCTTGACCAGGCCGGGGATCTGCATGACGTTGGCGTAGCCGAACTCTTCCTGCAGAGCCTTCTTGATCTCGGCGTTGTACTTCGCCTTCAGGCGGGGCTGGATCTTGCCAGCCACCGCAGCGTCGGTCGATGCCATCAGAGGTCCTTACCGCTCTTCTTCGCGTAGCGCACGCGGACGGTGCGCTTGACGCCGTCCTTGGTCTGCTCCTCGACCCGGTGGCCGACCTTGGTCGGCTTCTTGGTCGAGGGGTCGACGAGTGCGACGTTCGAGATGTGGATGGACGCCTCGACAGTCTCGAGGCCTCCCGTCTTGGTGCCACGCTGCGTCTGGCCGACACGCGTGTGCTTGGTGACGTAGTTCACGCCTTCGACGATGACGCGGTTCTTGTCGGACAGGATCTCGAGGACCTTGCCCTGCTTGCCGCGGTCGCCGCCACGCTCCTGCGTGGCTCCGGTGATGACCTGAACCAGGTCACCCTTCTTGATCTTCGCCATGACTTAAATAACCTCCGGCGCGAGCGAGACGATCTTCATGAACTTCTTGTCGCGAAGCTCACGACCGACCGGTCCGAAGATACGGGTGCCGCGGGGCTCCCCGTCGTTCTTCAGGATGACGGCGGCGTTCTCGTCGAACTTGATGTACGAGCCGTCGGGACGACGCGTGGACTTGACCGTGCGGACGATGACGGCCTTGACCACATCGCCCTTCTTGACGTTTCCGCCGGGGATCGCGTCCTTGACGGTCGCGACGATGGTGTCACCCAGGCCGGCGTAACGACGACGCGAGCCGCCGAGCACACGGATGGTGAGCAGCTCCTTCGCGCCGGTGTTGTCGGCGACCTTGAGGCGAGACTCCTGCTGAATCACTTGGCCTTCTCCAGAATCTCCACCAGACGCCAGCGCTTGGTGGCGCTCAGCGGGCGGGTCTCGTTGATCAGGACGAGGTCGCCGATGCCGGCGGAGTTCGCCTCATCGTGCGCCTTGACCTTCGAGGTGCGGCGGATGACTTTGCCGTAAAGCGGGTGCTTCACGCGGTCCTCGACCTCGACCACGATGGTCTTGTCCATCTTGTCGCTGACGACGTAGCCACGACGCGACTTGCGGTAACCGCGAGCGTCCTCGTCGCGGACGTCGTGTGCGGCGTGCTCAGCCTCGACTGCGGCTTCCTTCTTGGTGGCCATCACTCAGCCTCTTCCTTCACGGCGTCGTCAGCGGCATCCGCCTTCTTCGCCTTCGACTTGGACGCCTTCTTGGCCTGAACCTCGACCGGAGCGGGCGTCGCACGGATGCCCAGCTCGCGCTCACGGATCACGGTGTAGAGGCGCGCGATGTCGCGCTTTACGGCGCGGATGCGGCCGTGGCTCTCCAGCTGGCCGGTGGCCGACTGGAAACGGAGGTTGAAAAGCTCCTCCTTGGCCTTACGCAGCTCCTCAACGAGGCGCTGGTCTTCGAACGTGTCGAGCTCTGCCGGAGCGAGCTCCTTGGTGCCGATCGCCATTACGCGTCGCCCTCCTCGCGCTTGATGATGCGTGCCTTGAGAGGCAGCTTGTGAATGGCACGGGTCAGTGCCTCGCGAGCGAGTTCCTCGCTCACGCCGGAGACCTCGAAGAGGACGCGACCCGGCTTGACGTTGGCGACCCACCACTCGGGGGAACCCTTACCGGAACCCATGCGGGTCTCGGCAGGCTTCTTGGTGAGGGGACGGTCGGGGTAGATGTTGATCCACACCTTGCCGCCACGCTTGATGTGACGCGTGACCGCGATACGAGCGGACTCGATCTGACGGTTCGTGACATACGCAGGCGTGAGGGCCTGGATGCCGTACTCGCCGAAGGAGACCTTCGTGCCACCGGTCGCCTGGCCGCTACGGCCGGGGTGGTGCTGCTTGCGGTACTTGACCTTGCGGGGAATAAGCATCAGGCAGACGCTCCTTCTGCGACAGGGGCCTCGTTGCGAGGAGCGCGGCGGCGGTCGCCACCACGGTCGTCACGACGGGACTTCGGTGCGTTGGCCTGCTCGCGAGCAAGCTCCTTGTTGGTCAGGTCGCCCTTGTAGATCCAGACCTTCACGCCGATGCGGCCGAAGGTGGTCTTCGCCTCGTAGAAGCCGTAGTCGATGTTCGCGCGCAGGGTGTGCAGCGGCACACGACCTTCGCGGTAGAACTCCGAGCGGCTCATCTCGGCGCCGCCGAGGCGGCCGGAGACCTGGATGCGGATGCCCTTGGCACCAGCGCGCTGCGCGCCCTGGAGGCCCTTGCGCATCGCACGACGGAACGCCACACGAGCAGAGAGCTGCTCGGCGATGCCCTGCGCGACGAGCTGAGCGTCGGCCTCGGGGTTCTTGACCTCGAGGATGTTCAGCTGGATCTGCTTGCCCGAGAGCTTCTCGAGGTCGCCGCGGATACGCTCGGCCTCGGCGCCACGACGACCGATCACGATGCCCGGACGGGCGGTGTGGATGTCGACGCGGACGCGGTCACGGGTGCGCTCGATCTCGATGTTCGAGACACCGGCGCGGTCGAGCTGCGTCTTCAGCAGGTTGCGGATCTTGATGTCCTCGGCGACGTAGTCGGCGTAACGCTGACCGGCCTTCGTCGAGTCCGAGAACCAGCGCGACACGTGGTCCGTGGTGATACCGAGACGGAAGCCGTACGGGTTTACCTTCTGTCCCATTACTTGCTCGCCTTCTTGTTGCTGTCGCTCGCGGCAGCCGGGGCTGCAGCAGGCGTCGAGAGCACGACCGTGATGTGGCTCGTGCGCTTCTTGATCTGGAAAGCGCGACCCTGTGCACGGGGCTGGAAACGCTTGAGCGTCGTGCCCTCGTCGACGTAGGCGTTAGCCACGTACAGGTCCTGCTCGTCGAGGTACTCGCCGTCACGATCCGCCTTGACCTGTGCGTTGGCCATGGCCGACGCGACAAGCTTGTAGATCGGCTCACTGGCGCTCTGCTGTGCGAACTTCAGGATCGCCAGAGCCTCCTGGGCCTGCTTGCCCTTGATGAGCGCGACGACACGACGAGCCTTCTGAGGGGTCACGCGGATGTGTCGCACGCGTGCGATGGACTCCACCATTTCTCTCTCCTCTACGCCAGCGCCTTAGCGCCGGCGACCCTTCTTGTCGTCCTTCTCGTGGCCGCGGAAGGTGCGGGTGGGCGCGAACTCGCCCAGTTTGTGGCCGACCATGGTCTCGGAGACAAACACGGGAATGTGCTTGCGACCGTCGTGGACCGCGATCGTGTGGCCCAGCATGGCCGGGATGATCATGGACCGGCGAGACCAGGTCTTGATGACGTTCTTCGTGCCGGCTTCGTTCTGCACGACCACCTTGCGAAGCAGGTGCTCGTCGACGAAGGGGCCCTTCTTAAGACTGCGAGGCATCTTCTCTTACTCCTACTTACGCTTCTTGCCGGCGTTACGACGACGCACGATGTACTTGTCGCTTTCCTTGTTGGCGTGGCGGGTGCGACCCTCAGCCTGGCCCCAAGGAGAGACGGGGTGACGTCCACCGGACGTCTTGCCCTCGCCACCACCGTGCGGGTGGTCGACCGGGTTCATGGCGACACCACGCACGGTCGGGCGGACGCCCTTCCAACGCATGCGGCCGGCCTTACCCCAGTTGATGTTCGACTGCTCGGCGTTTCCG
This sequence comes from Microbacterium hydrocarbonoxydans, assembly GCF_904831005.1. NCBI lineage: Bacteria > Bacillati > Actinomycetota > Actinomycetes > Micrococcales > Microbacteriaceae > Microbacterium > Microbacterium hydrocarbonoxydans. The sequence continues at coordinate 3,465,052 of NZ_LR882982.1, read as the reverse complement.
ACCTCGCCGATGGTCGCGCGGCAGCGCGCATCGACGTTGCGGATCTCACCCGAGGGCAGACGCAGCTGGGCGAAGTTGCCATCCTTGGCGACGAGACGGACGGATGCACCGGCCGAACGTGCCATCTTCGCGCCGCCACCGGGACGGAGCTCGATCGCGTGGATGACGGTACCCGTCGGGATGTTCTTCAGCGGGAGGTTGTTTCCCGGCTTGATGTCAGCGCCGGCGCCGGACTCGACGACGTCGCCCTGCTTCAGCTTCGCCGGCGCGAGGATGTAGCGCTTCTCGCCGTCGAAGTAGTGCAGCAGCGCGATGCGCGCGGTGCGGTTGGGGTCGTACTCGATGTGAGCGACCTTGGCGTCCACGCCGTCCTTGTCATTGCGACGGAAGTCGATGACACGGTACTGGCGCTTGTGGCCACCACCGATGTGACGGGTCGTGATGCGGCCCTGGTTGTTGCGACCACCGGTCTTCGAGAGCGGGCGCAGCAGCGACTTCTCCGGCGTCGATCGAGTGATCTCGGCGAAGTCAGCCACCGACGAGCCGCGACGGCCCGGGGTCGTGGGCTTGTACTTGCGAATAGCCATTATTGTCCTTATCCCCCGGATCAGCCGATTGCCGTGAAGATGTCGATGGTGCCCGACTTCAGGGTCACGATGGCGCGCTTGGTGTCCTTGCGCTTGCCCGTGCCGAAGCGGGTGCGACGAGCCTTGCCGACGCGGTTGAGGGTGTTGACCCCTGCGACCTTGACGCCGAAGATCTTCTCGATGGCGAGCTTGATCTCGGTCTTCGAAGCGCGCGGGTCCACGAGGAAGGTGTACTTACCTTCGTCGATGAGACCGTAGCTCTTCTCGGACACGACCGGCTTCAGGATGATGTCGCGCGGGTCCTTGTTCAGGGCCGTCTGGAGAACAGATGCCTGCTCGCTCATGCGGAGACCTCCTGGTTGGCGCCGGACTTCGAGGCGATGAAGCCTTCGAGCGCGGCCTGGGTGAAGACGATGTCGTCGGAGACGAGCACGTCGTATGCGTTGAGCTGGTCGAACGTCAGCACGTGCAGGTTCGACAGGTTGCGGATGCTCTTCAGCGTCACGTCGTCGTTGCGCTCGATCACGACGAGCACGTTCTTCGACGAGACGACGTTGGTGAGGAAGTTCACCGCGGTCTTGGTCGAAGGCGTTCCGTCGATGCCGAAGGACTCGATGGCGTGGATGCGGTCACCGCGGAAGCGGTCGCTCAGTGCACCCAGCAGGGCGGCGGCGATCATCTTCTTGGGGGTGCGCTGCGAGTAGTCGCGCGGCTTGGGGCCGTGCACGATTCCACCGCCGGTCATGTGCGGCGCGCGGATGGAGCCCTGACGGGCGTTACCCGTGCCCTTCTGCTTGAAGGGCTTGCGGCCTGCACCCGAGACCTCACCGCGACGCTTGGTCGAGTGGGTTCCCTGGCGAGCCGCCGCGAGCTGCGCGACGACGACCTGGTGGATCAGCGGGATGTTCGTCTTGGCGTCGAACAGTGCGGCGGGAAGCTCGATCGAGCCAGCCTTCTTGCCGTCTGCCTTGAGGACGTCAAGCGCGAGAGTGGAGTCAGCCATGATCAGGCACCCTTCACTGCGTTGCGGACGTAGACGATGCGGCCACGAGCACCGGGGACGGCGCCCTTGACGAGCAGCAGACCCTTCTCGATGTCGACGGCGTGCACCGTGAGGTTGAGGACGGTCACGCGCTCGCCACCCATACGGCCGGCCATGCGCATGCCCTTGAAGACGCGGCTCGGGGTCGACGATGCGCCGATGGAGCCGGGCTTGCGGTGGTTGCGGTGCGAACCGTGCGAAGCCGAGACGCCCTTGAAGTTGTGACGCTTCATGACACCGGCGAAGCCCTTGCCCTTGCTCGTGCCGACGACGTCGACGAGCTGGCCGGCCTCGAAGGTGCCGTCGACCGTGAGCTCCTGGCCCAGCGAGTAGTCAGCGGCATCCGCGGTGCGGATCTCGGTGACGTGACGACGCGGCGTGACGCCTGCAGCCTCGAAGTGGGCGGTCAGCGGCTTGTTCACCTTGCGCGGGTCGATCTGGCCGTACGCGATCTGAACGGCGTTGTAGCCGTCCTTCTCGGGGGTACGGATCTGAGTGACCACGTTCGAGGCGAGCTCGATGACGGTGACGGGAACGAGCTTGCCGTTCTCGTTCCACACCTGGGTCATACCGAGCTTCGTGCCCAGCATGCCCTTGGAAATCTTTGCGTTGATGTCAACCATGTCCGACCTCAGAGCTTGATCTCGATGTTGACATCGGCGGGCAGGTCGAGACGCATCAGCGAGTCGACAGCCTTGGGCGTCGGGTCGACGATGTCGATCAGACGCTTGTGGGTGCGCATCTCGAAGTGCTCGCGGCTGTCCTTGTACTTGTGCGGCGACCGGATGACGCACACGACGTTCTTCTCGGTCGGAAGGGGCACGGGACCGACGACAGTTGCACCCGCACGGGTCACGGTGTCGACGATCTTGCGTGCGGACGTGTCGATGACCTCGTGGTCATACGACTTCAGGCGAATGCGGATCTTCTGTCCCGCCATTGTCTGCTCTCTCTCTTTAGGCGTCTTACCGTCCGGGGCCGGGTGACCCTGGGGCATTGGACGCACGTCGGCGCTGTTCGCGCCTCGGCACTCGAACGACTCTCGCGAGCCGATCTGCTGCACCACTGTTCTGCTGTCATCCCGCACGCCTCTCAGCGAGCGGGTGTCCGACCCTGCGCCGCGCACGGCGAAGACTTCGTGATGAAGATGTCGGGATCGTTCTGCCACCCGCGGCCTAGGTCCCTGCGCGTCTGCGCCGCCTATGCACTGTCGTGATGGTGATCCGGCCCACGCTGAGCGCGCCGGAATGTCGAACCTGTCTATTCTGCCATGCGGGATTTCGCTTGTGCAAACCCGGGCGTGTCGCGTTTGCTGAGCATCACCTGAGCACGCCCACGCGGCCCCGGGCCGAACGCCGCGGAACCGCGCCTCCGATCTTCAGAGAACCGGAGAGAGCGGGGCGAGGCATCCCCATGCCTCGCCCCGCTTGGGGAGGGCGTTCGGCGCGAGGGGGCACACCGAACGCGAGGAGTCCGGCGTGAAGGGACGCCGTCTTCCTCGATCGAGAGCGCGGCGGAGTGACCGCCGCGCAGGCGGGAAGACGCTGAAGCGCACAGAGTGCGCGCGTCGCATGATGATCCCCAAAATCAATTCCCCAGTTTGTCGCGGCGAACCGCGAGTTACAGGAAGCCGAACCCCTTCGACTTCCCTGATCGCGCTATCCCCAGGCGATCGTTCTCATCCTAGGGGATGGCGGCGGTGAAACGCGATACCGCAGCGCTGAATACCGGGTGTCGGATGCAGAAGGGCGGCGACTCCCCCGATGGGGAGCCGCCGCCCTATGTGAATGAGACGTGTTACTCGTTGCCGACCGCCTTGTCGGCCTGGTCGCGGATCTCGTCGATCTTGTCGGCCGCACCCGGTGCGATCTTCTTCGCGAAGTCGGCGACCCCGTCGAGGACCTTGTCGCTGACGTCCTCGGCCTGCTCGCTCTTGACGGCCTCGGCGATCTTGTCCTTGTTCTGCTCGTACAGGTCCTTGCCCTTGTTGACCGTTTCCTCGATACCCATGACGGGCCCCCTTTGATGCGGACGAACGCGCCGGATGTGCGGCGCACGTACATTCTGCATGGAACAGCGTTGCGGGGGAAGGTGTGAGGCGAGGGGCACTGTTATGACAGCCAGTAGTTCTTCTTGACGATCACGCGCTGCACCTTGATTCCAGCGTTGAGCGCACGGATCTGCGCGAAGAGACGGAGCCGCCCCGAAAGAAGATACGGCAGGCTGTACTGCCCGAATGTCGGGGTGTTCGGCGCCGTATCCGCTGTTGCGGGGATCTCGAGCGGCGGCTGCACCGCCGTGTCGACGACTTTGCCGGACGAGTCGAGGGTCTCGGCTATCACCCTGACCTGGAACCCCTTGGTCACTCCAGCAGCATGGAGATAGATGATGAGATCGCCGGTCTCTTTAGCGATGTGGCTGCTTTCGGCCAGGTAGTAGAAATTGGGACTGACCGGGATCGGGGTCCACGTAGCGAGAGGAAGCACGCCATTCCAGGCGTAGGTCGTCGACTGATGGGTGGGCACTGGATCCTCCGGCTGGACGTAGTTCTCGAAATCGACAGAATTGGTGAAGCCCAACTGCAGCGGCGTACCGCCGATCCACAGCGAGACGTGGACGTGCGACCCGTATCCGCCTTCGCTCCCGAACCCGGACGCTCCTGATTGGGCAATGACCTGGCCGCGGGACACGCGCGTCCCCGGCAGGACGGCGCTCGAACGCAGGTGAAGGTAGCGGATGTAGTTGCCATCGTCTGCGCGGAGAGCCAGGTAACGGCCTGTCGCCGTGGTGGTCGTGTCCTTGCGATCGACGATGACTCCGTCTGCAGCAGCCCGTATCGGCGTACCGATCGGAACGGCGTAGTCGGTTCCCGGTTCCCCGGACGGCGGGTTCCTGTTTCTATGGTCTTGCCATGTGCTCGAGATGCGCACATCGCCGCATGGGCGCAGGTACGTCCCGGCGGCGGTCGCCGCAAGCGTCGGCGAGACGAAATCCCATCCGATCGCCGCCGCCCCCAGAGCAGCTCCTGCTCCGATGAGCATCGTGCGACGCGAGAAGGAGGGCTGAGTGCTGTCGAACGTCGAGGGCTCAAGATCCCCCGGGGCGCACACTAGCGGTCGCCCCCCTCGTTCTCGCCTCGGATCAGGTTCTGGATCTGCTCTTCGGGGAGCTGCTCGATGGATCCCGATCCGAGTTCCATCTCCGGAGCGGCGGGAGTCCCCCCGATCGTGCAGACGGACTGCCCCTGGTACCCCATGGTCGCTGCAGGCACGATGACGAGCCATTCGGGGCTCACGACCCGCTGCTCGATCCTCGTGTTGGGGACGTCGAAGACGACGTCGGGAGCGAAGGTGGAGACGGTCGCATCGATGCAGATCTGCGCCAGCTGCTCGAAGGTGAACGCTCCGAACTCCGGAGCGGGCGACTCGGTCGGCTCGGCGGTCGGCGTCGGCTGAGCCGTCGGCGTCTCAGTCGGCGCGTCCGTCGGCGTCGGCGTGGAATCGGGAGTCGATGTCGCGGTCGAGGTCGGAACGGGATTCGACGCTCCCTGGTCCGCAGCGCAGCCCGCTGCTCCTCCGAGCACGACGATGGCCAGAGCACTCGCAGCGAGACGCGTCGCAAGGGGGGATCTCATGATCTTGAATGTACCCAGACGCACGACGCAGAGGCCGTTACGGTTCGGACAGTCGCGTGGATTGTTACCGAGATGACTCAGTGCGCGCTGGCGCCCGGTGCCACCACGGCACGGATCGTGCGGAAGAGGATGACGACGTCTTGCGTGAGCGACCAGTTCTCGACGTAGTAGAGGTCGAGACGGATCGTCTCCTCCCATGACAGCGTCGAGCGTCCGCTGACCTGCCACAGGCCACTCATGCCGGGCTTGACGGCCAGACGGCGCAGAGCGATGTCGTCGTAGAGGGCGACCTCGGCTGCGCGCTGGGGCCGTGGGCCGACGAGGCTCATCTCGCCGCGCAGCACGTTGATCAGCTGCGGCAGTTCGTCGATCGAGTGCTTGCGCAGGAAGCGACCGATCTTGGTGATGCGGGGATCGTCCGAGACCTTGAACAGCGGAGTCTCGCTGGACCCCTGCAGGTCGAGCAGACTGGCGAGCTGGTCGTCGGCGTTCTGGACCATCGACCGGAACTTGCGCATGCCGAACGTGCGGCCGCCGCGCCCGATGCGCTCCTGGTGGTAGAAGACCCTGCCGGGGCCGTCGATCTTGATGGCGATCGCCGTGACGAGGAACACCGGGGAGAAGAGCAGGAGCAGAGCGGCGGATCCGATCAGGTCGAACACCCGCTTGAGGAACCGGCTGGAACCTTCCATGCGCGGGAAGTCGACGTGCACGAGCGGCAGGCCGGCGACCGGGCGCGAATGCAGACGGGGACCCGCGACGTCGGTGAGTGCCGGTGCCATGATCATCTGGATATCCCGGTCGGCCACCGCGTAGCCGAGGCGACGCATGGTCTCGGGATCCATGTCATCGGATCCGACGATGATGAGCGCATCGATGTTCGCGGCGTCCAGCGCCTTGTCAGCGCTGCGGATGTCGCCGAGGACCTCGAGCTGCGGCATGCCCTCTGAGGGGACGCCGTCGGTGATGACTCCGACGATCGTGTAACCGCTGTCCTTGCTGCGACGGATCTGCTGGGCGACGTGCTTGACCTTGCTGCGCTCACCGATGATGACCGCTCGATGCGTGTAGTCACCCTTGCGCTGGCGTCTGCGCAGCCATTGCCGCCAGATCCACCTCGACGCGAGCAGGAGGACAAGCCCTACCGGGAAGATCACAGCGAGGAGGAGACGTGAGATCTCCATACCGAGGAAGAAGGCGACGGCGACGGTGAACGCGAAGACCGCGATCGTCGCGTCGGCGATCCTCCGATACTCGAGGATCCCGTGCCCCACGATGTGATGATCGCGGGTGTCGATCGCGTCGAGACCAATCAGCCACGCTACCCCGATGATCGCGAGAACGAGTACATAGCTGATTCTGGGACCGTTCGGCCACGACACATCGTCTGTCATGCTCCTGCTCGAGACGAGCCACGCCGAGACGATGGTCAGCGCCAAGACCAGGACGTCGCTGTAGAAGAGCCGACTCGCATAGCGGCGGGGCCACTCGCCGCGCCTACGCTTGTGCGGCTGCTGGCGAGAGACCAGAGACTTCTGGCCCTTCGACTGCTTCGGTACCGCGTCCACAGCTATGACGACCACCCCTGTCCCTCCGACATGAATCGCTGTAATCCCAGCGAATTCACTGAATCGGCAGTCAGTTTACTCCAGTCGCTGTTAGTTCGCCGCCAACCGACATATCAGCTGCAGGAATCAGTGATTCCGGGCTCCACCGTGTTGATCATCGGGTTGGTCTGGACCGCCACGGGTCCGAACGTACCGGTGCCCGTGAACGCAGCGGTCACATCTACCCGCTGCCCCGGCTCGAACCAGGCTTCGAAGCGCGCCGTCGGTCTGCCGAGATCGTCGACTCCCTGCGACAGGATGTCGACCCGCTCACCGTTGACCGCGATGTTGGAGAGCGTCGTTCCCGGCGGGCCGTAGATGTAGATCCAGTCACGGAATGTCGTGCCGAAAGTCATGCTCTGCACGTAACGCGGGAGCGCCTCGGCCTCATCCTGCGTGATGGGGAGCGCCAGCGCAGCGTTGACCGTGAAGGTCGCGGAGTCAGCTTCGCAGACGGAGTCGACGGTGATAGCGGTTCGCGTGTAGTAGTCGATCTTCGACCCGTTGCTGTTGTTGAAATACACGCCGATCGTTGTGGAATCCTCGTTGTCCGTGGGCAGCACTCCGCTCACACGCTCCCCGTCGATCGCTTCTGTGACCTTCGGGTCCTCGCTCCACACAAGGATGTTTCCTCGTGCCGCGCTCTCGGACAGAGCCACCGCCATGTCCTTCAGATTGAACTGCCCTGACGCGACCTGGTTGAAGACTGCTCCTGCGGCCGCTGCAAAGAAGCCATCCACGAGTTCCGGGTACTTGTAGCTGTCCCACCGCTTGTACACCTCATTGAGGAGGAGCGATACCGCGTTGTCGGAGCTCAAGACGTCGCCGGTCGCCAGCGTGATGGGCCCCGTGGCGACCAGGATCTTCGAGAGAGCGATCGGGTCGATGGAGATCACGCCGTCGATCTGGTCGGGCGAGATGTCCCTCTGCCACCACGCACGCATGATCTGCGCGGCGGTCGGGAAGTCCGGACGGCTCATGCTCGTGTTCACATGGTCCACGAGGTAGCTCGAATAAAGATCGATCGCGCTCTGATCTACCGGCACATCGACGGCTACGCCGTTCTGGTAGCTACCGCTGTTCCCCTGGCTTCCCATCGAGATGGCGCCGTTGTCGACATGGATCAAGGTCTGCGATGCCGCGCTGCCGCCGAGCGCGAGCGACTCTGCATTGTTCTGGAAGACGAGCAGGTAGTTTCGCGGCCCGTCCGCGCCCAAAAGGGTCGGGAGCAGGTCGACAGCGGGAGCTGCCCCCTGCATCACGTCCGCGACCTGGTCGACACCGCTTCGCACAGGACCGATCAGTGCGGTCGACTTCTCGACCTCGGCGATCTCGTCGGCGAGCTGCCCGATACGAGGTGCCTGCGCCTTCGCAACATCCAGCACCTGTGTGATGAGCGATCCGCTCGCGGGATCAGCCGAGAGCACGGGCATCCCCACATCGTTGACGAGCAGGTCGAGCGACTGCGCTGCGAGGCGCACGCCATGGAGGTTCTCGCCGACTACCGGGATCCACTCCAGGGCACCCCAGATGGGGTCGGATGCCGCGTCCGAAGCGCTCTGCGCGGGCTCCGACATCTTCTGGACGGTCTCTTTCGGGTCCGCGCCGTTCTGGAGCTCGCCTATGAGCTGCTGGCTCTCCTCCAGCCCGTTCTTCACGGTCAGCGCTTTGAGCGCGACCCAGCATGCGAGGCCGAGCAGGACGATGACGATGATCGCCACGATGAGCCCGACCATGCGGGCGCCCTTGCGGCGACTCTGCTTACCTGCGGGGTTTTCAGTCTGCCGGGCCGCTGCTTCGCGTTCGGCCTGCTGCTTCTGCGCAGCTTCGCGCGCTGCTCGTCGAGACGTATGTGACACGCTCGGATCTTACCGGCGAACGCCTGGTACCCCCCTGAGCGCCTCGATTCCGGTCGCCGCGCTGGTAACGTCTTGCTGTGAATCAGCGCAGACTGCAGTACATGCCCGCACTGGACGGCTTACGTGCGGTCGGCGTGCTTCTCGTGATGGCCACGCACGGAGCCAAGCCGTTCTATGTGCCGGGCGGTTTCGGTGTCGACGTCTTCTTCGTCCTTTCCGGCTTTCTGATCACGACACTTCTCTGGTACGAGATCGAGAGCAGAGGCAAGGTCAGACTTGGCCGCTTCTACCTTCGCCGACTGATTCGCCTCTACCCTGCCTTGCTCGCGACGCTTGCAGTGACGATGATCTTCGGGCTGACTCTCGATCCGGACAGACGCGGTTTCCTCATCCACACGGTCGGGGCAGCCCTCTACCTCACGCCGGTGACTGATGCTCGCTACGGATCGCCGACGTTCTATGGCCATATGTGGAGCCTGGCCGCAGAGGAGTACTTCTATGTGATCTGGCCGGTTCTTCTCATCGTGATGGTGAGATTGCGTCTCTCCTGGCGGACGATCGCGATCGCTCTGATCGTCATGGGTCTCGGAATGTACGCGGTCCGCGTGTATGCAGCCTTCACGACCGGAGCTCAGCTTCCGCTGTACCGGATGGGCGGAATCGCGATCGGCTGTGCCGTTGCGCTGATCATCGCCGAGACCAAGGCCCGAGGAAGCGCGGTACTCAACGCGCTCATCGGCGTGGCCGGCCTCTGCGCCGCGTGGGCGGTGAGTGGCCCGAAGATCCCAGACTCGTTCGCACCGTTGTTGACCGCTATCGGGACGACGGCGATCATCTACGCAGTCTCCAGCACGCGGCGCAGCTGGCTACAGCGTGGTCTGGAGACCAGACCGATGGTCTTCGTGGGCAAGATCTCGTACGAGCTGTATCTCTGGCACGTTCCCATCCTCATCGCAGCGACGATGTATCTCGGCGTTCACCGAGTCGATATCTGGTGGTGGGTGTATCCGCTCGTCTTCGGCGTTGCGATCGCCACCCATTTCGGCTTCCTGCCACTGCAGAACAAGCTTCGCGCCGCAGTGCAGTCTCGCACCGCTCAGAGGCAGAAGACTCCCAGCGGTGCATCCTAGAACGCGGCAATGCGGGCGCGTCAGCCCAACGCGCCGCTGAAATCAGGCCATCCCGGTTCCACCGAGTTGCGCTGAACGCGCTCCACAATGACGTTGTCGTAGTTCTCCACATCCTCGAAATCGGCCAGCGAGCCGAACGTGACATCAGCGAAGAACGGAGCGAGCTGCGTGCTCGCGTGCGTGCGAAGGAATGAATCGCCGAGGATCAGAGTCTTGCCCTGGATGAGCGCTGCGTCCGTCGATGAGGACAGCATGTGCGTGAGCTGCGCGCCTTCAGAGGTGGTGATGCTGTCTGCCTTCGTCGACACGCCGTCGCGGTCGTAGACCATCTCCTCACGCTCGACGGTCTCGGTGAGCCCCATGTTGCGGAAGAGATCCGGGATCACGACTTCTCCAGGCGCAGTCCCGGTCTCATCGAGGTCATCGAGAACGGATGACGGTGCGACCCCATCGTCGACGAGACGCGCCAGGAGCTTCTTGATCCACGTGGCGGCGCCGTCGGCGTTCCAGTGGCTGTCGCCGAAGTAGTAGGCGCCGTCGTCTCGCCCCTCGCGTGCGGCGTCTGCGTCCGCGAGCTCATCCCAGAGCGTGATCAGGGGGAAGTCCTGCCCCTCCTCCCACTCCACGAATGACGCCCGCACGCGATCAGCGCAGTTGAGAAGGGAATCACGCAACCCGCCGAGCTGCTCGTCCCGAATCGAGGACTTGTCCGGCGCCACCGTGTACACGATGTACGCGCCCTTCGCCTCCAGCGCAGCTGTGTCCGCTTGAAGCTGCTGGTGCACCGCGTCCATGCGCGCAGCGTTCCCTCTGCAGGGGTAGATGAAGTCCACAGCGAAGAACGGCTCGTGATCCTCTCCCAGCCACGTAGTGCTGTTGGGACTCATGCCGATGCCGTTCGAGACTGCGCCGGCCGCATGAACGACCGGCACCTGCGCACCCAGACGATCCCTCAACGCTCGGTCGACGTGCGCGAAGGTCTCAGCTTCTGTCAACGACTGGGCCGAGACCGACGGGAACTCGGCCTCGGCGCGATTCTGGCTCTCGGCCACGTCGCCGGGCACGAGCCATAGTGCGAGCAGAGCAAGACTGCCGCCGACCGCTGCGATCGTGACGGCCCGGCGTCGCATCCATGACGTGAGCATTCGTGCTCTCCTTAGAACTGGAAGTAGAGGAACGGGCTGAAATCACTCAAGAGCACCATCGCTATCGTGGCGACGAACAGCGGTGCGGCGATCACCCATCCGCGCACAGGGGACACGGTCTGGTCCTTCAGCGAAGGGCGGAACAGAATCTCGAACGCGGTGTTCTTCGAGGTGGTGAAGAACGCGAAGAGGCCGATCAGGAGCGCACCAAGAGTGAAGGGCGTCATGGCGGTGAGTACCTGAGGGGCGATGAAGTCCGTCGAACCGACGAACATCGCTCGCCAGATCCGCACGGAGGCGTCGAGCTCCGTGGTCCTGAACGGAACCCACGCGAGGATGACGAACAGGGCGGTGAGGATACGACGGACGACCAGGAAGCGATGAGAATCACGCAAACCGGTCGAGCGCTCGAACAGCATCGCCGCCGCCTGTAGACCGCCCCACAACAGGAACCCGGCGAGCGCACCGTGCCAGATCGAGGTCAATGCGAAAACGGTCAGCAGCGCGCCGTACTCGACAAGCCTGCCCCGGCGATTGCCGCCCATCGGGATGTAGACGTAATCACGGAACCATCGGGTGAGGGTGATGTGCCATCGCCGCCAGAACTCGCTCACGGAGTGCGAGGTGTAGGGGCTGCGGAAGTTCTCGGGGAAGTGGAACCCGAACATCGCCGCGAGTCCGATCGCCATGTCGGAGTATCCGCTGAAATCGAAGTAGATCTGCACGGCGTATGCCAGCGCGCCGATCCACGCGGTAGGCATCGACAGCTGGCCGGAGAAGGCGGCGCTATCGAACATCGCGTTAGCGAGCTGCCCCGCACTGTCGGCGATGATCACCTTCTTCGCCAGACCCCAGGCGAACCTCGTCGCGCCGTACCCGAATCGACGCGCGGTGATCGTGCGGGAGGATTCGACCTCGTCCTTGATCTCTGCGTACCTCACGATCGGACCGGCGATCTGGTGGGGGAACACGAACAGGTAAAGCAGGTAGGACGGGAACGACCGTGTGAGCGGACCGCCGTTCCGATAGGAATCGATCACGTATGAGATCCCGTGGAAGGTGAAGAACGACACTCCGAGAGGCAGGATCCACGACTCCGCGCCGGTGAGAGCCGCAATGTGCACGGCACCCGGCACGCCTTGAATGGCCAACTGAGGCAGGTACTTGAAGAGCACGAGGGGAACGAGGACGATCGCGAGCGCCACCGCCAGTGGAATCCGCGTAAGCGGCGCCTTCCCTGTGTGGTGGCGCCTTTTCGCGTATCGCCACATCGCCCATGCGGCACCGAAGCTGAAGATCGAGACCCAGAGGATCGCACCGATCGCGCTGCCGGCACCCCAGTAGTAGAACAGGATGCTCATGACGAGCAGCCACCAGTTGCGCAGGCGTCCACGCACGGGAAGCAGGTGGTACCCCAACATCGTGATGGGGAGGAAGAGGAAGAGGAACGTCGGACTCGAGAAGACCATGCGCGTCAGTACCCCTATCGCCGACGGAAGGTGAGCAGTAGGTCGTCAAGAGTTCTGTCTGCAGTCGAGACGGCATCGGACAGCGCCGCATCATCCGCCATCACGGGTCGCACGTCGGCAATGCCGCTCGTGTCATCCACGCGCGGAATCCCGAAGTCCTCTGCAAAGGTCACGACCTTCGGAAGCGTGGACAGGGCGACCATCGGCACCCCGCTCAGCATCGCAGCGTAGAGGGCATGCATCCTGGATCCCCACACGGACTCTGCGGATCGGATCAGTCGGAACGCCTCGTCCCAGTCCAATGGCCCTGTCACCTCGGCGAACGCTGCTCGCGCTTCTGCTGAGAGCGCGCTCGCGTCCATGAACGAGCCGCCCTGCGACATGTTCAGGAATACGAGACGCCGTCCCGAGCGCTTGAGTACGTCGAGATGCTCCACCTTCAGATCCCGTGCGTGCTCTCCATTGAGAGCGACAACGATGGGAGCGTCCTCGGCGGACTCCCCCCGAGGGTCGAACCCCATCAGGAGGCTGGCGTCGGCTCCGACGCTGGCCTTTCCTTTGAGCGTCCGGGACACCCTCGACGCGCTCTTCGCATCCCGCACCCACACCGGCACTCCCTTGACCGCGAGCCGCAGCAGGGTCTTCGCACCGAACCGTTCTACGGGATCGCAGCCGACCCCGTAGAAAGCCACCCGGGTCCTCGTCGCACGGGCGAACACAGTGCTGGCTGCGCACAGCCGCGGAAGCCCACCCCATCCGCCGGGAACTCCGCGGGCATCGTCCTGAAGCAGTGTGCCGCCGCCGATCACGATTCCATCGAAATCACGCATCGCGCGCAGCAGGGCACCGGGCCCCGACAGTTGCAGTCGATCCGCTCCCCCGCCGTGCCTCGGTTCCCCGAAGTCGGCGGCGATGGCCTCGTTCCCTCTGGCACGCAGTGCGGTGACGAGAGCATCGGTCAACATGGCGTCGCCCAAGTTGATGGGGCGGTTCAGTTCAGACGTGCGGTCTGAACTGATCACGAGAATCCTCACTCGGATCCCTTTCGGCGAAGTGGTCGCAGCGGTGTGCGAAGGACGATGATGGCGATCGCGAGGAACACGACCTCGATGATGGGCGCTGAGAAGGCGAGCCCCTGTGCGCCGGCGAAGATGATGAGCGAGGGCACGAGTATCACGGCGCAGATTCCCGTCACGACAGTGACGATCAACCTCTGGCGGATCTTCTCGGTGCCCAGCAGATACGCGACCAAGGAGTAGTTTCCACACTTGAGTGCGAACGCAAGAGCGATGGGCAGCAGGTAGCTCAGTGGCACCACCACGGTGAACAACCACGTGACGATCGGCCAGGCGATCACGAGGATGCCCGCGAGCAGGACCCCGGTACCGGTGAAGAGCGACCAGACCTTGCGTACGTTCAGGGACCGGAAGCGCGGTATCAGCTGAGTCGTCGCGGTCGCAGGAAGGAGCTCGAGCGCCTGCACGATCCGATATGCCACTGCGAACACCGCTGACACCTCGAGCGGCAGCATCCATGCTGCGAACAGCATCGGCGTCTGCGAATATGCGCTGCTCAACATCCCCGTGACGCCGATCTCGAGCGTGCGACTCACGAGCTTCGGCTCGCGATCGGGACTTGCCGGCAATCCTCGAAGCACGACGAAGAAGGTGGCCACGAATGCGACCAGTGACACCAGCACGACCGCCGACACGAGGTCGACGCTTCCCACTACGAGCGCCAGCCCGACGATAGCCATCTTGACGAGGCCGTTGAGGATGTCGGGCAACGCGAACAGGTGATCTCGGCGCTGCACGAGCCACGGAGACTTGGCCGTTCTGGCCATGGTGTCGAAAGCCTGGGCGACGGAGAGAGCCACGAGCACGAAGAAGTGCGGAGTCGAGATACCCTCCGGCGCGATTCCCAGCGCGAACAGGAAGAACACCACGGGTCCGAGCAGCGCGAACCCTCCTTGAAGCGCGATGACTCGACGGAAGGTCTGCGAACTGTGCCGCTCGGGGCGCAGGCTCAGCAGGAACGGTGCACCGCCGGCATCGCTGATGATCGCGAACGAAGCGAGGACACCGAACCCTGTGACGAGGAAGTTCTGTGTCTCGCCTTGAGTGAGTCTGGCGAAGGCGAGCAGCACCGTGAGCTGGGCGAGGCGCAGCATGATCGTGCCGACGGTCGGCGCACCGAGCCGGAGAAGTCTTTTCATGCGGCAGGTTGCTCCGCCGAACGAGACCGGAAGCTGCCGCGACGCCAGGGCACAAGGAGCAGGAGGACGACGATGAGAGCGAGCACCGAGAGGTAGCTCAGTCGGTAGTAGACGGGGAAGACGTCGATCGCAGCGACGTAGACCAGCATGAGCATCGCTGCCTGCTCCAGGTCCAACTCACGTATCACCCGGGCCGTGATCAACGACATCACTCCGAGAATCACACCTGAGATGAGTGGCACGAGTGCGGCGCCGACCCAATCGAAGCTCACGTAGCCCCACACCGACGGCGGCAAACGCAGCCCACCCGAACGGATATCCTCGATCGGCGTGTTCGGGTTCAACGTCTGCAGCGCCCACACCGAGGGGTTCCACGGATAGTTGCCTGGAAGGAGACCCCCGAAGAAGGTCCGCCCGTACGTGAGTTCGTGTCCGGGGAGCCACGCGTTGAGGAAAGCCAGCTGATCTTTGATGTCAGGGGCTCCGGAAGCGATTCCCGTGAGCAGACTCTCGGGCGATCGCACCATCGACTGATACTGCTCGACACCCAGCAACGCGAGTACCGCGTACATCGCGCTTCCCGCGACGTATGCGGCGACGAGAACGATGGCGTATACGACCTGGAACCGACGGTAGAAGGCGACCAGGATTCCCACCGCGAGCAGCAGCCCGCTGACCGCAGGCTCTCGCAACAGCGACAGAAGCATGACGCCGACGGAAACCGCGAGCAGCACGATCCAGTAGATGCTCTTGCGGCGCTTCCATGCGTAGACGGCCACGAGGGGCATGAGCAGCGGGATCACCGTCGTCGTGAGGCGATACGGGATCGACACGGCCTGATAAGGCTCGTGATACACGCCCTTGAAGAACTTCGCGGCGTTCGGATCAGCGGCGAGCGCCGGCGTGAATCCCATGATCAGGAAGCAAACGAGAAGAACCACCACGGATGCCGTGACCACGACGAGCACACGTCGCCTCACCTGGCTCTCGGTGCTGAGCAGGACTCGCTGAATGCCGGCTACGACACCGCCTCCACGCGTAAGACGCGATGCCAGAAGCCTGCCGGCAAGCACACCCGCCGCCATGGCGACGAACCCCACCGACACGAGACGGACGTAAAGCGCCGAGACTCCCTGGGAGGGCAGTTCAAGCCAATCGAGACCGAATACGGGGACGAGGTAGGCAGGGATGGAGAAGGCGAGCTGGAGATGAGCGGGGATGTTCCAGCGGCTCGGCCAGGCGATGTAGGTCGCCGTCGCGGTGCCGACCAGCGAGACGAACAGCACCGCATTGCGAAGGCTTTCGATCCATGGTCCGTGCCCCTCGGCCACGATGGGAAAAGCCAGGGAAACGAGCACCAGAGCCGCGAGGACAAGCATCGTCGTCGGCACCCACCCGAGTTCCCGGACGAATCCCGCGAATCGTCGCGACGCCGTACGTGAAGCGGCCACTTCCCCCCTCGAAGCCATCACTCGCTCTTTTCCTCCGGCTCGCGTCGCTCGCGCAGCGCATCGCGTACAGTCCGGACTGTATCCGCCCAGGTATGAGCGGTTGTCCGTTCCGCGACGGTCTCTTGCGCGGCGAGAATCGCAGTGGCAATCGACTCTCCGGTTGCAGCAGCCGGCACGACACGATCGCCGTGGATCTCCACGAGACCACTGTCGTCGGTGACGACTGTCGGGACACCGAAGTAGCCACCCTCGACAACAGGCATGCCGTACCCCTCATCGCTCGAAACGAGCGCAAGCACGGACGCCGAGCTGACCGAGCGATGAAGCTCCTCATCCGTGACGAAACCAGGGAGCTCGACGAGATCGGAGACCGAATCGGATGCGGCCTGCGCCCGGAGCTCCTCTCGGTAGTCGCCCTTGGCACCCAGGACCACCAGTCTGTGGTCACGTCCCCGCTGCCGGAGATTCGATACCGCGTCGATCACGAGTTCGGGACGCTTGCTGGCGAAATGACCGAAGGTCAGAACGGTCGGGAGCCCCGCATTCACGACTCGCGCTACCCCCCATCGCCTGGCGTGATCGTCACCGTTCTCGGCGACGACCAGACGCTTCGGGCGGGCGAAGCGCTCTGTCTCCCTGCGCGTTTTCTCCGAGATCGCGAAGGTCGTCCCGGCACGGCCGATCGACACCTCCCACAACCGCCGGTAGATCCTCTGCGCCAGTCCGAACTCAGACGGATTCAGCTTGTGGCGCCAGTCGTGGATGAAGCATGCGGTGTTAGCCGACGGAATGAAGGGACTCACGATCGTCGACAAAGACAGCAGGGCGTCCGCGCGGCGACGACGGAAGACCTGCGCACTCCAGAACAACTGTCCCGAGTAGCGCGCAGCCTTGCTCGTCGCGGGGATGACCTCGACGCGCTCCGTGTCGCGGAAGGACTCTTCGAGCCACGCGTACCCCAGCACAATGAGCTCATCTTCGGGAAACTCCTCCGTCCACGTCCGGATGAGCTCCTCCGCATGCACACGCATCCCGCCCGACTCTGCGGGGGCGCCGAGGGCATCGATGATGATCCTCATCGCTTTCTCCCTGCATTCACATCGTGCACGAAGTCCTCAACCCAAGCGTCGATCCCGTACCGGTCGAAGCCTTCGACGGACCACTCGTCATCGAGCGCGGCTACCCACTCTCTGACAGCTTCGCCATCGATCGACTCCGCATCTCGAGGAACCACCAGGATCCGCGATGGATCGTAGAAGTCCTCCTCGAGGATCGACTGGTTCGCAGTGATCAGGGCCGCCCCGCTGCCCAGTGCTTCGAACGTCCGCATCGTGAGACCGTCTTGTCCGGGACGCTGGTAGTCGACTACTGCACGGGACGCTCCGAAGACCTCAGCGACTCGAGCTCTGGACATCTTGTCGAAACTGACCTCGCTCGGTGCGATCTTGCGCATTCGCTTGTCGAACACGCGCTGCGCAGCGAAGAACCATCGCGCCTGCGAGTAGAAGAACGCGAAGCAACGCTCCGGCGAGAGCTTGCTGACCACCCCGTGGTAGAAGTTGTACCGATCGGAGTGCAGAGTGCCGACGAACGACGCGTCGAACACGCGCGCCCGGCCCCGCGCCTCTGCGAACTCGCGAGCGAAGAAGAGGGACTTGTACTGCAGGTCATCCCGAGCCGCCACGTCACCGCGATCGAATGAATAGCGCACATCGGTGTAGGGGAAGAGGTCGACGCACCGCCCGCTGTTCGCAAGCGAGTCGAAGGTGTAGAAGATGCGCACAGCTTCAGGGTTCTGTTCCGAGAAAGCTCGGAGGACGGCAGGAGGGAGGTTCTCTCCCTTGATCACGAGAAGCGCGTCATAGCGGCGGCCCCTCATCTGCTGCAACATGCTGTCGAAGTGTTTGCGCAGGCGCCGCGCCGAGAGCCGAGGAATCACACGAAGCACCGCGCGGGAGATTGGCGAGTTGCTGGGCCGCTCATCGAATCTGTCGACTTCGATTCCGCGGTCGCGGAATGCTTGTGCGATCGCCTCCTCATACCCGAAGAAGGAAGGCGTGATGAACGCGATCCTCACGGGGCCACTGAACGCAGAAGACCGCGATCCTGGAGCTCGGTGAGCGAGCTCTTGTATGAGTCCGCGTCGGTGTGCTCCCCCCGCGCCCATTCGGCGAAACGACGGATGCCCTCGTCCACCGAGAGCTGCGGGGAGAATCCGAGCAGCTCTCGTGCCTTGGCCAGGTCGGCGTAGTTGTGGCGGATGTCACCGAGCCGGTAGTCACCGCTCACGTAGTAATCGGGCTCGATGCCGTACGCATCGCCCAAGAGCTCCAGCACTCGCAACACGGTTGTGGGCTCGCCCGACCCGACGTTGATCGCGTGGCCCGTGGCGGTCTGGCTGTCGATTGCGGCCACGGTCGCCGCGACGACATCGTCGATGAACACGAAATCGCGAGACTCCTCGCCGTCCTCGAAGACATTGATCTGCCGTCCAGCCTGGAGCAGCGACGTGAAGATCGACAGAATCCCGGTATATGGGTTCGTCAGCGACTGCCCGGGTCCGTATACGTTCTGGAACCGAAGCGAGACGGCATCGATCCCCTGAGACCTGGCCGCAGTCAGGACGAGCTGCTCCTGCACCTGTTTGGTGATTCCGTAGATCGACGAAGGATGCAGAACCGACGATTCATCCGTTGCGATGCAGGTGAGTGGAACTCCATCTGCACCGACGACATCGAACACCCCTGCTGCCAGCTGGTCATCGGGGCGGTGCTCCGGATACAGAACGGTTCCGGACGCATCTTTGTACGCGCCCTCTCCGTAGACGGAGCGCGACGACGCCACGACGACGCGACGGACGTTGTTCTCCGTGGTTGCGATCGCTTCGAGGAGCACGGCCGTGCCTTGGATGTTCGCGTCGACGTAGCGCTCGATCTCGTACATCGACTGACCGGTACCTGTCTCGGCGGCGAAATGGACCACGACGTCCACCCCCGCGAGCGCGCGCTCGACTGCCGACCGGTCGGTCACGGAGCCGCGGATCACAGTCGACACCTTGGCGGCCACCGGGTACGTCACTGACGTCGTGTCGGGGTCAGTTCCGTGAACCTGCTCACTCAAAGTATCGAGCACGACCACTTCGTCTCCACGGCCATGCAGGCTGACCGCGAGTCGCGAACCGATGAATCCGGCACCGCCGGTGATGAGTATCCGCGACATTCCAATACTTCCGTGAGAAGGAGACAAAGACGTCGCCAATCGTACCAGCGGCACGGGAGCGCGCTTTCCTGGCGCCTACCCTTCAGTCCGCGTGCACCAGGTAGACCGGCTCCGCCCGGACCTCGAGAGAGTCGTCGGCGTCGACCGGACGTCCGTTCATGTCAGTGATATCTCCTTCAGGCAGGGTCTCCCGCGAGACGGTGACCGGCGCATCCGGTGCCCATGCCGCTGTGACCGTCCGTCCGTCGGCTGCGGTGAACGTATAAGCCTTCACGCCCTCGGCCCAGCTCTCCTCGGCGGAGAACTTCGCTCCTCCGAGCATTCGCTGGCTGACGGCGAGAGCGATCGCAGACGGCTTCGGCTGGTACGTGTTCGGAGTGAACGTGCTCGCGGTGTCGAAGAATCCGAAACTGGCCTCATAGTTCGACCGATCGGAGCCCGTGTCCGCGAGGGTGAACCAGTAGATGCTGTCGACACCCGCCTTGAGAGCGATCGGCGCCGTCTGCGCCGTATACGCTGCCTGCTCCTCTCGACTGACCCAGCCATCGACAGTGGCCCATCCCATCTCGGTGAATGAGATCGGGACGTCGACTCCGGGCTTCGCCGCAGCGATCATTCCGTTCAACTCCTGCAGCTGCGAGTCCAGCATCGTGGGCCCGTCCGGCTGCGTGTACGGGTGGAATGTCAGAACATCGACGTGATCGAGTCCGCCTTGCGAAATGAAGGGCTGCAGCCAGTCGAACCGAACCTGCATGCCCGCGGTCGACGGGCCGTAGACCGTCGCCGCAGGGTTGACCGCCTTAGCCTGCGCAGCCGCAGGAATCAGCATCCGCATGTAGCAATCGGGGGTCGTGCCGCACGCGCCGGTGTTGAACGTGTGGTCGTACTCGTTGTAGATCTCAGTGAGACCACCCGCCGCCGGGTACTTCGCGAGCAGTTCGCCGGTGTATGCGGCGTACGCTCCCAACCCTCGGTCCGTGGATGGCGTCTTCCCCTGGTCGTAGTTCGGGTTGTAATAGGCGGGAACGGTCAGCACGGACATCCCTGCTGCCTCGTACGCGCCCATCACTTGGTCGACGTACTGCGGGTAGGAGTAGACACCCGGCTCCTTCTCGATCCGCTGCCAGGGAACTTCGAAGCGAACACTCTCCGCCCCGAGCATGGCAAGGGTGGCGGGCGCGTTGGTCATCCGGGCCACACCGCCCTGGAAGTGAGCGGCGATTCCGATGCCCGAGGGGACGCCGTTTCGGGGTGGCACGACGCCGAAGGTCGCAGACCGCTCAATGAGCTGTCCTGCGTGGTGCATGGATATCTTGACCGTGTACAGCCCAGGAGTGTCGTATTCGACAGGTACCTGCACGAGGCCGCCCTCGAAGGTTGACACTCCTCCGTACTCGGACTCTCCACCGGAGACGCACCACGCGATGGTGGTCTCTGCTGCGACACGTGTCCGGACGTTCAGATCCCTCGAGTCCGGA
Source organism: Microbacterium hydrocarbonoxydans (assembly GCF_904831005.1). Lineage (NCBI taxonomy): Bacteria > Bacillati > Actinomycetota > Actinomycetes > Micrococcales > Microbacteriaceae > Microbacterium > Microbacterium hydrocarbonoxydans. The sequence goes on along the minus strand of NZ_LR882982.1, from coordinate 3,444,216 downwards.
GCTCCATCGAAAAGCAGGGTCGCGTTGTCGATGCTGAGCACAGCGGAGTTGTCTTCGAAGCCTCCGTTGACCAGGAGCTCAGCGCCGCCTCGCTGGACCGTCAGCCCATCAATCAGCACCTCGCCCTGGATCGATGTGATCTCGATGGCAACACTCAGCGACGCCATCCCCTTGGGAACCGTGTAGTTGATCGAAGTGTCCACCCAATCAGCGCTATCCGGAACAGGCAGGCGCTTGGCCACGGCGTTCGGTCCGAGGACGATCTCCACCTTGCTGCCGGGAGTCGCCGCCTTGCTCGAGAAAGCGACGGTCAGAGTCTCTCCGGTTGCGACGGGCACATACTGCTCGAACCGCTCGGGTATCGGCGGCTGACCTCCGGTGCTGCTGGTCAGGGCGAGCGAGGTGAGTCCTTGGCGAACATCCTCCGACGCGGCGAATCGGGTCGTCGCGGCCACGTCATTGAGCCGCAGCTCCCATCCGCTGAACGCGTCGTCGGCCACAGCAGGAGCAAGCCCCGGCGAAGACGCATCACCTTCCGGCGCGGCCTCGCATTTACCGAGCGCGGTCTCGACGTCAGACTGATTCTTCGGCATAGGGGTCGCTGTCGGCTCCGCAGCCGTCTCGTCTGCCTGCGCCCACGGACGGAGCACGAACAGTGCGACCGCCACGGCGATGACCGCGACGATGGCGACCACGATGATGATCACCCGCCGGCGCGCCGAAGTCCGCGGCGCGGCGTGCGCAGCAATGGGGGCTGGGTCTTCGGGAAGCGTCGGCTCAGTCATCATGCCCAGCCTACGGTGGTTACTCCCGCCCACCCGCCCCGCACGTCACATCACACCGGAATGCGCACCGTCGGAGCGTCGCCGGTCTCCCAGAAGTCGGCATCCAGCACCCGCGTGACGGGATCGGGCTCTTCGACCCGGGCGTAGGCGGGCGCTCCCTGCGGCGACCGGGCTGCGGCGCGTGCGGCGTTCTGGCGCTGCAGCTCGGCGGCTGCCGCGCGACGCTCCCACAGCTCCCGCTCGATCTTCGTGCGGTCCCTGACGTGGATCATCGCGCGAAGGATCATGGCGAGCAGCAGGCCCGTGTATCCGCCGATCGTGTTCGCGAGCACGTCGAGCACGGTCGAGACCCGCTCGTCGAGCGCGATGCCCTGAGTGAACTCGATGGCGCCCGAGAACGCGGGCAACAGGAAGATCGCGACCCACCACGCCTTGCGGGCGAGGGCGAGACCGAGCAGGAATCCGAGAGGCACGAACATGCCGATGTTCGCCACGAACTCGATCTCGTTGTAGTCGAACGATTCCGGCACGCCCAGGTTGTGGAGTGCGCGCAGCACGCGCGACGCGATGCTGCCGAACTCGAGCTGCTCGGGCTGCGGCCACATCGTCACCACCAGCACGAAACCGGTGTACACGACGAGCAGCAGCGTCGAGACCCACAGCCGCGCATAGCTGCGCGGCGGCGGCGGACCCACGTGGATCTGTGACATGGTCGCGTTCCTCTCCTGCCCGAGGTCGGGCGACGGCTGACTCGGCGTGCGAGTTCGAGCCATGCTATCGAGCGCAGATCACGGACGACCGGGAGGATGCCGGGAGGGCCCTTCGACAGGCCCAGGGGCCCAGCCGGGCTGAGAGACCCAGAAAAGGCTCCGGGCCCAGGGAGCGAATCCCTGGACCCCGAGCGCCCGTCATTCGGCGACGGCTGCGTCGCGACCGCGGCGGTAGCTCACGAACAGCCCGCCCGAGAGCATCAGCAGCAGTGCCACAGCGAGCATCCCCACGCTCAGCTCCGCACCCGTCGTGGCCAGCACGCCACCGGGCGTCACCACCACGGGGCCGGCGGGTGTGAACACGACCGGACCGCCGGGGGTCACCACGACCGGGCCACCGGGCGTCACCACCACCGGATCCTCGGGCGAGATCACCACGGGGGCGGCAGGCGTGACCGGGGCCGTCGCATCGTCGCTCAGCTCGGCGTCGTTCGTCTGCTCGGTCGGCGACTCGACGACGACCGTGTTCGTCACCGACGGGAACGCCGCCTCGTCGATGTTCACGCGCACGGTGAGCGTGATGTGCTCGTCGACCGCGAGTCCCTCCTCGAGTGTCCAGGTCACGGTGCGTCCGTCGACCCGCACCGCGTCGTCGGGCGACGACGCGAACGAGAGCCCCTCGGGCAGAGCATCCGTGACGACGATGGGGCCGGCATCCGCCGTCGGTCCGTCGTTGCGCACGGTGATCTCGAACGCGCCCGAACCGCCGACCGTGAACTCGCCGACCGCGCTCTTGGTCACGACCAGAGTCGCCATCGGCGGCACCGTCACGGCATCTTCCACCCGGTTGTCGTCGGGTGTGCGGTCGGGGTGCTCGTCGGTGATCTCGGCGGCCGTCACGTCTGCGACGTTGACCACCTCGGGATACGCGGCCGCGAGGACGCGCGTGTTCACGACCAGGGTGCTCGTCGAGTCCCCCGGAGCGAGCGCCTCGACGTGACGGGCGACGACGACGGTCCCGCCCGCGGCATCCGTGGCATCGACCGGCGTGACCCATTCGATGGTCCAGCCATCCGCCGTGCTTCCGGCGGCGGAGACGACCTCGAGTCCGGCGGGCACGGTGTCGGTGACGACGACATCGGTCGCCTCAGACGGTCCGGCGTTGCGCACCGAGATCACGAACGGCAGCTCATCGCCGATGCGCACGGCATCTGCGAGATGGCTCTTCGTGATCGACAGATCGACCTCGCGAGCCACGGTCACCTCCGCGGTGTCGGTGTCGTTCTCGGGGTTCGCGTCGGGCGTGCCCGATGCGACGGTGGCCGAGTTGGTGAGCACCGCCCCCTGCGCCACGGCCTGGTCGACGAGCACGTCGAACTCGATCGCGGGTGCGACTCCCCCGGCCGCGAGGCCGAGCGAGGCCGGAGCCATCGTGAACGTCACGGTCTGCGGATCCGCATCATCGGCACGCGCCGACCATCCGGCTGTCGCGTCTCCGACGAGGGCACCGAACATCACGCCTGCCGGCAGCTGATCGACGACGGTGATCGGACCGATCGCATCGCTCGAACCGAGGTTCGACACCTCGATGCGATAGCGCGAGCTCTCGCCGGCCACAGCGGATGCCGTCTGCTGCCCGTCTGCATCGATCGCCGTCTTGATGAGACGCAGGTCGGCGTCGGTGGTGACGTCGATCACGGCGTCATCGCTGGCCTGATGAGGCTCGGTGGCACGACTGTCGGTCCATGCCACGGTCGCCGTGTTCGTGAGCGACGAGCCGGTCGGCACGTTCGCGTCGACCCGCGCGACGACGGTGAGCACGCTGTCGCCCAGCGGATGCGCCTCGCGCATGCAGCTCTGAGCCGTGTCGCACGTCCATCCCTCCCCGTCGATCGAGACCGGGGTGAGACCCGCCGGCAGCACATCGGTGACGATGGCATCGGCGAACGACGGACCGTCGTTGTGCACGGTGAGCGTGTACCTGACCTCGGTGCCGGCGATCCAGGGACCGTCGGCCGCGACCTTGGCTATCGTGAGCTCGGCGAGCGTCACGACATCGACCGCCGCCTCGGCGTGGTTGTTGCCGGCATCCGCATCATCCGGACCCGTGACATCGGCCACGTTCACCAGACGCTGCGAGCGCATCTCCGGTGCGATCGCCGCCACGACCTCGATCACGATGGTCGCGCCGGGCGCAAGCACGTCGCCCTCGTCGAGCACCGACCAGGCGATCGCTCGCCCGTCTTCGCTCACGGTCGGCTCGGCATCCACCGATCCGGCACCGGCCACATCGACGGTCGACGACAGGTAGGTGAGACCGGCCGGCAGCTGATCGACGATCTCGATCGGCGCGCTCGACAGGCTCGGACCGTTGTTGGTCACGGTGAGCAGGAAGCGCGTCTGCGTTCCCGCGGTCACCTGGGGCACGAGCCCGTCGGCCACGGGAGCACCCTCGCCGTCGACCGCCTGCTTGACGATCGAGAGATCGGCGACCCGATCGGATGCCGTGGTGTCGAGATCGTCCGGAGCATTGGTCGAATTCTCGGCCTCTGCCACGACGACGTTGCGCACCTCGGTTCCGGGTTCCAGCTCGACCGGCAGCGCGTAGGTCGCGATGAACGACCTCGTGTTGTCTCCGGCCGCAGCGGGCAGGGTGCCCGCCAGGGCGAACACGTCGTCGTTCGAGGCATCGGTCGTGCGCGTCCATTCGCCGCGCTCGTCCGTCGCCTCGACGTAGGTCAGCATCTCGGGGGTCTGATCGGTGACCGTGACCCGACGAGCATCCGCCGGGCCGTTGTTGGTCACGACGACGCGGTAGCTCGCCGTGCTGCCCGCGGCGACCTCAGGCAGCGCACCGCCGAACTGCGCGGCATCCTTCCACTCCCCCGCATCGAGCACGACGCGGGTCTTGGTGATCGCGAGAGACGTCTGGTCCCCCGGAGTGACCGTCACCGTGTCCTCGTTGTTCTCGGGCGTCGGGTCGACCGTCACCGGAGACTCGACGACCGCCGAGTTGGTGATCTCGCCGTCGGTCCACGACGCATCGACGGTTCCCGTGAGGAACAGCTGCTGCGCAGCACCCACCGGCATCTGCGTTCCGGTGTAGGTCCACGTGATCACGTCACCCGCCGATGCCGGCCAGCCGTCGGAGGCCTCGACCGTCCACTCTGCGAGTCCCGCAGACGGGTCCTGCACCTCGCCGATGCCCGCGGGCACCGTGTCGGTGACGGTGATCGGGGTCGCCGCAGCCCTGCGCTCCGGCTCCACGCTGACAGTGGATGCCGCGGACGGACCGTCGTTGCGCACCGAGATGCTCCACGTGATCGGTCGTCCGGCGGTGACCTCGGTCGTCGTGACGTCTTTGGTCAGCATCAGGTCGGCGGCGCTGGCGAGCGGCTTGGTCACCTCAGCGCTGTTGTCCTTCGCGACGTCCTCCGGACGCTCGTAGGTGCGCCCGGCGACACTCGCCGAGTTGGATGCCGATCCCACAGCCGACTCGTCGATGGCGACATCGGCGAGCAGCACGATGCGGTCGCTGCCGTCGGCGTCGAGCGTGAGAGTCGCGTCTCCGATCACGAAGGGGTCGGATGACGTGCCGGCGCCCGTGACGGCGTAAGGCACGCCCTCGGTGTCGTCGGCGTCGCTGAAGTACCTGGCCGTGAACGCTCCCGTGGTCACGCCGTCGGGCAGGTCCGCCTCGTCGACGATACGGAACGGTCCGGTCGCGACATCCGGCCCCTGGTTGACGACCGTGAGGCGCCACTGGGGCTGGGTGTACCCGTCGCGCACGCTCTCACCCGCGATCCAACGACCCTCGGAGTCTCCTCCGATCGCCTGCTTGATGATCGCCGGATCGGCGCGAGCGATGTGCGCGCCGGCCGTGGCCGGGTCGCCGACGTACGGTCCGTCGGCGTTCTCGTCAGCGCCGGCGGTGTCGGTCGCTGATCCGCTCACCGAGTTGGTGTGCGCGAATGCCAGTCCCTCGTCGGTCATCATGGCCGCCCCGAGCTCGGGCTTCGACGAGAACGTGACCGTCAGCGCGCGCTGAGCATCGGTGGCCCCGTCGATGGTGCCGGGAAGAAGCGGACTCGCGTCGTCGGCCTGAAGCGCCCAGGTGATCGTCTGACGACCGCCCTCCTCGCCGAGCACCGGATCGCCGAGCTCGACCGACGGCTGACCGCCGATGGTCAGCGACGGCACCACGGTCGGGTCGTACGCCCAGTTCACGGGCAGCGTGTCGGTGAGGGTCACCGTCTGCGCGGCTCCCTCGCCGGTGTTGGTCGCCTGCAGAGTCCACGAGAACGACTGGCCGACGAAAGCGGGCACCTCGTCGGTCGCGCGCTTGGTGAGCGCCACCTGCGGGAAGAACGGCGCGATATCGGCCTCGGCCGCCTGCGGGGTGAGACTCACCCCGCCCGGGGTCTTGCCCGCCGGGCGGTTCTTGTCGCCGGTCAGATAGGTCCACCCGTTGTTCGGCGACGACGTGTACTCGGTGACCGCGACGGCGTTCTTCAGCACCGCGTCCTTCGACATGCCCTTGGACGCCGAGAATGTTCCGTAGTAGACGATCTCGTGCGTGTTCGAGCCGTCGACGTTGCTCAGCGGACCGGGGATCGTCCAGGTGATGCTGCCTCCCTCACCGGCGAGCAGCGAGGCGCGATCGCTGAAGGTGGCGCCCGTGAAGGCCCCCTGAGTGGTGTCGATGCTGATACCCACGGGAACCGTGTCGGTCACGACGATGCCGTATGCCGGCACTGCGCCGGTGTTCTTCACCGCGATCCGGTACGCGAACGACTGGTCCGGGTTGCCGGAGGCCTTGTCGGCGAATGCCGTCGTCGCCGTACCCGCCGCGCGCACGGTCTTGGCGACCGTGACCTTCGGGTCGACGATCGTGACCTGCGCGCTGGTGTTCAGGGTCACCCGGTCACCGGACGCCACCGAGTCGTTGATCTTGTTCCACGAGAAGCGCGCCGTGTTGACGGGCTTGTCGGTCTTGACGGTCGGCAGCAGCCGCGCCTGGTACGTGACGACGATGGCGCGCGGCTTGTCCCACGCGCGGATGTCGTCGGACGACACCTTCCACGACAGTGTTCCGTTCGCGAGTGTCGGCGCACCGACCGTGGGGATGCGCGTGTCGGCATCCCACTGCAGCGTCTCGGTGTGCGTACCCGTCGAGACGAACTCGACGCCGGTGGGCAGGACGTCGGTGAGCACCACGTCGTAGAAGTTCGTGTTCGCCGGCAGCGTCGTCGTGACCGTGTACGTCACGACATCGCCGACCGCGGCCGACGCAGGGCTGACGGACTTGCGGACCGTCGCATCCGGCATCCGCACGGTGGCGTTCGCGTTCGCGGTGTAGGTGCCACGGCGATCGGTCGTGTCGGTGTCGTCGCCGACGCTCGACGGCAGGCTGTGCCCGATGAGGGTGGCGCGGTTGACGAACTGCGATGCTCCGGCGGCCTGCTCGTCGACCGTGCCGGTGTAGCGCAGGGTCGGGGCCGTACCCGTGCCGACGAGCATGGGGATCGTCCACTCGATCACCGTGCCGGTACCGGATCCGCGCGTGATGACGCCGGCGTTCGTGGCCGAGCACGACTCCTCGAGGATCTTCACCTGCCCCGTCGAGGCGATCGGGTTGCTCGCGACGAGCTCTTTCGGCACGCAGTCGATCACGACCACGTCGTAGAGCGCGGGGCGTCCCGCGGTGTTGCTCGCGGTGAGCGTGAAGTCGACCTTGCCGTTCGCGCCGACCTGGGGTGACGACGCGGTCTTCCGGAGGGTCGGGGAGGGCACGATGTAGTCGACCTTCGCCGTGGCGCTCTTGGTGACGCGAGTCGCTGTCGTCGAGTTCGGATCGACGAAGGTCGCGGTGGCCGTATTCGTGAGAGTCTCAGCCGACGCGAGGTCCTTCACCCACACGGTGATCCGTGAGCTGAACACCTGGTCGATGTTCGTGTCGTTCGTGTAGACATCGGGGAACGTGAGCACTCCTCGAAGGTCACCCTGGCGTCCGGCGGTGCGGAAGTCCGCGGCCGTGCCGCCGATCATGAGAGCCTTACCGTCCTGGAAGTAACGGGTGTCGTCCTCGATGAACTGGTACGCGAGCGATCCGCGGTTCGACGGGAGCGCGAGGCGCCCGTTGTCGGAGAGCACCGCGCCCTTGATCGTCGTGCGCGCGGGGATCGTCACGGAGTACTCGAACGTCGCGTACTCGCCCTGCACGATCTGGGTCACCGAGTTGCGGTTTCCGTCGCCGAGGTTCGTCACCCCTGCCGCTCCCGCTGCCGGCGCGACCTCGGTCGAGACCAGCTTCTTCTCGACCTTGACGTCGGGCAGATGCACCTCGGCACTGTCGACGGTGTCGACGTCGGATGCCGCGACCTCGCCGTCACCCGGAGTGCGGGTGGTCAGCTGCTGGCCGCCGCCGCCGCCGTCGCGCTGCGGCACCACGGTGGTCGTGCCGCCGCCCGCGTTCTCGACCGCGTAGTCGACGATGCCGGCGGTGTTCGTGTACTTCTGCGTCAGCTGCGCAGCATCGCCGCCATCGACGACGCCTGCGGGCACAGTGAGCGTGTAGCCGAGGCTGAAGCCGCTCACGGTCTCGGTCGTCGTCTCGGTCGCTGCGACAGAGCCGGCGATCGACGCGCTGATCTTCCAGACGATCACCGAGCGGCCTGCGAAGGCGCCGGTCAGCGCGATGCCGTCGGGCAGGGTCTCCCCCGCGTCGTACATGGTCGCTGCGGCATCCTGCGCGCCGAGGCGCGTGCTCGAGGGGTACAGCTCTGCGAGAGGCGCCGAGACGTCGGCCTTCTTCACGCCGGCGGGCAGAACATCCCACACCAGGTAGTCGGTGGTGGTGTTCTGCGGCGCCTTGACGTCGATGCGGTAGTCGACCTCGTCACCCTGCACGACCTGCTCGCTCTGGTCGCGGTCACCGAACGACCCTGCGATCTCGCGACCGTTGACCGCGACGATGCCCTTGGTGAGGGTGGATCCCCAGTCGAGGTCGATGCCGGCATCCGAACGCCGGAAGTCGAGCACTCCGTCGACGTTGACCTGCTGGTACTTCGCCTGGTTGAGGGGGTTGTCGACCTCGTCCTGAGACGCCGACTGCGCCTTCACTGTGCCCCGGACGAAGACGGTGAGCGTGCTGCCCTCGGGCATGAAGCGATCACCGCTCGTCGTGCGGTTGCGGGCGCCGAGCTCCCACGTCAACGAGGCGCCGGTGGGCGCGACGTTCGGGACGTAGGTGGTCGGGAACCCCGGGGAGCCGTAGGCCACCGGAGTGGTCACGTCTGTCGCGCCCGGGACGCCCGTGTAGGCGTAGCGGAGCTCCTGCACCTCGATGCCCTCGGGCAGGTAGTCGGTGAGCAGCGGGTTGCGGCTGTCGATGCCGTCGGCGAAGTCCACGAACAGTCGGTACCAGACGTCATCCCCCGGCGAGAAGGGCTTCGTGGCCTGCTTCAGCAGCTCATCCGGCTGCGGCATGTCAGGTGTCGTGCCGCGCTCGAGCACGGTCTTGTCGAGGATCGTGCGGTCCGAACCGATGACGGCGGCGGAGTCGTCGAAGACGTAGCGGGCGCCGCCGACGCGGTCGCGGATGGCCGGGTCGTTCGCGATCGCCGCGACCGGCTCGGTCTTCGCGGTCACCGAGACCTTGTTGACGAAGCTGTCACCCGAGCTCGTGCCTCCGCCGGCACCCGTGTAGTTCGGGCGCTGCGTCACGGAGTACTGGGCGGTGAAATGCTGTCCCGCAGTCAGAGGGTCGACGTCGAACACGACCGTGAAGGTGCCGTCGGTCGGGGTGTAGGTGATCGACACGAGGTGCAGCTCGGGCGACAGCACGGCAGCGGACTCGGTGGTCGGGTAGTTGCACGCGTCGCCGGGAGCCTGGGCGTTCCAGGTCGCCTGCGACACCTCGTCCGATCCGATGATGAGATCCACGCCGTCGAGCGACCCCGGGAACGCGGGGCACAGCCCGTTGGGAATCACGTCCGTGAGCACGATGTCGCTGGCATCGACATACTCGCTGACCCGCAGGTCGATCGAGTACGTGGCCACCGAACCCGTGGTGAAGAGACCACCCTTGTCGACGCGCTTGAGCACGCGCACATCCACGGCCTCGATGATCTCGGCATCGTCGTCATGAGCCGCGCGCAGCGCCGGGTCGTCGTTCGCGACCGGGCCCTGGTACTGGCCGTCGACCACGGCGACGTTGCGGAAGGTCTGCGCCGCCTGGGGCGTCGTCTCGCCACCGTGACGCGTCGAGGCGCCGGTGTTGTTGTCGAGGTTCGCCGCCTGCGCGCCCGAAGCGACGTCGGGCGCTGCTGCGCCTGCCCACAGTGCGTTCGCGAACAGCGGGACGGCCGCGTGATACTCGATCACCCGCGTCTCGCCGGCGTCAAGCGGCGCCAGAGCCCAGACGATCTTCGTGTAGACGCCGGCGCCGGGCAGGCCGAGTGCTGCAGCTTCGGATGCCGTCAGCTGCACGGTGTCGACAGACTCGCCGACGGTCGTGCCGCCCGAGATGACCGGGGCACCCGCGTACTCGATGCCCGAGCTGTTGTCGTTGCCACTGGCGAGGCCGAGGTACTCGAGCCCTGCGGGAAGGTAATCGGTGACGGTGACGTCGTTCGTCGCGCCGCGCGTCGTGTTCTCGACCTTCATCGAGTAGGTGGTGACGCTGCTGTGCACGCCGCGCAGCAGCTCGCTCTCGGCGCTCGGCTCGTCCTTGACGATACGCACGGCCTGCACGGGCACGTCATCGGTGGCGACTCCGGCACCGGACGTGTGGGCCGTCGTGCGCGAGACGCTGGGCGAACCGTCGAACGTGGGAAGACGGGTCGGGTCGTTCGACGTGTACGCGGCGATCGAGAAGCCGACCACGCTGCCGACCGGATAGTCATCGTTCGGTGCGACCGTGATGGTCGGTGAGACGGTGCCACCCTGCGGCAGGTCGTTCACGTTCGACCAGACCCAGATCTGCTGTCCGGCGGGCACGGCGCAGAGCGGTGCCTGCCCGGGCGCGTTGACGAGGCCGAGGGAAACGCAGGATGCGTCGGCCGCCGTGCGCGCGCGATTGGGCAGCACGTCGCCCGCGGCGTAGATCTTCGGTGCGGCGAGTACACCGCCCTGCACCTCGCCCGAGACGTAGGAGACATTCCCCGGGAGCGTCGCCACGAGGGCGAGGTTGAACTGCGCTCCCCCGCTGTCGTTCGTCACGTCGATCGAGAAGCCGACGTTCTCACCGGCGAGGACGAAGTCCTTGCCGGTGCCCGTCGGGTCCACGTTCTCCGCAGAGACGCGTGGCGTCCAGGATGCCGCGGTCGCCATCTGCGCGGCGACCCCGAGAGCGAGCGCTCCGGTGATCAATGAGACGACGGTGGCGATGGCCGTCAGTCTCCGGGCGCGCGAAAAAGTCCTTCGACGCTGGGTCGAACGCATGCTGAAACTCCCCTATGACCCTGCGTGCCACTCCCCGGCGTGCAGGTACTCCCCTGACGCAGACACCGTCGACTGCGGTTCAGGGAAGCGTGGGGCCATCCTGAGGCGTCATCGGCTCGCGCCCGTCCTTGACCTCGGGCGCGCACCTGCGTGCTGCGTGTGCGCAGCGTTCCTCACCTTATAGGACACTTCAAGTTATATTCAAGGTCATACATCGGCGCGTCGAGCCGCATGGCTGCGGATTCCGTCGCGAAACCGCGGACTCCGCACGAAACCCATGGCCTGCACAGGGGTCTCGCCACGGAATGCACGCTTCGCTACAGCATCCGCCGCCGTGGTCCCGCGGCCGTCCCGCCGCGACCCGCCGCATCCGACCCGCCGCCTCCGGCCACGGCCCGCTGCAGCCTCGCCGCAGCCCGCCACGGCCCCGCCACGGCCCCGCTGCGGCCTCGCTGCGGCCTGGCTGCGGCCCCGCATCCGCGTCGCGGCCTGGCTGCACCGCGAGACCGCGGTTCTCGCACGAGACCCACCGCCTGCACATGGGTCTCGCGCCGAAAGGAAGGTCTGGCCCCGGCATCCTCCTCCGCGCCACTGCCGACCCCCCGGCATTCGGCCACGGCGCCTCGGCCCCGGTGAATCGCGAGACCACCGATCCCGCACGAAACCCACCGCCAGCACATGGGTCTCGCACCGAAAGGTGCAACTCACCGGACCACGCGTCAGCATCCACCGCCCACCGGCGAGACCACCGATCCCGCACGAGACCCACCGCCTGCACATGGTTCTCACGCCGCAACAGCGGTCTCGCCCCGCAACATGGGTCTCGCCCCGCAACATGGGTCTCACGCCGCAACAGCGGTCTCGCCCCGCAACATGGGTCTCGCCCCGCAACATGGGTCTCACGCCGCAACATGGGTCTCGCCCCGCATGGTCGGCCGGGCCGCCGTAAGAGGATGCCGCGGCTCGGGGGTACGACAAAGGGGCCGGACCCGAAGGTCCGACCCCTGTGCCAGGAAGCAGATGCTTACTTGATGATCTTCGTGACCGTACCGGCGCCGACGGTGCGTCCACCCTCACGGATGGCGAAGCCGAGGCCCTCTTCCATGGCGATCGGCTGGATCAGCTCGACCGTCACGTCGGTGGTGTCGCCGGGCATGACCATCTCGGTGCCCTCGGGCAGCGTGATGACGCCGGTGACGTCGGTGGTGCGGAAGTAGAACTGCGGGCGGTAGTTCGTGTAGAACGGGTTGTGACGCCCACCCTCATCCTTCGACAGGATGTACGCGGTGCCCGCGAAGTCGGTGTGCGGCGTGACCGAACCCGGCTTGACGATGACCTGACCGCGCTCCACGTCCTCACGCTTCGTGCCACGGAGCAGGAGACCACAGTTCTCGCCGGCCCATGCCTCGTCGAGCTGCTTGTGGAACATCTCGATACCCGTGACCGTGGTCTTGACGGTCGGACGGAGTCCGACGATCTCGACCTCGGAGTTGATGGCCAGCGTGCCACGCTCGGCGCGGCCGGTGACGACGGTTCCACGACCGGTGATCGTGAAGACGTCCTCGACGGGCATCAGGAACGGCTTGTCCTTGTCGCGCACGGGGTCGGGGACGTTCTCGTCCACGGCCTCCATGAGGTCCAGGATCGCCTGGGTCCACTTCTCGTCGCCCTCGAGCGCCTTCAGAGCGGAGACACGGACGACAGGAGCGTCCTCGGCGAAGCCCTGCGAGGCGAGCAGCTCGGAGACCTCGAGCTCGACGAGCTCCAGGATCTCCTCGTCGTCGACCATGTCGGACTTGTTCAGCGCGACCAGCAGGTACGGAACGCCGACCTGCTTGGCGAGCAGCACGTGCTCACGCGTCTGAGCCATCGGGCCGTCAGTGGCGGCGACCACGAGGATCGCGCCGTCCATCTGAGCTGCACCGGTGATCATGTTCTTGACGTAGTCGGCGTGGCCGGGAGCGTCAACGTGCGCGTAGTGGCGCTTCGGGGTCTCGTACTCGATGTGCGAGATGTTGATGGTGATACCACGCTGGCGCTCTTCCGGCGCCGAGTCGATGGAAGCGAAGTCGCGCTGCACGTTGGTGTCAGACGGGAACTTGTCAGCAAGGACCTTCGAGATCGCTGCGGAGAGCGTGGTCTTGCCGTGGTCGACGTGACCGATCGTTCCGATGTTGACGTGCGGCTTGGTCCGCTCGAACTTGGCCTTAGCCACTTGGTCCTCCTCAGGACGTCGGGTAGAGGTGTCCGGGCACTGGATTGCGACCGGATCTCTACGGGTTTAGGTTCTCAGTTTAGTAGAGAGGGAATGTGAAGTTGTAGGGGACCTGGGAGCCGAGCCGAAACCCGGCTCCCAGGAAAGTTGTTACTCGCCGCCGCCCTGGTGCTTCTGGATGATCTCGTCGGCCACAGCGCGGGGAACCTCAGCGTAGCTGTTGAACTCCATCGAGTAGACGGCACGACCCGAGGTCTTCGAGCGCAGGTCACCGATGTATCCGAACATCTCGGACAGCGGGACGTGTGCACGGACGACCTTGACGCCGGCGGCGTCTTCCATCGACTGGATCTGGCCACGACGCGAGTTCAGGTCGCCGATGACGTCGCCCATGTACTCCTCGGGAGTACGCACCTCGACCGCCATGAGCGGCTCGAGCAGTGCCGGGTTCGCCCGACGAAGGGCTTCCTTCATGCCCATCGAACCTGCGATCTTGAACGCCATCTCCGAGGAGTCGACGTCGTGAGCAGCACCGTCGACGATGGTCGCCTTGACACCCACGATGGGGTATCCGGCGAGCACGCCGACGTTCATCGCGTCCTGGAAGCCGGCATCGATCGAGCCGATGTACTCACGCGGGATGCGACCACCGGTGACCGCGTTGACGAACTCGTACGTCTTCTCGTCGTCGAGGTCGAGCGGCTCGATGTTGAACTGGATCTTCGCGAACTGACCCGATCCACCGGTCTGCTTCTTGTGCGTGTAGTCGTACTTCTCGACGCCCTTGCGGATCGTCTCGCGGTACGCGACCTGAGGCTTTCCGACGTTGGCCTCGACGTTGAACTCGCGCTTCATGCGATCGACGAGGATGTCGAGGTGCAGCTCGCCCATGCCCTTGATGGTCGTCTGACCGGTCTCGGGGTTGAGCTCGGTGCGGAAGGTCGGGTCCTCTTCAGCGAGCTTCTGGATGGCGACACCCAGCTTCTCCTGGTCGGCCTTGGTCTTCGGCTCGATGGCGACCTCGATGACGGGCTCGGGGAACGTCATCGACTCGAGGACGACCGGCGAGGTCGGGTCGGTCAGGGTGTCACCGGTGGTGGTGTCCTTCAGACCGATGACGGCGTAGATGTTGCCGGCCGTGACCGCGGGAACCGGGATCTCCTTGTTGGCGTGCATCTGGAAGATCTTCCCGATGCGCTCCTTCTTGCCCTTGGTCGAGTTGATGACCTGGGCGCCGGAGTCGAGCTGGCCCGAGTAGACGCGCACGTAGGTGAGGCGACCGAAGAACGGGTGCACCGCGACCTTGAATGCGAGAGCTGCGAACGGGTCCTTCGCGTCGGGGTGACGCTCGATGATCGTGTCGTAGTCCTTGGGGTCGTGCGCCTGGATCGAGCCCACGTCGAGCGGGTTCGGCAGGTAGTCCACGACGGCGTCGAGCATCGGCTGGACGCCGCGGTTCTTGAACGCCGAGCCGCAGAGGACCGGGTAGATCTCAGAGGCGACGGTGAGCTTGCGGATCGCGCCCTTGATCTCGGCGACGGTCAGCTCCTCACCACCGAAGAACTTCTCGAGCAGAGCGTCGTCGGTCTCGGCGACGGTCTCGAGGAGCTGCTGACGGTACTCGTCGGCCTTGTCCTTGAGGTCGGCCGGGATCTCCTGGATCTCGTACGAGGCGCCCATGGTGACGTCACCCTTGGAGTCACCGGCCCAGACGAGGGCACGCATCTCGACGAGGTCGACGACGCCGATGAAGTCGTTCTCGGAGCCGATGGGCAGCTGGATGACCAGCGGCTTGGCGCCGAGACGGTTGATGATGGTGTCGACGGTGAAGTAGAAGTCCGCGCCGAGCTTGTCCATCTTGTTGACGAAGCAGATGCGGGGGACGTTGTACTTGTCAGCCTGACGCCACACGGTCTCGGACTGGGGCTCGACGCCCTCCTTGCCGTCGAAGACGGCGACGGCACCGTCGAGGACGCGGAGCGAGCGCTCCACCTCGACCGTGAAGTCCACGTGACCGGGGGTGTCGATGATGTTGATCTGGTTCTTGTTCCAGTAGCAGGTCACGGCGGCAGACGTGATCGTGATGCCGCGCTCCTTCTCCTGCTCCATCCAGTCGGTGGTCGATGCACCGTCGTGGGTCTCGCCGAGCTTGTGGTTGACGCCCGTGTAGAACAGGATGCGCTCGGTCGTGGTGGTCTTGCCAGCATCGATGTGAGCCATGATGCCGATGTTCCGAACCTTGCTCAGGTCGGTGAGCACGTCTTGTGCCACAGGAGTGTCCTTATCTTTTGTGCAGTCGTACTGCGAAGAGGGGGGTGCCCGCCCCCGGCGTGTGGCCGGGGGCGGGCGAAGCTGTTTACCAGCGGTAGTGAGCGAACGCGCGGTTCGACTCGGCCATCTTGTGCGTGTCCTCGCGGCGCTTGACCGCTGCACCGAGACCGTTCGACGCGTCGAGGATCTCGTTCTGGAGACGCTCGGTCATCGTCTTCTCACGACGACCCTTGGCGTAGCTGACGAGCCAGCGCAGCGCGAGGGTGTTCGCGCGGTGCGGCTTGACCTCGACCGGAACCTGGTAGGTCGAGCCACCGACGCGGCGGCTCTTGACCTCGAGAGTGGGGCGCACGTTGTCGAGCGCCTTCTTCAGAGTGGCGACGGCGTCCTGACCGTTCTTCGCCTCGACGCCGCGGAGGGCGTTGTAGACGATCGACTCGGCCAGCGACTTCTTGCCGTCGACCAGGATCTTGTTGACCAGCTGGCTGACGATCGGAGCGCCGTATACCGGGTCGTTGACGACGGGACGCTTCGGGGCGGGACCCTTACGAGGCATTGGACTCAGCCCTTCTTCGCGCCGTAGCGGCTGCGAGCCTGCTTACGGTTCTTGACGGCCTGGGTGTCCAGGGCGCCACGGACGATCTTGTAACGGACACCGGGGAGGTCCTTGACACGGCCTCCACGCACGAGCACGAGCGAGTGCTCCTGCAGGTTGTGACCCTCACCGGGGATGTACGCGGTGACCTCGGTACCGTTGCGGAGCTTCACACGAGCGACCTTGCGCATCGCCGAGTTCGGCTTCTTCGGGGTGGTGGTGTAGACGCGGGTGCAGACCCCGGCCTGCTGCGGGTTCGACTTGAGTGCGGGCGCCTTGGTCTTCGAGACCTTGGGCGAGCGACCCTTGCGAACCAACTGCTGAATGGTTGGCACGTTCTCTCCTCATAGTGCTGCACGGTGACAGCGTGATGGGTTTCACATCAGACCCACCGGCACGCCGGAACCGGCGAGCTTTTGTGTGGTGGTGGGTATGCCGTGGGGGCGGACCGGCATGGTGCCGACGCCCAGCGCACACGTCGAGACGTGCACACACCTGATCAAGTGTAATGCCGCGTAACCTGAGCGGTCAAATGGGAGCCGATCTCACCGCAGGTCCCTGATGCGCGCCGCCACCGAGCCGCTCTCCCCCGTGCGCCTCTCGGCGGTGACCGCGATGATCAGCAGCACCGCCCCCATGACCGCGAGGGTGATCCACCACGGCATCGATTCGATCCCCCGACCGATCTGCACCGAGAACACGAACACGTTCTCGATCGGCAGCACGACGAGCCCGATGAGGAAGGGCGCAGCCAGTCTTCCGCGGGATCCGACGAGGATCGCGGCCAGGGAGAGCGCCATCACGAGGATCGCCCGCCACGTCAGGGGGTCGGTGAAGGTCGACACGATCGACGCGCTCATCATCGTGACGAGTCCGGGCGCCAGCAGCGCCCACGATCCGTTCCACCGCGCGGGCCAGCTGTCGAGCGTCGGCCGACGATCGACAGGGCCGGGGCCGTCGCCGGCGCCGCGGCCGCGCATCGCGACGATGCCCGCCAGCAGCAGGAACGCCCCGAGCGGAAGCGAGAACCACTCGACGCGCAGATCGCGCGGACTCCACGCGACGACCGCCGTCACGAACGCGATCGCGAACAGGAACCACACGGGCGGCGGCGTGGTCGACCCGCGGAGCAGGCGGACCGTCGTCACGACGACGGCCACGAGATAGGCGAGCATGAGCGCCCACATCGCCCAGATCGAGAACCAGTCGCGTTCGATCGAGAACCAGACTCCGAGCGCGAGGGCGAGCGATGCGGGGGCGCCGAGCCACCGGCTGCGGCGCAGAGCGGAGTCGTCGGGCGCCGCATGGCGGATGCCGTGGGCGGCCAGGGCGAGCACGGCTGCACCGACGGCGCTCACACCCAGGCCGGCGAGGAACAGCCCGGCGCCATGGAGCGTCGGATGATCCCAACCGAGGCCGAGGCGGATGCCCTGTACCGTACCGACCGTCGCCGCGAGCGCCGCGGCGATCAGCGTGGGGATGCGCAGGGGGCGGAGTCGGCGCATCCGGCCGCCCGACCGTCGCACCACGAACTCCATCGCGAGCAGGATCCAGGCAGCGGCCAGGAGCGCGACGACACGCCACGTCACCGAGCCCTGCACGACGGACCCCTGACCGACGAGGCCGGGCCCGGCAGGGTCGGGTTCGACGACGGCGACGAGTGCCACGATCGGCCCGATCGCCACGAGCAGCCCAGCGGCGTACAGGGCGGTGACGCGGCGCCCGCGCAGGGCGAGCAGCACGGCCACGAGAGCTGCTCCCAGAGTGGGCGGCAGAAGATAGGCCTCGAGCACGTCGACTCCGGCGATGCCCCAGACGCACCAGAGCGCACCGGTGAAGGCGGCTCCGGCCACTCCCCACGCGTAGCGGCGCCCCGCGAACAGCGCCTGGGCGGCCGCACCGAGGCCGAGGATCAGCAGCACGAGGAACGAGGTTCCGAGGCCGGCGGCGTCCCGCGCCACCGCGAGCGCGGTGGCGATCGCCCCCGT
This sequence comes from Microbacterium hydrocarbonoxydans, assembly GCF_904831005.1. NCBI lineage: Bacteria > Bacillati > Actinomycetota > Actinomycetes > Micrococcales > Microbacteriaceae > Microbacterium > Microbacterium hydrocarbonoxydans. The sequence continues at coordinate 3,426,208 of NZ_LR882982.1, read as the reverse complement.
CAGCAGCGCAGACGACTCGATCGCGACGCGCGCCGCATCCGCACTCCCGACCGAGTGACCGCGGCGCTGCAGAGCTTCGCGGATGATGGAGGTCGACGGGAGCACCAGGGCGACCAGGATCGCGATGATCGGCAGGACCACGGGCGACCCGCTCGATGAGAGCAGCTGCGCCCCGAGGCACACGATCATCACCGCGAGCGTCGGGACGAGCATCGCCGCAGCGGCCGTGCGCACGACGAGCGTCAGCCCCGGGCGCCGGGTGAGCATGAGAGACAGCGCCAGGGCGAACATGAGCCCGGTCGACAGAGCGGTCCACCCGCTTCGCTCCACGATGACCTGCAGCACTCCGATGCCGAACGGCACGGCCGAGACGACCAGCACGGCCTGCCACGCGCGTGCGCCGACGGATGGCACGTAGGTCGCGACGATCGCCACGACGAGCCCGACCGACACCGTCAGCGACAGCTGCGCCACGCCCTCGACCCCGACGAGTCCGAGCGCGGTGGAGACGAGGACCAGCGCGTACCCGAAGCCCGCACCCACGTAGAGGAAGCGTCGCCGCTGCGGCAGCACCGCCACGAGCGCGGCCAGCGCGACGAGTGTGCCGGCGCCGGCGAGCGGCACGACGGCGGGCTCGCGCCACGCGATCATCGCCGCCGCCACCAGGGCGAGGTGGGCGGCGATCAGTGCGACCATGCGCAGGCCTCGCCCCTCGAGCAGAGTCGGCAGGACATACAGTGCGCCGGCGAGCACGATGACCGGCAGAGTGAGCACGGCGATCGCCGCGGGCAGCACCAGCAACGGACCGCATCCGACCACCAGCACTGCGAGTGCACCGAAGCAGAGGGAGAGCAGAGCGGTCGGGTTCGCGAAGCGGCCGATGCCCTCACGACGCCGGGCGAGCGCACTGAAGACGGCGAGCCCGGCGCACACCGCCAGGAGTCCGACCGGAAGCCCCCATCCCGGCATCCCGACCGGCCCGACCTCGTCGTTCACCCGCAGGAACTCCCGGACCGTCGAGAGTCCCGTCAGCCCCGACGGCGCCAGCACCAGCAGCGCAGGCCCCGCGAGCACCACCAGCGAACCGGCCGCGACCATTGCTCGCGGCACAGCCTTCGGCAACGGCACGAGGGCGCCGATGAGCACGAGCGCCAGCGCCGCGGAGGCAGGGACGACGGCGAACGACACGAAACCCTCGAACGGCCCGTCGCCTGCGAGCAGCCCTGCGTCTTCGACGACACCGTGCCCTGTCACCGCATACACCGCGATGACGAGCGCGGCGGAGGCGACGCCACCGGCGCCGAAGGCCCAGAGACGCGCGATCATGCGTCGCGCGGCCACGACGGCGTGGACCGCTATCAGCACCAGCATCCCGCTGATGCTCAGCAGCGACGCCAGAGCATCGGCAGAGCCCAGCGACCACACGAGCACGAGCGCCGACAGGCTCGCGATCAACTGGACCGCAGTGAGCGTGACGACCTCGACCCGGGGAAGGCGCAGCCACTCGACGAGCGCCGCGCCCGCGAAAGCGACGCCGATCGCTCCGAGCACCTCGGCCACAGGAGCATTGCCGGCAGCGCCGAGCATGGCCGGCACCAGAGCGATCGCCACGACCGCCGTCCACTGCCAGATGCGGATGCCGCGCCGCGCACCGGCGTACAGCATCAGGCCCCCTGCAGCGGCCGTCGCGACCGCAGAGGTCAGCCACGGGTCGATGCCCGGGGCCGCGAGCTGCGCGACCGCGTGGATGTCGAGCCCGGCGAACACGAGCCCGAGTCCGCCGACGGCCTCGGCCGAGAATCTGAGCGCTCGGCGAGACAGCAACCAGGCACCGCCGAGGAAGAGCAGCGTGATGAGTCCGACGATCACGCTGCGCAGAGCACGGTCGGCGAGGTCCGGGTTGAAGTACGTGAACACGATCGCGGCGACCGCGAAGAGCCCGGCGCCTGCGGTGGCGAGCACCGACTGCAGCGTGGCACTCCCCTGCGGGTCTGCTTCGGCTCCGTGCAGGACGGCACCCGCCGGCGGCGCACCTGCGGGCGGGGCGGCCGCGGCCGGGGCGGCCGCGACCGGAGCGTGCACCGGTTCATCCGGCGTGCCCGTCGCGGAGGCCGCGACGGGGATCCGGCGGAGCAGCTCGTCGCGGGCACGCAGCGCCGTCGCCGCAGCGAGCGACGATTCCCAGACGGCGACTCCGACCGTGCCGCGCAGATCCGATCCGCAACACGGACAGCATCCGCCGCGCAGCGCACCATGGCAGACGGGGCAGGCACGCTCGTCGAGAAGGTGCCGGGCGATCGACTCACCCCAGGTGGTCGGCAGCGCGGGCGGTGCCGCGTTCTGCGACGGCGGCAGGGGCGCGGTCATGAGGCCTCCTCGGCGTCGGGCACCCAGCGCAGGATGTCTCCCGGCTGGCACTCGAGCACCCGACAGATGGCCTCGAGCGTGGTGAAGCGCACCGCCTTGGCGCGGCCGTTCTTGAGCACCGCGACATTGGCCGGGGTGATGCCGATGGCGTCGGCGAAGTCCTGCACGCTCATCTTCTTGCGTGCGAGCTGCACGTCGAGATCGATCACGATGGGCATCAGACGACCTCGGACAGATCCTGCTCGAGCTCGAGCGCCTTGCGCAGCAGTCCGCGCAGGACCACGACCAGCAGAGCGAGCGCGGCGCTCACCACGATCCCGAGGATCGCGAGCAGAGAGAGCGAGAGCGACACCGCCCGGTTCGCCAGGATCACGAGGTAGGCGGCCAGGATCAACACTCCCGCCGCGACCAGGGCGCCCAGGATGATGTCGACGTAGCGGAACGCCTCGACCCGGAAGATCCGATCGGTCTGCACGAGCGACAACAGGAACCAGACGCACACCAGGGTGACCTCGACCAGACCGAGGAAGAGGACCGCGCCGATGATACCCGGCACTTCGAGCTGCACCACGTCGGGATTGCGCAGAGCGGTGATCCGCGCGACCTCGGGGATCACGAGGATCTGACTCGCCAGCAGCAGTGCGAGGAGGACGACGATCAGCGCCTTGAGCGCGCGTGAGACTCGGGGGTGCATGGTGGCCCTATCGATGAGCAATGGATATCTATCGAAAAACGATACCCACGGGACAGGGCGGGAGACAACGGCGTCCGTCGTCTCTCAGCGGATACGCAGGTGCGGGCGCTCAGGAGGCGTCGGGGTCGAACGGCGAATCGAGCGATTGCGTCAGCTCGGCGAGCATCGCCTCGATCTGCGGTTCGACGTGCTGCGAGATCGCCGCCTGGATGTACAGGCGGTGACGCAGCAGGATGCCGCAGATCTCCCGCCCCACGAGGTTGGCGTACTCATCGGCCAGCCCCACCTCCTGTCGCAGCGCCGTCTTCTCCTCGTCGCTCAGCGGCGGCAGCGGCGGCAGCTCTGCGGCCGCGTCGTCGGCGAGGCCGGCGATCGTGAACAGGAACGGCGCCCCCGGCACCGGATCGGGGTCGAGCGGCATCCCGTCGAACTCGGGGTCGAGATCTTCTGACGGGCGGTACGCGCGAGCACGGTTGCGGGCCGCCTGCTGGTCGAGTTCGCGCTGCAGCACCGGCAGGTTGCGCTCGGTGTACTCCGCGACCGCATGATCGACGATGGTCTTGATGCGGGTCGACAGGCCGTGCTGCACCCCGTGCGGGGTGTTGCCCGCGATGCCGGCGGCTGAGAGGATCGGCGAACCGAGACAGCGGCGGCAGGGCGCGACACGCCCTCGATGGGTGGCCGGCTCCCAGCGCGGCACCCAGCGCAGCCAGGCCTGAACGGCCTGGTCGACCTGCGTCTCCAGCGAGCGCTCCACACCTAGAGCGTACGACGAGCACGCCCGCTGCGCGCCGATTGACGAACCAGAATTCTGCATCTGGGTCCCTGCCCTGCCAGCGGGTCCCGACAAGTCGAACGGCTCCGCGGCCCTCGACGGCGAACTCGGCGAGCCGAGCTACTCCTCGTCGTCCTTCTCCCACGGCCACGTCGGATGGCTGGCGCGCGTGCGTCGCAGCGCGATGCCGCTCCATGCGGCCACCGCTGCCACGAGAACCAGCACGAGACTGCTGCCTCCCCGCACCAGGTCGCCGGCGACGGCCGTCGCGATCACCACGTCACCCGTGCCGAACAGCACACCGATCCACACCGCCACGAGGTGCGCGAGCCCGACGCCGACTGCGATCCCCGGCACGGACCGGAACGACGGGCGTGTGCGGCGGAGCGCGATCCACAGTCCGAGAGCGAAAGCCAGAACGGTGACGAGCATCCCGACGGCTCCGGGGAGCGGACCGAGTCCCTCGACCGCGATGATGTCGGTGTCGGTGACGATCGTCAGCGCGCCGAGGCCGAAGACCGCCAGAGCGAAGAAGCCGACCGTCGCGAGGACCAGTGCCAGGACAGCCGAAACCCCCGCGGACTCGGGCCCGCGGGGGTTCGGCGATGACATGTCCGTGACTACCTCGACAGCGTGGGGCCGGCTTCGAGCGTGCGCTCGTACTCGCGCTGCGCTTCGGCGTTGAGCTCGGTCTTGCGAGCACCGCTGCGAGCGACCCAGGCTCCGAACCAGATGGTCAGCTCACGGGCGAAGATGAACGCGGCGATGGCCAGCGGCGCGAGCAGCTGGGATCCGACGAGCTCGTTGCCCTCGCTCGCGCTGAGCTGCCAGAAGGGCGCCTGGAAGAGCTGACCGAGGATGTGCCCTCCGTAGGCGATCGCGCCGACGATGATGCCGAAGACCACCCACAGGCCCCAGCGTCCTCGGTTGATGAACGCGCCCAGAAGCCAGAAACCCAGGAAGAACACGACGACAGGGACCCAGAACGACCAGGTCACCAGCGGCGCGAGTGCTGCTTCGGCGATGTTGGCACCGTCGACCTCGCCCTCGAAGGCGCCGACACCGAGGGTCGCGGCCAGGTAGAGCACCGCGAAGGCGAGTGTGGCCAGAAGCCCGATCGCACCCGCAGTGCCGCGGTTGCCGCGCTCGCGCGGCGGCTCGGGAGCCTGCACGAAGATGGGCTGCTGCTGCACCGGGGCGATGACCGTATCGGCGGGAGCGGACTCCGACGGAACCGGCTCGGACGGGACGATGCGGGTGTCGGCAGCGGATGCGCCGGCGTACGCGGCACCGGCCATGGCCGACTCCTCGTGCACCGAGCTGTTCGCCGCAGGCGGCGCGGGCGCCGTGAAGGCGGTCGTAGTGGCCGCATCCGCCGCGTGCGAATCATGCGCGGCATCCGACTTCGCAGCATCCGACGTTCCCGCATCCGGGTCAGCGTCGAGGAAGGCGGGGTCGTTCAGTTCCGGCGTCGCGAAAGTGCCGGGGTGGTCGCGCTCCGCAGCTTCGAAAGCGGCCAGATCGGGGTCGACCGCAGGATCTGCAGGCGTGGTGGCGGCATCGGCCGCGGTGGTCTCGGCCGGCGCGGCGGCGACGTCTGCACGCGCGGCCTCAGCGGCTTCGAGGCCAGCGTTCGCGCTGACGACGACGTCATCGACGTCCTTCGGCCGCTCGGGCTGGGGAACCTCGGGGTCACTCATGGGGTGCGCCTCTCATCGGGTGTGTGCTCTGCGAGGTTACCGCCGCGCATGCGTGGCCGAACGCAGGCGTGCCGACGTGTCGCCATACCGCGTGATCACGCGTCAGAAGCGGTGCGGAGACTCAGGGGAACAGCGAGCGCAGAGCGTCGCCGACGAACGCCTCGAGAGTCGGGAACATCGGAATGGCGAACCAGACGAGTGTCGCGACGACGCCCGTGCAGAACACCGCCGCGATCCAGCTCATCGCCGCGTTCCGTCCCCCGATCCGTGCCATGACACAACCGTACGGCCGAGCTCGCAGACCAGCCGCTCGCAACGCCGGGACGACGCGCCGACTCAGCCCTTCGTCGCGCCGGCCGTGAGTCCGCCCACGATGTAGCGCTGCAGGAACAGGAACAGGATCATCACAGGGATCGCGGCCATCACAGCACCGGCCGAGAACGCCGACCAGTCCGCGTAGCGCGGGTTCGCGACGAGCTTGGTGAGACCCACGACCAGCGTCTGCTGCTCCACGTCGACGAGCATGACGCTCGCGATCACGTACTCGTTCACCGTGCCGATGAACGACAGCAGGGCGACCACGGCCAGGATCGGCGCCACGAGAGGCAGGATCATCGTGAAGAAGATGCGCGCATGCCCTGCGCCGTCGATGCGAGCCGCCTCGTCGAGCTCCATGGGGAGCGTGTTGAAGAAGCCGTACATGAGGTAGGTGTTCACCCCGAGCGCACCGCCGAGGTACACCAGGATGAGGCCCGTGTGCGTGTTGAGACCGATCGCGGGGAACCAGTCGCCGAGCGTGGTCATCAGGAGGAAGATCGCGACCACCGCGAGCAGCTGCGGGAACATCTGCACCACGACGATCGTGACGAGTCCGATCCGACGGCCGGCGAACCGCATGCGCGAGAAGGCATACGCCGCGAGTGCGCCGATGAAGACGGTCACGGCGCCGGTCACGACAGCGATGAGCAGGGTGTTGAGGAACCACAGCCCGTAGGGGTTCTGGGGGTCGCTGAGGATCCGCGCATAGCTGTCGAAGCCGAACGCCGAGAAGAGCTGATTCGATCCCGTCAGCGTGCCGTTGGGGTTCAGCGACGCCGAGAGCACGTACAGCAGCGGGAACAGCGCGAACGCGCTCACGATGATCGCGACGACGTGACGCCATCCCGTGTCGGCGAACCAGGCTCCGAAGCCGCGACGTCGGCGGCGGGGTGCACGGCCGGGTGCGACGGTGACGGAGGCGGCGGTGCTGAGTTCGGTGGTGCTCATGTCAGTTCAGCTCCTCGAGGGCCTTGGTCTTGCGGAAGCTGATGATCGAGATCGTCGCGACCACGATGAAGATCAGGATCGTGAATGCGGATGCCAGGCCGTAGTCACGGGACTGGCCCGTGAACGCCACCTTGTAGACCATCGAGATCAGGATGTCGGTGTGCCCGACCGGGATGCTCACGTCGTCGAACCGCGGCCCGCCCTTGGTGAGCATGTAGATCAGGTTGAAGTTGTTGAAGTTGAACGCGAACGACGAGATCAGCAGCGGGGCGACCGTGACGAGCAGCAGCGGGAGCTTGATGCGGCGGAAGATCTGCCAGGGGTTGGCACCGTCCATCACCGCCGCCTCGTTCACGTCGTCCGGGATGCCCTGCAGGGCGCCCATGCAGACCAGGAACATGTACGGGAACCCGAGCCACAGGTTCACCAGCAGGACCGAGACCTTGGCGAGCGTCGGGTCCGTGAGCCACGGGATGTCGGCTCCCCCGAAGATCACCTGGTTGATGAACCCGAAGCTCTCGTTCATCATGCCGGCCCACACGAGCGCCGACAGGAACGCCGGGAAGGCGTAGGGCAGGATCAGGATGATGCGATAGCCGTTGCGGAAGCGCATCCGGGTGTTGTTGAAGACGAGGGCGAGCAGCAGCCCGAGGAAGAACGTCGTCGCCACGGAGAGGATGGCGAAGACGAACGTCCAGATCGTCACCGAGATGAGCGGGCCGCGGATGTTCTCGTCGGTCACCGCGCGGACGAAGTTGTCGAAGCCGATCGTCGTCTGCCATCCGGGCAGCAACGTGGCACCGTCGTCGGCCGTGAAGGCGCCCTCGCCGGTGTCGGCGTACACGGTGCCGGTCGTCGTGTCGGTGATGGTGTCGGCATCCGCGTCGTACTCGAGCGTCGAGACGTACAGGTAGCCGCTCTGCCCGTCAGGCGCGCGGAGGCTGCCGTCGTTCGGGTCGTCGCTGAAGGGCACCGAGAGCTCCTCGAGCTCTTCGGACAGAGTGAAGACGGTGGCGAGCGGGAGCGTCGTCCATCCGTCGACGGCGACCGCCTTGCCGCCCTCGAAGTCGGCGTCGACCTCCTGCAGCGGCTGCTCGCTGGTGCCGAGCAGGGCGTCGCCGGAGTCGGGGTCGGTCACGAGCAGGCCGTAGGTGCCGAACTGCTCGACCACCGTCACGGGGTAGGTCGCAGAGTCCTCGACACGCTCCTGCGCCGATGCGAGCAGCGATGAGATCGCCTGGTCCTTGGTGCCGTTGTGACCGGTGCCGTAGTTCGTGAAGCCGATGTAGCCGGTGTACAGCAGAGTGAAGACCTGGAAGATCACCAGGAAGATGATTCCGGGAGTCAGGTACTTCGCCGGAATCCGCTTGCGCGAGAAGTAGATGTAGTTGACGAGCACGGTGACGGCGACGACCAGCGCGAGGATCAGCCACTCCTGCTGGCCGAACAGCACGAATGCCGCGTAGAGCGCGATCGCGTCGACGACGGCGAGCAGCAGGATCTTCAGAAGCATCCAGCCGATCGGGCCTGAGGCCGCCTCGGCGATCTTCGCCGCCTGACGCTGGCGCTTGTTCAGTGGAGCCGTGGGCTCAGCGGTTTCTGTCATGTCGTCCCCGTCGTGGAGCTGCCGGGGCGGACATGGTCCGCCCCGGCAGGGATCGTGCTGTGTGTTACTTGATGGCGGTGGTCACGTCGTCGACGAGCTTCTGCCACGTCGTCGTCGGGTCCGAGCCGTTGATGATGGCCGCCTCGGCGACACCCCAGAACTCCCAGACCGATCCCATCGCGGGGATCGCGGGCATGGGCACCGCGTCAGCACCGACGGCCTGGAAACCGGCGATGATCGGGTCGGATGCTGCGGTGTCGGCAGCCGAGGTGAGTGCGGGAAGCACGTTGCCCGCCTCGAACAGCGCGAGCTGCACCTCTTCGGTGCCGAGGTAGTTGACGAGGAAGTCGTTCGCAGCGACCTTGTTCTTCGACTCGGAGCTGACGAAGAAGCCCTTCACACCGGCGAACGGCGAGGCCGTCTCGCCCGTGGGGCTGGGGATGGGGTCGATCGCGACATTGATGCCCGCATCGACGGCCGCGCCGACGTTCCACGGACCGGTCAGCCAGAAGGCGGCGGTGCCGTCGAGGAACTGCTGCTTGGCGATCTCACCGTCGATGTCCGTGTTCAGCGTGCCTGCCGCGCCCTGTGCGCCGAGCCAGTCGGCGAAGGCGAAGCCGCCCTCGCTGCCGAGCTGCAGGTCGGCCGGGTCGTAGCTGCCCGAGTCGTCGGTGCCGAAGACCGGGGCGCCGAATGCGGTCTGGAACGGGTAGAGGTGGTACGGGTTGCCCTCGGTGCCCTGCTCGACCACGAACGCGCCCTTCGAGACCATGTCGTCGAAGCCCGTCGGAGCGGCGGGGACCAGGTCGGCGTTGCGCAGCACCGCGATGTTCTCCACCGCGTACGGGAGCATGTACACCGTGCCCTCGTAGGTCGCTGCCTGCAGTGCGACGGGGAGGTAGTCGGCGGCGGAGTCACCGAGCTCGAGCGGTGCGACCACACCATTGGTCGACAGCTCGCCGAGCCAGTCGTGCGCCCCCATGACCACGTCGGGGCCCTTGCCCGTGGGCACCTGCTGGATGAAATCGTCCTTCATGTCGTCGACCGACTTGCCGACGAGTTCGACGGCGACGCCTGTCTTCTCCTCGTAGGAGTCGGCCGCACTCTGCAGTGCGTCCACGCGCTCGGCGTCTACCCAGACCGTCAGCGTGCTGCCGCTGTCGCTCTCGGCCGCGTCGTCGCCCGCACCGCCGGTCGAGCAACCGGCAAGCGTAAGAGTCGAAACGATGGCGATGGCGCCGGCGGCGGCGATGCCCCTCTTGTTCACCTTCATTGGTGTGTGCCTCTCTGAGTGCTGATGACCTGCATGAAACTGCAAGCGCTTACAGTATGCACAAGATTCGATGCCGTTCGCAATGAATCGGAGCGTCGATATCAATCCGTGACCGGGCGATGGACGACCCGGATCCGTGAAAACGCTTCCATATCAGCGGCCGATCATTCGTGTCGATACACTTTCGGGTATGGCTGACAGTTCCTTTGACATCGTCTCGAAAGTGGATCACCAGGAGGCCGAGAACGCCCTGAACCAGGCGCGCAAGGAGATCGAGCAGCGCTACGACTTCAAGGGCACCGGCGCATCCATCGCGTGGAGCGGCGAGCAGATCCTGATCATCGCCGGTACCGAAGAGCGTGCGAAGGCCGTGCTCGACGTGTTCCAGAGCAAGCTGATCAAGCGCGGCATCTCGCTCAAGAGCCTCGAGTCGGGCGATCCTTTCGCCAGCGGCAAGGAGTTCCGCATCGTCTCGACGCTCAAGGACGGCATCTCGTCGGAGAACGCCAAGAAGATCAACAAGATCATCCGCGACGAGGGCCCGAAGGGCGTGAAGAGCCAGATCCAGGGCGACGAGCTGCGCGTGCAGTCGAAGAGCCGTGACGACCTCCAGTCCGTCATCGCCCTCCTCAAGGGCGCCGATCTCGACCTCGATCTGCAGTTCATCAACTACCGCTGACCCTGCGCACGACGAAGGGGGCGGATGCGTGGCATCCGCCCCCTCTTTCGTGCACGGAGTCGCCCCGCTCGCGCTCTCATCGCGCCGGACGCCTCAGTGCACACATGATCTCGTCACGATCGGCGTCGCGAGCGATCGCGGAAGGCGATCATGACAGGGGAAGGTTCGTGGGTCTTGCCGACGCTCTTCCCCAAAAGCGCACCAGCAAGACCCGCAAGTAGTTCATCGTCCCAGAATCGCGATCGGCCACCCCCGCCGGATACGCATCGATATGCCTACCTGTATGCCAGTATACAAGTGTGGCCATGGTCACCGTCAAGGGATCCGGCTCGCGATTCCTGAACCGAATGCGGGCTAATGCTCGAAGGGATCGACGTGATCCTGATCGGGCGAGAGCCGGAAGTCGGCGGCGGCCTGGATCGCCCTCTTCGCGGCGCCGACATCCTGCGCGCGTAGCGCGTCGACAAGTGCGACCTGCGCGGCGCCGAGCACGTTCGCGTCCACCCACCGGGGCATCGACAGGCCGCCCAGCCGGATCATGTGCACGGTGAGCGCGACGCTCTTCACAAGAAGCGGATTGGTCGATTTGGTGACGAGGACAGCGAACAGATTGTAGTTCGCTTGCGCTGCCCTTCCTGCGTCTCCGCGGCTTGCCGCCTCTCGAAACTCCTCGATACTCGCTTGCATGAGCTCAAGATCAGCGTCGTCGATGAGAGTGACGGTTTCGGCGGCTGCGGCCATCATGAGCGCCTCCCACACGACAAGAGCGTGGCGGAGGGTCTGCTCAGAGACCAGCACGACTCGAGAAGTCCGACCGGCTGACGCCTCGACCAACCCGAGTTCTCTGAGCCGCTGGATCGCCTCTCGCGCCGGCGTACGGGAGACGCCGTACTTCTTGGCGATGTCGTTCTCGCTGACCGGGTCGCCAGGCGCGATCTCTCCGTCATAGATCGAGGCGAGCATGTCTTCGAACACCTGGAACGCGGAGCTGTTCGCGAGTTCACCGGACGGCAGTGCCAAGAGAGCTCGCTGCCGTTTGTCCACGTTCCCCACGCTAGCGGACCCGAGACTGCCGCAGCTCGAAGTCGGATCCAGCTCGAAGTCGGATCCAGCTGGGATCGGATCCAGAAGGGATCGGATCCTTGCGCGGTCATCGAGACGATCGACTGCCCTGCCCGCGAATCCCATTCCGATATATGGGCGGCGTTGCCAGAGACTGGAGAAAGCCGCATCCCGATGCGGCAGACGATGCGTCGGTGCATGACGCGCTGCCGAACCACGGTCCGCGTGTGCGGCCTGAGGTTCCCGCCCTGTGGGGACTGGGCGCGGTGCAGCTCCGTGCACGACATCGTCTGTGGCCGGCGGGCGTCCCACGCCCGTCGGCCACAGAATTCTTGTCATCGGAATCCCACGAGGATGCACGGCTGGGCAGGCTTCCGGAAGCCGGTGAAAATGCACCTGTGGATTATTGGCATCGCGACCGAGTTCGTGATGTAGTGAGCGTCCGAGCACATCATGGGGGGCTCGGATCTGGGAATGCAACTGGGGGCAATCCATGATCAGCAACAGCTCGATGACGAGTATTCGAGAGAGCAAGCAACTACTGGCAGAGGAGGTCTTCCAGCACATCGGTGCGCAGATCGTTGACGGTGCACTGGAACCAGGGCATCGCATCCGCGACGTCGACGTCGCCGAAGAGCTGCACGTGTCCCGCACTCCCGTGCGTGAGGCGCTGCAACGGCTCGAGCGTCTGGGCCTCGTCACGATGTACCCGAGCAGATACACCGAGGTCACCACCGTCACACCCGAGGTGGTCGAACAGACGCTCGAATTCGCCGGCTACCAGGCGGGTGTCGCCGCGCGCATGGGCATCGGTCGTATGACACAGGACGAGCGCGAAGAGCTGGCTGATCTCGTCGATCGCATGTGCGGTGCGATCGACGGCGCCGACCAGCTGTCCGAGGCACGCTGGGCGGTCTTCTCGTTCCTCAGCGACCGCAGTCGCAATATCCAGCACCAGGTGCTGATCAACGACGCGAGCATGGCTCTGTTCCGCAACCTGCGATCGTGGACCCTCCCCGAGGACGATCGAGAACGGATGCTGCTGATCTACCGCAATTTCCGCGGAGCCGTGCTGCGGGGCGATGCAGACGAATCCGAACGTCTGGCTCGCGCCATGTACTACGTGTGACGGGTCTCAGCCTGCCGCTGACCAGCCTCTGACCCACCGGTCGAGGCGACGATATGCTTCCTCTCTCGCCTCATGGCGGGAGAGGAAGACGTCGTGCAAGGCGCCGTCCACCCGCTCGACCGTCACGGATGGGCCGAGCTTCAGGGCGGCGCGCGCGATGTCGTCGACGACGAGCACGGAGTCGGTGCGGGTGAGGTCCTCCGACCATCGCGTCGGAGTGGCCGAGCGGGCCGAGAGCAGCACGCATACAGGAGCATCGATCGCGAGACCGGCCGCCACCGCCGCGTGACCTGTGAGGATGGCGTGGAACCACCCCGCGTGCACGGCCATCGTCTGGGCAGGACGCCACGCGAGGTTGATGTCGACGGGATCGTCGGGGTCCGCCACCTCCTGCTGCGCTCGGGTGTAGAAGCCCAGATCGACCTGCGGAGCCACCTCGCGCGGGGCCCATCGCGCTTGCAGCTCCGCGACCGGAGCGATCAGAGGCCTGGCTGAGGCCACCTGGAACTCCAGCCACGGACTGTTCAGGACCAGAGCATCCGCCGTACCCGGATGTCTCGAGGCCCACAGACTCAGCGTGAGACCTCCGGTCGAGTGGCCGAGCAGCACCAGGCGGCGCGCAGGTGCGGAGCTCTGGGCGCCTCTGCCCATGGCCGCGAGCGCCGCGCCGATGTCCTCGTCGTAGGCGCGGAGGTCTGTGATGTAGCCGGGGGTCTGACCGTCGCGCAGGCTGCGGCCGTACTTGCGCAGATCGAGCGCGAAGAACCGAGCGCCCCGCGTCGTCCAGAACCGTGCGAGGCGCTTCTGGAAGAAGTAGTCCGACCACCCGTGCACATAGAGCACGTCGACGTCGTCGAGCGGGCGTCGACGTGCACGCAGGCGATCCCACCAGTTCCGGTCGCCCGGCAGCGCTCGCACGAGGGTCGCGACGACCGGGCCCTCGTCGTCTTCGCCGAGCTGGAGCGTGAGCTGCTCGAACTCGTCGCCGAGAACGTCGGGTCTCCAGTCAGCCATGCGGCCAGGCTAGCCCACGAGCTGTGGACTACTGCGGAGCGGGCTGCCCCACCGTGAGGTTGCGCACCACCGACTCCGCCGACGGCGTGGGGTCCGGCGCGCCGGATCCGTCGTCGTACGTGACGATCCGAAACCAATCCGCTCCGACCCGCACGTCGAGGAAGTTCTCTCCGTGCTCGCCGGTGCTCGTCTTCGCAGCATCCGCACCCTCGACGGTCGCCGAGATGCCGGCCTGCTGCTCGAACGCCCAGGCGCCGCCGGGAAGCGAGGTCAGCAGCAGGTACGTGGGCCCTTCGTACTCGCTCGCCGCGGTTCGGTACATGCAGATCCGGGAGCCGTTGGCGACGTGATAGATCTCGGCCGGGATGCCCCATCCGCCGAAGTCCGAGTAGATCACCGCATCCGACACCCCGAACTGCTCGTTCACCTGCTGCTCGGTGATGAACCTCTCGCACGGCGCTCCGATGAGGTCGCTGTCGATACGCCCGACCTGCCGCACGGTCGCTGCCGCGTCTGCGGCGAGGCGACGCATCGCCGCCTCCACCGCCCCCGTCTCAGCGGCGGTGACACCCGGCTCGAACACCGTGGCCGAGAGCAGCACGTCACCATCGGGGAACTCGAACGTGCAGCTGCCGTCGGAACAACCCGCTTGCTCGCCCCAGTAGCCCTGCCGCTCGGTCGCGCCCTCGATTACCGCCTGTGCATCCGGGACGATCGTGACCTCCCACCTGCGGTCGACCTCCGAGTCGGCGGAACACGCGATGCCACCGACCTGCTGGAACATGTGCTGCGCGGGGCCGGGGATCCACCCCATGGTCGACACCACGGACAGCACCGGCTGGACAGGAGCAGACGGCTCGCCGAACAGGGCTGACATCTCTGCGGCCACGTCATCGCAGGTCACGTCGAACGCCGCCTCCGGCGCGGCGATCGGCTGGGTGGTCGGAGTGGGCGCGGGAGTGGCGGATGCCGATGACGGGGCCGGCGGCGTCGGGTCCGGGGCGGGCTCGGCGGAGCATCCGGACATCAGCAGCAGAGCGACAGTGCCGAGCACGGCGAGAGAGCGCAGGCGCATGCGCTCAGCCTAGAGACGTGTGCCCTCCGACATGCGGACGGCACACAACGATCCTGTGACGGTCACTCTCCGCGAGAGACGCGCACCATCTCGTCGCGAGGGACCACCTTGACCCGCGCGCGCTCATGCGGCGCACCGAGCGCGATCTCGTGCTCGTCGAGACGGTGCCAACCGTCGAGGTCGGTCCAGCGCACACCGCGCTCCTGCAGCAGTGCCGGGATCGCCTCTTCGGACGGGTCTTCCGGGTGCCACCACGAGCCCTGGTCGTTGATGATGTGACGAACGGTCTCCATCGCATCCGACTTGGTGTGTCCGATGAGCCCCACCGGACCGCGCTTGATCCAGCCCGTCGCGTAGATGCCCGTCACCGGCTGGTTCGAGTCCTTGGCGAGCACCTGTCCCTCGCGGTTGGGGATGACGCCGTGCTTCTTGTCGAAGGGAACCCCGGGAAGCGGGGACCCGAAGTAGCCGATCGCGCGGTACAGCGCCTGCAGCGGCACCTCGCGCATCTCGCCGGTGCCCACCGCTCCGCCCTGCCCGTCGGGCTTCGTTCGCTCGTAGACGAGTGCAGCGACGCGGCCGGTCTCGTCCGTGCGGACCTCGACCGGGCGCGCCCAGAAGTGCAGGTGAAGACGACGCGAGGCGGTGCCTCCGGCGTTGTTGACCGAGTCGCGCTTGCGCCACGACTGCAGGATGCGATCGATGACCATGACCTGCTTGTTGCTCGCGACGGCATCTTTCGAGGCCTCGTCGTAGTCGAAGTCCTCGTCGTAGACCACCATGTCGACGTCGCGCAGCTCACCGAGCTCACGCAGTTCGAGCGGGGTGAACTTCACCTGCGCGGGACCGCGACGCCCGAAGACATGCACATCGGTGACCGCACTGGTCTTGAGCCCCTCGTAGACGTTCTCGGGGACTTCGGTGACGAGCAGGTCTTCGGCGTGCTTCGCGAGCATGCGCGCGACGTCGAGAGCGACGTTCCCGTTGCCGAGCACGCCGACCGATGCGGCGTCCAGCGGCCACTCGCGCGGCACGTCGGGGTGTCCGTCGAACCAGCTGACGTAGTCCGCCGCGCCGTAGGAGGCGACGGCGTCGATACCCGGGATGTCGAGAGTCGTGTCGCGGATCGCGCCGGTGGCGAAGATCACCGCGTTGTAGTGCTTCTTGAGGTCGTCGAGCGTGATGTCCTCACCGAACCGCACGTTGCCGAAGAGGCGGATGTCGCCCCGGTCGAGCACATCACGCAGCGCGTTGATGATGCCCTTGATGCGCGGATGATCGGGCGCGACGCCGTAGCGCACCAGGCCGTACGGCGCGGGGAGCTGCTCGAAGAGGTCGATCGAGACATCGAACTTGCGCTCGGCCTTGAGCAGGATGTCGGCGGCGTAGATGCCTGCCGGGCCCGCTCCGACGATGGCCAGTCTGAGCTTGGTCATAGGGGGTCCTTTCGTGGGCCGTCACGTCACGTGCACGCGGCGAACTGCCGCGACACGCTCAGCTGGAGCGTTCGACGAGGGTCTCGGCGAAGCGCGTGAGCGCCTCGCGCACGGTGCCTCGCGGAAGCGGGGCGAGCGCGTCGATCGCATCCTGAGTCCAGGAATGCGCGAGCGCGAGAGTCTTCTGGGTGCCGGCGTGATCGCGCAGCTCGGTGAGCGGTCCGTCGAGGATCGACGCATCCTCGCCTGCGGCGATACGGGCGACACCGTCGTCGATGCGCGACGCGAGGTCGATCGACGCGGCATCCGTCTCGGCCTTGAGCAGCAGGTACGGCATGGTCGGCACGCCCGCGCGCAGGTCGGTGCCGGGAACCTTGCCGGTGTCCTCGGGCTTGGCCGAGAGATCGATCACGTCGTCGAGCAGCTGGAACGCGACGCCGATCTTCTCGCCGTAGACGCGCAGCGGCTCTTCGTACTCCGAGGGTGCGTTGGAGAAGATCACGCCGCCCTGCGTGGCCGCCGCGATGAGCGAGCCGGTCTTGTCGGCGAGCACCTGGATGTAGAACTCGATCGGGTCGTCGCCGGGCTGGGCGCCGATGGTCTCGTGCATCTGCCCGAGGACCAGACGCTCGAACGTGTCTGCCTGCAGACGGATCGCGCGCTCGCCCAGGCGGCTCATCAGCTGGCTCGCGCGCGAGAAGAGGATGTCGCCGGTGAGGATGGCGATGTTGTTGCCCCACACCGTCTGCGCGGCGGGAACACCACGACGGCGGTCGGCACCGTCCATGACGTCGTCGTGGTAGAGCGAGCCGAGGTGCGTGATCTCGAGAGCCTTGGCCACATCGATCACCTGCTCGGTGTTGCCGTCGCCGAGCTGCGCAGCGAGCAGCGTGAGCACCGGACGGATGCGCTTGCCGCCGGCCTCGTACAGGTAGCGGCTCGCGGCATCGGCCAGCGGGTCGGCGACGCGCACGTCATCGGCGAGCCCGGTCTCGACCTTCTCGAGACCGTCTTCGATCGCCTGAGCGATGCGCCGGCCTGCGGTGCCGATGAAGATACGGTCGCTGAAACCGAGACGGCTCGCCAGTCGCGAACCCGGGGCTACGCGGCTCGAAGTCACGCTCTCACCCTACCGTCGTCGGGCGTGCGGGTTCGCGCCGTACTCACGCGGAAGCGCTCACGTCGGGCTTGCGCGCACGGTGCAGCGCGACGATGCCGAACGACAGGTTGCGATACGCGACGTCGGTCCATCCCGCCTCGCGGATCCACGCGGCGAGCCTCTTCTGATCGGGCCACTCGCGGATCGACTCGTTCAGATAGTCGTACGCCTCGCCGTTGGTGCCTGCGACGCGGGCCACGCGCGGCAGGACCTGCGAGTTGTAGAAGCGGTATCCGGCGCGGAACAGTCCGCTCGGCGGGGTGGAGAACTCGTTGATCACGAGGCGGCCGCCCGGCTTCGTGACGCGCAGCAGCTCGCGCAGCGCCTTCTTCGGATCGTTGACGTTGCGCAGCGCGTAGGACATGGTGACCGCGTCGAACTCGCCGTCGGAGAAGGGCAGGTCGGTGGCATCCGCCTGCACGAACGAGAGATTGCGGATGCTGCCGTGTCGACGCTCGCCCTCGGCGAGCATGCCCGGCGAGAAGTCGGCCGCGACGACCTGAGCGCCGCTGCGTGCGAGGGAGGCCGACGACGACGCCGTGCCTGCGCCGAGGTCGAGGATCTTCTCGCCCGGCTTCGGAGCCACAGCGCGGGTGGTGGCCGCGCGCCAGAGAGCGTCGTTGCCGACGGTCATCGCCGTGTTCGTGCGGTCATACCCGGCGGCGACCTGGTCGAACATGCCGCTGACGCGGGCGGGGTCCTTGCCGAGATCGGCGCGGTTCACTTCGTTCGGGGTCACGCGTCCAGTCTAGGCGCGAGCCCTGGGCGCCAGCCGCAGAGCCTCGAGACGATCGAGCCAGACGTCGGCGGTGCCATCGTCGAACGGGGCGGTCTGCGCGCGGACCCTGTGCTCGAGGTCGAGAGCCAGGTCCTCGAGCCTCGTCATCACCTCGACCGGGTAGCCGAACTGCACACTGTGCTCGGCCCACTCGTCACGGTCATCGACCCAGGTGCCGCGCTCGCCGACGACCCGCACCACGTCGAGATCCATGTCGATGCCGACCGCGAGCAGCGGATCGTCCGTCCACCCGATATCCCACCCGAGGTCGATGTAGACGCGCATGCCCCTCGGGTGATCTCGGTTGACCGTCAGCGCATAGTCGGGCTGACGCGGAACCAGGGTGACGTTCGGCGTCGCCGCCACGAACGCCGCCCCGGGACGAGCACTGTGCCAGCCTGTCGGCTGCCCCACCCAGTCGCCCCACTCATCGGAACCGAGGTAGACGCATTCGTGACGCCAGTGCGGAGAACCGTCCCACTTGCGCCACTGGAAGACCATCTCGGAGCCGGGAGCGGGGCGTGCGTCACTCATGTCCCCAGCGTATGCGGGAAGGGCGCGCGAAGCCGGTTGAGGGAGGGGGAACTAGGCTGGTGGCGTGAGTAACAGGCTGGTCGTGGAGACCCGTGAGATCGATCCGGTCGAGGATCTCCTGGCCTACGCCGACCCGAATGATCCCCTCGCCTGGCTGCGCCGAGGAGACGGGATCGTCGCGGTCGACGGGGGTATCGCGGCGAGCATCCGCGTGCCCGCGGGCGCCGATCAGCTGCGCTCTGCGGCGATCGCGACCGCCTGGCGGGACCTGGCACGGGATGCCGAGATCGCTGACCCCCTGTCACTGCCCGGCACCGGTCTCGTGGCCTTCGGAGCGTTGACGTTCGACGAGGACTCCGCGGCCGACAGCGTGCTGATCGTTCCGTCACTGGTCATCGGCAGACACCGCGGTCGCACCTGGCTCACCAGCATCCGCCGGTCCTCCGGTTCTGATTCTGATTCTGGTTCCGGTTCTGGTTCTGGTTCCGGTTCTGATTCTGGTTCCGGTTCTGGTTCCGCTCAGGCGGATGCCGAGACGGCGGCCTACGGTCCGCACTGGGCGGGTACGGTCGGCCCCGGCGAGCAGAGTCCGCAGGGGTATCAGGATTCCGTGCGGCAGGCACTCGACCGCATCGCCGCCGGCGAGCTGAGCAAGGTCGTGCTGGCCCGCGATCTCAGCGGCAGCATCCCGGCGGGCTCCGACCTGCGCCGCCTCGTGCGCGCTCTGTCGACCGGTTACCCCGATACCTGGGCGTTCGCGGTCGACGGGCTCATCGGAGCGAGTCCCGAGACGCTCGTCACCGTGCAGGAGCGCACGGTCACGGCGCGGGTGCTGGCCGGAACCATCGGACGCGGGGCGGACGCGGATGCCGACACTGCGGCATCCGCTCATCTGGCCTCGAGCACGAAAGACCTCGACGAGCATCAGTACGCCGTGCAGAGCGTGCTGGCCTCGCTGCGGCCGCACACTCGCGCGCTCGCCGCGAGCGAACAGCCGTTCCTGCTGAAGCTGCCGAATCTCTTCCACCTCGCGACCGACGTCGAAGGGGAACTGGCCGACGGAGGGTCATCGCTCGACCTCGTCGGAGCGCTGCATCCGACCGCCGCCGTCGCAGGCACTCCGACCTCGGCGGCGATCGCCGCGATCCGCGAGCTCGAGCCGTTCGATCGCGGGCGCTACGCCGGCCCCGTCGGATGGGTCGACCAGGCCGGCAACGGCGAGTGGGCGATCGCGCTGCGCTGCGCACAGTTCTCCGTCGCCGCGGGCGCCGATGCCGGAGCCGACATCGCCGTCACCGCCTACGCCGGTGCCGGGATCGTGGCCGGCTCGGATCCGGAGTCCGAGCTGCTCGAGACCCGGGTGAAGTTCCGCCCGCTGGTCGACGCGCTCGCCTGAACCCGCCCTCGACCTCGGTGGTCACGGCTGTCACGGCTGTCGCGGCTGTCGCGGCTGTCGCGGCTGTCGCGGTGATGTGGCACCTCGTGACGGAATCACGCCACAACAACGACAACAGGTGCCAACTGAAGCGGCGACCCTCGCCACAAGTTGGCACCTCTTGACGGAATCAGGCCGCAACAACGACAACAGGTGCCAACTGAAGCAGTGATCGTCAGGGCGTCAGCATGATGTGGCGCCTCTTGACGGAATCAGGCCACAACAACGACAACAGGTGCCAACTGAAGCGGCGACCCCCGGCACGAGTTGGCGCCTTTTGACGGAATCAGGCCACAACAGCGACAACAGGTGCCAACTGAAGCGTTGTTGTGCGAGCGGGGGCGACGAACAGAGTGGGCGATGAACAGCGGGGGGCGTCAGGTGACGCGGCGCGTCAGCTCGCGGCGAGGCGCTTCTTCTCGGCCTCGACGTCGAAGTCGGCAGCCGGCCATTGCGGATCGATCCGCTGCAGCGCGTCGAGCAGCAGCTCCTGCACGGCGAGGCGTGCGAACCACTTGTGGTCGGCCGGGATCACATGCCACGGAGCGGCGGCGGTCGAGGTGCGCTCGAACACGGTCTGATACGCCGCCATGTAGTCGTCCCACAGCAGTCGCTCGTCGACATCGCCGGGGTTGTACTTCCAGTGCTTGTCCGGGCGTTCGAGCCGTTCCATCAGCCTGGACTTCTGCTCGTCGGGCGAGATGTGCAGCATGACCTTGACGATGCGGGTGCCCGATGCCGCGACCCCTGCCTCGAACTCGTTGATGGCGTCGTATCGACGCTCGATCTCCTCGGCAGAGGCCAGCGACCTCACTCGGCCGATCAGCACGTCTTCGTAGTGCGAGCGGTCGAAGACACCGATGAAGCCGGGCTCCGGAAGTCGTCTGCTGACGCGCCAGAGGAAATCGTGCGCGAGCTCCTCGTCGGTCGGGGCCTTGAACGCCGTGAGCGCGACACCCTGCGGGTCGACGCCGCCCACGACGTGGCGCACGATGCCGCCCTTGCCGGCGGAGTCCATCGCCTGCAGGATCAGCAGCACGGAGTCCTTCGCGATGCCGACCCGACTCTCGGCGAAGAGCCTCTCCTGCAGGCCGTTGAGCTCGTCGAGGCCGGCCTCGAGGTCGCGCTTGCCGTCGGCCTTCGCGCCGCTGTACCCGGGAGTGCTCTGCGGATCGACATCGGAGAGGCGGAATCCCTCGCCGACCTGGAGGGTCTTGGCCCACTCATGCGCTGTCATGCGTTCATCCTGCCACTGCGCATCCGCGCCGGTGGAGAAGTTCCTCAGCGGGACAGCGGGACCTCGATCAGCTGACGTCCGCCGGCCGGGGTCGTGAGCGCCTGGTCCAAGGCGGTGCGGGTGGTGATCCGCTGATACTCCCACCCGTACGCGAGGGCCAGCTGCTCGAGTCGCACGCCGTGCGGGGTGTAGAAGGCGCGGTCGAGATCGGCGCGGTCCGCCGTGGCACCCACCTCGAGCCCGTCGAAGATCGTTCCGCCGCCGTCGTTGCCGACGATCACCTGGATGCGCGGCTCATGCTCGTCGGGCGGCAGCAGCAGCGCACCCACGTCGTGGAGGAAGGTGAGGTCGCCGAGCAGCACGCGCGTGACCCCGGGCGCTCCCCCGGCCTGGCTCGCGAGGGCGATGCCGGTCGCGGTGGCGATCGTGCCGTCGATGCCGGCGAGACCCCGATTGGCGTGCACCGGCACCTTCTTGCCGCCGAGCACCGCATCCGCCACCCGCACCAGACGCGACGAGCCGAACACGAGCCGGTCGTGGGGCCAGGTCGCCCGCCAGACGGCGTCGGCCAGCAGCTCGCGGTCGAGCGGACGCCGCACGGCCTCGAGCTCGGCCCTCATGGCGACGCGGCGGGCGGTGAAATCGGTCGACGCGAGTCCGTGCGGATCCGGAGCCCGCTCGCTGAGGTCGACGGCGTGCGCGGCGGATGCCGTGAGCCAGGCGCCGAGCCACTCACGATCGGCCGGACCCGGCGCGACGGAGACGGATGCGGCAGGCGTGGTACGTCCGTTGAGGTTCAGCTCTTCGCCTCCGCGGCGCACCGCGATCACCTCGACATCGGGGCGCGACAGCAGCCGTGTGACCTCGCGGCTGAGTGTGGGGTGACCGAGCACCACGGCACGCTCGATGCGTCCGCCGAGTTCGGCCTCGCCGAGCAGGGCGCGGTAGCCGTGCACGATCTGGCGTCCGAACCGGGCTCCGCTGACGATCTCGGCGATCAGCGGCCATGATCCCGCGTGGGCGATCTCTTCGGCATCCGCCCCGGCGTCGGCTCCGGCGATGACGACCGTGCGGCGTGAGCGATCGAGCACGAGCGGCTCGGAGGCGGCGCGCAGCGGTGCGTCTCCCGGGGTGATATCGAGATCCGGGATGTCGCCCGAGAGCGGCTCGCGCGACGGCAGGTTGAGGTGCACGGGACCTGCGATGCCGAGAAGGCCGTGCTGCGCATCCGCCCCCATCGCGATCGCGACGACACGGGCAGCGAGGCCCGACCAGTCGCCGTCACCAGGCACAGGAGCGTCGATCTGCTCGCGCGCCCACGGAGCGAACATGCCGGGCTGGGTGGTCGCCTGGTTCGCTCCGATGCCGCGGAGCTCGGGCGGGCGATCAGCCGTGAGCAGCAGCAGCGGGACGCCGGAGTGGAAGGCCTCCATCGCAGCGGGCAACAGATTCGCGGCGGCGGTTCCCGAGGTGCAGAGCACGGCTGCGGGGACTCCGGTCTCGCGCGAAAGACCCAGCGCGGTGAATCCCGCGACGCGCTCGTCGATGCGCACGTGCACACGCAGGTGCCCCTGGTTCGCGGCATGCACTGCGGCGAGCGCGAGTCCTTGCGAACGGGATCCCGGCGAGAGCACCAGATCGCGCACGCCGTGGCCGATCAGGTCGGCGATCAGGGATGCCGCAGCATCCGTCGCGGGCGATGCCGTCACGGACGCGCGTCCGGCGCGGTGCCGTCCGATGCCGTGCCCTCGTCGGTCTCGTCCTCGAGGCGCGCGAGCTCCTCCTCGAGACGACGGATGCGGGCGTCCTGCTCGCTCTTGCTGATGGTGCGAAGGAACCGCGGATCATCGTCGGGGCCCATGATGCGGATCGCGCCGCCGTTGTCGTTCGCGCGGCGGCGTCCGATCACGAACCAGAGGATTCCGCCGATGACGGGGATGAAGACGACGATCGCGACCCAGGCGGCCTTCGGCACGCCACGGTGCCGCGTCGACGGCTGCACGGCGCAGTCGACGATGCTGTACACCCAGAAGATGGCTGCCAGGAAGCCGCCTACGATCAACAGTCTCGCCACCCCTCCAGTGTAGGCGGGTCTGTGCGACCGGGGCCTGCAGGGGCGTTGAGGGCAGACGCCGATGCCCGATTGTTAGACTGCGCGGACCATGCGTGCCCCGTCGATGCGACTGCGACACCAGGGCGGCGAGCGGATGCTGATCCTGCGGGTCGGTCTGGCGCTCGGTCTCGCCCTGCTGCTGGTCATCGGCGCGTGGTCGACGTCGCACGGCGAGGCGGACGCGCACACGACCCTGTGTCTCGCGCCGGGGTCGAGCGTCGCGCCGGTCACCGCGCACCATGACGGCACGAGCGTGGTCGACACGGCGCCGTCGGACGCCGGGGCCGTCATGGCGACAGCGCTCTGCTGCATCCTGCTCGTCGTGCTGCTGTCGATGCGCTCCTTCAGGGGTGCCTCACTTCTCCGCGGCGCGCCGGTGGTGCGCGCATCGGCGCCGAGCCGTGCCGGCCCGCGACGGTACGCTTCCCCGCTCACCCTCGCTCAGCTCTCGATCTCCCGCACCTGATTCAGGCACGCCGCTCGTCGGCGACCCCGGCCGCGCTCCGCGCGCGGCTCGACACCTCTGCCTGATCGAACCGTTGGAGAATCCCATGAAGACCCGTGTCACGGCGACCCTGATCGCCATCACCGCCGCCATCGTCCTCGCCGTCGTCGGCATCGTCTGGGCCCTGTCGCAGCGCGCCCCAGAGCCCGCGGCGCCCGAGGGCGCGAAGCTGCAGACCGTGCGCACCGACTCGCACGTCCTCGATGACGGAGGACCGGACGCCGTCACCGTGGTCGAGTTCCTCGACTTCGAATGCGAGGCGTGCGGAGCGTTCTATCCGATCGTCGAAGACCTGCGCGAGAAGTACTCGGGCGAGATCACCTACGTGGTGAGGTACTTCCCTCTGCCCGGCCACGTCAACTCGACCCAGGCCGCTCTCGCCGCCGAAGCCGCGGCACAGCAGGGCCGCTTCGAGGACATGTATCACCGCCTCTTCGAGACGCAGGCGCAGTGGGGTGAGAAGTCGGAGGAGACGCCCGAGGTGTTCCGCGGATTCGCGACCGAGCTCGGGCTCGACATGGCCGCGTACGACGCGGCGCTCGCCGACCCGGCGACACTCGAGCGGGTGCAGGCCGACAAGAGCGACGGCGAGCGGCTGGGCGTGCGCAGCACCCCGAGCTTCTTCATCGACGGCGAACCCGTGGTGTTGGAGGCCTGGGGAGATCTCGAGACGGCAGTGCAGACGGCCGTGCAGACGGCCGTGGGCGAATAGTCAGCGATGTCCCTCGTCAGCGGGCTCCTGCATCAGAGGAGTCCTCGGGCGACGAGCGCCTCCTGGTAGGCCCCGGCCTTGGCACTGATGACCTGACGGCAGGCGATCAGCGTCTCGATCTGCGCGTCGAGCGAGCGTTCGTGCGCGCGCAGCAGTGCCAGACGCTCGGCCTCGTTGCCGCTGCCGGCGCGCACCAGGGCGGCGTAGTCGCGGAGCACGGCGATGGGGGCGCCGGACTCGCGCAGTCGCGCCAGCAGAGCGAGCCACGCCAGCGAGTCATGGGCGTAGACGCGCCGCCCGCCCGGAGTGCGCGGCACATCGCGCGGGAACAGCCCCTCGGCCTCGTACCAGCGCAGGGTGTGCACGCTCACACCGGCGAGGCGGGCGAGCTCGCCGATGCTGAACGTGCGCGTCGTGTCGATCACATCGTCCACGCGGACTCCTCCTTGACTTCGAGTGCACTCTAGATCGTACGGTCGGATCATGACAGATGCGCTCCCCCCTCTCGACATGATCGCCCGCCAGCAGCCCCTCGCCTCGGAGTTCGGCTACCGCTCCACCGCGGCCGAGGTGATCGCCGGCATCGATCTCTCGGGCAAGACCGCGATCGTCTCGGGCGGATACTCGGGACTCGGTCTCGAGACGGTGCGTGCGCTCACGGATGCCGGCGTGCGTGTGATCGTGCCCGCGCGTCGCCTGGACGCCGCCGCACAGGCTCTCGCAGGGATCGACGCGGTCGAGGTGCGCAGCGCCGATCTCGGCGACCTCGACTCGGTGGCCGCATTCACCGACACGGTGCGCAGCGACGGGCATCCGATCGATCTCGTGCTCGACGTCGCCGGCATCATGGCCACCCCGTTCGGACACACGGCGCAGGGGTTCGAGTCGCAGTTCGGCACCAATCACCTGGGGCACTTCGCGCTGGTCGGCGGGGTGGCAGACCTGCTGCCGGAGGGCGCGCGAGTGATCTCCTACTCGTCGGGAGGGCACTTCCGCTCCCCGGTGCGCTTCGATGACATCGACTTCGAGACCACGGCCTACGACCCGTGGGTCGCCTACGGACAGTCGAAGACCGCGAACGCGCTGTTCGCCGTGGGGCTGGCCCGCCGCGGCGCAGACCGCGGCATCCTGGCCTTCTCCGTGCATCCTGGCGGCATCATGACCGACCTGCAGCGGCACCTGCCCCGCGAGGAGCTGATCTCCCGCGGTTGGATCGACGAGGACGGAACCCCCAACCCCCGGTTCAAGACCCCCGCAGAGGGAGCATCGACGGGACTCTGGGCGGCGACCGCGCCCGAGCTGATCGATCGGAGCGGCGCCTACTGCGAGGACTGCTCGATCAAGGGCATCGTCGCAGTCGACCACACCGACATGACCACGGGCGGCGTGAAGGAGTGGGCGATCGATCCCGAGGCCGCCGAGCGACTGTGGGCGCTCTCGGTCACTGCGACGGGAGTCGACGCCTTCGCCTGACCCGCGCCTCGCGGTCAGTCGCCATCGAGACGGAGGATGCGGTCGTCGCCGGATGACGGGCTCCCGCGTCCGTCCGTGTTGTTCGTGAGCACCCAGAGCGCGCCATCCGGTGCGACGACGACGTCGCGCAGGCGGCCGAGCTCGCCGGCGAACCGTTCGGTGCCGGAGGCCAGGTCATCGAGCGGCACGATGCGCAGTCGCTCGCCGCGGAGGTTGGCGATCACGATGTCGGAGCCGGTGACCGCGATGCCGCTCGGGCTCGCGGCATCCGGCTGCCACTGCTGCACGGGGTCGATGTGGTCGTCGCCACCGGAGATCCCCTCGACCTCGGGCCAGCCGTAGTCGCCGCCGGCCTCGATCACATTGAGCTCGTCCCAGGTGTCCTGCCCGAACTCGCTCGCATACATCGTGCCCTCGGCATCCCAGCCGATGCCCTGCGGATTGCGGTGCCCGTAGCTGTAGACGGGTGACCCGTCGAACGGATTGTCCGACGGCACTCCGCCCTCGGGCGTGAGGCGCAGGATCTTGCCCGACACCGCGTCGAGGTCCTGAGCGCTGTCTCGGTCGCCCGCGTCGCCCGTCGTGACGTAGAGCATCCCGTCCGGGCCGAACGCGATGCGCCCTCCGTTGTGGTTCCCCGCGGCAGGGATGCCGTCGAGCACGGTGGTGGCGGGGCCGAGCGACAGCGCACCGGCCTCTCCCACGATCGAGCGCCGCTCGACGCGGTTCTCCGCATCCGCCGTGAAGTATGTGAAGAGCTCCCCGTCATGCACGGCGAGCCCGAGCAGCCCGCCCTCGCCGCGCGGCGAGACCCCGTCGATCACTCCGACCTCGCGCACCCGACCGTCTTCGGCGACCTCGAGCACCCGCGCGCTGTCGCGCTCGCTCACCAGGGCCACCTCGTCGTGGAAGGCGATCGACCACGGGGCGTCGAGATCCTCGACGAACGACTCGGCATCCGAGACCGGCGCCGACGTGGGCGGGGCGGTGCATGCCGCGAGCAGGACCACGGATGCTGCGGTCAGCGCGATCGATGCACGCCGAGCAGTCGTCGGGAAGCGAAAGGATCGAGACACGGCCATGACTCCATCACACACGGAATCGGCGCCGAACGACAGCGTGGAACTGCGGCTCGTGACGAGGAGCCCATACCGGTGGGCGCGCCGCAGGAGCACAATACCGATATGAACGAGGGCTCTTCGCTGGAGCAGCCCGTGCCCGCGGAGGGGTCGGCCGGGCCGCACGATGACGTCGCGTCGCGCGTGCCGCCGAGTACGGAGTCGGATGCGGTGCTCGGCCGGCGTGCGCAGCTCCTCGCGACCGAGCACTGGGGACTCCTCGCGGCCCGCAGCACCGCGCAAAGCGAGGTGCTCTCGCGCATCACGATCTTCCTGACCCTCGTCTCGGCCGGACTCGTGACCATCGGGCTGCTCGGGCAGGCCTCGGATTTCGGCGGGTGGTTCGGCGCCGCGTCGCTGGCGATCCTGGCGTTCCTCGCCGTCATCGGCTTCATGACCCAGGTGCGCGTGATGAACGTGTCCGAAGAGGACATGATGTACGTCGTGGCGATGAACCGCATCCGCGGTGCCTACGTCGATCTGGATCCCGAGGTCGCCGACGTCTTCCTCGCCTCGCCCCATGACGACGAACCGGGCATGAAGCGCACCTACTCGTTCCTCAGGCCGCGGCGTCTGAGCATCCTGCTGGGAAGCTCGGTCATGCTCCTGATCGTCGTGAACGCCTGCGTCGTGGGGATGCTCGTCGGCTCGGTCGCCGTCGCGGCCGGCGGCGCGTTCGCCTGGGCGATCGCGCTCGGGGTGCTCGCCGGAGCGCTGTTCGCCGCCGGCTTCATGACGTTCGGGGGCGTCGGCTACCGCTGGGCCTGGAGTCACCATGAGCCTCGGCGGTCCACTCCGCCCGCCGGCATGCGCTGGCGGCCCTGAGCGCAGTCTCGCACGGTCGCCGCGGCGCTCGGGTCGCAGTTCGTGCCGCCGCGACGGCCCACAGGCGGCACGAAGTGCGACCGGAAGATGCGCAGGCGGCACGAAGTGCGACCGGAAGATGCGCGGGCGGCACGCCACAGCGCCACAGCGCGGTCGCTACGCTGAGCGCATGACCGAGGCGCGAACCCCCACATCGCATCCTGTCGCCGCCGTGCTGCGGCGCATCCCGGCCACGCTCACGATGGTCGCCGTGATCATCGTGGTCGGCGTGATCTGGCAGGGCCTGTGGAGTCCGTTCGAGAAGACCGATCTGTTCACCACCGTCGCATACGGCCTGCCCAACCTCGCCCAGGGCAAGTGGTGGACCCCGCTCACCGGCACGTTCTTCGTCAACGCACCCTGGGTCTATGTGTTCACGATCTCGGGTTTCTGGGGCATGGCGTATCTCGAGCACCGCCGCGGCACACGGGTCGCGCTCGCGTACTACTGGATCGGACAGCTCTTCGCGATCCTCGCCACGGCGCTCGTGCTGTTCCTCGCCTCGCAGCTGCCGTGGGCCTGGGCCCAGCAGCAGGCAGCCGCGCTCGATGTCGGCGCCTCGGGCGGCACCATGGCGTGCATCGCCGCGGCGATCGGTCTCTTCCGACCCCCGTGGCGGGTGCGCGGCTGGCTCGTGCTGCTCGGCTTCGTGTTCATCGCGATGCTGTTCTGGGGTGCCGTCGCAGATCTCGAGCATCTGCTGGCCGTGCTGCTGATCCTCGTCGTCGACCGCACGCTGCGCGTGCAGCGCACCACGGTCCGCGAGCAGCGCCTGATCGCCGTGATCTCGCTCCTCGTGCTCGGAGCGGTCGAGATCATCACGACACTCGTCGCGACCGACGGCCCGTTCGGTCCCACGGAGCCCGCATCGGGAGGGTTCATCGATCTCGCGATCGACCTCGTCGTCATCGTCGTGCTCATGAACGGGCTGCTGCGCGGCCGGCGCTGGGCGTGGGTGCTCGTGATGCTGCTCGGCCTCTTCAACATCCTGGTCGCGACCCTGGTGCTCGTCTTCATCACGGTGTTCTCGCAAGCTCAGGTCGACCTGCGCTGGGACGGCGAGACAGAGCTCGCGCTCGCCAACGGCTTCCTCTGGCTGATCCTCCTCGTCTACCTGATCGCCGTGCGCCGCGCGTTCCGAGCCAGGCGCAAGTCGCCTCTCGGCATCCAGCCGGCCCCGACGATCGACGAGGTGAAGACAGAACTGCGCGCGCACGGCGGCGGCACGCTGTCGTGGATGACGACCTGGGAGGGGAACAGCTACGCGCGCAGCGACGCGGGGATCGTCGCGTACCAGCGGCGAACCGGCGTCGCCCTCGCCCTCGCCGACCCGATCGGCCCCGCGGCATCACGCGCAGCTGCCGTCGCCGAGTTCATCCGAGCCACCGAACTGGCAGGCCTCGTGCCGTGCTTCTTCAGCGCAGACGACGCCACCCGGGAGGCCGTTCCCGCAGGCTGGCGCAGCCTGGTCGTCGCCGACGACACGATCGTCGATCTGCCGGGTCTGGAGTTCACGGGCAAGCGCTGGAACTCGGTGCGCAGCTCGCTCAACCGCGCGGGGCGCGAGGAGATGACCTTCCGGATGACTCGGCTGGCCGATGAGTCGTGGGGCGTGCGTCAGCAGTTGCGCGCGATCTCGGAGGCATGGGTCGGAGACAAGGATCTGCCCGAGATGAGGTTCACACTCGGCACTCTCGAGGAGGCGGAGGATCGGGAGGTCAGGCTCGCTCTCGCGATCGCGCCCAACGGCGACGTCGACGGCTTCCTCTCATGGCTGCCGGTCTACGGCGAGGGCGGAGTCGTGCGCGGATGGACGCTCGACCTCATGCGGCGCCGCGACGGAGGTTTCGCACCGGTGATGGAGTATCTGATCGGGTCGTCCGCGAAGCAGTTCTCCGAGGAGGGGGCGGAGATCATGTCGCTCTCCGGCGCTCCGCTCGCCCACGACTATCCGCCGGACGCCGGCATGATCGCGGTTCTCAGCGACCGCCTCGCCGAGGCGCTCGAGCCCGTCTACGGCTTCGGATCCCTGCACCGCTTCAAGCAGAAGTTCCATCCTCGGTACGAGACCATGTATCTGCTGTTCCGCGATGAGAGCGACCTTCCGGCGATCGGCACGGCGCTGACCCGGGCGTTCCTCCCCGATGCGACGCTGCGACAGTTCGCCGGCGCGGGACTCGAGCTGGTGCACGGCAGCAAGGACTGAGACGCCTCACCTGCCCGGGGTGATGGTGCGGCGCTCTTCTCGAGGCACCCCGCGAGGATGAGGCCATGACCGACACCGCCCCTCTCGTCACGTTCGCGAACTTCGCCCGCATCGAGACCGCCCGCATGTTCGCCGCCATCGCCGCATCGGCCGGGGGCTCGAATCGCTGGAACCACTACCGCGTACCCACTCCGATCGACCAGCAGACGGTGATCAGGATGAACCGCGACACTCTGTACAGCGCCGCGATCATCGACGTGTCCGAGGGCGCGACCATCACCATCCCGGATGCCGGTGCTCGATACGTCTCCGTGATGCTGGTCGACGAGGGCCACTACATCAACCGGGTGCTGCACGACCCCGGCGTCCACTCGCTGTCGGCCGACGACCTCGGCTCGGACTTCGTGCTCGCCGCCACCCGCATCCTGGTGGATTCCGAGGATCCCGACGACGTCTCGGTCGTGAACGCCCTGCAGGACTCCCTCGCGCTGACCTCGACCGGAGCACGGGAGTTCACCGCGCCCGTCTACGACGAGGCGAGCTTCGCCGAGACTCGCGGCGCGATCCTCACGCTCGCGAAAGGCCTGGGCGGCTTGGAGCGCTGCTTCGGACGAGCCGAGGATGTGGACCCCGTGCGTCATCTTCTGGGTACTGCGGCGGCCTGGGGCGGGCTGCCCGAGAGCGAGGCGTTCTACATCAACGTCGCCCCTCGCCTGCCGGTCGGCGCGTACACGCTGCGCGTCGCCGACGTGCCGGTCGACGGCTTCTGGTCGGTGTCGCTGTACGACGCCGAAGGCTACTTCGCTGCGAACGACGCCGGCGCATACAGCGTGAACAGCGTGACCGGCGTCCGAGACGCGGACGGCTCGATCACCGTGCGCTTCGGCGGCGACCTCGATCTTCCCAACGCGCTGCCTCTGACCGAGGGGTGGAACTATCTCGTTCGTCTCTACCGCCCGCGACCCGAGATCCTCGACGGCACGTGGTCGTTCCCGGTGATCGAACGCCACTGACCGGACGAGCGAGCGCGAGCAGTGAGCAGTGAGCAGTGAGCAGCGAGCTCAGTGCGTGATGAGAGCCTTGGCGGCGATGATCACCACGCCGAAGGATGCCGTCGAGACGGCACCGACGATCTGCATCGGCCACGTCACGCCCTTGCGCCGGTAGGCGGCGAAGCCCAGCCATGCCAGCACGGCGACGCACACCCACAGCGACGTCCAGATCGCGACCTTGTCGGGCAGCACGCCCACGACCCCCAGCAGCAGTGCGATGCCGGGCAGCACGGTCGCGACGAGAAGGCCGCTCGACCTGCGCATCGCATGGCGCACGGCCTGCCCGAGAGACACCGGCCGCCCTTCGGCATCCGCCGTGCCATGGGCGGCGACCGCGCCCGCGTAGACGTGCGCGAGCCAGAAGACGACCACGGTGACCGCGGTGATCGCGAGCGCCCTCCCCGCCGGGGCGCCGCCGCTGCCGGAGCTCGCCACGAGGCCCGAGACGAGGATGAGTCCGTAGACCCCCTCTTCGGTCGACGCGATGCGCGTCCAGGAGCGTGGCTCGTTCACACTCATAGCGTAGAGCGCCCGGCACGCGAGCTCGGTGTTTCTGTGGAAGAGGCAGCCTCGCTCATCCGTCTCCGGGTGGCTTGCGCAGCTTCTTGACATCGGTGCGGCGCTGCTTGGCCTTCAGGCGACGCTCTTTCGACCCGCGGCTCGGTGTCGTGGCGCGGCGCTGCGGTGCCGGTGCCCGCAACGCCTCCCCGACCAGGGTCGCCAGCCGTTCTCGCGCGGCTTCGCGATTGCGCAGCTGCGCGCGATGCTCGGACGCGGCGATCGTGAGGACGCCGTTCACGAGACGACCGCTCAGCCGCTCGAGGATTCGATCACGCTGGTGCGGGGTCACAGCTGTGCTGCCTGCGGCATCCCAGAGCAGTTCGACCCGCGAATCCGCGGTGTTCACGCCCTGTCCGCCTGGTCCCGACGACCGCGAGAACCGCCACGACAGCTCGGCCTCGGGGATCGTGAGACCCGACGAGACCCGCAGACCGGGGCGATGTGGGGTGGGCATGAACCCATCATCCCCCGGGTGCGGGCCCGCGTCTCAACTGCGAGCGTCGGCGGCTATGACCGGAATGCCGGCGCCGGCGGCGTCGGCATCCTGCTCGGCAGCCCCCTGCTCGGCATCGTTCTTCGCCGTGTTCGCGATGTGCGCGCGGGAGACGACGATCACGGCGACGACCATCAGAGCGACGCCGAGCCAGTAGGGAGCGGCGTGGCTGACGGTGACGTACAACGCTCCGGCGATCAGCGGCGCCGCGGTGTTCATGGCGGCGTTGAGCGACTGGGTCGCACCGCCGAGCCACCCCTGCTCGTCGTCGCCGACGGCGTTCGACATGGCTCCGTCCAGGGCGGCCGTCGATGCCCCCTGGCCCGCCGCGAGCATCAGCGCGCCGACGATGAACACCCACGGCTGGGCGAAGATCGAGGCGACCAGCGCGAGGCCCACGAGTCCGACCGCCTGGGCCACGACACCGCTGATGATCACTCCGCGCTCGCCGATGCGAGGCAGCAGAATGCCGAGCAGCACGCCCTGGATGAGGATATCGATGATTCCGACTCCCGCCGTGAGCAGACCGATCTGCGTCGGCCCCCACTGGATCGAGTCCAGTGCGAGCACGCTGAAGTTGTTGACGAAGAACCCGAACGGAAGCGCCAGGAGGCCGAATCCGATCATCAGACCACGCAGCTCCTTGCGCCCGAAGGCCTCTGCGAAGACGCCGAACGGCTGGATCTCGCGTACCGAGATGCGCTCGATGCGGTTCTCGGGCTTGAGGCTCTCGGGGAGCAGGAAGATGCTGAGGATCGCGATCACGAGAGCCACAGCCGCGGTGAGGAACACCGGCAGCTGGAGGCTGACGGCGGCGAGCAGACCGCCGATCGCGGGACCGATCATCATGCCGATGCCCGACAGGGCGCCGAGCAGACCGAAGCGCTGCGCGCGCTTCTCCGGCGGCGTGATGTCGGCGAGGTAGGCGAAGAGGGCCGGAAGGTCGCCGGCGGTGAGCCCTTGGATCACGCGCGCGAGCACGAGCACCCAGATCGCTCCCCCGATGCCGAACAGCGCCATCGCGAAGGCGGCGCCGAAGGCTGCGGCGATGATCACGGGGCGTCGACCGAACCTGTCGGAGAGGCGGCCGAGGAACGGCGCGACCAGGAAGGCGCAGAGGCCGTTGATCGCTTCGAGGATGCCGACCCAGATCGCGAGGTCGCCTTCGTGCGAGACGTACTGCAGCACCACGAACGGGAGGACGGGGAGCACGACCGTCATGCCGATGACGGTGAGCATCGTCAGCACGATCAGCATGGTCCAGGCGCGCGTGTCGCTGCGCGGGAGCGATGTTTTAAGTGAAGTCACACCGAAACTGTATCAATACCAGTTTTGGTGTCAAGCCAGTTTCGAATCCGGTTCGCGATACGGTGGAGGCATGACGAACGTTGAGCCCCTCGGCCGCCGCGAGCGCAAGAAGGCGGCGACCCGCAAGAACATCTCAGACGTCGCGACGATGATGTTCTTGGAGCGCGGGTTCGACAACGTCAGCATCCGCGAGGTGGCCGACGCCGCCGACGTCTCGCCCACCACCGTGTTCGCGCACTTCCCTCAGAAGGAGGCGCTGGTCTTCGACGAAGACGACGAGCAGCGCGATCGGCTCGTGTCGGCGGTTCGCGACCGCGCTGACGGCGCCACGGTGAACCGCGCGATCCACGACTTCTACGCGGCGGAGGTGCACGCCAATCTCGCCGAGCACGGCGCCGAGGTGTCGCAGGTCTTCTCGCGGTTCCTCAACGAGACGCCGGCTCTGCGCGAGTACGCCGCGAAGATGTGGCTCCGACACGAGGATGCCCTGGCGGATGCGATCGCCGACGAGCTCGGCCTCGCCGAGACCACTCCCGAGGTACGCGTGTATGCGCGCTTCGTGCTGCAGATGCAGCTGCTCGTCAACGAGAGCGACGATCAGCTCGGCATCCTCGAGGCCGGATTCGCGGTGCTCGAGAACGGATGGGCGCCGGTGGAGGCGCGCATCGCCGGCGAAGGCTGATCCGCGCCGCACTGACCAGTTGGACGCGACGGCGGGAGTCGAACCCGCAACGCCTACAGGTATGAGCTGAGGCCCGGGACCGCCCGGATCGCCGCGATGAGGATGACGTTACCGGGCGGCATGCCGGAACACCAGGATCGTTGCGGGGATTGACAGAGTGAGTCCGACCATGACGGGATCCGTCGCGCGGCGTCGCGCGACGGCGTCGGACGAGCGGTGTACCGTCTCGATCATGGCTGCCGCAGACGTCTCCGTGACGACCGGACAGAAGACCCATCGCTACCTGCGCCTCTCCCTGGTGCTCATCGTGTTCGCTCTGCTCGTCAGCGTCGCACTGCAGAGCATCGTGGTGACGTGGGAGCCGCTCATCGTCGGCTGGCACCCGCTGGCGTCGATCAGCCATGCGTTCTACACGCCGGCGCGCGACATCTTCGTCGGAGCGCTGCTCGCAGCATCCGTCGTGCTGCTCGCCCTCTCGGGGCGCAGCCGTGCGACCACGCTGCTCGACGTCTGCGCGGTGTTCGCCCCGCTGATCGCGATCGTTCCGACCGGCCTCGCCGACTCGCGCGCGGTCGGACACCTCCCCTGCCCGATCATGGTCGACTGCATCCCGCCGGAGGACATCGGCAGCGCCAAGGCGGGGATCGCCGTGTACGCCATCGTCGTCGTGGCGGCGGTCGTCACGATGGCCGTGATCCGTCACCGCACCCGCACGCCGAATCGTTCGGCTCGGCTGGTGTCGATCATCGCGCTCGTCACCGCCGCGGTCGTCGTGGCACTCGCGTTCTCGCCCGCGCTCGACGACCGCTTCCCGTTCAACTTCTGGCCCGTGAGCAGCATCCATTTCGCCGTGACGCTGGGGTTCTTCGGAGTGTTCGCTGCAGTGCCGATCCTCTATGCCGCGGGTCCGCTCGAACCCGGTGAGACGCCGCCCACCCCTCGCCAGCGGACGATCTACCGCTGGATCTCCGGACTCCTGATCGCCGATCTCCTGCTGCTGGCCGTCGCGGTGCTGTTCCGCCAGACGTTCGGCGAGACACCCGCCGTGCTCATCGGCGAGACGGTCGCGCTGGTCCTGTTCGCCGCCTTCTGGTGGGTGCAGACCCTGCAGCGGTGGGACGATCCGAATCCGCCGTCGATCATCGCGTCGGGGCCCCCGGCGCCGTGACGCGTCGTTCCGGTCGCACCTTGTGCCGCTTCTCTGACGCGGGGGCGGCACGAAGTGCGACGGGAACGCGCGGGGGCGGCACGAAGTGCGACCGGAACGCGCGGGGGCGGCACGAAGTGCGACCGGAACGCGCGGGGGCGCGTGCTCAGCGCCGAATCGAGTCGTGGAACGGATTCGGCTCGAGAGTGACGTCGGTCGACGCGTCGGCCCAGGTGCCGCCGTCAGTCGAGCGCCCGCGGCGCACCGCACTCAGCAGCGTGGTCGCGGGCACGCCGAGTGCGAGCGCCGCGGCTCCCGTGAGTGTGCGGTCGTGGGGGCCCAGCACACTGGCGCGGTGCCAGGCCTCGTGCAGGGATCCGCCGCGAGCGGCCGGCACCGTCTTGGCCGACAGCCCACCCGCACGACGCAGGGCCACGAGCTGCTCGACGTGAGCCCACCAGGTCGATTCGGCAGTGGGATGGAAGTAGTTGTCGCGCAGCCAGTCGGGGTGCGGATGCCGGAAGCGCCCGGCCACGACCTCGCTGCGTCCGCCCAGCAGACCGCTGCCGACGAACACGGTGTTCAGCAGGCTCTTGCTGACCCCGAACGAGTCGAGAGCGATCACCGGAACCCCGAGGGCGACCGCTTCGACGGCTGCGGTCGAGCTGACGGTGACGAGTCCGGCCGCGGTCGACAGCGACGACGCCATCGAGTCGTACGAGACGACGAGGTTGTCTGGCCGCCGTGCAGGCAGCAGGTCGAGGTAGGGATCGCGCTCGAGGTGCGTCTCGGACTCCCCCGGACGCGACCTCAGCTTCACCACGACGCGGCGGTTCGGATCGGCCTCCGCCGTACGCACGAGTGTCGCCGCGATCTCGGCCCGTTCCGGGCGCCCCATGGGCACGAGGGCCTGCGCGGCGAAGACGATGTCGGTCGCCGGCGGTCGCACCGGGCGCGGCGGCTCAGGATGCTCGACCACCATCGTCGCCGAGCGTCGGGCGGGATCGGCGGCGATCACTCGCGCACGGTCGCCCGCGAGCATCCGGGATCGTGATCTCGCGAACGGCAGAGTCGCGAGCGCCGTGGGCATCTGCACGCCGATCCGACGGCCGAGGTCGGCGAACGCGCGCTGCTCGCGGTGCGAGTGCACGACGAGAAGATCGGCGTGCCGACGGTAGTCCAGCGCGCCGCGCTGGGCGGGGATCGCCATGCCCGGCAGCCCCGCCACCACGACGGGACGCTGGCTGAGCGCGTCGATGACCCGTCCCATCAGCCGCACGAAGGGTCCGCGACCCGCCAGAAGGACCACGTCGGGTCGCTGCCCTTCGAGCCAGGCGGCCGCGCGGGCGAAGCCTATGCGGGTCACGCTGTTCGCGGGCATGCCCGTGCCGGCCAGCGCCGTGCGCTGCTGCTGGACACTCGCGGTGAGCGGCGTCTGCACGAGCAGCAGATGCGGGCGGATGCCGGAGATGCTGCCCAGCAGCGATGCCGACCACTTCACGAAGGAGTCGGCGTCGGCGATCGCGACCACCCGCAGCGCGCCGGAGGCGCTCATGCCCTCTCCGATCCCCGTGGCCATCATGCAGAGATGCGACGCAGCTTCGCCATCGGCGCGCGCTCGCTGTCGAACACGCGCTTGACGCCGTCGCCCAGCGCCATCTCGATCACGCGGATATCGCGCACCAGGTGCTCGAGGCCCGTGGGCTCGAGGGATGCCGCGTGGTCGGATCCCCACATCGTGCGGTCGAGCGTGATGTGGCGTTCGACCGCGACCGCCCCGATCGCGACGGCGGCGAGCGAGATCTGCAGGCCGCGCTCGTGGCCCGAGTAGCCGACGGGCACGCCGGGGTAGCGGTCGCGCAGGGTCGCGATCGCGCGCAGGTTGGCCTCTTCCGGCTCCAGCGGGTAGGTCGAGGTGGCGTGCATCAGCACGACCCGGTCGGTTCCGAGGGTGGCCAGCGCGCGGTCGATCTGCTCGATCGTCGACATGCCGGTCGACAGGATGATCGGCTTGCCCGTCTCGCGCAGCGCGATGAGCAGCTCGGTGTCGGTGAGGCTGGCCGAGGCCACCTTGTGCGCGGTGACATTGAGGTCTTCGAGGAAGTCGACGCTCGGCACGTCCCACGGCGAGGCGAACCAGTCGAGTCCCTGCATCGTGGCATGGTCGCCGATGGCGATGTACTCGTCGCGGCCGAACTCGACGCGACGGCGGTAGTCGAGGTAGCTCATCGTGCCCCAGGGCGTCTCACGCGGCACGTCGCGCATGTGCTCGGGCGTCGAGATCTCGGGGGTGCGCTTCTGGAACTTCACGGCGTCGGCGCCCGCCTTCGCCGCGACATCGATCAGCCGCTTGGCGATGTCGACGTCACCGTTGTGGTTCAGGCCGATCTCTGCGATGACATAGGCGGGGTGACCGCCTCCGATGACGCGCGAGCCGATGCTGACAGTCATGATTCCTCCGGTGGTCGAAATGGCCTTCTCCCTGGGTACGCGCCGAGTGTGAACGACCGGAGACCTGAGGGTTACCGGAGTCGGTCAGGCCGGCAACACTCGCTCGATCAGCTCGCGCACGGCGCCCTGGCCGCCCACCCGGCGCAGCACCACGCGTGCCGCGTCGATCACGAGCGGGTGGGCGTTGGCGACCGCGACGGGCCAGCCGACGATGCGCAGCGCAGGCAGGTCGTTGACGTCGTTGCCGAGGTAGGCGATGTCGGCGAGCGGGATGCCGTTCTCCTCGGCCCACGCGCGCAGCGCCGACTCCTTGTCGTCGATTCCGTGCAGCACGGGCACCCGCAGCTTGTCGGCTCGCGCGCGCACCACCGGATTCACCTCGGTCGAGAGGATGAGCATCGGGATGCCGGCCTTGCGCAGCAGCGACACCCCCATCCCGTCCTCGCGGCTGACGCGCACGCGCTCGACGCCGTGGGCGTCGATGGTCGCCGTGTCGTCGGTGTGGACTCCGTCGAAGTCCGTGACGACCGCACGAACCGGTATCCGCTCGGGCGACTCGTAGAGTGCGGCGAGCGCCCTGGCCATGCGCAGCTGCTGCTCGTCGTCGATCTCGATCGCCGACCACTCGGGCACCTCGGCGATGCGGATGCGGCCGAAGAACCGGTGCTTCGCCGCACGGAAGCCGTCGGCGCGGAAGACGTAGAACGCTCCGGTCTCGAGGAAGTGCGGTGCGCGGTCCTGTCGGCGAGGCCGGTGTCCGGCGTCATGATTGAGGGCGACGGCTGCGCCCTCATCAGCGCTGCCCGCCTCGGCCCTGCCCCAGAGGAACCCATAGGTCTCGTAGGCGGCGAACACCGAATCGGCCCGGTCTTCGGCGATGTGCGAGATCGCCGACGCGAGCGCGTCGCTCGGGATGAAGGGCGAGGTGGCCTGCAGGAAGGCCACGACATCGAACCGCTGGCCCACCCGTTCGAGCTCGTCGAGAGCGTGCAGGATCGCGCTCTCCGACGAGGCCGTGTCTCCCGAGAGGGCGGCGGGTCTGCGCACGATCCGCGCCCCGGCGGCCGCCCCGACCGCCGCGATCTCGTCGTCGTCGGTCGACACCACGACGAGATCGGCGCGACCGGATGCGAGCGCACTGCGCACCGCGCGCTCGACGAGCGGCACCCCGCCGACCCGGCGCACGTTCTTGCGCGGGACGCCCCGGGATCCGCCGCGGGCGGGAATGATCGCGACGGTCCTGACCGCGGCGCCCTGCACCGGAATCGTGCTCGTCGCCGCGCTCGTCGCGACGCTCGTCGTCGTGTTCGTCGTCTCGGGAGTCATCCCGTCACCGTCCTCTGATCGCTCTCCACGCTCGGCCCAGACGCCGCCGCGCTCCCCGCACCGTCAGCCGAAGCTCCTCCACCCGACCCACGCCGCCCGCCGGCCGCAACGCGCGCCGCGCGATCCTCTCGGTCGGCGCTCCGGGCAGTCGCAGCTCGGCCAGTCGCTCGCCGCTGAAGTACCGCGATCGATCGGCCGGATCCATGTCTGCGAGCAGTCCCTCTGCCCGTGGCCGCAGATGACGCGCCACCTGCGGCTGCATCACGTATCCGACGGTGTCGATCAGCAACTGCATCCGCTCGGCGTCCCGATACCGAGAATCCGCCCGGGTGAGTGCGTCGACGATCGTGGCGGGCACCCGGTTGCTGTTCTCATAGGGCGACAGGCGCGCGAGCACGGTGTCGGCGCCGACAGCGTCGATCTCTCTGCCGAACACCGCTCGCACGGTCGGAAGGGCTGTGGAGAACCCGGCGATCACCGCGCGCGCGTCGAGTCTCTGCGCGAGCATCTCGGCCGAGAGTCCCCCGCGATACTCGCGGAAGCCGACCCCGCGGGCGCGAGCTCGGTCACGCAGGGCGTCGGTGATGAGCGGAGGGGCAGAGGGATGCGGCTTGAACACGATGCTGCGTGGGCCGTAGGCGGCGGCCCTGTCGATCATCGCGGTCTGCAGGGCGATCTCCTCGGCCTCGCTCACGAGTCCCAGCGCCGACAGGTACTGCCCGAGCACGAGCACGGTCGACGAGCTCCCGTCGAGACGCGCGGCATCGTCGGCCGCGGCGGCGCTGTCGAGTTCCGCGGCCTCGGGCACGGCATCCGCGACCTCGCTCAGCACCGAGCCGAACAGCGCCGGCGGCACCGGGATCGTCTCGGCGTGCGGGGCTCCGACGAGCGGCGCGACGCCGGGCACGACGTCGGCGTGCACGACACGGCCGATGCGCGCGGTCACCGTATGCGGCAGCGTGATGCGCATCGGCGAGTACGTCATCAGCCCGTCGCCGATGATCGTGATGCGCGCGTGCGGGAATACGAGCATCAGAGTGTGCGCCGGAGCGACCTGCGGGCTCTGCACCAGGATCTCGAGGTCGTCGTCGAGGTTCCAGGCGCGGGTCAGCAGGCGTCGCAGCAGCGGGAGGTCTGCGGTTTCAGGCTGCCACGAGCCTGGGTGCAGCGGCCCGAGCAGCCGATCGAGGTCCTCCACCCGGTCGAAGCGCGCGCGCAGACTCGAGAGAGCGGGATCGTCGACGATGCCGACCGAGGTCTCGGGCACGCGGGCCGAGTGGAACGGCACCAGCAGACGCTCACCCCGCTCGCCCAGGAGTCCCCCGTCGATCGCGGCGGCCGCGGTCGAGAGTCCGTAGGCGCTGTGCAGCGCGAACAGCTGCGTCATGCGCGGCTCCTCGCCGTGTCGGTCGCGGCCGTCGTGTCGATGCCCGGCCTGTCTGCACCCACTGTGCGCAGCAGCGAAGCGAGAACACGACGCCGCGGGCCGTCGAGGCGAGCCAGCACCGTCTGCGTCTCGCCCTCGGGCAGACGCGCCAGAAGACCTCGGATGCCGGTGCGCATCTCGCCGCGCAGCGCAGGCGCCATACGCCGCGCGCGCACCAGATGCCGCGAGCTCAGGGCGAGCGTGGTCCAGACGGCTTTGGGGAGGAAGCGTTCTGCCTCGGCATCCGATCCGACGATGTCGAGGACCTCGTGCATGGCCCGCACGAAGTCGAGCTGGCGGCGGTCGCGGATCTGCGTGAGCGAGGTCGCGACTCCCCGCCGGTAGAGCAGCGCGGGCGCGTCGACCACCGCGAACGAGCGCGCGTGCAGGTGCAGCCGCCAGATCCACGGCCGGTCCTCGGCCGTGAAGAGTCCAGGGGTGAATGAGGCCAGCCCGTCATCGAGCACCCGGCGATGCATGATGCCCGCCCAGGCGAACGGGTAGTCGATCATCGTCGGCTGGTCTTCGGGCAGGATCGCATCGCGGGGCGAGGCGACGACACCGCGCCATGCGTACGGCGCGGGCTTCAGCACCCGCGCGCCGTCGGTCACCGTCACGTGGTCGGTGCGCACGAAGTCGCAGCCGAGCTCGTCGAGGCGGCGCACGAGCACGTCGAGACGGCGCGGCTGCATCCAGTCGTCGCCGTCGAGAAACGCGAACGCGTGCCCCTCGACGTGCTCGAGCCCCTGGTTCCGCGCTGTCGCGAGCCCGCGCGGAACCGGGTTGGTGATGACCTCCGCGTGCTCGAACCGCTCTGCGTACCGCCGCATCAGGGCGCCGGTGCCGTCTCGCGAGCCGTCGTCGATCGCGACCAGCTTCACCGACGCCGGGTCGTCGAACTGCCGCGTCAACGTCTCGAGCGTCGTGCCGATGTACGAGCCCGCGTCCTTGGCAGGAAGGATGACGGTGACGAGCGGTGTGCGCACGGGACTCCCGGGGTGGACGGTCTCGGAATGGTGCCAGCCGTTCGTTGCCGGTCGGAGGCGACGAGGTGAACGCGAGGTGTCCGGCGCCCCGAGCTCGCATCGCGAGTTCGCATCGGTCGCGCCGATCGGCGACGATGGGTCACATGCTCTGGCCGTTCGGAACGACGTGGCGCCCGGTGCGCCAGAGGCGCCGCGGCACGGTCGATCTGCGCTGGCTGAGCGCGCGCACCTGGACCCGCCGGTGGTATCCGCAGGGTGTCGACCTCGGCGAATGGCAGGGTCGCCGCACGCTCGCGGTGAGCTGGTTCCGCCAGAAGCTCGACGGCACCCACCTCGCCTCACGGGTCGCATTCGTCGATCTCGAACGCTCGCGACATCTCGATGTGCTGCTCGCGATCGACGAAGACGGCACGCTGCAGCCGGCTCCCATCCATGCCGGCGGTCTCGCATGGTTCGGCGATCGCCTGTTCGTCGCGGCGACCGGACGCGGCATCTGGGAGTTCGACCTCTCAGACCTCAGGCGCGTGCGCGGCGCTGATGCGCGTCGAGTCGCCGGGGCCTCAGGGCGCGGCCTGCGCGCATCCGCTCTGGTCGCCGTGCGCACACGCGTGCATCCGATCGACCTGCGCTGCTCGTACCTCGGCCGCGTGTTCGATGCCGATGGTGAGCCGCTGCGCCGGGTGCTGATCGGCGAGTACCTGACGACCGACACCGGCCGTATCGCCGAGTTCACTGTTCCCGAGACCGACGACGGCCGCTTCGAGGAGCAGGATCGGTTCTCGCCAGGGCTCCCCCGCATGCAGGGAGCCGTGCGCTGGGGCGAGCGCCACTTCGTGTCGCAATCCGATCGCATGCACCCCGGGGCGCTGTGGACCGGACGCCGCGACGCCCTGGTGCGCGATCGGATGCCGCTGCCGGTCGGCTGCGAAGACCTCGCCCTCGACCTCGATGCGCAACTGCTGTGGTCGCTGGGCGAGCACCCGTGGCATCGAGTCGTGCGCGGCATCCCGCTCGCCACTCTCGGAATCGACTCCTGACCTCACGCTCTCAGCCGGCGCCTCAGCGCGCGAACGTAGACTGTTCAGGTGAAGAACCGTGCGCCTTTCCTCGTCTACACCGTGCTGCGGCTGTTGGCGTTCCTCGTTCCGCTGGCCGTGCTCTGGTTCTTCTTCCCGATCTTCCGGGAGTTCTGGTGGCTCGCGGCGATCTTCGCCGCGCTCATCGGCGTGAGCATCTCGATGATCTTCCTGCGCGCCCCGCTCGCCGACGCGTCAGCGCGCCTGGTCGAGCGCCGCGGTGGGCGCAGCGAGGCCGCGCAGGCCGATGCGGATGCCGAGGATCAGGCGATCGACGGCACCGCACCCGACTCCGGCTCCACCGGCTCGACGGCGCGCGACTGAGCGCGAGCCCGACAGCCGCGTCGAGCGACCGTCAGCCCACGAACGCCCAGAACAGCGCCCCGGCGTAGAGCAGCGCCGTCAGCGAGGTCAGTGCCAGGGCGATCACGAGTTCCTTCGCCTGCCGGTAGGTCCAGACGATGAGGATCGCCGGGAGTCCGGCGAGCAGCGCCAGCAGCCCGACCCACGCGATCGGGTAGAGCAGCGCGAGGAACGCCAGGATGCCGAACGGCGCGAGCACGAACAGCGTGAACAGCACCTGCGTGGCGCGCCGGCCGATGAGCACCGTGAGCGTGCGCTTGCCGACCGCACGGTCCTGATCGATGTCGCGCAGATTGTTGGCGAGCAGCACCGCGCATGCGAAGAGCCCCGCGGCGATGGCTCCGAGCCAGGCCTGCTGCGGCAGCTCGAACGCCTGCACCCACGTCGTGCCGAGCGTCGCGACCAGCCCGAAGAACACGAAGACGAAGACCTCGCCGAGTCCGTAATAGCCGTAGGGGCGCTTGCCGCCCGTGTAGAACCAGGCGGCGACGATGCAGGCGGCGCCCACGGCCAGCATCCACCACTGCTCCGTGCGGATCACGATCGCCAGTCCGACCAGCGCGGCGAGCGCGAAGAACGCGAGTCCGATGATCAGCACCGTGCGCGGCTTCACCCGGCCCGACGCTGTGAGGCGTGCGGGGCCGACCCTGACCGCATCGGTGCCGCGGATGCCGTCGCTGTAGTCGTTCGTGAAGTTCACACCGATCTGCAGCAGCACGGCGACCGCGAGGCAGGCGAGCGCGATCACCCAGTGGAACTCCGGTCCGGTGCTGCGGGCGGCGCCCGTGCCGATCACGACGGGTGCGACGGCGAGCGGCAGCGTGCGCAGTCGCGCGGCGCCGATCCAGTCGCGCACCGTGACCGGACCCGCGTCGACGGCCGGCCGGTTGGCGGGGCTTCCGCTGGCCCGCTTGGCGGGATTGCCGCTCACGCGGACCTGGTTCTTCTTGCGCTTCGAGGATGCTGCCACGCAGGGAATCCTACTGGCCGCGGCGATGCCGACCGTCGAGGGGGGTGCCTCAGCGGCGCTCGAACGTCAGATGGGTGGTGCCGCTCTCTGCGACCTCCGAGCGGAACTCGTAGCCGTTCTCGAGACCCCGCATCCCCTCCCAGATCCGCTCCCCGCTGCCGAGCACGAGAGGGGCCACGGCGAAGTGGATCCGGTCGACGAGCCCCGCGCGCAGGAACTGCCGCACGACGTGCACGCCGCCGCCGATGCGCACGTCGCCGCCCCCTGCCGCCTCGAGCGCACGCGCGAGGATCTCTTCCGGTGCCGCATCGACGAAGTGGAACACGGTGCCGTTCGCGAACTCGATCGAATCGCGCGGCGTGTGGGTGAGCACGTACACCGGCACTTCGAAC
Organism: Microbacterium hydrocarbonoxydans; assembly: GCF_904831005.1. Classification (NCBI taxonomy): domain Bacteria; kingdom Bacillati; phylum Actinomycetota; class Actinomycetes; order Micrococcales; family Microbacteriaceae; genus Microbacterium; species Microbacterium hydrocarbonoxydans. Next base: position 3,381,765 of record NZ_LR882982.1, on the reverse strand, counting down.
GGCGGAGTGTCACCCCACCAGCCGCGCCACTGCGGGTCGTCCCCCTCCCTCTGATGCAGGCCGAACATTCCTGCACCCATGATCTCGGCGCCGATCCCCTCGAAGTACGCCTGCGCGTACTTCTCATCCACCCCGGTCGTGCCGGCGCCCGAGTCGTCGCCCAGCACCCGTGCGCGGAAGGTGCGGGTGGCCGCATACGCCGCCACCAATCGGGGCCAGTCATCGCCGAAGGGGTTCTCGGGTGTCTGATCGGTCGTGGTCGCGAATCCGTCGAGTGAGATGTTGAGGTCGACGCGGACTGCCATGGTGGCTCCTCTGTGTCAGGCGTTCGGGTTGCTGTCTTTGCCGTCGAGCCAGAGCGTGTCTGAGGCATCGCCGTGCGCCCCGCCCTTGCCGACGTGCTTGTCGCTGATCTTCGGTCCCTTGAGGATCACGTGGACCATCGCCTGGGCGTGGCCGTGCCCGAGGCTGTAGTCCTGCTTGAGCCAGTTGAGCACGACGGTGGACTTCGTCGTCTCGTCGAAGCCCTGCTCCTTCGCGAGTTCGATGAACTGGCGAGGGGTGAGGCCGGTCTGCGTCTCGACCTTGTCGAGGTATGCCTGGAAGGACATGGGTTTCTCCTGGAGTGGGTGGGGTTCAGTCCTCGGCGAGGAATGTCTGGATGATGGTCGGCGAGGCGTGGATGCACAGGATGCGCAGGGTGCCCTCGCCGATGTTGGTGAAGGCATGGGGAACGAACGCGGGCCCGGTCGCGGTGTCGCCGGCGTGTGCGGTGAACGTGCGTTCCGCGATCGTGATCTGCGCCGCGCCTTGGAGCACGACCCAGGTCTCGGAGTACGGATGCCAGTGCAGCCCCGGGCCTTCGCCCGGCTGGTTCTCGACATAGAAGTACGAGACGTCGGCCCCGTGCGCTGCACCGACGAACTTGCGGCTGCGACCGGCACCGAGGCGGATGTCAGCCCCCGCGACGATGGCGAGAGCGGCAGGCGAGGTGTTCATGGGTCCAGTCTCGACACCCTGCTGACGCCGCCCTACAGTTTCGATGTGGATCGAAACATCGCAGCGCGGGATGCCGCGCCGATCGAAGGCGTCGAGCATCCCGCTCACCGCGTCGAGTTCGCCCTGAGCCCGGGCGATGTCGAGGCCGTGCGCTTCGGGGTGTCACCCGGGCATGAGCTCGCGCATGCCGTGAGGGTGCTGCTGCGACCCGAGCAGCACCCGCTGCAGTGGGGGTGGCTGCGCGCCGTGCGCGATCGACTGCCTCGAGAGAGCTTCCGGTTGCTGGCGGCCGTGATCGGCGACGACGGCTACATGCCTGACTTCCTCACCGCCACACCGCACTGGGACATGTCGCCCGAGGCGGAGCTCGAGGCGCTGCGTCGCGCACCGATCGAGCCGATGCGCGTGGATCTCGGCAAGGTGGTGCAGCGCTCGTCGGGCGAACGCAGGCGCGCGTTGGCGGAGATGCGAGAGACCCCCGAACGCGCACGCGGTCTGATCGCAGACGCCTGGTCGGATGTCTGGTCGGCCACTCTCGCCCCGGTGTGGCCGCAGCTCGAACGACTGCTGCGCGCCGACATCGCCGTGCGGGCCCGGGTCATCGCCTCCTCGGGCATCGGGGGGATGGCGGGCGGGCTGCATCGCTCGGTCGGCTGGGGCGACGGCGCCGTGCGCGTCTCGCTGCGTCGCCACAGCGAGATCGTCGACTGTCACGGCAGCGGGCTCGTGCTCGTGCCGTCTGTCATGTCGTCCTGGGGATGCATGGTGCTGACCGAGCCACCCGCGCAGCCCACGCTGTTCTACCCGGCCCGCGGCGTGACGGCGGGATGGGCGCGCAGCACGCGCGAGATCGAGGAGGCGCTGGGCGCGCTGCTCGGCCCGGCGCGCGCGGGCATCCTGCTCTCAGCGGGCGCGGCACGCACCACGATGCAGGTCGCGGCGGATGCCGGGATCGCCGCTTCGACGGCCTCGCATCACCTCACCGTGCTGCGACAGGCGGGGCTGGTGGCCAGCGAACGCGACGGCGCACGCATGCTGCACCTGCGCACTCCGCTGGGCGAGGCGATGGTCGGCGCGGCGCTCTGACCGGCACTCCGCGACGGTGCTCCGAGCGGGCTCTGAGCTCGTCGCCGGGTCAGACCTCGTCGCCGACCGGGATGATGGGTCGGTGCTCGTAGTACGTCTGCAGCACGACCGTGGTGCGCGTGCTGACGTTGGCCGCGGTGCGGATGTCTCGCACCAGCTCTTCCAGCGCACGGGGCGAGCGCACGCGCACGAACAGCATGTAGCTCGCGTCGCCGGCGATCGAGTGGCACGCCTCGATGGCATCCAGATGCTCGAGCAGCTCGGGAGCATTGTCGGGCTGCGCGGGGTCGAGAGGTGTGATCTCGATGAAGGCCGACAGAGGCGTGCCGACGAGCTCGGGGTCGAGGATCGCGCGGTATCCCGAGATGACTCCCCGCGTCTCGAGACGACGAAGGCGCGACTGCACGGCCGAGACGGACAGGCCCACGGCGTCGGACAGCTGCGACAGCGTGGCACGGCCGTCGCGCGAGATCTCGGCCAGGATCGCGAGGTCGACAGAATCATCCATGGATGTAATATTATCGTCAGTATTCCGTTTAGACCGGAATTTTTACGTCGTGATCCGCGATCGGAGGTTCCATGTCCACTCCCACCCTGAACACTCAGGCCATCGTCGGCGAACCCGAGGTCGTCGAGGACGCCTCCGTGGCGGAGTCCTCCTCGGCCTGGGCCCAGCTCAAGAGTGCCGCGATCTCCCTCCGCGAGATGCAGGTCAAGGACGGATCGATCCCGGATGCGTCGACGGACTCGGCGACGCAGGAGAAGGCCCGCGATCTGGTCGCCGCCATCACCTCCGGCATCCGCGCGCTCGCGCCCGCGTTCCCGCACGACTCCGAGTACCTGGCCGCATCGATCGTCGACTTCGACCGCTGGGTCGCGAACGGCTTCGGGGTGCCGGACTTCCTCGACTCGCTCATGGCCTTCCAGCCGCAGCGGCACCGTGTCGACGGCATCCGTCACCTGGTGGTCTTCCCGATGTACACGCAGAACGGCTCGAGCGACCGCCTCGTCGAGGCTCTGATCGTCGAGACGATCTGGCCCGAGTTCATCGCCGCACTCGAGGCCGGTGACTACGGCAACAAGCTGTTCGTCTCGCTTCGCCTGGTCGACTTCACTCCCGGCTACGACACGAACTCCGCGGTGCTGTTCCCCGAGACCGTCGCGATGCGCGAGATCCCCTCATTCACGTGGGGCGCGATCTTCCAGGACCGTGAGGCCGCGCGCTACCGCCGGGTCACCCGCGCCGCCGCAGAGATCACCAAGCTCGACCTGCCCGAGCGCGCCGCGGCGATGCTCGACGACCAGGCTCTGACCGAGCGCGCATTCGTGATGTGGGACATCATCCACGACCGCACGCACATGCGCGGCGACCTGCCCTTCGATCCGTTCATGATCAAGCAGCGGATGCCGTTCTTCCTGTACTCGCTCGAAGAGCTGCGGTGCGATCTGACCGCGTTCCGCGAGTCGGTGAAGATCGAGCGCACGCTCGGCGCTCGCGTCTCGGCGGGCGAGGATCTGACCGTCTCGGAGCAGGAGATGCTCGAGCACGCGGGTCTCGTGCAGTACGCCGTGATCTTCGACCGCATCTTCCGCTTCGCGATCACGGGATCCCGAGTGCGCAACTACGACGGCCTCGGCGGGCAGCTGCTGTTCGCATGGCTGCACCAGCGCGGCGTGCTGCACTGGACCGACACCGCCCTCGCCTTCGACTGGGACGGCGTGCCCGATGCGGTCGTCGCCCTCGGCGATGCGATCGACGAGCTGTACTGGCGCTCGATCGACCGGCCGAAGACGGCCCACTGGCTGGCCGCCTACGATCTCGTGCGCTCGGTGCTCACGCCCAACCCCGCGTCCCGCTGGGCGCGCGGTCTGCCGGACGAGATCCTGGCCGGTGCTCCCAAGGGCTACACCGATGCGGTGCTCGACGACGAGTTCCCGCTGTCGATGTTCTTCGAAGCCCTCGACAAGAAGATGAAGCCGGTCATCGAGTCGACCGTCGGCATCCGGGGCACCGACGACTGACTCGCGCATTTCTGGGGTCCGCTCGCGGGGGCGAGCGGACACGGTCTCTGCGGCCATTCCCCACAGGGAGTGGCCGCAGAGCCGTTTCTTCACGAGAGTGAGTACATGAACATCACCGCCCGCACCATCGTCGTCGCCGGAGCCACCAGCGCCTCGGGTCTCGCCGTCGCCCGGGCGCTCACAGACCTCGGCGCTCGGGTGGTCGCGACGGGACGCTCGGCCGATCGACTGCAGCCGCTGCACGAGATCGGAGCCGAGATCGAGGTCGCGGACGCGACATCGCTCGACGAGATGACCGCGCTCGCCTCCCGCCTCGGCACTGTGGATGCCGTGCTTCCGCTCGTCGGCGGGTGGCGTGGCGGCGGCGGACTCGCAGGCCAGTCGGATGCCGACTTCGCGGCCCTCCTTCCCGCCCTCGAGGCGGTGCGCGCAACCAGCAGAGCGTTCGACGACGCGCTGCGCGCCTCATCCGCCGGGCGCTTCGCGATCGTCTCATCGACCTCAGTCGCGCGGCCTCTCGCCGGGGGCGCGAACTACGCCGCGGTCAAGGCCGCCGCCGAGGCATGGACACGAGCGGTCGCCCAGGGTTTCGCCAAGGCCGCACGGGATGCCGATGAGCCGCTGCGTGCGGCATCCGTGGTCTTCCGAGCGAAGAGCCTCGAACCCGCATCTCTGGTCGCGCGGGTCGTCGGGCTGTGGGACGGCGAAGCCGCCGAGCTCAACGACCAGGTCTTCACGCTCGACTGATCGTCATCGCCGCGCCTCGGGAATCTCGGGCGGCAGGCCGCGCACCGGTGCCGGCGCATCGACGACGTTCGTGTCGCGGGTGTCGTCGTTCCGGTCGCGGGTCTCGTCGTTCCGGGTGTCGCCGATCGGGTCGCCCGTCTCGCTGTTCGGAACGCCCGTCTCGCTGTTCGGATCCTGTTCCGGGGCGTTCGCGTAGAGATCGGTGAGCTTTCGATATGACTTCGTGAAGAAGGCCAGCGTCCCGGCGACGACCATGATCAGGCCCGCGAAGAGGCAGATCAGAGCGATGCCTCGCGCCTCACCCTCGCCCAGCAGCCATCCCCACTGCTGCGTGCCGTCGTCGGTGCGCATGTACGGGATGATCAGGAACTCGGCGATCGGCGCGATGAGGAATGCGGTGACCGGAGCAGCCGCCGCCTCCATCGCGGCGGCGACGCCGAACACCCGCCCCTGCCGGTCGTAGCGCACCACCTTCTGGATGATCGTCTGCTCGGCGGCCTCGGCCGGCGGAACGAGAGCCATGTAGACCCACATGCCGATCACGTACAGCGGCCACCACTCTCGCAGCATGAAGACGGAGCCGAGCAGCCCCATCGCGATCACGACCAGCAGCAGCGTGCGCATCGGCTTCACGCCGAGCCCGAACTTCGCGACGAGCCCGCCGCCGACCAGGAAGCCGGTCGACGCGAACGCCAGAGCGAACCCCCACATCTGGGCGTCGAACAGGGTGAGCCCGTACGGGTCCATGAGCGCCATGTAGACGCCGCCGATGAGGTTGTTGAAAGTCGAGAAGATGATGAGCGCGAACAGCCCGGGGGCGAGCCGGATCGCCGTCACGCTGCCACGGAAGTCCAGCGCGCTCTTGGCATCGGGGTCGGGCGTCGGCGCACCCTCGGGGATGCGGATGAACAGCAGATGCACGAAGGTCAGCACCATCGCGCCGATCGCGATCACCAGAGTCCATCCCATGCCGAGGAAGCCGATCGAGAGCCCCGAGAAGACGCTCGTCACGAGGAACGCGAGCCCCTGCACCGTGCCGACCAGGCCGTTGGCGTTCGCGCGCCTGTCTTCGGGCACCAGCAGCGTGACCGTCGTGGACAGCGCGATGTTGCGCAGCTGCTCGATTACCCCGCCGAACAGGATGACGACCGAGAACAGCCAGAACCAGGGTCCGCCGAGATCGAGCAGCGCCGATTCGGGCTGCCACATGTAGATCAGGCCGGCGACGAGGAAGGCGACCGCCGAGATCACGCTCGACAGCAGCATGACGGTGTGCTTGCGGTTGCGGTCGACGATCGTGCCGAAGATCATCGCGAAGAACGCGATGAAGAGCATGTACGCGCCGCCGATGATGCCGGTGGCCAGCACGGACTGCGTCTCGATGTACACCCAGAAGGTGAGAGCGAACCACAGGAAGCTCGTCGTCACGTTCGCGATGAGCGTGTTGACGAGGACGTTCGCGAAGGCCGTCTTCGCAGCGGTGCGCTCCATGAGGTAGAGGGTAGGCGCGGCCACGGACATTCGGAAGACCCCGCATGCCGGCCGCATGGCGCTCCGTCATCCGGCAATAGGCTGGCGTGGTGAGCATTCAGCATGACCCCGCGATCCGCGGCTTCGCCAGCGACAACTATTCCGGCGTCCACCCCGAGGTCCTCGCGGCCATCGCGGCGGCGAACGGCGGCCACCAGGTCGCCTATGGCGAAGACGCCTACACCGAGCGTCTGCAGGAGGTGTTCCGCGCCCACTTCGGCGAGGGCGTCGAGGCGTTCCCCGTGTTCAACGGCACCGGAGCGAACGTCACGGGCCTGCAGTCGATGCTGCCGCGCTGGGGCGCGGTGATCGCGGCATCCTCTGCGCACATCAACGTCGACGAGGGCGGAGCACCCGAGAAGATCGGCGGATTCAAGATCCTCGCCGTGCCGACCGACGACGGCAAGCTCACCCCCGAGCTCGTGGACCGCGAGGCCTGGGGTTGGGGCGATGAGCATCGCGCACAGCCGCTGGTCGTGTCGATCACCCAGTCGACCGAGCTCGGCACGCTGTACTCGGTCGACGAGATCCGAGCCCTCGCTGACCATGCGCACGAGCGCGGCATGACCCTGCACCTCGACGGCGCACGCATCTCGAACGCCGCGGCGGCCCTCGACGTGCCGCTTCAGGCCTTCACCCGTGACGCCGGGGTCGACGTGCTCAGCTTCGGCGGCACCAAGAACGGCGCCATGCTCGGCGAGGCCATCGTGGTGCTGAACCCCGAGTCATCGAACGGCCTGCGGTATTCGCGCAAGTTCAACATGCAGCTGTCGTCGAAGATGCGCTTCGTCTCGGCGCAGCTGATCGCCCTGCTCGAGGGCGATCTGTGGCTGCGCAACGCCCGGCACGCCAATGCGATGGCGCAGCGGCTGCGCGGCTCGATCGAGGCCGCGATCGCGGAGGGCACGATCGACGGCGTCACCTTCACGCAGCCCACGCAGGCGAACGGCGTCTTCGCCCAGCTGCCCGACGGCATCGCGGATCAGCTGCGCGAGTCGTTCCGCTTCTACGACTGGGATGCTGCGCGCAACGAGGTGCGCTGGATGTGCGGTTTCGACACCGAGGAGTCCGACGTCGACGAGTTCGTCGCCGAGCTCGCCCGGCTCACCGCACGCTGAACAGCCTGCTCGGCCGCCCTCCGACGCCGCGTGGCTAGCGGAGGAGGCCGAGATTGGCGAGCGCCAGGCGGATCAGCGTGCCCCGGCCGCCCTCCATCTCGGCGGCGACGGCGTCGGACGCCGCGGCCTCGGGTGAGAACCAGGTCACCTCGAGGGCGTCCTGACGCGGCTCGCACGTGCCGGTGACCGGCACCACGAAGGCGAGGGACACGGCGTGCTGCCGATCGTCGTGATAGGCGCTGACGCCCGGGATCGGGAAGTACTCGGCGACTGTGAACGGCAGCGGCTGCGGCGGCAGAAGCGGGAAGGCCATCGGGCCGAGGTCGTTCTCGACATGCCGGAACAGCGCATCGCGGATCGTCTCGCCGAAGCGCACACGACCGGACACGATGGTGCGCGTCATCTCGCCGAGCGGGGTGGACCGCAGCAGGATGCCGATCTCGGAGACCTGGCCGGACCCGTCGGTGCGCACCGGGATCGCCTCGACGTAGAGCATGGGGAGGCGGCGACGCGCCTCTTCGAGCTCGACGTCGCTGAGCCAGCCCGGGTTGCCGTCCCGAGACGGCGACTGCGCGGCGTCGAAACGTCCGAGACCGTCTTCGGGCTCGGGCTCTGGATCAGGTGTGCGGACGGACATGTGTCCTTTCTACCAGCCGCACACGTGGAGACGGTGTCCGAGGTGGCTGGCATCATGAAGAGGTGAGCGACGAACTGACGATCGACGACACCCTCACGCGCTGGTCCACCGAGGAGCGCGCAGGGATGCCTCTGCTGGTGCTCCTGCACGGCTACGGTGCCGACGAGCACGACCTCTTCGGCCTGCTGCCCTACCTCCCCGACGGCATCGCCGTGGCATCCGTGGCGGCGCCGCTCGCTCCGCCATGGCCCATGCCGGGCCGCTCGTGGTACGCGATCGAGGGGCTCGAGGGCCGCAGCTCCGATTCCGTGACCGCCGCTGCGAAGTCCTTCCTGCGCTGGCTCGAGGAGTTCGCGGCCGACTCTCCCTCCGTGGCGCTCCTCGGCTTCTCCCAGGGCGCGGCCGTGGCTCTGCAGGCGCTGCGTCTGGCAGCCGATCGCGTGGACGCGGTCGTCGCACTGAGCGGGTACGTCGCAGCCGGCGATCTGCCGAACGACGAGGACCTCGCCGAGCAGCGTCCGCCTGTGTTCTGGGGGCGTGGCACGAACGACGAGGTGATCCCCGACGCCCGCGTCGCGCACACCGCCGAGTGGTTGCCGAGGCACTCCGAGCTGTCGGGGCGGGTCTACACGGGGCTCACCCACAGCATCTCCGAAGAGGAGTTGCGCGATGTGCACGTCTTCCTCACGAAGTGGCTCGAGCGCGCCGCGAAGGGCTGATCGGCACCGCGGCCACGCGCGACACGCCCGGGGTTGCGAAACTCCGACACGCCCGGGTATCGTCGTGGAGTCCTGTCCGCCGTGTCTGGAAGTCCATTGATCTGATCCGTCGCCTCCGCGCTCATCTTTCCGCGCGCTGACCCGACGATCGCCGACTCCACGGCAGACCATCATCGCCCGCCGTCCTCCGTGACGGCCTCCCGCTCAGACGGGACGTGTCGGGCGAGCGGTGTCAGTGCACCCCCGCACTCGACAGGAGACACCATGTCAGTCCCCGTTCTTCATCCATCGGTCACGCTCGACCGTCTCACCTTCACCTGGCCCGACGGGGCGAGCGCGCTCGATTCCGTCTCGGGGTCTTTCGGCTCGGGTCGCACCGGCCTCGTCGGCCGCAACGGCGCCGGCAAGTCCACCCTGCTGAGGCTGATCGCCGGCGAGCTGACCCCGACCTCCGGCTCCGTCACGGCGACCGGTGAGGTCGCCTACCTGCCGCAGCAGCTCACTCTCGACGTCGACCGCCGAGTCGCCGATCTGCTCGGAGTCGCCGACGCCCTCGACGCCGTGCGCGCCATCGGCGCAGGCGACGTCGATCCCGCGCACTTCGACGCGGTCGGAGACGACTGGGACATCGAGGCACGTGCGGCGATGTCTCTCGCCGACGCGGGCCTGGCACCCGAGTTCCTCGACCGCAGGGTCGGCGAACTCTCGGGTGGCGAGGCGGTGCTCGTCGCGATCGCCGGCATCCGCCTGCGACGCGCGGCGATCACCCTGCTCGACGAGCCGACCAACAATCTCGACCGCGACGCGCGCGCCGCACTCGCGACGATGGTCAGGTCATGGAAGGGCACGCTCATCGTGGTCAGTCACGACCTGTCGCTGCTGGAGCTCATGGACGACACGGCCGAGCTGTATGCCCAGACGCTCAGCGTCTTCGGCGGCCCGTATTCCGAGTGGAGTGCATGGCTGGACGCCGAGCAGGACGCCGCGCGACAGGCCGAGGTCACTGCCAAGCAGGAGTTCCGCAAGGAGAAGCGTCAGCGCATCGAGGCGGAGGTCAAGCTCGCCCACCGCACCCGCACGGCCAAGAGGGCCGAGATCGAGAAGCGCGTTCCGAAGATCGTCGCGCACGGCCGCAAGATGGCCGCCGAGGTGTCGGCCGGCCGGCTGCGCACCGAGGTCGGAGCGAAGGAGGATGCTGCTCGCGCGGCCCTCGACGACGCGGGAAGACGACTCCGCTCCGACGCATCGATGAAGATCGAGCTCCCCGACCCGCAGGTCTCGCGCAGCCGCCGGATCGCGACGATCGGCGACGGCGAGAGGTCATGGGTCCTCCAGGGGCCTGAGCGCGTCGCTCTCATCGGACGCAACGGCGCGGGCAAGACGACGCTGCTGGAACGGCTGGTGGGAGGTGCGGAGGAGTCTGTGCGGGATGCGGAACGGCCGAGGCTGACGACGACAGCGCTCACCGACCGCATCGGGTACCTCCCGCAGCGGGTCGACGGGCTCGATGACGATCTATCGGTCTTCGAGAACATCGCGGATGCCGCACCGCAGGTGCCCGAGAAGGAGCTGCGCAACCGACTCGCGAGGTTCTTGATCAGAGGCGCCACGGCTGAACGGCCGGTGTCGGCGCTGTCAGGCGGCGAGCGCTTCAGAGTGGCGCTGGCGACACTGCTGCTGTCGGACCCCGCCCCGCATCTCGTGGTGCTGGACGAGCCGACGAACAACCTCGACATCGACACCGTCGATCAGCTGGTCGAGGCGCTGCGCGCCTATCGCGGGGCCGTGCTCGTCGTGAGTCACGACGACGCGTTCCTCGCCAGGCTCGATCTCGATCTCACTCTCGAGATCCAGCCTGACGGATCTATCACCGCAGTCTGAGATCAGGCTCGCCGACTCCGCATCGCCCGCGTATGGGTGATCGCGGGGTCGGCGGCCCGCAGCGCGTAGTCCTCCGACTCCCGTGGCACCAGCGCCACCCGCCCCTCGGCGTCGTGCGCGATCCCCCAGCCGTACCGTTTGCCCAGCGGCGACGAGCGCAGGCAGGGCTGCCCCTTCGAGAAGAACGCCGCCCGGGCCTCCTCGTCATCCGGATCGATCCCGTTGCGCAGCGCATGGGTCGTGAAGATCACGTCGTCCGACGTGCGCGCGTACGGCGCTTCGTCGATCAGGCGATAGTGCAGCGCCGCGATCGTGGGCTTCTCACCCGCCGGGGGCTCTTCGGCATGATCGACCGGGCAGTCCTCGGCGACCTCGATGAAGGTGCTCAGGTAGTTCGTGCTGTGCGCAGTCATGCGTACAGCATGCTGCCCCCGTCGGACAATGGCGACCCCGATGTCGGTGGCACAGGTGATGATGGAGGGATGAGCGACGTGCTCGACCGCTTCACCCCCGCCACACAGGACTGGTTCCGGGGTGCCTTTCCCGAACCCACGCCCGCTCAGGCCGGCGCCTGGAACGCGATCTCAGCCGGAAAGCATGCGCTCGTCGTCGCACCCACGGGCTCGGGCAAGACGCTCTCGGCGTTCCTCTGGGCGATCGACAGCGTGTTCCGCGAGCGCACCGAGAGTCCCGCACAGGGCAAGGATGCCTCGCGCACCCGCATCCTCTACATCTCACCGCTGAAAGCGCTCGGCGTCGACGTCGAGCGCAACCTGCGCTCCCCGCTCATCGGCATCGGGCAGTCCGCGCGCCGCCTGGGTCTCGAGCCACCCGCCGTCACGGTCGGCGTGCGATCGGGCGACACCACCTCGAGCGATCGACGCAAGCTCGTCTCCGACCCGCCCGACATCCTCATCACGACCCCCGAGTCGCTGTACCTCATGCTCACCAGCCGCGCGGGCGAGACTCTGCGCGACGTGCACACGGTGATCATCGACGAGGTGCACGCGGTGGCCGCGACCAAGCGCGGTGCGCATCTCGCCGTGAGCCTCGAACGGCTCGACGCTCTGCGGCGCTCGCACGGCCATGACGAGGCCGCCCAGCGCATCGGACTGTCGGCGACCGTGCGACCGATAGACGAGGTCGCACGGTTCCTCGGCGGTGCCGCTCCTGTCGAGATCGTCGCACCGCCGGCGTCGAAGACGTTCGAGCTCGGGGTCGTCGTGCCGATGGACGACATGACGAATCCGCCTCCTCCGCCCGGAGCCCCGAAAGAGACGGGCGATGCCGTCGACGCCGAGTACACCGAGGTCACGGGTTCGGTCTGGCCCCATGTGGAAGAGGCGATCGTCGACCGCATCCTGCAGAACAAGTCGACCATCGTGTTCTCGAACTCACGACGCCTGGCCGAGCGCCTCACCGGGCGTCTGAACGAGATCTACTCCGAGCGCATCGGGCTCGCCCTTCCCGATTCCTCGGTGCCGGCGGCGATGATGGCGCAGGCGGGCGCGACCGCCGGAGCCGATCCCGTGCTCGCCAAGGCGCACCACGGATCGGTGTCGAAGGAGCAGCGCGCTCAGGTCGAGGAGGAACTCAAATCCGGAGTGCTGCGCTGCGTCGTCGCGACGAGCAGCCTCGAACTCGGCATCGACATGGGTGCGGTCGACCTGGTGATCCAGGTCGAGGCGCCGCCGTCTGCCGCGTCCGGACTGCAGCGCGTCGGTCGCGCCGGACACCAGGTGGGCGAGATCAGCCGCGCGGCCCTCTTCCCCAAGCACCGCGGTGACGTGCTGCATACGGCGATCGTCACCGAGCGGATGCTGGCGGGCAAGATCGAGGCGATCCAGGTGCCGCGCAATCCGCTCGACATCCTCGCGCAGCAGACCGTGGCAGCCAGCGCGCTGGGAGCCATCAGCGTCGAGGAGTGGTTCGAGACCGTCCGGCGGTCGGCGCCCTTCCAATCGCTCCCCCGATCGGCCTACGAGGCTACGCTCGATCTGCTCGCCGGTCGCTTTCCCTCCGACGAGTTCGCCGAGTTGCGCCCCCGGCTGGTGTGGGACAGGGACGCGGGTACGCTGACCGGTCGTCCGGGTGCGCAGCGCATCGCCGTCACGAGCGGCGGCACGATCCCCGACCGCGGCCTGTTCGGTGTGTTCGTCGCCGGCGAGACGACCGGCGCTCGCGTCGGCGAGCTCGACGAGGAGATGGTCTACGAGTCCCGCGTGGGCGACGTGTTCACGCTCGGCACCACCAGCTGGCGCATCGCCGAGATCACGCACGACCGCGTCAACGTCATCCCGGCCTACGGGCAGCCCGGCAAGGTGCCGTTCTGGCACGGCGACGGCATCGGCCGCCCGTTCGAGCTCGGCGAGGCCCTCGGGAAGTTCTCGCGAGAGGTGGCGGCCGCGACTCCCGAGAAGGCCGCGCAGCGACTGATCGAGGCAGGACTCGACGAGCAGGCGCGCATGAACCTGATGGCGCATCTCACCGAGCAGCGCGAGGCGACCGGCACGCTGCCCACCGACCGCACCCTCACGGTGGAGCGCGGTCACGACGAGGTGGGCGACTGGCGGGTGATCCTGCACTCGCCCTACGGCATGAAGGTGCACGCGCCGTGGGCGCTGGCGATCAACGCCCGCGTGCGAGAGCGTCTCGGCGTCGAGGGATCGGCTGTCGCGAGCGACGACGGCATCATCGTGCGCATCCCGGATGCCGAGGCCGAGCCGCCGGGTGCCGAGCTGTTCGTCTTCGACCCCGACGAGCTCGAGCAGCTCGTGACGCAGGAGGTCGGAGGCTCGGCGCTGTTCGCCTCCCGGTTCCGCGAGTGCGCCGCTCGCGCGCTGCTGATGCCGCGCACGAACCCCAACCGCCGCACGCCGCTGTGGCAGCAGCGTCAGCGATCGGCCCAGCTGCTCGAGGTCGCACGACGGCATCCGACGTTCCCGGTCATCCTCGAGACTCTGCGCGAGGTTCTTCAAGACGTCTACGACCTGCCTTCGCTGCGCAGACTGGCGATGTCGATCGCCGACCGACGCATCCGACTGGTCGAGACCCAGCCGTCGCAGCCCTCCCCCTACGCACGCGACCTGCTGTTCGGCTACGTCGGCGCGTTCATGTACGAGGGCGACTCGCCCCTGGCCGAGCGCCGGGCGGCCGCACTCTCGGTGGACCCGGCTCTGCTGGGCGAACTGCTCGGCACGGTCGAGCTCCGTGAACTGCTCGATCCCGCCGTCATCGCCCAGTTCGAGCGCGAGGCCCAGCGACTCGACCCCGAGCGGCACGCGCGGGGCCTCGAGGGAGTGGCAGATCTGCTGCGCATGCTCGGGCCGATGGATGCGGACGAGATCGCGGAGCGCCTCGACCCCGAGACGGGCATCGCCGCCGAGCACCTGGATGCCCTGATCGCGGCGCGCCGTGCGATTCCGGTGACGGTCGCGGGCACCACCCGCGTCGCAGCGATCGAAGACGCGGGCCGCCTGCGGGATGCCCTCGGCGCGGCGCTTCCCACCGGCATCCCGGTCGCGTTCCTCGAGCCGCTCGCCGACCCGCTCGGCGATCTCATCGCGCGATACGCCCGCACGCACGGCCCCTTCACGACCGACGCGGTGGCGACCCGCTTCGGCATCGGCGCAGCGGTCGCCCGCCACACCCTGCAACGCCTCGAGCATGCCGGGCGCCTGACCAGCGGATACTTCCTGCCCGAGGCCTCGGGGTCGGCGAACGAGACGGAGTGGTGCGACACCGAGGTGCTGCGGCGTCTGCGCATGCGCTCGCTCGCCGCCATCCGAGGCAGTGTCGAGCCGGTGTCGCCGGAGGCCTACGCACGCTTCCTGCCGGAGTGGCAGCATCTCAGCCGCCCCCTCGAAGGGCTCGACGGCGTGCTCACGGTCATAGAGCAGTTCGCCGGTGTGCCCATCCCCGCGAGCGCGTGGGAGTCTCTCGTGCTCCCCTCGCGCGTGCGCGACTACTCGCCGGCGCTGCTCGACGAGCTGACCGCCGCAGGCGAGGTGATCTGGTCGGGGCACGGCACGCTTCCCGGTCGTGACGGATGGGTGTCGCTGCATCCAGCCGATCTCGCGCCCTTCACTCTGCCCGAGCCCGACGACGAGATCGCCGCCGACTCGCTCGAGTCGCGCGTGCTGACCGCCCTCGAGGCGGGAGGCGCCTACTTCGCCTCGCAGCTGAAAGAGATGACCGGTGCCGAGAACGAGCAGTCGGTGCTGGAAGCACTCTGGTCACTCACCTGGGCGGGCAGGGTGACGAACGACACGTTCTCACCGATCCGGTCGCTGCTGGCGGGCGGATCCCAGGCGCACCGCGTCACCCGACGCGCCCCTCGAGCCCGCACGTATCGCGGGATGTCGCTGACCCGCACCGCTCCGCGACCGACCTCGATGGGCGGGCGATGGTCACTGCTGCCCTCGGTCGAGACGGATGCCGCACGGCGCGCGACCGTCACAGCCGGGCTGCTGCTCGACCGGTACGGCGTGGTGACGCGCGGTGCCGTGCAGGCTGAGGGCGTGCCCGGAGGTTTCGCACAGGCGTATCGAGTGCTCGCGGGTTTCGAGGAGGCTGGTCACTGCCGGCGCGGCTATGTGATCGAGCGGCTCGGCGCCGCGCAGTTCGCCGCATCGGCGACGGTCGACCGACTGCGCACGTTCGCAGGCCTCGCCGACCCGCCGCCGCGTGCCGCCGTGACTCTGGCGGCGACGGATCCCGCGAATCCCTATGGCGCGGCGCTCGGGTGGCCGCGGCGCGACGACGTCTCGCATCGCCCGGGGCGCAAGGCCGGTGGGCTGGTCGTGCTCGTCGACGGCTCGCTCGTGCTGTATCTCGAGCGCGGGGGCCGCACGGTGCTGTGCTTCACCGACGACGCCGACGTGCTCCGCGCCGCGGCATCCGATCTCGCTGCGACGGCGCGTGCCCGCCGACTCGACACGCTCACCGTCGAGAAGGTGAACGGCGAAGGCGTCTACGGCACCGACCTCGCGCTGGCGCTGCAGGAGGCCGGGTTCGTCGCCACCCCGCGCGGGTACACCCTGCGAAAAGCGATCTGACGCGAGCGGGAGTCCGAGGCGACTCCTCAGAAGGTGATCTCACGCAGCGAAGGACCGAATCCTGCATCGGGTCCTTCGCTGCGTGAGATCTCCTGCTCTGCGGATGCGGTCAGGACCTCCGCGCGCGGATCCGACGCAGCACGACCAGGCCGCCGCCGAGCGCGATCATGCCCAGCGCCACGATCCAGGTCAGGCCGGGGTCGGCTCCGGTGACGGCGAGATCGCTGCCGTCAGGATCCACGACCGCGTCATCGGGTCCGCTGCCTCCTCCTTGGCCGGCGCCGCCCGCGGACGCCGTTGCCGCACCGGCGTCACCGGCACCCGCGGCGCCGCCATCAGCACCCGCACCCGCGCCCGTACCGCCGTCGGCACCCGCGTCAGTACCAGCACCCGCACCGTCAGCACCGGCACCCGCGTCAGTACCGGCACCCGAACCGCCGTCAGCACCGGCACCCGCACCGCCGTCGGCACCCGCACCCGCGTCAGCACCAGCACCGTCAGCACCGGCACCTGTACCACCGTCGGCACCCGCACCGTCAGCACCCGCACCCGCGCCCGTACCGCCGTCAGCACCCGCACCCGCACCCGGGGTCTCGTCCACCGGCACGAGCCCGTCGATCGCGGTGCGCAGGGCGGCGGCCATCGCATCCACCTCCGCCTGATCCGCGGCGGTCAGGTCTCGTTCGACGGCAGCGATCGCACGGTTCAGCGGCTCGACGCTCTCGGGCGTGAACCGATCGAGGTCGGCCGGCACCCGCTGCAGCTCGGCGTCGACCGCGCTGTAGTCGGCGGGCCGGTCCTCGGCGGGAACGACATCTGCAGCGTACGGTGCGAGCGGGTTGCGGATCGTCACCTCGCGGATCTGTCGGTCGGTGAAGAAGTCGTAGGCCTTCACCACGAGACGGTCACCGTACGACTCCACGACGAGTCCGTTGTTCACATCGCCGATCGTCACCTCGCCGATGCCGTCGGTGTTCTCGCCGCGTGCATCCCAGCCGACGTGCATCGCCACCGTGTTGACCGCCCAGAAGCCGTCGGGGTGCCCGTCGGCCGTACGCCGCTGCACGGCCCAGTCGCCGAGCGACGCCGGGTAGTGCGTGTGCCCGCTGAACACGACGGCATTCGGATAGTTGCCGAGGATGCTCGTGAGACGGTCGTTCATGAGGTGGTGGTCGTGGTACCAGGGGATCCACGAGGCCGAGACGGTGTCACCGAGCGGGAAGTGCGTGTTGACGATCACCTGGGAGCCCTGCGCCGTCCAATAGGCGAGACGCTGTTCGAGGAACTCGACCTGTTCGTCCGTCATCGCGACGTCGGAGGGGCCGCTGATCTCCTGGCCGATGGTGATCACGGGTACGTCCCCGCCGGCACCGCTCAGCACGTACTCGCCGTAGGCCTTGTCACGTCCGGCGAAGGCGAGGAAGCGTTCGAAGTTGGCCGCGAAGCCGCCGCTCGCGTATCGCTCGTGGTTGCCCATCGACGAGACCGTGGTGTCGGGCCGGATGCCGATCGTGTCGTCCATGACGTCGTAGATCTCGCTCCACTCGCTCTCGGTACCCGAGTTCACGAGGTCGCCGACGATCAGCAGGCCTGCGGGATCCGGTGCGAGGGTGCTCAGATCGTTGAGACCGTGCTCGAAGTCGTGCGGATGTCCCTGGATGTCCGACACCGTCCACAGCCGCGTCGGGGTCTCGGCCTCGACGAGTTCGCCCTGGTGCACCGCGACCGAGTCGATCGCCCAGTACCTCGACCCCTCGCCCGAAGCATCGAGCTGCCATTGGAAGCGCACCTCGGTCGCGTCGGCCGGAACGTCGACAGCGATGTCCTGCATGTAGTTGAGCTGCAGCGGGTCGTAGTCGTCGGTGACGGATGCCGAATCGAGGCGCAGCAGCTCGGTCCACTCTCCGCCGTCGAAACTCGCCCGCACCAGGCCGGTCTGCCCGGCCGCGCCTCGGTAATGGCTGTCGAACGACAGTCGCAGCGAGCGCAGGAACTCGACGTCGACGGGTGCGCTGGTGAGAGTCGATGAGAAGGGAGCAGCACCGGACTGCTGGGCGTCGGCCACGAAGAAACCGCCGAGAGGGCGGGCGAACCGTGCACGCATCTCGTCGATCTCCGCTGTCCAGTCTGCCCGCGTCGTCGGCACCCAGCCGCGATACTCCGCAGCAACGGCATCCGCATCCGCATCCGCATCGACAGCCCAGCCCGCAGGCAGACCGTCTGCGAAGCCCTCGCGCAGCAGCACGCCGTCGGTGGCGAGGCCCGTGCTGACGGGGTCGATGTCGACCGATGCCTCGGGGTCGCCCGGGGTCAGCTCGGCTGCGCCCGCCGTCACCGTGACCGTCTGGCTGTCGGCGAGCGGTTCGTATCCGTCCTTCGCCAGGAACCACACCGTGTACGTGCCCGGCGTGCCGGGGGCGGCGACCGACACGGTGCCCGAGGCCTCGGGAGCATACGACCACGAGGCCGAGAGGTCTCCCTCGCCTCCAGGCACGTCGCCGTCACGGTAGAAGCCGATCCAGTTCTTCGGGTCAGGCGCGTCGGTCTCGTAGGCGATGTCGATCGTGATGCCCGCGACGAGACTGCCGGCGGGGAGTGAGAACGACGAGCCTGCGGCTGCGACGCTCGCATCGCCGGCGACCGGCGCCGGGTCTGCGACCTGCGCACTCGCGGCGATCGGTGCGGCCAGCAGCGCCGCTGTGAGAGCAACTCCGGCGAGAGCCGCGCCCCGCGAGCGGGTGAGGGGGCGAGAGGGGTGCATGCGTGTGTCGTCCTTCCGAGAGACGGGGGTGGATGACTCGACGATCGGCGCCGAGTCCCAACCGGGAGTGCACGGAAGGTGAACGGAAGACCAAGGATCCGCCGTATCCGCAGCCTCGGTATGGACGCGTGCGCACACGAGTCCAGTGCCGCGGATCACCCCTGCTGGCGGGTGAGTCCTGCCTGGCGGGTGAGGTGCGCACCCTGCAGCGATGCCTGCACCTGGAACGACATGGTGTCAGCGAGATAGCGGTCGTCGCCGGCCTCGATCGCGCTCCCGTCGGCCGCGTAGCTCACTCTGTTCACGCGGAGCAGAGGACTGGACCGACGCACCTCGAGCAGCCGGGCGTCGTCACTCGACGCGGCGATGGCGTCGATCGAATGCTCCCCGTGCACCATTCGCACGCCGTGACGCTGTTCGAGGGCTCCGACGACTGAAGGCTCATCGGGCGCGAGGTCTTCGATGAACGGGGCGATCCACGTCGGGTACACCGTGCGCTCGAGCATCACGTTCCGACCGTTGAGCTGCCGCAACCGCACGACCTCGAGCACGTCTCCGGTGCGTGCGCCGCCCCGGAGCCTGCGCACCTCGAGGGCGGTGGGGGCACGACGCCCCTGCGAGACGACCAGACCACCCGGTTCCATCCCCCGACTCCACGCCCACTGGGCGAAGGAGCGCAGCTCTGAGAACCGCTGGCTCTGCACAGTCGTGCGCACGAGCCAGCCCGAGCCGCGTCTGGGCGCGATGGTGCCCTGCCTCGCAAGCAGTACGAGCGCGTTGCGCACGGTGCCGCGCGAGACCTCGTAGGTGCGGGCGAGCTGGTCCTCTGCGGGCAGCATGCCGCTGGCGTCGAACCGGCCGTCGACGATCTGCGTCGACAGGTCGCGTGCAATCTCGCGATACCGATGCACGTGCGCCCCTCCTCTCACGGCGCGCTCGATCGAGGTGCTCTCGGGGGCGCGACCCGCCGCCAGCGTACCCACGTGACACCGGCTCTCGGAGCCGCCGTCGCGTGGTCGCTGCACACGTGCACACAGCTGTCCATCGGGTTTCCTCAGGCGTCCTCCTGCCGTTCATGCGCCGTTTCCCACGCGTCCGCTCGACGTCCTCGTGCGGCCGACGGGATGGACGGAGCGACCCGTCCGGATCGCGGCGGCGAGAGGATCTCCATGCACGACGACGCGCCCTCCTGGGCGGTGCTGAGCGACATGGACGGCACATTGCTCGACACCGAGCGCACGTGGCTCCTTGTGATCGACCGATTCGTGCGCGAGCGCTCCCAGGCCCTCCCGCACACGACATCCCTCGTCGCCGGCGTCGTCGCCGCAGCCGAGGGTCTGGATCTCGTCGCGGCAGCCCGCCTGCTGCACACCCGTCTCGACCTCGCGGAGCCGGTCGCCGAGGTCGTCGCCGAGCTGGACCGGCGCTCCCTGGAGGCCTACTCTCACGACGTCTCGTGGCGGCCCGGCGCCGAGGATCTCCTGCACGCCCTGAGCGTCGCGCGGGTGCCCGTGGCCCTCGTCACGTCATCTCCGCGGCACTGGGTCGATCGGTTCGCGGAGTCGGTCGACCTGTCGTCGTTCCGCACCATGGTGACGGCCGATGACGCGATCCGTCTCAAACCTGCGCCGGACCCCTATCTGCGGGCAGCTGCCGCGCTCGGACTCCCCGCACGACGCTGCGTGGCCCTCGAGGATTCCCTCGTGGGCGCCACTGCAGCGTGGGAGGCCGGGTGCGCCACCGTCGTCATCGGGAATGCGGCCCATGCGGTGCCACCCGGCGCACACTCGGTGCGATCGATGCTCGACCTCGATGTGCGGATGCTGCGCGCACTCGTTCCCGACGCGACTGTTTCTTCGGCGGCCTCCTAGGCTGGAGGCATGATCGGGGAGTTCTTCGAGGGCATCCGCACCCTTCTGCGGGGATTCGGCACCTGGCGCCGGCGTCCCGGGCTCATGGCACTGGGGCTGGTGCCCGCGGTGATCGCGGCCGTGCTGCTGATCGCCGTGCTCGTGCCCCTCGCGCTCTCACTCGGACTGATCTCCGATGCGCTGACGCCGTTCGCGGATCGCTGGCTCGAGCCGTGGCGCTCGCTGTTCCGCGGCGCCGTGAGCCTGGTCGTCCTCGTCGCGGCCCTCGCCCTGGCGAGCGCCGTGTTCAGCGCTCTCGCCCTCGCGATCGGCGATCCGTTCTATCAGCGCATCTGGCACGCGGTCGAGACCGACCTCGGTGAGCCGCCCGCATCGGACGGCGGAGGCTTCTGGACCGCGCTCGGCGAAGGTCTGCGTCTCGTGCTCCTCGGTGTGCTCGTCGCGGTCGCCGTGCTTCTGATCGGCCTCATCCCGCTGGTGGGCGGTGTTCTCGGCGCGGTGCTCGGCGTCACGCTGACCGGCCGACTGCTCGCCCGCGAACTCACCGGGCGCGCGTTCGACGCACGCGATCTCTCCCCCGCCGACCGTGCACTGCTCTTCCGGGGCAGTCGCGCGCGGGTCCTGGGTTTCGGGGTGGCGACGCAGCTCTGCTTCCTGGTCCCCGGCGGCGCCGTGGCGGTCATGCCGGCGGCGGTAGCGGGGTCCACCCTGCTCGCCCGCACCATGCTCGAGCGCACGCCGCTTGCACCGACCTCTCCTCCCCTCACACAGACACCGCCGCGGCCGGGATCGACCGATGCCCGAGGGTGACACCGTCTTTCGCACCGCACGCCGACTCGAAGAGGCGCTGGTCGGTGCAGAGGTCACCCGCTTCGATCTGCGCGTTCCGCGTTTCGCGACGGTCGACCTGACCGGACAGCCGGTCATCGCCTCGATCCCTCGTGGCAAGCATCTGCTGCTGCGCATCGGCGAGAGCACACTGCATTCCCATCTGCGCATGGACGGCGCCTGGCTGACCTACCGGCACGGTGAGAAGTGGCGGCATCCGGCCTTCAAGGTGCGAGCGATCGTGGGCACCTCGCAACGCGACGCGGTCGGCATCGACCTGGCCGAGATCGAGGTCGTGCCGACCCGCGACGAGCACGAGCTGGTGGGCCACCTCGGCCCCGACCCGCTCGGCCCCGACTGGGATGCCGCCGAGGCCGCGGGCCGCCTCGGCACAGACTCCCGAGCGATCCACGTCGCGCTGCTCGACCAGCGCAACGTCGCGGGTTTCGGCAACGAGTATGCCGCCGAGCTGTTGTTCCTGCGCGGCGTGCTGCCGACGACGCCGACGCCCGAGGTCGACGTCGTGGCGCTGCTCGAGCTCGGCGTGCGCACGATCCGCGCCAATCGCGACCGCCGTCATCGCACCTTCACCGGCGTCGACAGACCGGGCCAGGGCACGTGGGTCTACGGCCGCGCCGGACGACCGTGCCGCCGCTGCGGAACCCCCGTCCGCCGCGGGGAGCTCGGTGCGGATCCGACTCGAGAACGCATCACGTTCTGGTGTCCCGTATGCCAGTCCTGAACCGATTCCATGCTCGGGAATGAATCGAGCAGTCCCGTGGTTGTTGATATATCCGAACAGGTTCGGAGCACGGGGAGGAATCGTGGGTAAGAACTACATCGACATCGAGAACGATCAGGGCGCCACGCTGCGATACCGCAAGCACGCCAATGGTCGCGGTCTCGTCGCGCACGGCGCGAAGGTGCATCCCAAGGCGCACGTCGAAGCGGGTGCGTACGTCGAACCCGGAGCGCGCGTCGGAGCCGGCGCGACAGTCGCCCGGGGCGCCTGGATCGAGCCGGATGCCGTGATCGGCGAAGGCGCGCACATCGAGGCGCACGCGCACATCGGCCAGGGCGCCGCGGTGGGCGACAACGCCCACGTCGGCGTACGCACCGAGGTCGGCGCCGGCGCACGCATCGTTCGCGGTGCACGCATCGGCGACGACGAGACCGTCGCCGCCGGACTCACCGTGGCCACGGATCGCCGCGGCCTCTGGTTGGCCGCCTGAGACCGGCCACATGAGACAGACGGACTGACAGACCCGGCGGGCGGATCCCCGCCGGGTACTCTGGGCTGATGGCGAAACAACAGCGGCGACCTGCGCGCCCGCCCGGACAGGTGCGGCGCAACAAGGCCGCGCCCGCCCAGCGGTTCCCGCCGCCCAAGCCGCCCAAGAAGACCGCCTCCGTGGCCTTCGACGCTGCCGCCCCCGAGGCCGAGGAGCCACGCACGTTCCGTCTCGGCGCCGTTCCCGGAGCCACCCCCGGCAAGTGGATCGATGCCTGGAAGCAGCGGATGCCGCGCGTTCCGCTCGAGCTCGTGCCGATCGAAGCCGCGACCCAGCTCGACGCCCTCGCGACTCTCGACGCCGCGCTGGTGCGGCTGCCTCTGACCGACTCGCTCGGTCATGCGCCGTCGGCCGACGCCGTGCACGTCATCCCCCTCTACGACGAGGTGCCGGTGGTCGTGGCCTCGATCGAGTCGCACCTGATGGCAGCCGACGAGCTCACCCTCGCCGATCTCGCGGGCGAGCTGGTGATGACGCCCTCCGACGACGCGCTGGCGGGGTTCGAGGTGCCGGGCTCTGTGGCCCCGTCCTTCGCTCCGCTGCCGACCGATGAGGCGATCGCGACCGCGGCGACGGGAATCGGCGTGGTCGTGGTCCCGATGTCGCTCGCCCGCCTGCACCACCGCAAGGATGCAGATCACCGAGTGCTCGCCGACGGCCCGACCTCGACCGTGGCGCTCGCGTGGCCCCGAGGGCGCACGACGCCCGACGTCGAGACCTTCGTGGGCATCGTCCGGGGACGCACGGCGAACTCGTCGCGCTGAGCCTCGTTAGACTCTCGTGGTGGTCTCGCTTCTCTACGTCTGTGTGCGCCCTGAGCTCGGGGCGGCGGATGCCGAGCACGCCTCGTTCCGCCGAGCGCTCGGCGTCGACGTCGTCGACCGCCTCGACCTGCTGACCGAGCGTCTCGACCCCGTTCGCCTCGCCCGTTACCGCGGCGTGGTCGTGGGCGGTTCGCCCTTCAACGTCACGGATCCGGCGAAGACCCCGGTGCAGCGTCGCGTCGAGGCCGATCTCGAGACCATCGCGCGCAGCGCCGTCGCGGGCGAGATCGCGGCGTTCTTCACCTGCTTCAGCATCGGCGTGGTGACACGGATGCTCGGTGGCGAGGTCACCTCCGCCACTCCGGAGTCCGCAAGCGCCACCGTGATCGAGACCACCGCAGCGGCCGCTGAAGACCCGATCTTCGGGCCGAGCGCCCCCGCCCTCACGGTCTTCACGGCTCACAAAGAGAGCGCAGCCGCACTGCCCGACGGCGCGGTGCTGCTCGCCACGAACGCCACCTGCCCGGTGCAGGCCTACCGGGTGGGCACGCACCTGTACACGGCGCAGTTTCACCCCGAGCCCACGCCGCGAGACTTCGCCGACCGCATGACGTTCTATCGCACGACCGGGTACTTCGACCCCGAGGAGTTCGACATCGTGCAGCGCCAGGTGCTCGCGGCATCCGTCACCGAGGGCGCGGCTCTGCTGCGCCGCTTCGCGCAGACGTTCGCGCCCGCGAATCAACTCTGAGCGTCGCGCAGCAGCTGCACCCGCTCGCGAAGATATGCCTCCAACGGCATCCAGCCGCCGGCGGTGCTCCACCGCACCGACGGAACCCCGTCGATGACGGCCAGCGGCCCGGACGATCCGCCGGCGTCGACCGCGTCGACGTCGATCACGCTCCAGCCGATGTGCGCGACCTCGCCCTCGCCGAACCCGCCTCGCAGCGCGAGAGCCCGGCGGGCCGCGCGTTCGCGGGCCGACTCCGCGGTGTACCCGCGGCGTCCCGGGTCGGCGGCGCGAAGCACCTCGGCGGTCGCGAGAACACGGTCGTCGGTCAGCAGCAGCACCCCGAGATGCCATGCCTCCCCGATGCGGACGATCCGGTGTCCGCGCCAGCGCGACTGCCGTTCCTCACCGAGCCCTTCGCGCGGTGCTCCGGCGAGCTCTCCGATCGCGTTCGCGAGCAGCTCGGATGCGGTCGTCACAACTCCCCCTGCGGTGCTGCCGGGGCTTGGCGCAGGGCCGCGAGACGGGCACCGTCGCCACGAAAGACCATGCCGACCACCGGGAACAGCAGCACCGAGAGCATCCCCGCGCCCACGAGCGCGGCCGCGGTGCCGCTGTCGATCATGTCGTGATCGACTCCGATCGCCGTGACGGCCACGATGATCGGCAGCCCGGTGGCGGCGAGCAGCCCCAGGGCGGCGCGCTCTCTGACGCTCGCCCCCGGTGGGACCGAGAGCTGGGCGGTCGAACCGCGCAGCAGCAGGAGCGCTACCAGGAACAGCGGCAACAGCGCCAGGGCGGAGGGCGAGGTGACCAGCGCCTGCAGGTCGAAGTTCACGCCGGTGTAGAGGAAGAAGATCGGCACCAGGAATCCGAATGCGATCGCCTCGACCTTGGTCTCGACGGCCTCCGCATCCTTCTCGGGCGCCCGGGCCATGATGATCCGCCACACGGCGCCCGCGACGAACGCGCCGAGAAGCATGTCGAGGTCGAGCATCACGCTGAGGCCGACCAGCGAGGCGACCAGCAGCAGGACGAACCGCACGCCGAACTGATCGGAGGTGTGCAGGGTGGCGCGCACGAACGCGTGCAGACGCCCGTGCGGCACCCGATGCGCCATCAGCACAGCGAGGCCCGCGAGCACCACGAAGGCGAGCAGCACCGCGGTCGCGAGAGGCGTGGTGCGCGTGCTGAGGAAGAGCGAGATCGCGATCAGAGGAAGGAACTCCCCCACGGCGCCGACCACCGTGACCGCTCGGCCGAACCGGGTGTCGGTCTCTTTGGCATCGCGCAGGATGGGCATCAGGGTGCCCAGCGCGGTGGAGCTGAGGGCGATCGCGATCACGACCATCCCCTCGCCCGGCGCCAGAGCGAACCCGACCGCGAGTCCGAGGATCACGCTGATGACCCACCCCACCGATGCGCGCACGAGCGGGCGTCCGCTCACCGCCCGGAAGTCGATCTCGGACCCGGCGACGAAGAACAGCATCGCGAGGCCGAAGTCGCTGAGCTTCTCGAGGATCTCGGTCGGCTGGACCCAGCCCAACACCGCGGGACCGGCGAGGATGCCGAGCACGAGCTCGAAGACGATGATCGGCACGCGGATGACGGGACGGATGCCGCGCGCGAGCAGCGGTGCCGCCACGGCCAGCAGCGGGATCAGCACGAGTCCGAGATCACCGGCGTTCACAGTCTCAGAGTAGCGAGAGTCAGTGCGCGATTCGCCCGGCGGGCGCCAGCACGGCAGAATCGATGCACACCCTCGAGGAGCCCCCATGTCTCAGCCCGACACCGCCCGCCTGCTCATCGCCTGCGACGACCAGCCCGGCATCGTCTCCGCCGTCGCCGGTGTGCTCGCGCAGCACGGTGCGAACATCATCTCGCTCGACCAGCACTCGACCGACTCCGAGGGCGGTCGATTCTTCCAGCGCACAGTGATCCACCTTCCCGGGCTCTCCGCCGCGCGCCCCGCCCTGGAGGCCGACATCGCTGCGGTCGCCGAGCGATTCGGCATGGAGTGGTCGCTGCATGACACCGCCCGCCGCAAGCGCGTCGCGATCTTCGTCTCGAAGTACGACCACTGCATGATGGAGCTGCTGTGGCGCACGCAGCGCGGCCAGCTCGACATCGACGTCACCATGGTCGTCTCCAACCACCCGGATCTCGCCGAGTCGGTGCGCTCGTTCGGCGTGCCGTTCGTGCACATCCCCTCGGGCGACAAGCAGGCGATGGAGCAGCGTCAGCTCGAGCTCCTTCAGGGCAACGTCGACCTGGTCGTGCTCGCGAGGTACATGCAGATCCTCACGGACGACTTCATCACGGGGCTCGGTGCGCCCATCATCAACATCCACCACTCGTTCCTGCCGGCGTTCATCGGCGCCAATCCGTATGCGCGCGCGAAGGACCGAGGCGTGAAGCTGATCGGCGCGACGGCGCACTACGCCACGGCAGACCTCGACGAGGGCCCGATCATCGAGCAGGACGTCACGCGAGTCACGCATTCGGAATCGGCCGCAGAGCTGCAGCGCCGCGGCGCCGACGTCGAACGCCTGGTGCTCGCTCGTGCCGTGCAGTGGCACGCGGAGGACCGCGTGATCGTGCACGGCCGCTCGACCGTCATCCTCTAGCTCGCGCCAGTCGACGACACCAGCCGATCGCGTCGACGGCCAGACCGCGAGATGCCTCGGCCAGTCGGTTGTCGTTCGTCCAGAGTTCGGTGCACCCGGCTGGATCAAGACTCAAGGGATGCGCGGCACTCCGGCGAGCATCTCTGCGAACACCTCCGCCGCGGTGGTGTGCGCCGCGAGCGGTGCGCCCTGCCCCATCCACAGCGACTGCAGCTCGCCGAGGTTCTGCTGTCCGGCCGCCGCACGGAACTGCCCGGTGAGCCAGTTCTGCATCGGGAAGGGAGCGATCGTGCCGCTCGCCTCGATCGCCCGCACCGCGCGATTGCGGGCTCCCCGCGCCAGCCGGCCGCTCATGGCACGGGTCAGCACGGTGCCGTCAGCCGCTGTCTCGCGGATCGCCCGACGATGCGCGTCGTTCGCCGCGGATTCGACGGTCGCGAGAAAGGCCGTGCCGACCTGCACGCCCGAGGCTCCGAGCGCGAACGCCGCGGCGACACCGCGGCGGTCGGAGACCCCGCCGGCGGCGATCACCGGCACATCGACCGCGTCGACCACCTGCGGCACGAGAGAGAACGTTCCGACGAGTGACTCCTCTGCGGGCCGCAGGAACGACACCCGGTGCCCTCCGGCCTCGAAGCCGGTGGCGACGACGGCATCGACACCGGCGTCGGCGAGCGCGATCGCCTCGGCCACGGTCGTCGCGGTGCCGATCACGCGGATGCCGCGGCGATGCGCTTCGTCGATCACGTCGCCCCTCGGCACGCCGAACACGACGCTGAGCACGGGCGGCGCGGAGTCCCAGATCGCGTCGAGCTGCTCGTCGAGCGGTGGCGTGTAGCGCTCGGGCCTCGCCGGCACCTCGACTCCGACGGCATCGTAGAACGGCTGCAGCGCCTGCGCGAACACGGTGTGCTGCGCATTCGGCTCCACCTCGTCGCCGGTGGGGATCCAGATGTTCACGGCGAACGGACGGCCGGTCGCCTGCCTCAGCTCCGCCACGGTCGAGCGGATGCGGTCGCCGTCGTAGCCGTAGAGGCCGTACCCGCCGAGACCGCCCGCCTCGCTCACCGCGCCGGTGAGAGAGACCGACGAGAGGCCGCCGAACGGGCCGAGGACGATCGGATGATCGATGCCGAGGAGCGCGCGCAGATCAGTCATACTCCGAGGCTACGCCCGCGCGACGGTGCTACCCTCGCGGTGAGGGAGGCGCGCATGAGCGAATGGTTCGGGCAGATGCTCGGCTTCGTCGCGTCTGCGCTCGGCCTCATCGCCGTGCCCGACGCCGCAGCCCTCGGCGTCGCGATCGCGCTGATCGCACTCGCCACCCTCACCATCGCGGTGGCGCTGAGTCTCGTCCCCGCGACAGGGGGCACGACCCCGCATCCGATGCGGGCGATCGATGTCTCGACTCTGCTCGCACAGAGTGATCCGGATGCTGCAGGGCATCCGCGTCCTCGTGCGCCGGGAGTCGCCGTCGCCGCGTAGTCCGTCTGTATGGGACCGCGCGGCTTCGCCGACCCTTCCCGACACACGAACGGACTTCCATGGACATCTTCGCCTTCCCACCCCTCGCCGCCCTGCTCGATGCGGCCTACGGAGCCCTCGCCGGGCTCTCCTCGGTGCTCGAACCGCTCGCCGGAGCATCCGCCGCAGCTCTCGCCGTCGTGCTCGTCACGCTGCTGGTGCGTGCTCTGCTGATTCCGGTGGGCATCTCTCAAGCCAGAGCCGAGCAGACCAGGGCTCGACTCGCGCCCAGGCTGCGCGAGCTCCAGCGCCGCCATAAGAAGAACCCCGAGCGACTGCAGAAGGAGATGCTCGAGCTGTATCGCAGCGAGAACACCTCGCCCTTCGCGGGCATGCTGCCCGTGCTCGCGCAGGCGCCCGTCGTCGGCCTGCTGTACACGCTGTTCCTGCATCCCGTGATCGCGGGGCATCCGAACGACCTGCTCTCGCACGACCTGTTCGGTGCGCCGCTCGGCACGAGTCTGGTGTCTGCGGTGTTCGGCGGCACGGCGTCGCCCGCGACCCTGCTCGTGTTCGGAGCACTCGCGGTCATCATGCTCGTGGTCGCCGAGATCAGTCGCCGCGTGTTCCGACCGGCGCCCGCGCCGGACGCTGCCGACTCACCGCTCTCGTCGCCTGCCATGCTCCGCATCGCGGGGGCGCTGCATTACCTGACGGTCGTGTTCGCCGCCTTCGTGCCGCTCGCAGCCGCGCTGTATCTCACGGTCACGGTGGTGTGGACTCTGGTGCAGCGGATGATCCTGCGCCGCCGCTACCCGCTGCCCGAGATCGCACCGCAGAAGACGTCGGGAAAGAGAGCGGGCACGACGTCGGGCACTGACTCGACGACGACCTCGGGCTCGGCTAGTCGGGCAGCGGGAGCGGGCCGGTGAACGGCCCCGCATCCTGATCGATGTCGTCGTCGACGACGCGCTCGTCGACGCGGTCGGATGCCGCGCCCGCGGCCTCCGACCGCCGGCGCCGTGCGCCCAGAGTCGTGCCGACACTGGCGGCGATGACGAGGGCGATCGCGAGCACCTTCCACACGCTCGCATCCTGAGAGAGGATCAGCCAGCCCGCGAGCGTCGCGAACGCGGGTTCCAGGCTCAGCAGCACGCCGAACACGCGCTGCGGCAGTCGGCGGAGCGCCGCCAGCTCGAAGCTGTACGGGATGACCGACGACAGCACCGCCGTGATCGCTGCGAGCAGCAGCAGGTGCGCGTCGCCCGCCACGGTCAGGGCGGCGGGCACGCCGACCGGAAGCAGCACGAGGGCCGCCACGAGCAGCCCCACAGCGAGTCCGTCTGCGCCGGGGATCACTGCGCCGACCCTGGCGCTCATGCGTATGTACATCGCCCAGAACCCTGCCGCGACGAGCGCGAAAGCCACGCCGAGCGGATCGAGCGCATCCGCTCCCGTCAGACCGTCGACGCCGAGCAGCACCATGCCGAGCAGCGCGACCCCCACCCACGCCGCGTCCGCACGACGACGGGTGAGGGCCGCGGCGAGGACCAGCGGTCCGAGGAACTCGATCGCGACCGCGGGCCCCAGCGGGATGCGGTCGATCGCGGCGTAGAAGAAGCCGTTCACCGCCGCCAGCGAGAGCCCGAACAGCACCGCCGCGACCCACTGATCGCGAGTCCACCCGCGAGCACTCGGACGCACGATCACGAGCAACAGCAGTGCGGCGATCGCGACGCGCAGAGAGGTCACACCCCACGGGCCGAGTACAGGGAACAGCTGCGCGGCGACCGCGGCCCCGAAGGGCAGCGAGAGGCAGGATCCGACGACGAGCGCCACGCCCACGAGCGAGCGGGTCGGGGCGGGCGTATGCACCGCACCAGCCTATTCGCGCGTGGTCCGTGGGTGGCTCGTGCGTCTCAGAGGTGCTTGCCGCCGGTGACCGCGATCACCGATCCCGAGGTGTACGAGGATTCGGCCGATGCCAGATACACGTACGCTCCGGCGAGCTCCGCAGGCTGCCCTGCGCGGCCGAGAGGAGTGTCCTGTCCGAAGGACTTGACGCGATCCTCGCTCCAGCCGGTCGCGGGGATCAGCGGCGTCCAGATCGGGCCCGGCGCCACGGCGTTCACACGGATGCCGCGTTCACCGGCCTCTTCGGCGAGCGCCTTCACGAAGGCGACCTGCGCAGCCTTGGTCATCGCATAGTCGATGAGCCCCGGCGAGGGCTGGTACGCCTGCACGGATGCCGTGACGATGATGCTCGCACCCGATTCGAGACGCGGGTACGCGGCGCGCGCCGTGTAGAGGAGCCCGAACAGGTTGGTCTCGAACACTCGACGCAGTCGGTCGGTCTCGAGGTTCTCGAAGCCCTCGATGTCGTGCTGATATGCGGCATTGAGCACGACGACATCGAGACCACCGAGTGCGTCGGCGGTCTGCGTGACGATGTCGGTGGCGAAGCCCTCGTCGCGAACGTCGCCGGCGATGCCGAGCGCGGTGCGTCCTTCGGCTCGGATGAGCGCCAGCGTGTCGTCGGCATCCGCCTGTTCCTCGGGCAGATGCACGATCGCGACGTCAGCGCCCTCGCGGGCGAAGGCGATCGCCACGGCTCTGCCGATGCCGGAGTCGCCGCCGGTGATCAGTGCACGGCGTCCTCGGAGCCTTCCGCTGCCGGTGTAGCTCTTCTCGCCGTGGTCGGGGTCTGGTCGCATCTCGTCCGTGAGCCCTGGCTGGGTCTGCTCCTGCCCGGGGAACTCCTGGTCGCGATGCTGCGTGCGGGGGTCGGGAGTGGTGTCGGTCATGCACCGAGAATCGCGGAACCGGCGAAGTCGGGGCAGGGGGTTGACAGGATCAGAGGTGAGGGCCGGACTCCAGAGGCGCAGCGTCGGCCGCCGTCGCCGCAGCGCCGTGCGACTCGCTCGGCTCCGGCACGACGTGGAGTCCGCTCGGGGCGTTCGCGGTGAAGGCGAGTGCTTCGATCCAGGCACGGTTGATCGAGGGCTGCCGGCTGCCGTAGTACTTGAAGACCAGCGCGCTGCCCGGCTGGATCCAGACCGTCGTGCGACCTCCGCCCACACTGGCGTCTTCACGCCAGCTGAAGGGGAAGGGCTCCGCGCGGCGCAGCTTCGCGGTGATCACGAGCTGAAGGTGGGTGAGAGTGCGGTCCTCGATCTCGGTCTTGACGTTGCCCTCGTAGATGAACTTTCCCATACCGGCCTCCCTCTGCCTCCACGCGATCGACCTGCGCTCATCTGCGGCGCCTGGTGTCGGACCGACGGTCATCTGCGTAGCCCGATCATATTCGAGAGATACACCGGAATGTCGGCGAATGCACCGGAATGCTCATCGGAAGTCAACCCCCTGACAGCGACCCCCTGAAGGCTCTAGCGTCGTTGTTGACTGCGAGGAGGCCTGACCATGGCACGACACATCGACGATCGTCCCGAAGAGGGTTACACGCCCACGACCACCCACGCCGAGTTCGGCGCCGGCAACCCCCGGCTGCGCGTCACCCGCGATGGCGAGCGCAGCGAGTTCGCCATCGAGACCGAGGTGGTGCGCATCGGGTCCGCCCCCGACCTCGAGCTGCGCCTCGACGGCGCAGACCCCGTGCACGCGACCATCACGCACGACGAGCGCGACGAGTACGTGCTCGAGCTGCACGGCGAGGGCGAGATGAACACGAACCCCGACGCCGATGCCACGCACCCCGGCGAGCGCGTGCAGACGTTGCGCACCGGTGCCCGCTTCACGGTCGACTCCTGGGAGCTGGTGTTCGCTCGCGACGAGTTCGCCGACCACGGTCGCCCCTACGGCGGACGTCTGGGCGGCGAGTACTCCGATCAGCCGCTGCAGCCGTCGCGACCCGACTACTCCGACGAGGCCACGGCGACGATGGACGAGACTCCGGCGACGGACTCCACCGTCGAGACCGACGACACCGTCACGAACGAGACCGACTCGACGAACGAGACCGAGCGGTGACCTTCGGCGGGATCCCTGAGGAGAGCACCTCGGCAGAGACCACCTCGGAAGAGACCGGCTCGGAAGAGCCCGGCTCGGAAGACGCCACCGAGGCCGAGGTGAACACCACCTCGGCCGTCCTCGCACGGCTCGGCGAGGTGGCGCGCGAGCGCGGCCTGCGCGTGTGCGTCGTCGAATCGCTCACCTCGGGCCAGTTCGCGAGCACGGTCGGCGCGGTCGAGGGAGCAGGCGACTGGTTCACCGGCGGTGTCATCGCGTACCGCACCGACATCAAAGAGCGCGTTCTCGGCGTGACGCCCGGTACCGATCCGGTGTCTGCCGTGTGCGCCGAGCAGCTCGCGGACGGTGCACGCCGCCTGTTCGACGCCGACCTCTGCGTCTCGACGACAGGTGTCGGCGGACCGGATGCCGAGGGCGGTCACGAACCCGGAACGGTGTACCTCGGATGGGCGTCGAACGACGGGATCGGGCATCGGATGCTGGCGCTCACCGGCGGTCCGCGCGAGGTGCTCGACGAGACCGTCGCAATCGCCTCGCGGCTGCTCGCGTTCCACGCCGAGAGCCTGCACCCGGTGGGTCCGCGTCGAGGAGACGCCCAGAAGATCTGACGCCGGATCAGCGACCGGGCACGAGGCCGATCCGCAGCGGGGCACCCGGGGTGGATGCCGCGGTCAGCGCATCGTCGATGTCGGCGAGCTGTCGCACCTCTCCCACCGCATCCGCGAACGGATAGGCACGTCCTCGACCGCCGAGAAAGGCGACCGCCTCGGCGAGCTCGGCCCCCGTGTAGTTGTGCACGCCGCTCACCGTGACGAGCCGGCGCACGATGCTCTCGGCATCGAACGGCACCGGATCGCCCGGGAAGACACTGCCGACGAGCACGACGGTTCCCCCGGTCGCGACCCCCGCGAGGGCGTCGGCGACCGCGTGCCCCGAGGCTTCGATCACGACCTCCGGCTCCCGATCGAGCGGTGCGGCGCCGAACCGGGCCGCGAGCGCGCTGCGTGCGGGGTTCGGGTCGAGCACCTCGACGGATGCCCCCTGCTCCACGGCGATCGCCGCGGCCGTGAGCCCGACGAGGCCCGCACCGTGCACGCGGACGGCTGCGCCCTCGAGGTCGTGGTCGCGAGCAGCTCTCGCCACCGCAGCCCACGCTGTCGCCGTGGCGCACGACGCCGGAGCCAGCGCCGCGGCGGGAAGTGATTCGGGCACTCGCACGATCGCCGTGCCGGCGCGCACCTGCACATGGCTGCCGAACGCCCCCGTGAGATCGCCGTTCACGCCGACCCGGTCGTGGCCGTACTTGCCGAGGGTGCGGCACTTCTGCGTGAGACCTCGCGCGCACCTGTCGCAGGTGCCGCACGAGATGGTCACCGACCACACCACGCGATCGCCGATGCGCAGCGGACTGCCGTCGACGGCCGTCGCTCCGCAATCCCCCATCGCGATCACCCGGCCGACGCTCTCGTGTCCGAGCACGAGAGGCACGGGTGCCGAACGCCGCCCCTGCACGGTATGCACGTCTGAGCCGCAGATCGTCGACATCTCCACCGCCACGAGCACGTCGCCGTCGCCGAGAGCGACCCCGGGCACGGCGATCATCTCGTGCGGATGCCCCTCGCCGATCCAGACCATGGCCGTCGCGGCAGGGCGCAGCGCGACATCCCGGCGATGGCCGGGCGGACGAATCAGAAGGGTTCCCATGATGGCGTCCTCTCAGCCCGTGACGAGGGCGAGGCTGCCGCGCTCGGCGAGCACGGCACGCAGCTCGGTCACATCGGCCAGTACGGCATGGGCTCCCGCGCCGCTGAGCGCATCGATGCCGTGCGCGCCGGTGAGCACGCCCGCGACGAACCCGGCGCCGGCACGAAGACCGGACTCCACATCGCTGACGGTGTCACCGGCGACCGCGACCGCCTCGACCGACGAGGTCTGCGTGCGCAGAAGAGCGGTGAGCACGAGATCGGGCGCGGGGCGACCGCGACCGGCGTCGACGGGTGACAGCGCGAGATCGATCAGACCCCGCCATCCGAGTCCGTCGATGAGGGCATCGCGGGTCACCGGCGCGAAGCCGGTCGTGAGCACGACCCGCAGGCCGGCGTCCTTGAGGCCCTGGATCGCATCGGCGGCCCCGGGGATCTCGGTGACGCCGCGCTCGTTCACGATCTCGGCGTACGCCCCCTCGAATGCCGCGGTCGCGCGCTCGGCCGCGGCGCGATCACCACCGGCGAGATACGTGAACACATCGATCTTCGACTGGCCCATGGTGTCGCGCACGTGAGCGAGCGCCTCGTGCCACGGCATCCGCTCGGCCACACCGGTGCGTTCTGCGGCGCGCTGGAACGCCTGCTCGACGACGCCGTCGTCGAGCACCGTGGTGCCCGCCATGTCGAGCACGACGAGTTCGGTGCGGATGGTGTCGAGAGTGGTCATGATGTTCCTTCCAATGCGGGTGCCCACCCGAAGGCGGCTGCGAGATTCTCTTCGGCGAGCCCCAGACCCGTGGTCATTCCGATGCCGGTGGTCGCGGCGAGCGCCAGCACCCCCTCGTCGATGCGTTCGATGAGGAACTCCTGCGGGCCCTTGGCGTAGACCCCCTGCCAGCGTTCCAGCACGCGCGGCGCGGGCATGTCGAACAGCGCCTCGGCCTCGGCGAGGAACGCAGTGAACGCGGCCTCGGTCTGGAAGGGCTCGGGAGCCGTGGCCGTGGCGTGCGAATCGCCGATGATCAGCGTGCCGTCGGGCAGCTGCGTGTACATCTGGTTGAGGTCGAGCGCCGCGAGATCGGGGCGCTCGGCATGCAGACGTTCGCGCAGGGTCGCAGACGACGCGGTGTCGGCGAATCGGCCGTAGCGCACGAGCGACCACCCGGTCAGCAGCGGCGCGGCGAGCGGATGCCGCACCGTCACCGCCGCCCGCATCATGTCGAGCGCGCAGCGCACCACGCCGACGCGCTCGGCGACCTCGGGCAGCAGCTGATCGATGTCGTGGTTCACCGCGATGCCCGCGGCCCCCGCCTCGACGGCTCCCCTGGTCGTCTCGACGCGTGTGGCGCCACCCGAGCGCTCGGCGACCGAGGTCACGGCGGTGCGGAACCGGAACTCGACTCCGAGTGCGGCGAGGTGACGCACGATCGCGGCTGCCGCCGTGCGCGGATCGGTCTGCAGGTCGGTCTCGATGTGCGCGCCGCCGAGGAGTCCCGCGGCGCGCAGAGGTGCTCGGCGCAGCAGCTCATCGGCATCCAGCATCCGGATGCCACCGCCCCGTGACGCCTCGTCGAGCACCGCGAGTTCATCGACGTGCCTGGCAGCGACCAGCGTGCCCGATTCGCGGAGCCAGAAACCGGCGTCGCGGGCGAGGCGCAGCCAGAGCTCGCGCGAGGCATCGGCGTACCGACGTGCCTCGCCGTGCTGCGCTCCGATGCAGAGATGCCCGAAGTTGCGGATCGTGGCGCCGACCGGCCCGTCGGTGCGATCGATCACGATCACCCGCAGCCCGCGACGCACCGCCGCGTACGCTGAGCCCAGCCCGACGATGCCCGAGCCGACCACGACGACGTCTGCGGTGTCGAGCGCGCTCACCGGAACACCTTGCGCATCCACATCGCGAGCCCCTCGACGATCAGCACCGTGACGAGGATCATCAGCACGATCGCGGTCACCGTCTCGTAGCGCGACCCCTGGCTGGCATTGAGCAGGTAGTAGCCGACACCGCCGCCGCCGACGATGCCGAGGATGGTCGCCGCTCTGATGTTGGTGTCCAGCATGTAGAAGCTGTGGCCGATGAGAGCCTGCATACCCTGCGGCACGGTGGCCGAGGCGTAGGTCTGCAGGCGGGTGGCGCCGACGGCGCGCAGCGCGCGCTCGGGTCCGCGATCGACCTCTTCGAACGAGTCGGCGATGAGCTTGCCGAGCAGACCGATGCCACCGATCGCGAGAGCGATCACGCCCGCCTGCGCGCCGAGTCCGGTGATCACGACGAGCACGATGGCGAGGATCAGCTCGGGGATGCCGCGGATGCCGACCAGCAGCAGGCGCGCGGCACCGCGGATGCCGGAACCGGGGGCGACGTTGCTCGCGGCGAGTGAGCCGAGCAGCACCGAGGGCACCAGCGTCAGCACCGTGGCCGCGAGGGCGATCGCGACGGTGTCGACCATGGCGGACACCATGGCGGCGGTGTCGTAGTTGCCGAACGACGGCGGCCAGAACCGCGCGGCCACCTCGGGCAGCTTCGCCCAGAAGGTGAAGAAGTCGCCCCAGTTGATCTGGCTCACCACGACGCTGCCGATCACGACCAGCACGGCGATGAGAGCGCCGATCGTGTGGCGCACGCGCTCGGCCGTCCAGGGCCGGCGCACGGCCGTCTGCGCAGTGGCCGCCCAGGCAGGCCGCTCAGCGGCGGCACCGCCCACGGATCCGGCGTCCCGCAGTCGCGGATGGATGATGCGGTCGATCCACGACCGCGTGTGCTTCTGCTGTCCCAGCATCGCGCCGCGCACCATGCTCGAGACGATCTCCATCGCGATGCACAGGATGAAGATCACCAGCGCGATGCCCAGACCCTTGCCGTAGTTGAGCGACTTGAACGCATACGACATCTCGAGGCCGAGGCCGGCGACGCCGACGTAGCCGAGCACGACGCTGCCGCGCAGATTGATGTCGTTGCGGTGCAGCACGGTCGCGACCCAGCTCGGCAGCACCTGGGGCAGGATGCCGGCGGCGAACTCCTGCAGCTTCGAGCCGCCGGCTGCGCGGATCGCGCGACGAGGTCCCTCGTCGATCTGCTCGATCGCATCCGCGAACATCTTCGAGATCATCCCGATCGAGTGGATGCCGATCGCGAGGATGCCGGGCAGCGTGCCGAGCGAGAACATGAGCACGAATGCCATGGCCAGCACGACGTCAGGGAGCGCACGGGTGAGGACTCCGATGAACCGCGCGGCAGCACGCCACCCGTTGCCCGGGGTCGTGTTCGATGCGGCGAGGTAGGCGATGGGCACCGAGAGCACGGCGGCCAGCAGCGTGCCGACCAGCACCAGCCCGACGGTCAGTGCGATCAGCCAGGCGAGGTCCGCAGGCGCGGGGAACGAGAGTCCGCCGACGCGGGCCATGAAGTTCTCGGCGTTGCCCCAGCTCTGCACCATCGCGGGGATCGAGATGCCGACCTCGTTCACGGCCAGGACGCCGAGCACCAGGAGCGCCAGGAGCGTCAGGGAGGCTGCGATCCGTTCGGGTGAGAGGGGACGCTTCGGTGCGCGATCGGCGACGGCGCCGCCATGCGGGCGGACGGCCGCCCCTGCAGACGAGTCGAGCAGCGTCATGAGACGCGAGCCTCGCCGGCCGTCAGCAGCGCGGGCTCCTCGGAGAGCTCCATCGCCACCGCCTGGATCTCGGCGGTCGTGGTCGCGACGCGCCCGTAGATCTCCATGACCTCCGCCTTGGTGAGATCGGTGGTCGGAGTGTCGAGCACCACCTCGCCGTGGCGGAGCCCCACGATGCGGTCGGCCCACGAGATGGCGAGATCGACCTGGTGCAGGCTGCACACCACCGTGAGCCCTTCGTCGGCGGCGATCTCGCGGATCAGCGCCATGACCTGGTCGCTCGACTCGGGGTCGAGCGAGGCGACGGGCTCGTCGGCCAGCAGGATGTCGGGCTTCTGCATGAGGGCGCGAGCGATCGCGACGCGCTGCTGCTGCCCGCCCGACAGTGTGTCGCTGCGCTGGTAGGCACGGTCGAGCAGGCCGACACGGTCGAGGTGCTCGAGGGCGCGGATCTTCGAGGCGCGGGAATAGCCCCAGAGGCCGAGGCGCGGTCCGCGTACCGTCGACAGCGACCCGGTGAGCACGTTCTCGAGCACCGTGAGCGAGGGCACGAGCTCGAACTGCTGGAAGATGAAGCCGACGCGGCTGCGCAGTGCACGCAGCGCCTTGCCCGAGAGCGACGGCACCTGCTGCCCCAACACCTCGACCGCACCGGAGGTCGGCGTCTCGAGACCGTCGAGATGGCGCAGCAGTGTGGACTTGCCCGAGCCCGAGAGACCGAGGAGCACCACGATCTCGCCGCGCGCGACCTGCAGCGAGGCGTCTTTCAGCGCGGTCGTCGACCCGAAGGTCTTGGTCACGCCGTCGAGGCGGATGAGGGCGGGGGATGCGGCGTTCATGTCAGTTCTCCTCGTGATTCTCTGAAACTCGATCGTCGAGCGGGACGAGCGGGACGAGATACGCCGACACTGCGCGCATCCCGCCCCGCTCCTTCGTTCCCTCGCTCAACGACCGGGAGCGAGGCGGAGTGCGAGGCTCAGGCCTTGCACTGCTCGGCTTCGGTCTCTTCGCAGATGTCGCGGATGAGGTCGTAGTAGGCGTCGTCGACCGGCTTGGTGGCGTAGAACACGCTGCGGAAGGCATCCGTGTCGGCGCCCTCGATGCCGGCGGCGATGATGTCGTCGATCGTGATCTCGGCGAGGCCGTCGATCAGCGTGGTCGAGACGTCATCGGGAAGGCTCGAGGAGTAGACGAGCGGAGCGCCGGGAACCATCGTCTCGTCGATGACCTTGACCGCATCCGACTTCTCGACCTCGGAGTCCTCGGCGAAGCCGACCTCGCACTCGACTCCCTCGCCGACCTTCTGCACGCTCACGTCGTGCTTGCCGGCGAACACCGGGGTGATGTCGGTCTTCGGGTCGATGCCGGCCTCGAGCAGGTTGTACGACGGGAAGAGGTAGCCCGAGGTCGACGAGGGGTCGACGAAGCAGACCTTCTTGCCCGCGAAGTCCTCATAGCTGTCGATGTCGCTGTCGACCGGGACGATCGCCTGGGAGTAGTAGCCCGGCTCCTGGCCCTCTTCCGTGACGATCGAGGAGATGGGGGTGAGCTCGGCGCCGTTGTTCGTGGCGGTCACATAGGTGAAGCCCGAGAACGATGCGACGTCGACCTTGCCCGCGACCGCGGCCTCGATCAGGGCCGCGTAGTCGGTGGACTCGTGGTACTCGACGGTCTTGCCCGAGATCTCGGCGATGTAGTCCATCAGGGGCTGGTAGTTCGTCTCGGTGTCGACCGAGTCGGGGACGACGCCGAAGACGAGGGTGTTCTCATCGACCGCGAAGGCACTGCCGGCGGATGACCCTGCGGCACCGGAGTTGCCGGTGGCCTCGGCGGCACCGGAGCACGCGGAGAGGCCGAGCGCGAGGATCGCGGCACCGGCGAGAACGGGGAGAGCACGGAGCTTCATGAGGACCTTTCGAGGGTGAGGGAGGTGATCCGTCAGCCACTCTGACATCCACGAGAGCGAGATATGTACCTATCTCGCAAGAGTTCAGGGGTCGTTCACCCGCGATTTCCCGAAGTGAACTCCCGCGGAACGGGCGACGAGAACCTCGGATGCCGAAGTAGTATGCCTACGTGGCCGAAGCTGTATACACCCAGATCGCCGAGGAGCTGCGCTCGCAGATCCAGGCGGGCGCCCTGCGCCCCGGAGACGACGTTCCCACCGAAGCCGAACTCGCTCAACGATGGCGCACCTCGCGAGGCCCCGTCAGGAACGCGCTCGCCGCCCTCAAGGCTGAGGGACTGATCGACACCGGACGAGGCCGCCCCGCCCGCGTCGTCTCGCAGAAGGCCAGCCAGGCGGTCGATGTCTCGGTGCCCTTCACCCGCTGGGCGCGTGAGCTCGGCGTCCAGCCGGGAGCGCAGACCCAGGAGCTGAGCCTCAGACGCGCCGGGGACCGGGCCGAGCTGCTCGGCGTCTCGCCGGACGACATCATCGTGAGCGTCGTGCGACTGCGCCTGCTCGACGGTCGCCCGACGATGCTCGAGCGGCTGTTCTTCACCGAGCCGGTCGGGCGCCTGCTCTTCGCCGTGGACCCGGACGAGATCTCGATCACCGAGTACCTCGGCTCGCAGGGGCACCCGATCGTCGGACTCCAGCACCAGATAGACGCGGTGGCGGCCGACGAGCAGGACGCGACACTGCTGCAGGTTCCGCAGGGAACGCCGATTCTGCGCCTCAGCCGCATCTCACGCGACGCGCAGGGACGGATCTTCGAGGCCTCGGAAGACAGGTACCTCAGCGAGGTGGTGCGCTTCACCGTGGCGGCATCCGGAATCTCCACGGATGGGCACTACATGAGGGCGGTCGGCGGCTGAGCCGAGCGATTGCTGACCCCTGTCGGATCGAACCGACGGAAGAGAAGCTGATCGCGAGCGCGAGGGGATCAGATTCCAAGGATCGCGCTCGCGATCACAGCGCTGGGGATGCGCTATTTCTGGGGTATTACCAATGTAAACCGCATATCTACCGAGGGAGTACGGTCTAACGTCGAGACCCCACCTAGACCTTTGTCCAATCTTCCGGAATATCGGGCGATTCGGGTCGGCTGTGGGGCGCGCGCGTGCGGGACGAGCGTCTCAGACGCGCGCGATGGGCAGACGAGCCGAGACGACCCAGCGTCCGCCGATCTCGCCGGCGTCGAAAGTGCCGCTGGCGCCCAGCACCCTCTCGGCCATCCGGCCGATGCCGGTGCGGCTCGACGAGAGCTCGCGACGCGGGGTCGCAGAGAGCGGGCTGGCGACGGTGAGCACCGCGGACTCGTCGCTCACGTCGAGGTCGATCGCGATCTCGCCCTGGCCTGCGTACTTGAGGGCATTGGTGGCGGACTCGCGCATGATGCGGGCGAGGATGATCTCGGCCGCACGCGGAATGCGCTCGTCGGTCGGGTCGCCGTTGAGGAGAACCGGATGACCCGCGGACTCGAACTCCTCTGCAGCTTCATCGATGGATGCGGCGAGGTCGCCCGAGGGCATGCCCGTCGAGCGGGGGCCGTCGTCGGCGAGATCGATCACGAAGCGCAGATCGGTCATGGCTTTTCGTGCGGCGATGCGGATGGCCTCCTGAGAAGAGGCGCCGGCCCGATCGTCGTCGAGCATCTGCACGTGCAGCGACACCACCGTCAGGTGGTGCGCGATGCTGTCGTGCAACTCGCCGGCGATCCATCGTCGCTCGGCGAGGACTGCTTGTCGTTCTTGCTCGGCTTTTTCGGCCAGTTGCACTTCGAGTGTCCGCCCTCGGGCGAAGGCGAGACGAAGTGCGTAGCCGACCGCGCCGGATACTGCGGCGCCGACGAGGAAGATGCTGACACGGAAGACCTCAGTCGTGCCGCCGGTTGCCACCAGCGCGGAAGCGACGAGGAATACTCCGACATAAGAGAGGACCAACGAGGTCCACCCGAGCCGCATGATCAGACCTGCCGCGAATGCGGCTGTGGTCAGCACCTGGGCTTGAGTGCCGGAGACGAATGAGAGTGCGAACACGACGCCGAGGGCGCATGTCGCGACGAGGGGCGACCAGAGATACAGGATCAGAACCGCACTGGAAGCGATGCTGATGACTGCGGTCAGCGGCTCCAACCCCGGAGGGAGGAACAGTCCGACGATGTCGAAGACGAGGATCGTACCGAGGACCGCCAGAACGGCGATCCGTTCGATCGTGCTGAGCTTCTCGCCCTTACCGAGTCGGGTGACGTCGGAACGATCACCCGTCGCAAGACTTGAAGCCATACTTCAGTATCTCCTTTTCGCCAGCTATATTAACGATAGAAGCCGAAGAAGCGACCAACCTGATCCCAAAAAGACATATACATTCACCTCCCGATTTGTACTTTTGTTTAGCGATGTATTGATCTTCTCGGTGAACTGATCGCCGCGCATCTGTCTTGAGTCCAGACCTCACTAGCCAAAGGTCTAGAGCGTCGCACCCCCAGGCCACCCCGGTTAGGCTTCCTCCATGCCCGAGATCCGTGTAGTCATCGTCGACGACGACCCGTTGGTGCGTTCAGCGCTCTCACACTTCGTGTCGCGAGACCCGGAGATCACGGTGGTCGCCGAGGCCGAGTCCGGCCTCGAGGGCATAGACACGGTCGAGCGCGAGCGGCCCGACGTCGTGATGATGGATGTGCAGATGCCCGAGATGAACGGCATCGAAGCCACCGCGGTGATCAGCGAGCGCTGGCCTGACGTCAAGATCCTGGCGGTGACGACCCTCGACGGCAGCGACACCGTGCTGCCGATGCTGAGCGCCGGCGCGTCGGGGTACATGCTGAAGGATTCGAGCGCGGCGAGCATCGTCGCTGCCGTGCGTGAGGTCTACAGCGGAGCGAGCTCGCTCTCTCCGCGCATCGCGTCACTGTTGATCAAGCATGTGCGCGACACCGAGCCGGTCGGCGGCGACGGAACGCTCGAGGAGCTCACCGACCGCGAGGAAGAGGTGCTGCAGCGCCTGGCTCAGGGCATGTCGAATGCCGAGATCGCTCGTGCGCTGATCGTCTCGGAGGGAACCGTGAAAGCGCACCTCGGCCGCATCATGTCGAAGTGGCACGTGCGCGACCGCGTGCAGATCCTGGTGACCGCGGCGCACGCGGGACTCGTCGAGTTCCGCTGACGCGAGTCAGGTGCGCAGCGCCCGAGAGATGTTGTCGGCCTTGCCTCGCAGGTGCGCACGAACGATGAGACGACGCAGCGGGGTGAGCACTGCGCGGGCCGCACGGCGCAGCAGCCCGTCCGGTGCGGCGTGCGCTACATCGCGGCGGAGCGAGAGCGTCAGGTCGGTCCCGCTGCCACGTGGCTCGAGATCGATGCGCAGCACCTGACCCGCGATGTGCGGTGCGCGAGGGAACGAGCGCACCCATTCGATGGCATCCTGTGTCCCGCAGGGGCGGAGTCGGTGATCGGTCGTGGCGAACGCCGGCTTGAGTCGCGCCGGCCTCCCGTCGACGTGCCGCTCACGAGCGTGCGCGTGCACCGCGCCGCTCGGAGCGACCTGCGCCGACTGGGCCTCGAAGTCGTTCCAGTCGAGCCACCGTTCCGGAAGGGAGAGGAGCGCCCGCACCTCGCCCACCGGGAAGGGCACGAAGCGCCGGTACTCGCGCTCCGCGCCCCGCCGTCGTGCAGGATCACCGGCGCTCTTCCGGTCGGCTGTGGCGGAGAGTTGCCGGGACCGGTCCTCCAGCGACGCGAGGAGGGCGTCGGGGTCGGCGTCGAGATCTCGGAGAACCTCTCTCACATGCCCGGTGGGTTCGTCGAGAAGCGCCGTGAAGAGCGTGAGATCCGGGTGTGGGGATGCAGCCGCGTTCTCGAGCATCGTGCGCACGCCCTCCCGGTAGACGAAGCCCCCGCGCGTGCTGCCCTCAGGTATTCGTCGGTCGCCATCGATCGCTGTGGCAGGTGTCACACCGAGGCGTGCCAGGCGGCCCGCATGGAGCGACTGGAATTCCGCGCGCGCCGTGCCCAGCGTGACCCCCTCGCGGGCGAGTGCATCGGTCACCGGCCCGCCGATGCCGAGGAGCGCGAGGAACACGTGCTCGACATCGATCTCGGGGTGTGCGGCCCGACGCTGCTCATCTTCGGCGAGCACGCTGATCTCGCGGAACCACTTCATGGTGCGCACCATGCGGCTCACGAGTGCCTCCTTCTCGGGACCTCGATGGTCGGGTCGACCCGTCTGCCGTACTTCTTGTGCACGGCCTGGCGGGTCACCCCGAGCAGTTCGGCGATCTGGCTCCAGCTGAAGCCGGCACGAAGAGCGGCCTCGACCTGGCGGAACTCCAGCGCCTCGACATGCAGCCGCAGCGCGGCGACAGCGCGCAGGCCTTCGCGGGGATGCAGCAGATCGTCTGCCGTCGCGGCCAACTCTGTGGACTCCATGCTTAGCAACCTAGCTTGCTAAGCATGGATTAGCAACCCCGGTTGCTTGAGGCTCGTTCTCAGCGAACCGGCACGCACCTCATGAACACGTCGACCTCGTCCTCACTCTCGACCACGAAACCGTGACGCTCGTACAGACGCCTCGCGGCACTCCCCTGCAGCACGTTCAATCGATACGGCACGGGGCTCACCGCACCACGCTCCTCGGCGATCACCGCCCGCAGCACGTCGCCGCCCACTCCGAGCCCCTGCCACTGCGGCGCGAGATAGAAGTGCTCGATCCACACGGCATCCGCCTCGGGGCGAACAGCGATCATGCCGACGTCCGCCTCCTCGACGACGATCACGCGCGAGAAGCGCGGCTCGAAGGCATCGAAGAACCTCTGCCGCACTCGCACCGGGTCGAACCGCCCGAGTCGCTCGAGATCGGGGTGAAGAACCACGGCACGCAGCTCGGCCATCCAGGACGCATCGGACGGGGTGCTCGATCGAT
Source organism: Microbacterium hydrocarbonoxydans (assembly GCF_904831005.1). Taxonomy (NCBI): domain Bacteria; kingdom Bacillati; phylum Actinomycetota; class Actinomycetes; order Micrococcales; family Microbacteriaceae; genus Microbacterium; species Microbacterium hydrocarbonoxydans. Next base: position 3,337,460 of record NZ_LR882982.1, on the reverse strand, counting down.
ATGACCAGGACACGTTCACGCAGTCCATTCTCACAGGCAGCGCTCACGGTCACAGCGCGAGCAGCACGATCCCCGCCACCACGACCGCCGAGGCCGCGATCCGCCACCCGGGTCGGCTCTCTTTCAATGCGAACACGCCGAACAGGCTGACGAGCACGACACTCACCTCTCGCAGTGGCGCCACCAGGGCGACGGGCGCGATCTGGATCGCCGTGAGCACGAGGATGTACGACAGCGGCGACAGGATGCTGAACGCGACGATGCGCTTCCATTGCGTGCGACCGAGCATCCACACCGCGCGCCACCTGCGCCGCACCCCGATCGAGTAGAAGGGGATCTCGAGCAGCATCGTGCCGACCATGAAGGCCACCGGAGACAGGTTCCAGGTGCGCACGGCGTGCGCGTCCCAGATCGTGTAGACGGCGATCGCGACACCCGTCAGCAGGCCGAAGACGAGGCCGGGATCGATCCGGCGCGGCGTCGAGGAATCCGACCGTCCGCGATCGACCAGGCCGATCGCCACCACACCGAGGATGACTGCTGCGACACCGATCAACGCGATCTGCGACGGCCGCTCCCCGAGCACCAGCACGGCGACGAGCACCGAGAGGAACGGGCCCGTCCCCCGCGCCGTGGCATACACGGTCGAGAGATTGCCCTCGCGATACCCGCGCTGCAGCACGGCCATGTACACGACATGCATGACCGCAGAGACCCCGACCCCGAGCAGGAAGGCGAGCACATCGTCGGTGCCGAGTCCGCCGGTGAACGGGATGACCCCGATCCACACGGCGGTTCCGCCGACCGCGCCCCACCAGAGGAAGGGCATGCCCGCTCGGCTCACGCCGTGCGCGATGACATTCCACGACGCGTGCGTGATCGCTGCGGCCATGACGAGGGCGAAAGCGAGAGGTGACATGACAGACCCTTCTGGCCGTCGCACGGCGCGACGAACGGGTCCTCCGGGCTTTTGTCCTGTCAGATGACGGCGCCCCTGCGGAGGAGCACCGTGGCGCCGCTCGGACCAGACGGGACGCTCGCACCCGAAGATGCCAGCGAGCCCCGGAACCCTAGGCGCTATCGACGATCACGATAGGGGATGCAGGTGTCCGGCCGGTGAACGGCGGCAGACCCGGACCACGCCCGGCGACCCCGCGACGCGGCGCCCGATTACGATCGAAGCACCGCCCCTTTCAGGAAGGTCCCACATGCCCGTCACCCCGGATGCGCTCTCTCACTCCGCCGATCTCGCCGACTTCGTCGCCGCCTCCCCCTCGAGCTATCACGCCGCGGCCGAGACGGCCCGGCGCCTCGAGGATGCCGGCTTCGAGCGACTCGCCGAGGAGGATGCCTGGGCCGTGGCCCCCGGCGGACGATACGTCGTGGTCCGCGACGGTGCCGCAATCGGCTGGACGATCCCCACGGATGCCGTGGCCACCACACCCGTGCACGTGTTCGGCGCGCACACCGACTCCCCCGGCTTCAAGCTCAAGCCGCAGCCGACCACCGGGTCGAAGGGCTGGCTGCAGGCGGCCGTCGAGGTCTACGGCGGCCCGCTGCTGAACTCCTGGCTCGACCGAGAGCTGCGCCTGGCCGGACGCCTGGCGCTGGCCGACGGCCGTGTCGTGCTCGCCGACACCGGCGCGATACTGCGACTCCCCCAGCTCGCCGTGCACCTCGACCGCGAAGCCAACACCGGCCTCGCCCTCGACAAGCAGTACCAGACCCAGCCCGTCTGGGGTCTGGGCGACCCCTCGCAGGCTGACATCCTGGCCGAGCTCGCGGATTCCGCGGGCGTCTCGGCATCCGACATCCGCGGGTACGACGTCGTGATCGCCGACTCGGCACGCGGCGCCGTGTTCGGCAAGGACGACGCGTTCTTCGCCTCCGGCCGCCTCGACGACCTCGCCTCCGTGCACGCGGGAGTGGTCGCGCTCGAGGAACTCGGCTCCCCCTCATCCGGCCCCATCGCGGTGCTCGCCGCCTTCGATCACGAGGAGCTCGGCTCGAACTCGCGCTCGGGCGCCGCCGGCCCCTTCCTGGAGGACATCCTGGGGCGCGTCTACGACGCCCTCGGCGCCTCCGCCTCCGACACCCGTCGCGCGTTCTCGACGTCGTGGTGCCTGTCGAGCGATGTCGGCCACTCGGTGCACCCGAATTACGCGCACAAGCACGACCCCGTCGTGCAGCCGGTGCTGGGCTCGGGCCCGATCCTCAAGCTCAACGCCAACCAGCGCTACGCGACGGATGCCGTCGGCTCCGCCGCCTGGCGCCGGTGGTGCGACGGCGCCGATGTCACGACCCAGGAGTTCGTGTCGAACAACACCGTGCCCTGCGGGTCGACGATCGGCCCGATCACCGCGACGCGCCTCGGCATCCGCACGGTCGACGTCGGCATCCCGATCCTGTCGATGCACTCCGCCCGTGAGCTCGCCGGGGTGTCGGACCTGCACGATCTCACCCGTGTCGCGAGGGCATTCTTCGCCGGCTGAGCCCTGCGACGTGTCCGCGGTGCCAGGATGATGGCATGACGGACATCAAGCCTGCTCTCATCGAGCGCGCGGGCATCGAGATCATCCCCGAATCCGAGCGCACGGCGAAGCCGAGCGACCTCTTCTGGCCGTGGTTCGCAGCCAACGTGTCGGTGTTCGGCATGTCGTACGGCTCGTTCGTGCTGGGCTTCGGAATCTCGTTCTGGCAGGCGACGGTCGTGTCGATCATCGGCATCGTGGTGTCGTTCCTGCTGTGCGGGCTGATCGCGATCGCCGGCAAGCGCGGGTCGGCACCCACGATGGTGCTGTCCCGGGCGGCGTTCGGCGTGCAAGGACAGAAGGTGCCCGGCATCGTCTCGTGGCTGACGTCGATCGGCTGGGAGACGTTCCTCGCGATCATGGCCGTGCTCGCGACGGCCACCGTCATCACGCAGCTCGGCGGCGACGGCGACAGCATCGCGCTGCAGATCATCGCCACCGTGATCGTCGCCGCGCTCATCGTCGCGGCCTCGGTGCTCGGCTACCACACGATCATGAAGCTGCAGTCGGTGCTCACCTGGATCACCGGCATCGTGACGGTGCTCTACATCATCCTCGCCGCGCCGAGCATCGACCTCGCTGCCGTGCTCGCGCGGCCCGACGGCGGCATCGGTCAGGTCACCGGCGCGCTCGTCATGGTGATGACAGGCTTCGGCCTGGGCTGGATCAACATCGCCGCCGACTGGTCGCGGTACCAGAAGCGCACGGCATCCGATGGGGCGATCGTGCTGTGGAACACGATCGGCGGCTCGGTCGCACCCGTGATCCTCGTCATCTTCGGTCTGCTGCTCGCCGGGTCCGACGACGAGCTCAGCGCGGCGATCGCCGCCGACCCGATCGGTGCACTCGCCACGATCCTGCCGATCTGGGTGCTCGTGCCCTTCCTGCTCACCGCCGTGCTGGCGCTCGTGTCAGGCGCGGTGCTGGGCATCTACTCGTCGGGCCTCACGCTGCTGAGCCTCGGCATCCGCATCCCGCGACCGTCGGCGGCGGCGATCGACGGCGTGATCCTCACGATCGGCACGATCTACGTGGTGTTCTTCTACAAGGACTTCCTCGGTCCGTTCCAGAGCTTCCTCATCACGCTGGGCGTGCCGCTGGCCTCATGGGCCGGCATCCTGGTCGCCGACATCCTGCGTCGCAAGAAGGACTACGACGACGAGGCGCTCTTCGACAGCCGTGGCCGTTACGGCGCGTGGGACTGGGTCTCGATCGGCACCATGGTGGTCGCGAGCGTGATCGGGTGGGGCTTCGTGCTCAACGGATTCGCGGATGCCGCGCCGTGGAACAACTGGCAGGGCTACCTGCTGGGTCTCGTCGGGGGTGTCGACGGTGACTGGGCATATGCGAACCTCGGCGTCTTCTTCGCCCTCGTGCTGTCGTTCGTCGTGACCTGGTTCGCCCGCGCCGGAAAGATCCGCCGGCAGGAGGCCTCGGCGTGAGCGACGGTCCCTGGCTGGTCGTGATCGACCCTCAGCAGATCTTCGCGTCGCCGGAATCTGCGTGGGGATCGCCGTTCTTCGCCGACGCGATGCCGCGCATCCGCGAGCTGGCAACGACCTTCGGCGACCGCGTGATCGTGACGCGCTGGATGCCGACGGCAGACCGCTCGACGTCGTGGGGCGCCTACTTCGCGGCCTGGCCCTTCGCCGACCAGCCGCCGACAGATGAGCTCTTCGACCTCGTGCCCGACGCGGTCGGACTGTCGCCGCATCCGACCCTCGACCTGCCGACGTTCGGCAAATGGGGCGCCGAGATCGAAGAGATCGTGGGGCGCGGCTCACACGTCGTGCTGGCGGGGGTCGCGACCGACTGCTGCGTCATCTCGACCGCGCTCGCTGCGGCGGATGCCGGCGCGCACGTCACGGTGGCGGCCGACGCATGCGCGGGATCGACGGCCGAGAATCACGCGGCCGCGATGCAGGTGATGGGTCTCTACCCGCCGCAGATCACCGTGAGCGACACCGAGTCGGTGCTCGCCGCCGGCTGAGCGCGCTGCAGACTGCGGACCAGCCGACGATCAGCGGACGATTCTGCACCGAACCTCCGCGATCCGTCCACACGTCCGCGATCCGTCGGCCACGCAGCAGCGCCGCCCATCACCAGGCCGTCCACGCACCCCACAGCTCGGCATACGGTCCTGGATCGGCTACGAGCTGGTCGTGGGTCCCCGATTGCACGATCTTGCCGTCCTGCATCACGAGGATGCGGTCGGCGGTGGCCGCCTGGCTCAGCCGGTGCGCGATCACGAGGCCGGTGCGGTCGCCGATCGCGCCGAGCGAGGCCTGATCCAGCACCTCCGAGTCGGCGGAGCCCGCCTCGGCCGTCGCCTCGTCGAGGATCACGACGGATGCCGCCGACAGCGCCACCCGCACGAGAGCCAGGTGCTGCGCCTGACCCGGTGTGAGCGGATGCCCCGCCTCGCCGATCTCTGTGTCGAGGCCCGCGGGCAGCCGGAGGATCCACTCGGCTCCGAGCCGCGTGATCGCGGCTCTCATCGCCTCGTCGTCGGCATCGCTGAACAGTGCGAGGTCGTCTCGCACTGTTCCCGCGAACACATGGGGTTCCTGGCTGAGCATCACGACGGCATCCCGCAGTTCATGCGGATGCCACTGTTCGATGCCGACCCCGTCATGCCGCACCCGGCCCTCGCCGACCGGCAGCGCGCCTGCGAGCACGCGCGCGAGCGTGGTCTTGCCGGCACCGCTCGCCCCGACGATCGCGATCCGCTCGCCGGGCGCGACCGAGAGCGCCACATCGTCGAGGTCGGCGCGATCGGCGCGATACCCGAAGCGGAGTCCGTCGACCTCGATCGCTCCCCGAGTCGCTGCCGCGCGCGAACCGTGCCCCGGGTCGCGCGCGGGAGGCGTCGACATGCCGATCACGCCGAAGAGGCGCGCGAGGCTGGCACCGGCATCCTGCAGATCGTCGATCCGATACAGCAGGCTGCCCATGGGGCCGAACAGTCCGAGGAAGTAGAGCGCGGCCGCCGTCGCTGCGCCGAGTTCGACCTCGCCGCCAGTGACCAAGAGGTACCCGACCGAGAGCACCGCCGCGAGTCCGACGAGCTCTGCACCGTTCAGGAAGACGTTGAAGTCGTTGCGCACACGGGTCGCCTGCACCTCGAGCGCGATGGCCTCGACACTCGACTCCGCGATGCGCGCGAGATGACGTTCCTCGGCGCGCAGCGCTCGCACGGTGTCGACTCCGCGCACCGCCTCGATCGTGCGCTGACCGCGTTCGGCCACGATCACCCGGTGGTCGCGGTAGACGGGTGCCGAGCGGCGCAGGAACCAACGAAGAGCGAAGTACTGGATCGGCGCCACGAGCAGCGCGGCGAGCGCGAAGCGCCAGTCCATCAGCCCGAGGCCGAGCAGGCTCAGCACGATGCCGAAGAGCGCGGTGAGGAAGGCGGGAAGAGCATCCTCGACCACCTGGCCCACGGCCCTGACGTCGCCCGACAGTCGCGCCACCAGGTCTCCGGTGCCGGCCGCTTCGATGCGTGCCGCCGGCTGCGCGAGGGCGGTGCGGAAGGCTCCCTCTCGCACGTCGCGGATCGTCGCCTGGCCGAGGCGCGCGAGCAACACCCGCCCCGTCCAGGTCAGCACGGCACCGGCAGCGATGGATCCGGCGAGCGCGAGACCGAACGAGAGCAGCGAGGCTCCTCCCGCGACGATGTCGTCGACCATCATCCCGATGATCCAGGGGGCGACCAGCGCTGCCCCCACACCCGCGCACAGCATGACCAGGGCCGCGACCGCGAGTCGGGGCCGACGGCCGATGGCGGCGGCGAGGCCTCGCGCCGTGTCGCGACGGGTCGCGATGGGGAGCTTCAGGTCGCTCATGCGCTCGCTCCCCGAAGATCGTGCACGAGGTGGCAGCTCGACAGCAGCGATGCACGGTCGGTGAGGAGCACGATCGTGCGTCCCCCGGCCGCGAGTCCCGCCGCGACCTGCGCCTCGGTGATCGGATCGATCGCGGTGGTGGGCTCGTGCAGCACCACCAGACGCTGCGGCTGGTGGAGGGCACGCGCGAGCAGCAGGCGCTGGCGCTGTCCGCCCGAGAGCCGCAGCCCCCGCTCTCCCACCATCTCGTCGAGTCCGCCGGGCAGTCGCTCGACGACCTCGTCGAACGCGGATGCCGCGAGGCGCGCGTGGTCGATCTCGGCTGCGATGTTCTCGGCGGCCGTGCCGGTGAACACGGCAGCATCGTGCGGAGGCGCGAAGACCTCGGCCCGCAGACCGTCGTGACCGAGGTGCACGGCATCGCGGTCGCCGATCACGAGCTCACCGCGCACCGGCTCGCGCAGCCCGCCGAACAGGCGGGCGAGGTCGACGACGCGGTCGGGGTCGGCCCGGATGCCGGTGACCCGCCCCTCGGCGATGTCGATCGGGTTCCCGTCGACCACGAGTCGGGCGACGACCGCCTCTGTCGGCTCGATCGCGGGCACCGCCGAGGCCACAGCATCCGCGGCACCGAGGCGCTCCGCGCCCGCTTTCGCCTCGGACGTGAACTCCGCGATCCGAGCGGCCGAGCCGTGCTTCGACGCGATCTGCGCGGGCAGGTAGCCGAGCGCCTGCAGCGGACCGCGGATCGTCTGCGCGAGGCCCATGGCGGTCACGAAGCCGCCGATCGTGATGACGCCGTCGAGGGCGAGTCTGCCCCCGAGAACGGCGACGCCGGTGAAGACGAGACCGCTGACCAGAAGGTTCACTGCGGTGAGACCTGCGGCCGCCTTCTCTGCGCGATAGGCGGCGTCGGCCGCCACGGCGCTCTCGGTGACGTAGCGGTCGGCGGCGCGCGAGGCTCCTCCGAGAGCACCCAGCACGCGGAGTCCGGTCGCGAAGTCGGTGCTCACCGCATCGAGGCGAGCCGCCTGCTTCTGCGCTTCGTATCCGCGGCGCCGCAGCCCGCCGCTGACCGCGTGCACGACGAGTGCCTGCACGAGTGTGCCGATCACCACCGCGATCGCCAGCGGCCACGCGATCACCAGCAGGGTGATGCAGGCCACGAGCACCGCGGTCGCCGCGGCCGCCTGCTCGGCGATCACCCAGAAGAACCCGGCGGCCTCGCCCGCATCCGACGATGAGATCGTCAGCACCTCACCGGCGGGTCGTCGGGTGCGGCGGCGCAGCGCCAGCGCGAGCACGCCCTGACGCAGCGCGTGCTCACCCTGCGCGTAGGCCCTGGTACCGGCGCGATCGCCGACCTGCCAGGCGCAGATCAGCACCGCGAACACCACCACGAGGAACACGAGCGCCCCTGCGAGAGCCATCGGGTCTCCGGGAGCGATGGCCCGGTCGATCGCGACCCCGACCGCGATCGGCACCATGACCTCGGCCAGCTGATGGCCGCAGAATCCGGTGATCGAGAGCGCGGCGCGCGCACGGCGGCCGCGACCCCAGACGCCTTCTCGAAAGACTCCCCCGACTGTGGTCGGCGTCGCAGCGTGGCTGTGGGACAGCCCGTCGCCGGGGGGCTGCGAAGGTTCCGATCGCGCGTCAGAGGACATCAGATACTCCATGGGGGAAGGACGCGGACCGACGCGAGAGCGTGTGCGCCCTCGATTCACCGTATGCGATCACGGTGTCGTCCAGCGGCCACCTCATGCATGCCCTGCGCCGAATCCAACCGGAATACTGCCAAGATGATGCGCGGAGAGGGGAATCCATGACCACGAGCGCGCCTGACGAGTCCGCACGCCCGACGAGAGCTCGCCGCCCGTGGCGACGCACGAAGGTGGCGCTCGGCATCATCGTCGCCGTCGCCGCCGTGGTCGCGATCGTCGGCTCGCTCACACCGTGGCCCTCTGCGATGCTCATCCGTGCGGTGTTCACGAAGGGCGGGGACGAGACCGCCGCCGAGATGGACCGGCACGTTCCCGACACGGCGCTCACCGAGCAGCGCGACGTCGCCTACGCCGACAGCGGCGCGGACACCACGATGGACGTCTTCGCGCCGGCATCCGCCACCGGCCCCCTTCCGACGATCGTCTGGATCCACGGCGGAGCCTGGATCTCGGGCGCGAAGGAGAACGTCGACCCGTACATGCGCATTCTGGCCGCCGAGGGATACACGACGATCGCCGTGAACTACACGATCGGGCCAGAGGGCGTCTATCCGCTGGCGGTGCACCAGCTGAACGACGCGCTCGCGTACATCGACGAGCACGCCGACGAGCTGGGCGTCGATCCGAGCCAGATCGTTCTGGCCGGCGATTCGGCGGGCGCACAGCTCGCCAGCCAGATGGCGACGCTCATGACGAGCCCCGACTATGCCGAGATCATGGACATCGCGCCCGCGCTGACGAAGGACCAGCTCGTGGCGACCGTGCTGAACTGCGGCGTCTACGATCTTGCGGCTCTCGCCGCTCTCGACGGAGTCGTCGGCTGGGGCCTCAAGACCTCGATGTGGGCCTACTCGGGTACCAAGACCTGGGCCGAGGACTCGACCGGCGCCACGATGTCGACGGTCGACTGGGTCACCGCCGACTTCCCGACGACCTACATCTCGGGCGGCAACGGCGACGGCCTCACCTGGCTGCAGTCGATCCCCATGGCGAAGCGCCTGGACGAGCTCGGCGTCGACGTGACGACGCTCTTCTGGCCGGCACCGCACGAGCCGGCTCTGCCGCACGAGTACCAGTTCCACCTGGACATGCCCGATGCGCAGACCGCGCTGCAGAAGACGATCGACTTCCTGAACGCGCACACGACCCGGTGACGTGCTCCGGGGTCGGGATCCTGGTTCCGGGTTCCGGGTTCCGGGTTCGGGGTTCGGGTTCGGGGCGCGCGGACCCCATCCGTCTGCCCTGTCCCGATCTGCACACCATGTCCCGTTCTGCAACGGATCTCCCGGGACAGGTCCGCGAACCGGGACATCGTGTGCAGATCGGGCGGCGCCGATCTAGCTCATCGTGTCGAGGATGCCGACCAGATCGTCGAACGTCGTGAGCGGGTTGAGGATCGCGAAGCGGGTGTTCGGGCGTCCTCGGTGCGAACTCGGCACGACGAAGGCGCGCTGAGAGTCGAGCAGCTCATCGGACCAACGGTCGTAGTCCTCCCGCTGCCAGCCGTCACGCTCGAACACCACGACCGACAGCTGCGGGTCGCGCACGAGACGGAGCTCGGGTCGCGCGGTGATCTCGGCGGCGATCCGCTGAGTCAGAGCGAGCGTCGCGCTCACGGCCTCGCGATAGGCGGTCACACCGTACGTCGCGAGCGAGAACCACAGCGGCAGTCCGCGGGGGCGCCGGGTGAGCTGGATCGAGTAGTCCGACGGGCTGAAGTCGCCGGCATCGGTGAGCGTGTCGAGGTATTCGGCGTGCTGGGTGTGCGCGCGACGCCCCGCGTCGGGATCGCGGTAGATCAGCGCGCAGCAGTCGAAGGGCGCGAAGAGCCATTTGTGCGGATCGACGATCACCGAGTCCGCGCGCTCCACCCCGGCGAAGACGTGCCGTGCTTCGGGGGCCAGCATCGCGGTGAGACCATACGCGCCGTCGATGTGCAGCCAGAAGTCGAGCTCGTCTTTCAGGGCGGCGATGCCGGCGATGTCGTCGACGATGCCGAAATTCGTCGAGCCGCCGGTGGCGACCACAGCGCAGATCTCGTCACCGTGCTCGACGAGCGCCTCGCGCACGGCATCGGCCCGCAGCACGCCGTCGTCGCCCGCGGGCACGAGCAGCACGTCGGCATCCATGACCTTCGCAGCCGACTTGTTCGAGGAGTGCGCCTCGACACTGCACACGATCTTCCAGCGGCGGGGAAGCTCCTTGCCGTCTGCGAGCAGCCGCGTCTTCGCCGCCTCGCGCGCCGCGACGAGCGCCGACAGATTGCCGATCGTGCCACCCTGCACGAAGACCCCTCCCGCGGTGTCGGGTAGGCCGAACTCGGAGGCGAGGAACGACAGCACCTCGTTCTCGGCGTGCACGGCTCCTGCGCCTTCGAGCCAGCTGCCGCCATACAGGCCGGATGCCGAGACCACCAGGTCGAATGCGATCGACGCGATGGTCGGGGCGGTCGGGATGAACGACAGGTACGACGGGTGGCTGGTGGTCAGACAGGCGGGAGCCAGGATGTGCTCGAACACGCTGAGGGCGCGCTGCGACCCGAGCCCGGCATCGGTGATCGTCGTGCCGACCAGCCGAGTGAGCTCAGCGGGCGACTGCGGCTTGTCGAGCGGCACATCGGCTGCGAGCATCCGCCGTCGCGAATAGTCGAGCACGGCATCGACGATCGCCGTCGACTCGGGCGATGCCGCGTGCATGCGTTCTGCTCCCATGAGCTGTCCTTACCTGTGGGGTTCTGCGGGCTGTGCGCCCGCGCGCTGTGGGGAATCGGGTGCCGGGGAATCGGGTGCCGGGGAATCGGGTGCCGGGGAATCGGGCACCGGAGCATCGAGCACCGCTGAGAGGGTTCGTCTCGCCAGTGCGGCTCGATCACGCGGAGCCCAGTGCACGAGCGAGTGGGCGCTCATGCCGTCGACCATGGCGAGCAGCATCCAGGCCGATGAGGCCGGGTCGACCTGCGCCACCGGTTCTCTGTGCACACCAGGGTCTTCTGCGATCGCTCGGGCGATGAGGTCTTCGAGTGCGCTGTGCCACAGATCCATCTCGGCACGCACCCTGGTGCCGAGCGCCTCGTTGCGGGCTCCGAGCGCCCACGACTGCACCCACACCATCGCCACGTCGTCACGCGAGTCGTCGAGCAGCGTCTCGATGAGGCGCAGCAGATTGGTGCGCAGGCCGACTGCGGGGTCGTACGACGCGATGACCTCTTCGCGCTCGGCGGCCACGATGGTCGTGAACACCTCGGCGACGAACGACTCCATGACGGGCCGGTAGTGGGCCACGAGAGCCGGCGTCACGCCCACGCGCGCGGCGACGGCACGCACGGTGAGCGCTTCGAGGCCGCTCTCGGTCGCCAGTGTCACGGCACCCCGAAGGATCGAGCGCTCTCGCTCTTCGGGTGGCAGCCGACGCGGCTCGGCGGCTCTTGACGTGTTCTTCATCAGGGGTTACCGTAGCACTCGTTGATCACGTGTTCAATAGCGAGCACGATCCTCATGCCCGAGGTCGCGATCAGCAGCGAGGAGACAACCATGGCCTGGCACATGCCCGCCGAGACCGCACCGCACGACCGCACCTGGATGGCGTTCCCCGCCGAGGGGCCGACGCTGGGCGAGACGGCCGTCGAGCGCGAAGAGGGCTACGGCGCCTGGACGGCGGTGGCCCACGCCGTCGCCGAGTTCGAGCCGGTCACGATGATCGTCGATCCCGCAGAGGCCGCACGCGCGAGGCGGATGCTCAGCGGTGAGATCGACATCATCGAGGCACCCGTCGACGAGTTCTGGATGCGCGATTCCGGTCCCACCTTCGTGATCGACGACGAGCGGCCCGGCGTGCTCGGGGCCGTCGACTGGATCTTCAACGGATGGGGCGCCCCCGCATGGGCGCAGTGGCAGAAGGCCGCGCAGCACGCCCGCATCATCGCGGGGGCCGTCGGCGCCGAGCTCGTGAGCTCGACCCTGGTGAACGAGGGCGGCGGAATCCACGTCGACGGAGAGGGCACGGTGCTGCTCACCGACACCGTGCAGCTGGATCCACGGCGCAATCCCTACGCCGACAAGGCGCGTGTCGAGGCCGAGATGGCCCGCACGCTCGGCACTTCCAAGGCCGTGTGGCTGCCCCGCGGCCTCACGCGCGACTACGACGACTTCGGCACGAACGGTCACGTCGACATCGTCGCGACACTCGTCTCTCCCGGCCGGCTGCTGCTGCACGATCAGCCGAACCCCGAGCATCCCGATCACGCCGTGACCCGCGAGCTTCGCGCGCACCTCGGCGAGCAGACCGATGCGGCAGGTCGCCGCTTCGAGATCATCGACCTGCCCGCCCCGGCGACCCTGCGCGATCGCGAGGGCTTCGTCGACTGGAGCTACGTCAACCATCTGGTCACCAACGACGGCGTGGTCGCCTGCGGGTTCGGCGACGAGGCGGCGGATGCCGCGGCACGGGCGATCCTGGCCGACGCGTATCCCGGTCGGCGCGTGATCAGCGTCGATGCCCGGCCGCTGTTCGACCGCGGTGGCGGGATCCACTGCATCACCCAGCAGCAGCCGAGCATGGCGGCGCACTCATGATCGACGTCGTGGAAGCCTCGATCGCCGACCTGCGGCGAGCGCTCGAGACGGATGCGGCGACCGCCGTCGAGATCATCGATGCGTATCTGGCCCGCATCGCCGCCTACGACGGCGCCGACACCGAGACGGCGCTGAACGCGGTCGTCGTCGCCAACCCCGAGGCACGCTCCGAGGCAGAGGCGTCGGACGCGCGGCGTGCGAGCGGCACGACCCTCGGGCCGCTCGACGGCATCCCCTACACGGCCAAGGACAGCTATCTCGTGCGCGGACTCACCGCCGCCGCCGGCAGCCCCGCCTTCGCCGACCTGATCGCTCAGCGCGATGCCTTCACGATCGAGCGCCTGCGGTCGGGCGGTGCGATCTGCCTCGGTCTCACGAACATGCCCCCGATGGCGAACGGCGGTATGCAGCGAGGCGTCTACGGACGTGCCGAGAGCCCGTACAACGCCGATTTCCTGACCGCACCCTTCGCGTCGGGGTCGTCGAACGGCTCGGGCACCGCGACAGCGGCGAGCTTCGCGGCGTTCGGCTTGGGCGAAGAGACCTGGTCGAGCGGTCGCGGCCCCGCGACGAACAATGCCCTGTGCGCCTACACGCCCTCTCGCGGCGTGATCTCGACCCGTGGCAACTGGCCGCTCGTGCCGACCATGGACGTCGTCGTGCCGCACACCCGCACCATGGACGACCTGCTCGAGGTGCTCGACGTGATCGTCGCCGACGACGCCGAGGTGCGCGGCGACTTCTGGCGCGCGCAGCCGTGGGTGTCGCTGCCGTCGTCGTCCGAGGTGCGCCCCGAGTCGTACGGGGCCCTGGCCGAGGAGGCGGCGACAGCACTCCGGGGCAGTCGTATCGGCATCCCTCGCATGTACATCAACGCGGATCCGGATGCCGGCACCGCAGACGAACCGGGCGTCGGTGGCCCCACAGGGCAGCGCGTAGAGACGCGAGCATCGGTCATCGCGCGCTGGGAATCCGCGCGGCGCGACCTCGAGGCCGCCGGCGCGACCGTCGTCGAGGTCGACTTCCCTGTGGTGTCGAACTACGAGGGCGACCGACCGGGGGCTCCGACGATCGCCACCCGCGGACTCGTCACACCGGAGTATCTGCACCGCGAGATCGTCGATCTGTCGGCGTGGGCCTGGGAGGACTTCCTGCAGGCGAACGGCGATCCCGCGCTGCACACCCTCGCGCACGTCGACGGAGCGACGATCTTCCCGCATCCGGAGGGCGCGCTTCCTGACCGCTACACGGGCTTCGACGACGACATCGCCGAGTACCCCGACTGGGTGCGCACCAACCCGGGTGTCGGATTCGAAGACATGCCCGAGCTGCCCGACGGCCTGCGCGGACTCGAGGAGACACGCCGCGTCGACCTCGAGGAGTGGATGGACGAGCACGAGCTCGACGCGGTCGTGTTCCCGGCCGTGGCCGATGTGGGCCCCGCCGACATGGACGTGAACGAAGAATCCGCCGACCTGGGCTGGCGCAACGGCACCTGGATCGCGAACGGCAACCTGACCGTGCGCCACCTCGGCATCCCGACCGTGACCGTGCCGATGGGGCTCATGTCCGACATCGGCATGCCGATCGGTCTGACCTTCGCGGGCCGCGCGTATGACGACTCGTCGCTGCTGCGTATCGCCGCGGGCTTCGAAGCCATCGGCGCACCCGGCGAGCGCCGCACGCCGCCTCCGCGCACGCCCAGCTTGTGACGCAGCAGGCCCCGGGGCGCCGCAGGTAATTTCACTATTGTGACGCTCGCCACGATTGTTATATGTTCGTCCTGTCCGTCACGACAGGAAGCGACACATGAGCACCGAGAACAACGAGCGTGAGCTCGAGGCCGGCATCGTCACCGATCTGTCGGGACGCATGACGTACGGGTCCTACCTGTCGCTCGACCAGCTGCTCACCGCGCAGAACCCGGTCAGCGTGCCCGAGCATCACGATGAGCTGCTGTTCATCATCCAGCACCAGACCACCGAGCTCTGGCTCAAGCAGCTGCTGCACGAGCTGTCGTCGGCACGCCGGCTGCTCGCGAGCGACGACCTGCGTGAGGCCCTCAAGCGCGTCGCGCGCGTCAAGCGCATCCAAGACGTCATGACCCAGCAGTGGGCGATCCTCGCGACACTCACTCCCACCGAGTACGCGCAGTTCCGCGGAGCGCTCGGCAATTCGTCGGGGTTCCAGTCGGTGCAGTACCGCGCCGTCGAGTTCGCATTGGGCAACAAGAACGAGAAGATGCTCGGCGTCTTCAACGACCATCCCGCCAACCTCGCACTGCTCACAGCGGAATGGCACAAGCCGACGCTCTACGACGAGTTCCTGCGATACGCCTCGCGACGCGGCCTCCCGATCCCGGCCGAGATCCTCGACCGCGACGTGCGTCTCCCCTACCGCGAGACGCCCGAACTGGTGCCCGCGATCCGCGAGATCTACCAGAACCACCAGCAGCACTGGGATCTCTACGAGGCCTGCGAAGACCTGGTCGACCTCGAGGACAACTTCCAGTTCTGGCGATTCCGCCACCTCAAGACCGTCGCGCGCACGATCGGCATGAAGGTCGGCACCGGAGGCTCGAGCGGCGTCGGGTTCCTGCAGCGCGCTCTCGACCTGACGTTCTTCCCCGAGCTGTACACGGTGCGCACCGAGATCGGCGGCTGATGCACGCGGCGACCTTCTTCGACGGCGAAGGATGGCGCGACGGCATCGTCGTCGTCGACGGCGGACGGATGCTGCTGCGCGACGAGCGTCCTGCCTCCGACCTGCCACGGCTGAACGGCGTGATCATCGGCGGCTTCACCGACCACCACGTGCACCTGCAGCTCGTCGATCACGCACTGCTGCACGCCTCGACGCTCGGTCGGGTCGTCGATCTGGGAGCGAATCCCCTCACGATCGCGGCGCTCGCCGAGGATGCGGCGCGTTTCGTCTCGGTCGCTGGCGCTCCCTCGCTCAACGACCGGAAGGACGCCACTCCCCGGGTGTCGAGCGAGCGCAGCGCGACGACGCGCCCGCACGACGTCGCGGTCGACTTCGCCGGGGCGTTCCTCACTCCCGTCGGCGGCTACCCGAGCGACCGAGGCTGGGCACCCGTCGGCTCTTTCCGCGAGATCGCAGACGCCGCAGCGGCGGCGCGCGCCGTGACCGAGATGGCGGATGCCGGAGCATCCTGCATCAAGGTGGCCGACAACGCCGCCGCCGGTCCCGTGTTCGACGACGACCTTCTCCGCACGATCGTCGAGGCCGCCGCCGCTCGCGGACTCCCCGTCGTGGCCCACGCAGAGGGTGCAGGTCAGGCGCAGCGCGCCGCTCGCCTCAGGGCCGCTCGGCTCGCCCATGCGCCGTTCACCGAGCGCCTCGCCGATGTCGAGATCGCTCGGCAGGCGGCATCCGTCTCGTGGGTCTCGACACTGGCGATCCACGACGCCGAGAGCGCCGAGCGAGCCACGGCGATCGACAACGTACGTCGCTTCCATGCCGCGGGTGGCACGGTGCTCTACGGCACCGACATGGGCAACGGACCGACACCCGTCGACCTGAACCCGGCCGAGCTGGCGGCTCTGCGCGAGGCAGGCGTCGACGGCGACGCCCTGCTGCGCGCTCTCGCTCCGCAGAACCCTCTCGATCCCACCTCGCTCCTCGTGAGACTCCCCGGCACCGATGCCGAACCCACTCTCGCCCGCCCGCTCACCAGCGCCGATCTGAAGGCATGACATGACCGACTCACCCGAGACCACGACCGGCACTGCGACCGCCGACAGCTTCCTCCTCGACGCCGCCCACGCTCTCGATGCCGCGGATCCGCTGCGCGCCCACCTCGCTGCGTTCGCAGACGCACCGGGAGTCGACGCCTACCTCGACGGCAACTCTCTCGGACGCCCGCTGCGTGACACCGCAGACAAGATCGCCGCATTCGTGCGCGATGACTGGGGCACCCGTCTGATCCGCTCGTGGGATGAGCAGTGGATGACTCTGCCGATGGAGCTCGGCGACCGCATCGGCAGCCTCACACTGGGTGCTGCCGCAGGGCAGACCGTCGTCGCCGACTCGACCAGCGTGCTGATCTACAAGCTGATGCGGGCGGCCCTTTCACAGGCCCGGGGATCCGACCCCGCGCGCACCGAACTCGTGATCGAGGCCGGCAACTTCCCCACCGATCGGTTCATGGCCGAGGGCGTCGCGGCCGAGACCGGTATGACGGTGCGGTGGATCGAACCCGATCCGGTGCACGGCGTGCAGGTCGCCGACGTGGTCGCCGCGATCTCGCCGACGACGGCGCTCGTATCGCTCAGCCACATCGACTACCGTTCGGGTGCGCTCGCCGACATGCCCGCGATCACACGGGCCGTGCACGAGGTGGGCGCGCTGATGATGTGGGATCTGTGCCACTCGGCCGGCGTCATCCCGATGCAGCTCGACGAGTGGGGCGTCGACATGGCGGTGGGCTGCACGTACAAGTACCTGAACGGCGGCCCGGGCTCGCCCGCATTCGCCTACCTGCGGCGCGAGCACCAGGGCGTGCTGCGTCAGCCGATCCAGGGCTGGTGGAGCGCCGCCGACATCTTCGCGATGGGGCCGGAGTACGTGCCGGCCGGCGACATCCGTCAGCTCCTCAGCGGCACTCCCCCGATCACCTCGATGATCGCGATGCAGGGGATGCTCGACCTCATCGAGCAGGCGACCATCGACGGCATCCGCGAGAAGGCCCGCTCCCTCACCGACTTCGCCGTGCGCGCCTACGACGAGGTGCTCGCGCCGCTCGATGTGCGCCTGCTCAGCCCCCGAGACGCCGAGCTGCGTGGGGCGCATGTGACGATCGGGCACCCCGACTTCCGCGCAGTGACGCAGCAGCTCTGGGCCGACGGCATCATTCCGGACTTCCGCTTCCCCGACGGCATCCGCCTGGGCCTCTCGCCGCTCAGCACCTCGTACGTCGAGACCCTCACCGGCGTGCTCGCGGTGCGCGACGCACTGGAGTCGCATGGCCGCTGAGCGTGCCGAGCAGGTCGCAGAGAAGCCCGTGCTCGACGACATCGACGCACGCCCCGGCAGCACGGCATCGCTGCTGCGCACCCTGATCGGGCTCTATCTGCGGCCTCTCGGCGGCTGGATCTCGGCAGCCGACCTGGTGGCGCTCGCCGGCGATCTGGGCATCCCCACAGCGCAGGCGCGCACCGGAATCACCCGCCTCAAGCAGAAGGGGCTGCTGCTCGCCGAGCGCAGACATGCGGTCGGCTATCGGCTGAACCCGGATGCCGCCACCATGCTCGAACGCGGCGATCGGCGCATCTTCGAGATGCGCGAGATGACGGATGCCGACCGCTGGTGCCTAATCTCGTTCTCGATCCCCGAGAGCGCGCGCAGCATCCGTCATCAGCTGCGGCGCCGGCTGCAGTGGATCGGGGCCGGAGTCGTGTCGCCCGCGCTGTGGATCTGCCCCGGCCACCTGCAGTCCGACGTGCAGCAGATCGTCGCCGAGCTCGACGCCCGGGCCTGGGTCACGACCTTCCAGGCCGATACGCCCATGACCCCGCGCACGCTGCCCGAGGCGGCTGCGCAGTGGTGGGATCTCGACGCGCTGCGCGCCGAGCATCTCGCCTTCCAGAGGTCGCTCGCCGCCCTCGCAGACGAGCCGTTCGCCGCCTACGTGCAGCTGATCGACAGCTGGCGCATGCTGCCGTACCTCGACCCCGGGCTGCCCCCGGCCATGCTGCCGGCCGACTGGCCGGGCGGTCGCAGCTACAGCGAGTTCGCCCGACTGTCGCAGACACACGCGGATGCCGCGTGGCGGCACGTGCGCGACGTCGCCTCCTCGACCCCCGTCATTGAGCCGGAGCCGATGTCGTAGCACGCACCACGAGCCTCGTCGGCAGGATCACGTTCATCTCGTCGATCTCACCGCCCGACAGCAAGGTCACGACCATGTCGGCCGCGACCGCCCCGAGCCGCCGCATGGGCTGCTGGATCGTGGTGAGCGGCAGCGCCCGCCTGGTCGCCTCCGGCACGTCGTCGAACCCGACGACCGAGAGATCTGCGGGCACACGCAGGCCGAGCTGGTGGGCGACGTCGATCACCGCGATCGCCGAGAGGTCGTTGGCGGCGAACACCGCGGTCGGGCGCGATTCGCCGGTCAGCATGATGCGCGCCGATTCGCGGGTGGCCTCGAGCTCGTAGCGGCCGATGCCGATCAGCGACGGGTCGATCGGAATCCCGGCGTCGGCGAGGGCGCGGCGATAACCGGCGTCGCGGAGCCCTGCGGACCGCAGGTCCGGTCGTCCCGCGAGAAAGCCGATGCGTCGGTGGCCGAGCTCTATCAGGTGCCTCGTCGCGGCGAGCGCGCCGCCGAAGCTGTCTGATTCGACGGTCGGCAGATCGGCCCGGCCGGTGTGCGGGTCGACGGCCACGACCGGGATCTCGGCGCCCGCACTCACGACAGTGGGCGTCACCATGATCGCAGCGTCGATCAGTGTGCCCGAGAGCCGGCTGAGCGATCGACGCTCCCACCCGTCGCTCGCGCCGTGCCGCGACCCCGCGTAGGCGAGCAGGTCGAAGCCGGTGTCGTGCATCGCGGCGCCGACGCCCTTGAGTATCTCGGCGCTGAAGGGCTCGAAGTCGGCGAGGAGCACACCGATCACGCCGGTCCGCCGCGCGCGCATGCTGCTGGCGACGAGGCTCGATTCATAGCCGAGGTCTTTCACGGCGTCGAGCACGCGCTGCACTGTGGCGTCCGCGATCCCATAGCGTCCGTTGACCGCCTTGGAGACGGTCGACACCGACACGCCCGCCGCTTTCGCGACATCGTGGATCGTCGTGCGTGCCCCCATGAGACGCCAGCGTAGCCGCGCAGAACGTCGCATGGAAACTGTTTTCGAAAACGTTTGACGATCATGTCCGCTGACTGGAGACTCATGCCACTGCGGTCTCGCCCGAGCCTCCGCAGGCGCACCGCAGAGACGCGGCGCGCAACTCGATGAGGAGAATCACATGAACAGCAGAAGGCTCCCCCTCGCCACAGCAGTCTCGGTGCTCGCCGTCGGAGCGCTCGCGCTCTCGGGCTGCACCGGCGACACCTCCGGCGACGGCGGTGGTGGTGACGGCACCATGACGCTCTGGCACAACTCGACGACCGGCCCCGGAGTGGAGTTCTGGGAGAAGACGGTCGCCGACTTCGAAGCCGAGAACGACGGCGTCACGATCGACATCCAGTCGGTGCAGAACGAAGACCTCGACGGCAAGCTGCAGACCGCGCTCAACTCGGGCGACGCCCCCGACATCTTCCTTCAGCGCGGCGGCGGCAAGATGGCGGCGATGGTCAAGGCCGGCCAGCTCAAGGATCTCACCGATGCGATCGAGGGCGGCGCGAAGGACGAGATTCCGGATGCCGCCTACTCGGCGAACAGCCTCGACGGCAAGATCTACGCGATGCCCGTCGCGGTGCTGCCCGGCGGTCTCTTCTACAGCCAGGATCTGTTCGACCAGGCAGGCATCACAGAGAACCCGACGACGCTCGACGAGCTCGAAGAGGCGACGGTCGCGCTGAAGAGCGCCGGCATCGACCCGATCGCCCTCGGGGCGAAGGATGCCTGGCCCGCCGCGCACTGGTACTACTGGTTCGCGCTCCGCGAGTGCAGCTCCGACACCCTGGCCGCGGCCGCAGACGAGATGGACTTCGGCGACGAGTGCTGGGTGCGTGCGGGCGAGGACCTTCAGTCGTTCGCCGAGACCGAGCCGTTCAACTCGGGCTTCCTCACGACCCCTGCACAGCAGGGCGCGGGCAGCTCCGCCGGACTCATCGCGAACCACGAGGCCGCCATGGAGCTCATGGGGGCGTGGAACCCGGGTGTCATCGGCTCGCTCACCCCTGACCAGAAGCCGCTGGCGGATCTCAGCTGGTTCCCCTTCCCCGAGGTCGACGGAGGCGATGGAGCCCCCGGTTCGATGATGGGCGGCGTCGACGGCTACTCATGCTCGGTCGATGCGCCCGACGCGTGCGTCGACTTCCTCAACTACCTCGGCACCTCCGCGGTGCAGACCGAGTACTACGAGGCATTCAACGCCCCGCCGGTGAACACCGTCGCGCAGGAGGCTGTGACCGAGCCCTATCTGCAGGACATCCTGGCCGCCTACAACGACGCTCCCTACGCGACGCAGTGGCTCGACACGGTCTACGGCCAGAACGTCGGCAATGCGCTGAACGTCGCGGTCGTCGACCTGCTCGCAGGCAACAGCTCCGCCGAGGACCTCGTCAAGGCTGTGCAGGATGCCGCAGCGAAAGCGTGACACGCGCGCCCGGCTGGAAGTGATCCTTCTGGCCGGGCCCGCCCTGCTCGTCTTCCTCGCCTTCGTCATCTTCCCGGTGCTGATGGCGGCGTACTACGGCTTCTTCAGCTGGCAGGGCTACGGACCGCCCACCGACTTCGTCGGGCTGAAGAACTACCTCACGATCCTCCAGGACCCGCTGTTCCACGACGCGCTCGCGCACAACGGCTTCATCCTGGTGTTCTCTCTCGTGCTCCAGGGCCCGATCGCCATCGTGCTGGCGCTGCTGCTGAATCGCAAGATGCGGGGGCAGTCGCTGATCCGCGTGCTGATCTTCGTGCCCTATGTGATCTCCGAGGTCGTGGTGGGCACCGGATGGAGCCTCATGCTCCAGACCAACGGCGCCCTCAACGCGATGCTGACCAACATGGGGCTGGGGTTCCTCGCCACCGACTGGCTCTCCGACCCCGGCATCGCGATCTGGACCCTGATGGCGATCATCACCTGGAAGTACATCGGCTTCGCCGTCATCCTGTTCCTCGCCGGGCTTCAGGGAATCCCTGAGGAGCTGCACGAGGCGGCGGCGATCGATGGAGCCTCGTACTGGCAGATCCAGTGGCGCATCACCTTGCCGCTGCTCGCACCCACGCTGCGCATCTGGGCGTTCCTGTCGATCATCGGCTCGCTGCAGCTGTTCGACCTCGTCTACATCATCTGGGGGCAGTACATCGCGTCGACCGCAGGCACGTCGACCATGGCGACGTACATGGTCTCGGAGGGTCGCAACGCCGGCAACTACGGCTACGGCAACGCGGTCGCGGTGGTCCTCTTCCTCATCTCACTCGTCGTCGCACTGATCTATCAGCGTGCCGTGCTGCGCAAGGACACCGACGGCGCCCTCACCGGCGACTCGGGCCGCACACGCGGCAAGCGATCACGCTCGCGCTCGTCGCACGACGCCCTGCCGCAGGATGCGGCCGCAGACGCGGCCACCGCGGCAGACACCACACAGAAGGAGTACGTCCGATGACCGCCACCTCGGTGCTCGTCACCCAACGTCCCGCACGTCTCGGACGCTCGGGACGCGCACCCAAGCCCCCGCTGCCGTGGGCGCATCCGACCGTCTACCTCGTCGCGCTGATCGCGGTGGGTCTGATGCTCGCGCCCATCGCGTACATCATCACCGGCGGGTTCCGCACGAACGCCCAGATCACGACCGACCCGGCGGGGTTCCCTGCCCCCTGGGTGGTGTCGAACTATCTCGATGTGCTCACCGGCAGCGTGTTCTGGCGGCTCGTGGGCAACTCGACGATCGTCGCCCTCGCGACGACCGCGGGCACCGTCGCCCTGGCGCTGATGGCCGCGTACGTGCTCGCCCGCTACCGGTTCGCCGGCCGCGGCGTGCTCTACGCGTTCTTCGCCGCGGGCCTCATGTTCCCGCTCACGGTCGCGATCACCCCGCTGTACATCGTGGTGCGCAGCCTGGGGCTCATGAACTCCCTCGGCGGCGTCATCCTGCCCCAGATCGCCTTCGCCCTGCCGACGACCATCATCATCCTCGTACCGTTCCTCCGGGCGATCCCCGACGAGATCGAGGAGGCCGCGTTCATCGACGGGTGCAGTCGCATCGGGTTCTTCTGGCGCATGGTGCTGCCGCTCTCCCTCCCCGGGGTCATCACCACCGGCATCCTGGCCTTCATCGGCAGCTGGAACGGTTATCTGCTGCCGCTGTTCATCCTCAACGACCAGGCGGCGTTCACCCTGCCGCTCGGTGTGCAGTCGTTCGCCTCGCAGTATTCGGTGGACACCGCGAAAGTGCTCGCCTTCACGTCGCTGTCGATGATCCCCGCGCTGATCTTCTTCAGCCTGTTCGAGCGGCGCATCGTGGGAGGACTCACCGGTGCGGTCAAGGGCTGACACGGTCGCCGTCGCGACACCCCACGTCGACGAGAACGAGAAAGAGAACATGATGTCGCAGTACGCAGACTCCGCGCCGCGCTCCCCACGAGTCGACGCGCTGCTCCGCCGCATGACCCTCGACGAGAAGCAGGCGCAGCTCGTCGGCTTCTGGGTCGATCAGGGGGTCGAGGTCGTCGCACCCATGTCGGGCGAGAAGAAGAGCTCTTCGCGCTACGAGGATGCGTCGACGCACGGCATCGGCCACCTCACCCGCGTGTACGGCACCCGCCCGGTCGACCCGGTCGAGCGGGCGGCGTGGCTCTGGGGCGAGCAGCGGCGGTTGCAACGGGAGACCCGGCTCGGCATCCCGGCGATCGTGCACGAGGAGTGCCTGACCGGCCTCGCCGCATGGAAGGCCGCGACCTTCCCCACCCCGCTCGCCTGGGGCGCGTCGTTCGACCCCGAGCTCGTCGAGGAGGTGGGGCGGGCGATCGGGTCGTCGATGCGCACGCTCGGCATCCATCAGGGGCTCGCCCCCGTGCTCGACGTCATCCGCGATCCCCGGTGGGGCCGGGTCGACGAGTGCATCGCCGAGGATCCGCTCGTGGTCGGCAGGGTCGGCACCGCCTACGTGCGCGGTCTGCAGTCCGAGGGCGTGCACGCCACGCTGAAGCACTTCGTCGGGTACTCCGCCTCGCGGGCTGGTCGCAACCACGCCCCCGTGAGCATCGGTCAGCGGGAGATCGAGGATGTGCTCCTGCCGCCGTTCGAGATGGCGGTGCGCGAGGGCGGCGCCCGCAGCGTCATGAACTCCTACGTCGACATCGACGGCGTGCCCGTCACCGCCGACGCGCGGTATCTCACCGGCATCCTGCGCGACCGCTGGGGCTTCGACGGTGTTGTCGTGTCGGACTACTTCGCGATCGACTTCCTGCAGAGCATGCATCGCGCCGCCGCCGACTCCGCCGACGCCGCACGGATGGCGCTCACCGCAGGCATCGACGTCGAGCTGCCGTCGCCCGATGCGTATCGCACGCTCGCCGATCAGGTGCGCGACGGGCGACTCGCACCCGAGATCCTCGACCGCGCGGTCGCCCGGGTGCTCGCCCAGAAAGAGGAGCTCGGTCTGCTGGATGCCGACTTCGACACTCCACCGACGGCGATCGACCTCGATCCGGCAGAGCACCGAGCGCTGGCCCGCCGCCTCGCCGAGGAGTCGGTCGTGCTGTTGAGCAACGACGGCTCGTTGCCGCTGGCACCCTCGGCACTGTCGCGCATCGCGGTGATCGGCCCGAACGCCGACAGCACCGAAGCCCTGATGGGCTGCTACTCGTTCGTCAACCACGTGCTGGCGCATCACCCTGAGACGCCCGCGGGCATAGCGCTGCCCACAGTCGCCGAGGCGCTGCGCGACGAGTTCCCGCACGCCGACATCACGACCACGGCCGGATGCGCGGTCGACGGCGTCGATCGCTCGGGTCTCCCTGCCGCTGCGGATGCGGCGAGCGGCGCCGACGTCGCGGTCGTCGTCGTCGGCGACCGGGCTGGCCTCTTCGGGCGCGGCACGGTCGGCGAAGGCAACGACGTCGACGACCTCGAGCTGCCGGGGGTCCAACGCGAGCTGGTCGAGGCCGTGGTCGCCACCGGCACCCCGGTGATCCTGATCGTGATGACCGGGCGTCCGTATGTGCTCGACTGGGCGCTGCCTGCCCGCGCGGGAGCTGCCGGCACCGTGACCGGGCTCGGCGCGGTCGACACCTCGACAGCCGCCGACGCAGCACCCGCCGGCACCCCCGTCGCAGTGCTGCAGACGTTCTTCCCCGGCGAGGAGGGCGCTCCCGCATTGGCCGCGCTGCTGAGTGGCCGGACCGTCCCGTCGGGGCGGCTGCCGGTGTCACTGCCGCGTTCGGCGGGCGCACAGCCCTATTCGTACCTGCATCCCGTGCTCGGCGGTCGGACGGATGTGACGAGCGCGGACTCCACCCCGGTGCGCCCGTTCGGCTTCGGCCTCAGTTACACGACCTTCTCGCACGACCATCTCACCGTGCCGGCGACGGCCGCCGCGGGCGAGACGTTCACGGCCACCGTGCGGGTGCGCAACACCGGCGCCGTCGAGGCGACCGATGTCGTGCAGCTGTACGCGCACGACGAGGTCGCGAGCGTGACGCGTCCGGTGGCCCAGCTGCTGGACTTCCGTCGCGTCTCACTGGCATCGGGTGCCGAGACCGTGGTCGAGTTCGACGTGCCGATCGACCGCCTCGCCTTCACGGGACTCGACGGCGTGAAGCGCGTGGAGCGTGGCAGCATCCGCCTCTGGGTGGGCGCGGCCTGCGACGACGAGGAGACGGTGGCGCGGCTAGAGATCGTGTGACGCGGATACGGCTGGGGCTGCGGCACGGATGCGGCATGGCTACAGCTACAGCGCCGAGCCGATCACCGTCTCGCGATCGCCCTCGATGAGCAGCGCCTGATCGTCGCGCAGCGGAAGCAGCCGGTGGGTGGCTCCGTAGTCGGCGATCGTCTCGGCGATCAACGAGGGCGGGTACTGCTCGAGTCGACCGTCGGCATGCGGGATCACCGTGCGGTCGACCAGCCCCAATCCCGACAGGTCGGCCAGAGCGGGCCCGTCTGCGGGGTCGTCCATCAGCGACGCCGGAGTGATGTCCGGCCCCGCGATGATCGACCCCGCGCTCAGGCCGATGTACGGCAGTCCGTCGCGGACCCGCTGTGCGAGCACGACGTCGTTCCCGGTGACCCGCAGCGCCTCGAGAAGCGCGAAGGTGCTGCCGCCGGCCACGTAGACGGCATCGATCGCCGACAGCGTCGCCGCGAAGTCGACGGCCGAGACATCGCGCGCCGTGATGTCGGCGAGCTCGTGACCGAGCGCGACGATGGCGCGTCGCTCGGCGAGCACCCAGGGCGCGTCGGCATACGCGACCTGGGCGTCGCCGATGTACCCGACGCGCAGCGAGGATCCGTTCCCGACACTGTCGAGGAACGGCCGCATCGCGCCGGGGCCGAGGGACAGGAAAAGGAGCTTCATGCGCCCCATGGTACGGACGCCCGCCGACATCGAGCAGTGCTCAGCCCGAGACCGCGGCGATGAACGCCGCGACGTGCTCCTGCAGCTTCACGATGCGCATCTCGCGGGCGAGTTCGCGGTCGTAGCCCTCATAGGCGAGCGGCGGGAGGATGCGGACGTTGTGCGAGCATCCGAACTCGGCGCAGACGAGCGTGCCGACGGTATCGCCCTTGCGTCCGGCCGGGCCCGCCTTGCGCGCGACGTACAGCTGCACGTCATTGCGCAGGGTCACGTCTTCACACCACGAGCACTGTGCCCTGGCGATGACCCGCTGCTCGGCCCGCTGCAGCATGACGCCGGTGGCGACGTCGTCGACCCAGGTGACCACGTAGGAGCGACGTGGGAGCTTGGGATCGACCCAGCCGAGGTAATCGAGCGTCGAGAAGTCGAGGTCGGCGAAGCCGGGCGGCAGCGAGAGATCCGAGACCTCCTTGCGGGAGGCGTTGATGAAAGAGGCGCGCAGGGTGCGCTCGTCGATGGGACGCATGAGAGAGGTGCAGGTGCTTTCGTGACGGCCGCCGGAGACGGCATACGGAGAAGAGGAGCATCCGAGCGGATGCGGGAGTACGACGGAGCACCGGGGACGGGATGTTCCGCCTCCGGCCGATCGTCAGCCTCTGTCCGCGGCGCGGAAGGCGCCTGCGACTCCGTTCTGCGCCCGCTCCGGCATGCGGAGAGCGCTCATCGACAACAGCATCCCGAGAGTCTACGCCCGTTTGTTTCATCACGTGTCGGTGCTGATTCCCTCTGCGACCGACCCGACCTACTCTTGCCGGAACGCCTGCTCATGACGACCTACGTCAGCCCACGAAGGAGACCACCGTGTCGACGCCGCTGAACCGCCTTTCGCCCCTCTCGGTGCGTGAGCGTTCTGCGTGCATGTGCCGTCACGGCTTCGCGTGCTCGTCGTTCGAGGCGGGTCACGCCCTGCACCTCATCCAGGCGCGCATCGCCTCGGCGACGTCGGCCGAGTGGGTCGATGCGATCGTCGATCAGGCGGATGCCGCTACGGGCGACCTCGTCGTGCGGACGCTCGACGGTGCGGCCCACGCACTGTGGAACGGCGCGGGCGCGGCACTCGAGGCCCCCTCGGGGAGCCCGGTGGCGCTGCACGTGCGCTACGGCGTGCTGGCCGTGGGCCGCACGCAGTTCAACGTCGCCGTGGTCTGAGCGCGTTTCGTCTCGGGCGGCTTCGCCGTCCTCGCTCAACGACCGGGGAGACGAGACACTCGCCGTCCTCGCTCAACGACCGGGGAGACGTGACGCTCGCCGGCCTCGCTCAGGCTGCCGCCATCATCATGTCCTTGACGGCCATGCAGGCATCCATGCAGTCCTTGCACGCCTGAGCGCACATCCGGCAGACCTCGCTGTGCGCCGCGTGCTCCATGCACTCATCCATGCACATCTGGCACATCGCGATGCACGCGTCGAGCATGGCCATCATGGTCGCGGGCGTCATGCCCTGCATCCGCAGCATCGACCGCATCATCGTGTTGCACATGTCGGCGCAGTTCATGCACGCCGGCGCGCAGTCCATCATCTGCGTCGAGCAGATCGTGCACGCCTGTTCGCAGGCCGAACACGCATCCATGCACGCCTGCATGACGGCCATGTCCATCATCGCCATGTCGGTCGACTCCATGTTCTTCGACATGGCGCCCATCATCATCGAGTCCATCGCACACCGCTTCCGTCGTCGGCCGCAGCCGAACTGAGAGCGGGCAGGACCACCCGCCTGCCGCCCACGCTAGTCGCCTCGGGCACCGACGTCGACCGCGGGATTCTGCTTTCACGCCCGGCCCCGGTTGTCAATCCCGTGGCCAGTATTCGCCGCGCGTGTGATCGTGGCAGTCCGTTGATCAGTCGAGGAAAGGACACGGACATGAGTGCCGGAGACGACATCAAGAACAACGCCGAGAAGCTGGGCGGAAAGGCCAAGGAAGGCCTCGGCAAGCTGACCGACAACGAAGAGCTCGAGGCTGAAGGCCGCACGGATCAGACCAAGGCGTCGGCCAAGCAGGCCGGCGAGAACGTCAAGGATGCCGCGCACAAGGCCGGCGAGAACGTCCGAGACGGCTTCACGGAGTAGATCCGCACACAGAGAAGGGCCCGCCGGAAGGCGGGCCCCCCTCGTTCGGGTTCAGCGCGTGCGGTTGCCGGAGATCGATCGGATCAACCAGGCGATCACCGCGATCGCAAGCAGCACGAGCCCGACCCACAGCAGGAACTGCAGGGACTGCACGAGTCCGCCAGTGATCGCGAGGATGATCGCGACCACGATGATGATGATCAGAAGGATGTTCATCGGTCTTCCCTTCTACTGGGGCGCGGAGCGCCCGCCTAGGGCTCTCAACCTAGACCCGGGACGCCGCATCCCAGAGGGGCTTGACGCGAGGCTTCCCCCCGTGTGAGGAGTACGACATGCCAGGACGCAGGAACAGCTCTCTCAAGGATCCGGAACTCTACGAGGAGCTCCGTGATGACGGAGCATCGAAGGAGAAGGCCGCGCGGATCTCGAACGCGGCAGCGCGTGACGGCCGCAGCTCCGTGGGCCGCCGCGGCGGCGAGCACGGCGACTACGAGGACTGGACGGTGGACGAACTCCGCGCCCGCGCCAAGGAGATCGGCCTCAGCGGCTACAGCCGCAAGCGCAAGGCCGATCTGATCTCCGCACTGCGGAATCACTAGGGCCGCGGGTGGCCCGGTTCGGGATCGAAGAGGAATTCGTCCTCCTCGACGAGAAGACGCTCGTTCCGCTGGCCATGACGCCGCAGTCGCGGGCCCGCCTGGTCGGAACGCGACCGTCGGGTGAGGTGACGCCGGAATACCTCACGTGCCAGCTCGAGACGGCGACCGCGCCGTTGGCCACCAGAGCCGACGGGGTGCAGCAACTGCGCGAGATGCGTGAGATGCTCGGCGCCCAGGCCGCCGAGCACGGTGCGATCGTGGCGCCGACCGGCACGCCGTTCATCGCACCGCACAGATTCATCGTGTCGCGCTCGCCGCACTACGACGCGGTCGCCGATCACCTGGCCGAGATCACCCGCGAACACGAGGTCAACGGCCTGCACGTGCACGTCGAGGTGCCCGACGACGAAGAGCGGGTGCGCGCCCTCAACCGCGTGCGGCCGTGGTTGCCGGTGCTGCTCGCCCTGAGCGGCAATTCACCGTTCAGCAAGGGTCGTCCCTCGGGATTCGCCAGCTGGCGGAGCCTCCTGATCCGCCGCCTGCCTGCATCGTGGAGCCCTCCCCGATTCGCCGATCTGGCCGACTACCGAGCGCGTGTGACCGAGCTCGTCTCGATGGGCGCGATTCCCGAGGCCAGCTCGATCGCGTGGACGGTGCGTCTGTCGGAGAACTTCCCGACCGTCGAGGTGCGCGTGTGCGACGTGCAGCTGACGGTCGACGACACCCTGCTCGCCGTCGCCCTGATCCGCGCGCTGGTGCTCAGCGACGAGCTCGGCGATGCTCCGAGGGTGCCGCATGACACGATCGACTCGTCACTGTGGACGGCGGCGCGACAGGGACCGGATGCGCGCATCGTCGACCCGTGCACGGGCGGCATCGTCCCGGCGCAGGAGGTGGTGACGCGGATGCTCGAGCGAGTCGAGCCGGCCCTCGAGCAGCATGGCGATCGCGAGTTCGTCGTGGACGCCCTGGCGCGCATCCGTGCCGACGGAACCGGCGCTCAGCGCCAGCTGCGCACGCATGCCGAGCGAGGAGTCGAGGGGCTCCGCCACCTCTACCGCGCGGGCACTGCATCCCCCGAGCAACGACCGGCCGAGAACTGACCCGACGCGGTCGCCACGGCAGTAGTGTCGGCCTGTGGCATCATCTCGCTTCGCTCCCCTGCAGCGCCTCGTCATCTCGGTGGCGGTGCTCGCGTCCTTCGTGACCTTCCTCGACGGAACCGTCGTCACCGTCGCCCTGCCCGCCATCAGTCGTGAGCTCGGAGGCGGCATCACCACCCAGCAGTGGGTCGTCGACGCGTATCTGATCACCCTGAGCGCGCTGATCCTGCTGGCGGGGTCGCTGTCGGACGCCTACGGCCGGGTGCTCGTGATGCGCGTGGGGCTGATCGCCTTCGGCGTGGCCTCCGTCGCCGTGGCCGCGGCTCCCGACCCGCTGATCCTCATCATCGCGCGCGCCGCCCAGGGAGCCGCCGGGGCACTGCTGGTGCCGAGTTCGCTCGCCCTGATCACCGCGACCATGCGCGGCGACCTGCAATCCCGGGCGATCGGCGTGTGGACCGCATTCACGACCGGCGCGCAGCTCGTCGGCCCGCTCCTCGGCGGCCTCTTCGTCGACTACCTGTCGTGGCGTCTGGTCTTTCTGATCAACGTCATCCCGATCGGCGTGACGCTCGTGCTGCTCGCCCGCCTGAAGCTCTCGGAGCGCCCGAGCGGCGTGCGCGTCGACTGGCTGAGCGGAGCGCTGTGCGCGATCGGCCTGGGTGCAGTCGTGTTCGCTCTGATCGAGCAGCCGAACCTGGGCTGGTCCTCCCCCGCGATCTGGCTGCCGGGCATCGTCGGCGCTCTGCTGTTCGCTCTCTTCATCGTGCGGCAGCAGCGGTCGCCTGCTCCGCTCATGCCGCTATCGCTCTTCCGCGTGCGCGACTTCGCCTGGGGCAACCTCGCGACCCTCTTCGTGTACGCGGCGCTCTCGCTGAACGGCTTCGTGATCGGCGTGTATCTGCAGCAGGGCGCGGGGCTCAGCGCCACAGCAGCGGGCCTCGCGAGCCTGCCCGTGACGGTGCTGCTGATCTTGCTCAGCTCTCGCGCAGGGTCGTGGGCGGGGCGCTTCGGTCCGCGCATCTTCATGACGATCGGCCCACTGATCATGGCGGTGGGCGCCCTGATGCTGCTGCTCGTCGCCGAGCAGTTCGACTACTTGTGGCAGGTGCTGCCCGCGATGGTCGTGCTGGGTCTCGGCCTCGCCCTCACAGTCGCCCCTCTCACCTCCGCGATCCTGGGAGCGATCGACGAGTCGCGGTCGGGCATCGCCTCGGCCGTCAACAACGCGGTCTCGCGCGTCGCGGGTCTGCTCGTCGTCGCGATGCTGTCGACCATCATCGGCGGCACGCTCGATCTCGACGGCTTCCACAACGCCGCCTGGGTGACGGCGTCGCTGTTCGCGGTGGGTGGAGTCGTGTCGTGGATCGGAATCCGTCGGAACCCGGCCGAATCCGCGCCCGCCGACGTCGACGCCGCTCGTTGACGGTGCCGACGGTCGGGCGCAGACTGAAGGAGCCGTCTCCCCGAGCATCCGGAGGTCACTCGTGAGCACGCCAGACGTTCCGACGTCGCAGAACCCTCTTCCGCCCGTCGTCGACCCCGACACGTGGCGCCACGAGCTCGACGCTCTGCGCGTTCGTGAGAAAGCCGCGACCCGTGAGCTCGATGCGATCGCCGCGCAGCGCCGACGCCTGCCGATGGTCGAACTCCCCGAGTACACGCTCGTCGGCGCCGACGGGCCGGTGCGGCTCGCCGAGGTCTTCGACGGGCATCCGCAGCTCATCGTCTACAACCACATGTGGACCGACGGCAACGAGTGGCAGTGTCCCGGATGCACCGGTTTCACCTCGCAGTTCACCCGCCTCGACGTGCTCCAGCGCTACTACGACGCCCGCTTCGTGATCGTGACGAACGGCCCCATCGACGAAGCACTCGCCTATCGAGAGCGCGTCGGCAACCGCATGACCTGGTACTCCAGCGCCGACAGCTCGTTCGGAGCCGATATGGATGCGGGGCCGAACGAGGGATTCGGCGTGAACGTGTTCCTGCGCGACGGCGACACCGTGTACCGCACCTGGCATACGAACGGCCGCGGCACCGAACGGCTCAACAACCTGCACGGACTCGTCGACCTGCTTCCCTACGGCCGCCAGGAGGCGTGGGAGGAGTCGCCCGAGGGCTGGCCGCAGCACCCGACCTATGACCGGGGCATGGGGTCGAAGGAGATCGCCGAGCTGTACGGCGCGCTGCAGGGAGCAGGCTCCTGAGGCGGGTGTCGGGCGGCGCGTTCGCGCTGCTCGTGGCAGCCGTGGTCGCTCTCACGGGATGCGCCGCAGACGCCGCGTCGAGCGACGCTCTCACCCTTCCTCCCACCGGCGGGACTCCCGACTACCAGCTCGGCGGTGCCTATGAACCTGCCGACGGCGTCGCGATCGTCGGACGCGACCGGTCGGATCCGCCCGCCGACGGCATCTATTCGATCTGCTACGTCAACGGATTCCAGACACAGCCCGCGGAGCTCGACGACTGGGATGCCGACCTCCTGCTGACTGAGGACGGCGAGACGGTGTTCGACCCCGACTGGCCCGACGAGGCCCTGCTCGACACCTCGACCGCCGCGAAGCGCGAGGGCATCGCCGACCGCGTGGGTCCGTGGATCGAGGGCTGCGCGGACTCCGGGTTCGACGCTGTGGAGTTCGACAACCTCGATTCGTACACGCGGTCGGACGGGGCACTCACACTCGACGACAACCTCGCCCTCGCGGCGGAGCTCGTCGACATCGCGCACGCATCGGGGCTCGCGGCGGGGCAGAAGAACGCCGCAGAGGAAGCCGCACGGCTGCACGCGAGCGCCGGGTTCGACTTCGCCGTGGTCGAGGAGTGCGCGGCCTACGAGGAGTGCGCGGCCTTCACCGACGTCTACGGCGACCACGTCGTCGACATCGAGTACACCGACGAGCTCCCCCGACCTTTCGACGAGATGTGCGCCGATGACGCGTCCCCGCGTTCCATGGTGCTGCGCGACCGCGACCTGCTCATGTCGGACGCCGAGGGGCACGTGTTCGAGGTCTGTCGCTGAGTATCCGAGGCCCGTTGCAGAGTGTTCGAGACGCCTCGGTGGGCACGCCGACCGTGGAGGGTCAGGTGAACATGACTCGTCGTGGTGGGGGGTCTGTGTAGTTTCGGCCGAGTGGGCTGGTCCAGGTGATGGTGCCGTCGGGTTGTTGGTGGGCGGTCCATCGGTGTCGGTCGTCGATGTCGGGGTGTTTGAGGGCGTGGTGTCGCTGGCAGAGGTGGCTGAGGTTGTCGGTGCGGGTTGGGCCGCCGCGGGCGTGGTCGTGGGTGTGGTCGATGTCGCAGCGGTGGGTGGGTGTGCGGCAGCCGGGGAATCGGCAGTGCTGGTCGCGGGCGCGGAGGAATCTGCGCATGGGTGCGGTGGGGGTGTAGGTGTCGGTCTCGATGATGAGGCCGGTGGGGTCGAGGAAGAGTCGGGTCCAGCCGGTGTTGTGTCCGGCGAGGCAGCGGGCGATCTCGGGGGCGAGGGGTCCGTGGCCGTCGAGGTGGGCGGGGCGGTCGTCGGCGCCGGTCAGGGTGGTGGCGGCGATGGTGACCTGGATGCGGGCGGTGATGTTCTGCAGCCCGGTGCCGTTCTCGGGGCTGGGGGTCGCGGCGAGCAGCAGGTCGGCGAGGACGTCGGCGCGGATCTGGTCGATCGTGCGGGTGTCGGTCTCGAGGTGCTCGATGTCGGGACTGGTCGGATCGGTCATCGGGTCGCTGAGGCCGGCGAGCGGGTCGGTCGTGAACGTCCCGGACTCGCCGAAGATCACTCCGCTGGTGAAGGACCCGCCGTCGAAGAAGGCCCCGTACTGAGCGTCGTCGGGGCAGAAGTCGTGCAGATCCCGGGACCGGTCGCCGAGATCATCGTGCGGGGCGAGGTGCGGCTCTCTCTCGTCGCGGGTGCGGACGATCTCGCGTGCCATCTGCGTGAGCCGGTCGAGGATCCCCTCGGCGACCCATTCCGGGAGCACGGCGGTGAGCAGGGAGAGTCCATCGCCGACGGAGCGCACCTGCACACAGCGTTCTTCGGCCGCCTTGCGGTGACGGGCCACCACAGTCACACCCGCAAGTGTCGCCGCGACCTGCCGGGCGTGAGCCTTCGTGCGCGCCGCCGTCTCCCGCTCGGCGAACACCAGCACCGCCGCCTCGAACAGCCCCATGGTCTCGGGCGCCACGTCTCCGTCGCTGATGGCGTCGCTGACGATCATGCTCGCCCGCACGATCTCCCGCACATGCCCGACACTGATCGCCCCGGCCTCGAACGCCGCCCGCGTGGCGGGCAGCGAGAGCGACAACGTGCGCGCATCGGTGAACGCGTACTCGATCGATCCCGTGCTCACCCGCCCCGCCGCCGCATACTCCGCGATCATCGACCGGTGGATCGCATCCCGATGAAACGAACTCTCCGCGACATCCGCCTCACGCACCGCGATCCGCTGGATCAGCAGCCCGCTGGCCTTCGCCTCGAGCGCCGCGATCTCGCACCGCGTCTTCACCCACTCATCGAGCAGGCGACACCGCTCCTCGAGGTCGAGGTCGAGATCGGTACGAAAGGCCATACCCCGATAATAGAACAAAGCTTCGAATTTACCCCGGGTTCCATTCCGGAGGATACCGGCATCCCCGAATGCTCTATTCCGCCGGTTCGAGACCCGCGACCGCCCCCAGACCCCGCGACCGCTCTCGCCAGAGTCCGGTGACCGGCCCCGACGAGATCCACCTCGCTAGGCTGACCTCGTGACCATCAGGGGGGACCGGACCGGCGGCGTGCGCGCCATCGCGTCGCGGTGGGCGCACGCGATCGCCGACCTCCCCCGCTGGACCTGGTTCGCCGCAGCGGCGGTGGCCGCACTGCTCATCGTGGTGATCGCAACGGGCGGGTTCGCTCAGGCGCTGGCCGAACCGCGACGGGTCGACGCGGGTGACGAGGTGCGCACCGGTCAGCTCAGCGTCACGGTGCTCGACGCCGAATTCACGCGGGAGGTCGAATCCGAATACCTCGACGCGGAAGACGGCGAGGTGCTGCTCGTGGTGACCTTCACGATGGAGAACCTGACCGACGACCCGATCGGCGTCGGCACGACCGCCGATCGCATCGACACGAACCTCGTGAACCACGAGGATCCTCTTCTCGACCTCGCCGGGCTCGAGCCGACCGACAGCGCCTACGTCTGGCGCGCAGACGGCTCGGCCGGGCAGGTGTACCTGCAGCCCGGGGTCCCGGCAGAGGTCACGATCGCGTGGCCGGTTCCCGACGATGCGACGAACGGCGATGCCGTGTCTCTCGACGTGCACGAGGCGGCGATCAGCAACGGCGCGGTGATCCTGTCGTCCCGTGTGGTGACCTGGCGAGCGGGCGACATCGCCGCACGCATCACCGTTCCCGTGAGCGAGGCGTCGTGAGGCGCGCACTGCCGTGGATCGTCGGCGCCGCACTCGTGCTGGGCGCCGGCCTCGTGACGGCGGCGACGCCGACCGACGAAGAGGTGGTCGGTCCGATCGCCGTGCACGGCCTGGCCGGAGACACCGTCGCATCACGCTCGATCATCGCGACCGTCACCGACGCGCACTTCGCCGATGAGGTGGTGGACCAGTCGGGCTGGGGCGCCGAGGGGAATTGGCTCGTCATCAGCCTCGACGCCTCAGCGGCGACCACAGAGGTCGATGCGGCGATCCAGCTCGCGACCCTCGCCGTCGGCGACCGCGTCTTCCAGGCGAGTGAGCGTTCGTCGACCTCGCTGCGCGGCACCGCATTGCGAGTGGGAACCGACACCGCCGGCACGCTCTCGTTCGAGCTGCCGACCGGTCTCGACGGCGGCACCGCCGAACTGAGGCTCACGCCGACCTACTCCACTCCGGAACTCGACGACCTCGTGGTGATCTCGGTCGAGCTCGACGATCTTCCCCGCATCGCGAGCGCCGAACTCCTCGCTCCGGATTGGGGCGACGAATGAGCCGGAATGAGCCGAGGAACTGGTGGCGCACCCAGCGCACCGCTCTGATCGCCGTGGCCATCGCCGCCGCCGCGGTGGTCGGCGCCTACGTCTGGCTCGACGTTCTGCCGAGCATCCGCCAGCCCGACCGCGTGATCGAGGCCGGCGCCGAGGGGGGCTCCCGCGCCGTCATCTCGGGCCAGGAGCTCGAACTCGGCTTCGTCGAGTGGGGAGAGTTCGATGCCCCGGGCGGTTCGCGCACGCTGAGCATCCGGCTCGCGGCGAGCGGCGGACCGGATGCCGCGTCGTGCGGCACCGCCACACTCACCGAGCGGTCGTCGTCGCGCACCTGGGTCAGCTCGCGAAAGGGACTCGAGCTGCCCACGGGCCTGGACGAGACCTCATGCCTCGCGGAGCCCGCCTCGTACCGCATCCTGCTGGTCTTCCTGCTGCCCGACGACGCCGAGGGGCCTTTCGTGCTCGACATCGAGGGCGACGACTCCGACGTCGCGCGCTTCACCGTCGATCCCTGAGGCGCCGTCGATCCCGGTCGGACGCGTGTCGAGTCCGGCCCTCGGGCGCCCGATCACACCGTCGTAGGCCGTCGCGACGATCGCGACACGCAGCGGCTCGGCGATCGCCGCGATCCCGACGCTCACCAGCGGGAACACTCCCGCCCAGAACCGCAGATCGTGACCGCCGATGAGCTCCAGGGCTCCGCGGGTCGCGACCTGCTCGGCGAGGCTCCAGCATGCATAGGCGAGCACGAAGCCTCCGAACAGCAGCGGCCCGCCGCGCCAGATCACCGTGACTGCAGCCCAGAGCCCCTCGAGCCGCATCACGAGTGTGCGCGCGACGCTCATGATCGCCCCTCGCATCGCACCCCCGCCGCCGCCCGCCCACCGCGGGAACGACGGCGTGGAGTCGAATGCCGTGCCGAAGATGACCCCCGCGACCGTGAGCCAGGCAGCGGGCACGAGGAGCGCTGCGACCACGACGCCGAACAGCCAGGCAGCCCCTTCCCACACCGCGGCGACGGGCGCGAGGTTGACCGCGAACCAGTCGCCGAACCCCTGCAGCCACCCGACCGCCGCCCGCTCGGAGAACCAGCCGAGCACTCCGTTCCACCACCGCGCGACCAGCACGAAGAGCATGAAGGTCCAGAGCACCTCGGTGTAGACCGCGAGCACCACCGTCCATCGCGGCAGTCGCGCGGCGAACCGGGTGAACAGCAGCCGGGCGATCAACGCGACGACGAGCACCGTCACGGGCAGCACGCCGACCGCGATCAGCCCACCGCGGTCGCCGAGCTGAGAGGCGTCGAGGCCCGTGCTCTCGAGCCCGACCGCGACGGCGATGCGGAAGAAGTCGATCAGGTCGGTGTCGAGAAGACCCCAGGCCGTGTAGAACGCGAAGAACGGGAGGATCGCCGCGAGCGTCGCCGACGCGAACTCGCGCGCGCCCCCGGCATCCTCTCTGCGACTGTGCGGCAGAGAGGGTCGCACAGTGAGGTACATCGCGACGTAGGCGAAGAGTCGCGCTCCCACCGCCAACGGCAGCAGCAGCAGCCCGCCGAGCGACGTGTGGCCGCCCACGAAGCCGGCGAGCTCCACCAGCAGCCGGTGCAGGGCCTCTCCGCCGAGGTACCAGGCCATGAGCGCGACACCGTGCCGCGCGATGATGCGGCCGAACGTGCGCAGAGCCTGTGACATGTGCCCTACGGTATATCGCTCACACCGCACCCGTCACGCCGGCCGCACGCTCGCCCACTAGCCACGCCCGGGGCAGTCGTCAACCGCATTGCCGACCGGGGCGCGCTTCGCGACCATGGCAGCGTGAACAGACGAAGGGCCCACGCGGGCCGCGCCGTCGGCGCAGTGACCGCGATCGCACTCCTCACGGCGGTCTCAGGCTGCGGCCTGACCGTCCCCACCGATCCCGACGGCACCCTGCAGAGCGTGTCGGGCGGCGAGCTGCGCGTCGGGGTCTCGCCGGACCCCGGACTCGTGGCGGACGACACCGAGCCGCCGACCGGCAGCGTCCCCGAACTCGTGACGGACTTCGCCGACAGCATCGACGCGGACGTGGAGTGGACCGTCGCCTCGGAAGAGACCCTCGTCATGATGCTGGAGCGCGGCGACCTCGACCTGGTGGCAGGCGGCTTCACCGATCAGACGCCCTGGGTCGACCGGGCAGGAGTCAGTCGCGGGTACCCCGGCATCGACGGTGCCGACGGACGATCGATCGTCATGCTCGTGCCGCTCGGCGAGAACGCCTTTCTCAGCACCCTCGAGCGGTACCTCGACGAGGAGGTCGGCGGATGACCCGTGTCACGCGCATCGGCCGCATCGAGTTGCCCGAGGAGCAGCAGCGGGCACTGCGGTCGGCTGTGCGATGGGAGTGGTTCACGATCGCCTACACCTCGGTCACGATCGCCGTGCTCGCTCTCGTGGTCGGCAACTCCCAGGCCATGCGCACGGCCTGGATCGAGGACATGCTGTCGCTGATCCCGCAGATCGCCTTCCTCATCGCGCTGATCTTCGTGCGACGTCGCCCCACGGTGAAGCACCCCTATGGGTTGCACCGTTCGATGGGGATCGGCCATCTGGTCGCCGGCGTCGCGCTGTTCGCCGTCGGACTCAACCTCGCGGTCGAGGCGGCGACGGGGCTCCTGTCCGGCGAGCATCCGACGATCGGCACGGTGCAGCTCTTCGGGCAGACGATCTGGCTCGGCTGGCTGATGGTCGCGGTGATGGCGGTCGTGATCGTCGGACCGGTCTTCTTCTACGGTCCGGCCAAGGCCAAGCTCGCTCCCGTGCTGCACAACAAGCTGCTGTACGCCGACGCCGACATGGCGAAGGCCGACTGGCAGACTACCGTCGCCTCGATCGTGGGGGTGCTCGGGGTGGGGGTGGGAGTGTGGTGGCTCGACGGCGCCGCCGCGCTCTTCATCTCTCTCGGCATCATCTGGGACGGCGCGCGCAACACGCGGACCGCCGTGATCGACCTGATGGATCAGCGCGCCCGCACGTACGACAGCACAGACCCGCATCCGCTCGCCGCCGATGTGCTTGCGACCATCCGCTCACGC
Organism: Microbacterium hydrocarbonoxydans; assembly: GCF_904831005.1. Lineage (NCBI taxonomy): Bacteria > Bacillati > Actinomycetota > Actinomycetes > Micrococcales > Microbacteriaceae > Microbacterium > Microbacterium hydrocarbonoxydans. Next base: position 3,298,731 of record NZ_LR882982.1, on the reverse strand, counting down.
CCGTGGGTCGCCGAGGCGTCGCTGCGCATGCGCGACGGGGGCCAGGTCTTCCACATCGAGGCGTTCGTGGTGCCGCGCCGCCGCAAGGTCTCGGTGACGCAGACCGACGATCTCGCCCGACGGATCACCGAGCTCGACTGGAAGGTGCAGGACATCGCGATCATCCCCGTCGAGCGGCTGCCCGAAGGCACCGACACGAGCGGGAGAGACTGACCGCTACGCCGTCTCGTCGATGTCGTCGGCCGCGCCGGTGCTCTCGTCAGGCGAGTTCGCGGCGTTGCCCGCGGCATCCGGGTCGTTCGGGATCGGATCCTCCGACTGCTGGCGAGGCGTCAACTCATGCGGGATCATCGGCGTCTCCTCCGAGTCGCCGCGGTGCGAGGTGTCCTGTGCATCTGACATGGTGTCTCCTTCATACCGGTGCGTACGGTGGGCTCCGGTGCGACCAGCTTCTCTGCGCACCGGCCGGATCTCGCGCCCCTTGACAACCCGAGGGAGCGCGCTCAGTGGAACGGGCAGCGACCGGATGCCGTCGCCGCACGCACCCGTGCGCCCGATCGGGGCTTCGTGGGCAGCCGTCGCGGATCGACGTCGAGACCGGCGTCGAGGATCCGCAGGTCGGGGTCGCTCAGCACGGCGATCGCCGCAGACAGTCCCGCGATCGCGAGCTTCTCGCCCGGGCAACGGTGGCCGGTCGCGACACCCGCGCCGCCGTGCGGGATGAACGCCGCGAGCGCCTCGTAGTCGTCGCCGACGTCTCGGAACCTCTCGGGGTCGAACGTCTCGGCGCGCGCCCAGAAGCGCTCGTCGGTGTCGGTGCCGCCGATGTCGAGCACCACCCGCCCACCGGCCGCGACCCTCTGGCCGTCGAGCTCGATGTCGTCGAGCGCCCAGCCCGGCAGCATCGGCACGAACGGGGCGGTGCGTCGCACCTCCTGGGCGAACATCACGGCGAGGGGCCCGCCGACGAGTGCGCCGCGCTCGGTAGTCTCCTCTGCGATCCGATCACGCCACTGCGGGCGGTCGTGCAGTTCTTTGGCCGCGAACGCGACGAATCGGGCGACCGCGATCATGGGGCGGATGCTGTTCTGCAGCTCGACTCCGGCGATGCGCGCCTCGAGAAGGTCGCCGTTGTGGTCTCGGTGGTGCGCCCACTGCTCGAGCGCTGTGCCGGGCTCGGCTCGCAACGAGCCGTGCCGCACGGCCTCGATCAGCCGCGCCGAATGGCGATCGGACCACCAGCGGTTGGCGAGAGCCGCGAGGTACTGGGGCGAGTACGGCGATCCGAAGCCGTCGACGATCTGCGCGAGCCGTGCCGCCCAGCGCGTCTTCGCCGCGGCGGTGCCCGGCAGACCCGCCCAGGTCATGACCGCGCGACCCAGGGCGCCGACAGCCGCGTCGTACGCGGTGCGGGTGCCGCCTTCGCGCCACGCCTGCTGCTCGGCCGCCCATTCGCGCTCGAGCCACGGCACCAGTCTCGCGACCTGCTCGTCTTCGTACGCGACATCGACGAACGTGGCCTTGCGGTGCCGATGCGCGGCGCCGTCGAGGCTGTGCACCGAGCCGTGACCGAAGAGGCTCTCCTGCACGAGGGCGGGCATGGCGCCGTGGCGGGCGATGCGGTTCTCGTCGTAGAAGAGCTCGACGCCCTCGACTCCGCGCACGAAGATCGCATCGCGACCGAGCAGCCGCATCGGCGCCGATCGCGCATCCGGCCGCACGCGTCGCCAGATGCGTGGCCCGAGACCGTAGCCGTGGATGAGCAGGGCAGGAGCGTCATCACGAGCAAGCGCGCTGAGTCGGCGCGCGGCCCGCACGGGGAGATCGATGAGTGCCATGGCTCGACGCTGTCAGACGTGTGCCCCGGGGTACAGGGGGGAGGCGCGAGCCCGGCGCGTGTGGTAGCGGCTCTGCACCGGACGGGTGTTCCGCATGCTGCTCGGCATCCGCTCGTCAACCCCCTGGGACGCGTGGCCGACACGGGTCAGGATGCATCGAGGAGCGAGGAGGAGACCACGATGGCGAAGAACGTGCGCACCATGAACTGCACTCCCGACGATGTGTTCCGGGTGCTCGAGAACGGCTGGCTCTATCCGACGTGGGTCGTGGGGGCATCGCGCATGCGCGACGTCGACGAGACCTGGCCGCAGCCCGGGGCACAGCTGCACCATTCGGTGGGCGTGTGGCCGGCGCTCATCGACGACACGACCGTGGTCGAGGAGTGGGCGCCGCCGCACCACATGGTCATCCGAGCCCGCGGCTGGCCGATCGGCGAGGCTCGCGTGACTCTGCGGGTGCGGGCGTACGACGGCGGGGCCATGGTGCGCATCGACGAGGAGCCTGTGAAGGGACCGGCCACGCTTGTTCCCGACCTGCTCACCGCTCCCCTGCTGCGCCTGCGCAACGCCGAGACCCTGCATCGCCTGGCGTATCTCGCCGAAGGCCACGCCGACTGACGCGAATCTGCGGGCCGCGCCCATATATTGGGTGACGCCGCGACCTCCGCGCGCAACGGAGGAGACGGTGATGAACGACGTGGCGCATCCCGAGCAGAAGTCGCGATCCGCGTGGAGGCGCTTCTGGGAGCAGGGCGGATGGTGGCGGGCGGTCGTGCTCGTCGTCGTGTACTTCGTGCTCTACAACGGCCTCTCGCTGCTGCTCGCCCCTGTGGCGTCGCAGATCGACGACCCGCAGAGCGCCACCGGCATCCTCGTCTTCTACGTCATCCCGATCTTCGTCGGGTGCGTGCTCCTGGCCGCCTTCGGCGCGTCGCTCGGCTGGCTGCCGCAGATCTTCGGCGCGCAGCCGATCCGCGGACGGGGATGGATGTGGATCGCGATCGCGGTCGTGCTGCTGTTCAACGTGCTGCACCTGCTCTCGATCGACTACGGCGCGGCCGGGGTGGAGGTCGTCGCGACGTGGCTGCTCGCCGGGCTCTTCATCGGCTTCGCGGAGGAGGTGCTCACTCGCGGGTTCGTCGTGAGCCTGCTCCGCAGAGCAGGGAATCGCGAGCTGATCGTCGCTCTCGTCTCCTCGGCGCTGTTCGCGTTGCTGCACGCAGGCAACCTGCTCACCGGCCAGTCGCTGATCGCGACTCTGATCCAGCTCGTCTACACGTTCGCATTCGGCGTCTGCATGTACCTCGCCATGCGGGTCACCGGCACCATCATCGCGCCGATCCTGCTGCACGCCAGCACAGACCCGAGCATCTTCCTGCAGGTCGCCTACCCCGCAGACGGCCCGGTGGGCGGGGTCGCGAATCTCGGCAACTTCGCGGTGATCATCGTCGGCCTCATCGCGCTGTTCTTCATCCGCGGACGCGTCACGCAGCCTCTGGATGCAGCACGACCTTGATGCAGCCGTCCTCCTTGCGCTGGAAGGTCTCGTAGAGTCCCGGAGCGTCGTCGAGCGGTGCCTCGTGAGTCGTGAGGTCCATGACGCCGAGCGGGTCGTCGATCGCCTCGACGAGCGGCATGATGTCGGAGACCCACCGCTTGACGTTGCACTGCCCCATGCGCAGACTGACCTGCTTGTCGAACATCGTCTTCATGGGCATGAGGTCTGCGTCTCCGGCGTAGACGCCGCTCAGAGACACCGTGCCGCCTCGGCGCACGACGTCGATCGAGGTGTGCAGCGCGGCCAGACGATCGATGCCCGCCTTCTCGAACACCTGGCGTGCCACCGGATCCGGCAGCAGGCCCACGGCCTTCTGCACCATCGAGACGCCCGGATTGCCATGCGCCTCCATGCCCACGGCGTCGACGACGGCATCCGCTCCCCGACCTCCCGTCAGGTCTCGCAGCTCGTCGGTGATGTCGTCGGTGAGGTCGAACACCTGCACTCCGTGGCGAGCGGCCATCTCGCGACGCTCCGCGACAGGGTCGACGGCGAGCACCCGGTGGCCCCGGTGCGCCGCGATGCGCGAGACGAACTGTCCGACCGGCCCGAGACCCATGACGGCGAGGGTTCCGCCGTCCGGCACGTTCGCGTACTCCACGCCCTGCCACGCCGTCGGAAGGATGTCGCTGAGGAAGAGGTAGCGCTCGTCGGGAAGGTCGGATGCGACCTTGATGTGGTTGTAGTCGGCGAGCGGCACGCGCAGATACTCCGCCTGCCCGCCCGGCACCTGGCCATAGAGCTTCGTGTATCCGAACAGGGAGGCACCGCTGCCGTATTCGCGCACCTGCGTGGTCTCGCACTGGGACTGCAGCCCTCGCACGCAGAAGAAGCAGTGCCCGCACGAGATGGTGAAGGGCACCACGACGCGGTCACCGACTGCGAGCTCGGTGACCGCGCTGCCCACCTCCACGACGACGCCCATCGGCTCATGTCCGAGGATGTCTCCCCTGTCGAGGAAAGGACCGAGCAGCTCGTACAGGTGCAGGTCGGATCCGCAGATCGCCGACGACGTGATGCGCACGATCGCGTCGGTCGGGTGCTCGATCACCGGGTCGGGAACCTCCTCGACCGCCACGGAACGGGTGCCCTGCCAGGTGAGTGCCTTCATTGCGTCCTCCTCGGTTGCTGTCGGACGACCACCCTGCGCCGAGGCGCGCAGCCTCGATAGAGGGTTGACAGACCGCGGCCGACCCGCAGAATGCGCGCGTCAGTAGTCCCAGTCCAGCGGTTCGACCGCGAGCGGCAGGTAGGGCGAGTCCTCGGCTGCCTGCTCCGGCTGCACGGTCACCACGACGCGCGTCGCAGCGCAGACCAGAACGCTCACCAGGCGGTCTCCCGCCATGAAGTCGACGAACGTCGGCTCCGACTTCGCTGCGATCTCGATGCGCTCCATCAGATCGACGAGGTCCTGCTCCGGCGCGAGGACGTACTGGACGTCGTCGAATGCGATCCGGGTCTGCTGCGTCATGTTCTCCCCCTCTATCGGGAGACGAGGAACCGCCTTGTCCGCAGACGTGAAACCGCCTCTGACACGAACGCTACGCAGCACCGCCCCAGTCCTGAAGGGCCTTGCATGTTCTCCCCTACCGTGCAGTCGAGGGCAGACCCGCGACTGCACGGTAGGAAGCTCGGGCCTCAGCCGACGTCGGCGCGGGCGACCTCGAGCGACGGGTAGTCCGTGTACCCCTCGGCGGTGCGACCGTAGAACAGCGCAGGGCGCGGCTCGTTGAGTTCGGCATCCTCGCGCCAGCGCTCGACCAGATCGGGGTTCGCGATCGCCGGCCGGCCTGCGGCCACGGCATCCGCCCAGCCCTCCGAGACCAGCGTCTCGGCCTCGTCGCGGGTGGTCGGTGCCGCGAAGCCCGAGTTGATGATCAGCGGAGCGCCGGAGGTGCGACGGATGCGCTGCACGAGCTCGCTCGTGGGCGCCGCGTTGAGCACGTCGACGAAGGCGAGGCCGAGGGGGGCGAGGCCCTCGGCGAGGGCGAGGTAGGTCGCGAGCGCATCGGCGTCGTCCTCTTCGAGCACGCCCTGGATGTTGTGCTGCGGCGACAGCCGGATGCCGGTGCGGTCTGCGCCGACGGCCTCGGTGACCGCCCGCGTGACCTCGATCGCGAATCGTGCACGGTTCTTGGGCGACCCTCCGTACAGGTCGTCGCGGATGTTCGACACAGGCGACAGGAACTCCTGCACCAGGTAGCCGTTGGCCCCGTGCACCTCGACGCCGTCGAGGCCCGCGGCGATCGCGTTGCGCGCCGCCTGCGCGAACTGCTCGATCACCTCGGGGATCTCGTCGAGGGTGAGAGCGTGCGCGACCGGCATGGCCGCCTTGCCCTCGGGGGTGTGCGTCTCACCCGGAGCCGCGAGGGCACTCGGTGCCACGACACGCGGCTGTCCCGAGATCGCCGGGTGCGAGACGCGTCCGCCGTGCATCAGCTGCATCACGATCGTGCCGCCGGCCTCGTGCACGGCATCCGCGATGCGACGCCATCCCTCGATCTGCTCGGCCGTCACGATGCCCGGCTGCCCCGAGTACGACTTGCCCTCGGCTGCGGGCCACGTGCCCTCGGTGATGATGAGTCCGAATCCGGCGCGCTGGCGGTAGTACTCCACCATCGTGTCGGTGGGCACTCCGTCATCGTCGGCACGGGTGCGGGTCAGCGGCGCCATGACGACGCGGTTGGACAGCGGAAGGGCGCCGAAGACGGCGGACTCGTAAAGGCTCACAGTGAGGGGTAAGGCCCGGCGCCTGCCGGGTATTCCCCGATCAGGACGCGGGCGACTCGTCTTCGCGGGTAGCCGGTGCATCCGATGCATCCGGTGCCGACGGTGCAGCGGGCGTCGCGCCGCCCAGATCGGCGAGCAGACGAGTGAAGTGATCGAGGTCTTCAGCCGACCACCGGCGCAGTCGCTCGCCGAGGCGTGCCTCATAGCGCGAGCGCGCGAGCGCGACCCGCTCCTGGGCGAGGTCGGTGGCGACCAGCACCCGCGCCCGTCGGTCCTCGGGATCGCGGACGCTCTCGACGAGACCCAGCTGTTCGAGCTGACGCACCTGACGGCTCACGGCCGACTTGTCGGTCTGCAGCCGCTCGATGATCGCACCGGCCGACGTGGCCTTGCCCGTGGCTATCGAGGTCAGGACCTGATACCCCAGCGGCTGCAGATCGGGATGCACGGTGATCGCCGCTTCGCGCCAGCTCACACGGATGCGGGCGAACAGTCGGCCGAGCTCGTGCTCCACCCGGGAGACGGCCTCATCGAGGTCGGCGCTGTCGGAGGCACTCATGCCCGAAAGCTTACGGCGAAGTCAGAGCGGTTCGAATCGCGCACTTGGCAGTTTTCCGCGGCGTGACACTGCATAGTGAGCGATTCGAACCGAGCAGGGTCAGACTTCGGAGAGGAGCCGGAACACCTTCGACGCGGCGTTGATCTCGTCAGGGGTGAGCTCGGCGAGCACGGCGCGCAGCCGCCATCCGTGCTCCTGACGCAACTCGGCGAGCGCGGTCTGAGCAGCCGGCGTCGCCGTGAGCACGCGCAGACGGCCGTCGCGCTCATCGGCACGGGACTCGATGAGTCCCAGCTCCTCGAGAGTGCGCACCTGGCGGCTGATGACCGATTTGTCCATCTCGAATCGCTCGGCCAGCTCATGCGCGTTGGCGGTGCCCGCCCGCTCGATGAAGGTCAGCAGCTTGTAGCCGCCGACCTGCAGCTCGGGGGCGATGCGGGCGGCCGACTCCCTCCAGAGCGTCCGAGTCCTCGCGAAGATGAGGTTCAGGTGACTCTGGAGGTCGCCGATCGCGTCCTCGAGGTCGGGTGCCGTGACGGCCTCCGTGGTGGCCATGTCAGCCCCTCGACTCCCGGCCCTCGCGCTCGCCTTCGCGTTCCAGCACGGTCACCGAGCCGGTGGCGGTGGCGGTGGTGGAGGCTCCGGCACCCGCGGTGCGGATGACACCGGTCGAGAGGTTCCCTCCGACCTCGGCCTCTGACACCTCGAGCACCGATTCCTCGGCCTGCGCCCGCAGCTCTTCGGCGGCGTTCTTGGTCGACAGCGGCTTGTTCTTGATGAAGGCGATCGCGATGATCGAGATCACGGCGAGCGGGATCGCGATGATGAACGAGTCGGCGATGCCGTGTCCGTAGGCGCTCTCGACGATCGCACGGATCGTGTCGGGCAGCTGGGTCACCTTCGGCACGTCGCCCGAGGCGAGGTGCGTGAGGGCGTCGACCTCATCGGGAGTGGTCGGCGTGAAGCCCTTGAGCGCATCGGTCATGTAGTTCGCGACGCTGGTCGACAGCATGGCGCCCATGACGGTGACGCCGATGGTGCCTGCGATCGTGCGGAAGAAGTTGACGTTCGACGAGGCGGCACCCAGCTGCTGGGGAGCGGTGTCGTTCTGCACGATGAGGGTCAGGTTCTGCATCACCATGCCGAGACCTGCACCCAGCACGAACATGTAGACCGCGACGAGAGGGAAGGGCGTGTCGTAGCGCAGGGTGGCCATCAGGCTGACGCCCACGGTGGTGAGCACCGATCCGGTCACCATCCATCCCTTCCACTTGCCGAAGCGGCTGACAAGCTGGCCGATGATGATCGAGGCGCCCATCTGTCCGACGATCATCGGTATGGTCATGAGGCCCGACTCGGTCGGTGTGGCGCCGCGGGCGAGCTGGAAGTACTGCGCGAGGAAGACCGACGTCGCGAACATCGAGACGCCGATGGCGATCGAGGCGATGACCGACAGCGTGAAGGTGCGATTGCGGAACAGCGACATCGGGACGATCGGCTCTTTCACGAAGAACTCGACCGTGATGAAGGCGGCGATCGCGACTCCGGCGATCACAGCGAGCATGATGCTGGTCGACGAGTCCCAGTCGAACTGGCTGCCGCCCATCGAGACCCAGATCAGCAGGGTCGAGACGCCGACCGCGAGCAGCACGATGCCGAAGTAGTCGATCGAGATCTTGGTGTCGCGCTGCGGCTTGGGCAGGTGCAGGGTGAACTGCAGCAGCACCAGGGCGAGGAGCGCGAACGGCACGCCCACGAAGAAGTTCGAGCGCCATCCCCAGACGTCGGTGAGGAATCCGCCGAGCAGCGGTCCGCCGATCGTGCCGAGGGCCATGATCCCGCCGACGACGCCCATGTACTTGCCGCGCTCGCGCGGCGAGATGATGAGGGCGACGGCGATCATGACGAGCGACATCAGGCCGCCGACGCCGATGCCCTGCAGCACGCGCACGCCGATCAGCATGTTCGTGTCGGTCGAGAAGCCGGCGATCACGGTGCCGGCGGTGAAGAGGATGAGCGAGATCTGAACGAGGATCTTGCGGTCGACCAGGTCGGCGAGCTTGCCCCAGATCGGGGTGGAGACGGCGGTCGCCAGAAGGCTCGCGGTGATGACCCAGGTGTACTGGGACTGAGTGCCGCCGAGGTCGGCGATGATGACAGGCATCGAGGTCGACACCACGGTGCCCGAGAGCACGGCGACGAACATACCGACGACGAGGCCGGAGATCGCGGTGAAGACCTCGCGCGGCGACCGGGTCGCCTCGGGCGCGGAGGTGTGGGAAGTGGTAGTCACAGTGGTAGAGCTCCTGTGTAGAAAGTTGATTGGTGTCAACTATACGCCGATGGTTGATTTAGTGCAACTGTCGATGCGGGTCAACTATTCCCGCGGCAGCTGTCGACCCTCGGCCGTCGGTCTTCGATCCGGCGACTGTCGGTGGTCCGTGCGACGATCTGCCCGTCGAGAGGAGCGCCGGATGCGGGGCGAAGCCACCGTGCTGCACGCCGATCTCGATGCGTTCTACGCCTCGGTCGAACAGCGCGACGCCCCACACCTGCGAGGCAGGCCGGTGATCGTGGGCGGCGGGGTCGTGCTTGCCGCGAGCTACGAGGCCAAGGCACGCGGCGTCCGCACCGCGATGGGCGGGCGCCAGGCGTTGCAGCTCTGCCCCGACGCCACCGTCGTGCCACCGCGCATGGACGCATACAGTGCGGCGAGCCGAGACGTCTTCGCGATCTTCCGAGACACGACGCCGCTCGTCGAGGGGCTCTCGATCGATGAGGCCTTTCTCGAGGTCGGTGGCCTGCGCCGCATCGTCGGCACTCCCGAGGCCGTGGCCGCCCGACTGCGCGAGCGGGTGCGCGCCGAGGTGGGACTCGCGATCTCGGTCGGCGTCGCCCGCACGAAGTTCCTCGCCAAGGTCGCGAGCGCGGTCAGCAAACCCGACGGGCTGCTCATCGTCGACCCCGAACGCGAGCAGCAGTTCCTCCACCCCCTCCCCGTCGAGCGGTTGTGGGGCGTCGGCGCGGTCACCGCCGAGAAGCTGCACCGCCTCGGCATCCACACGGTCGGCCAGCTCGCCGAGCTCGAGGCGGCGACCGCCGAGCGGCTTCTCGGCTCGGCGACCGGCGGCCATCTGCACGCGCTCGCTCGTCTGCGCGACCCCCGCCCGGTCGACACCGCCAGACGGCGCGGATCGATCGGCTCGCAACGCGCTCTCGGCACGAAGCCCCGATCGGCCGAGGAACTCGACGTCATCCTGACCCAGATCGTCGATCGACTCGCTCGCCGTCTGCGCGACGGCGAGCGCACCTGCCGCACGGTCGTGCTGCGCCTGCGATTCGGCGACTACACCAAGGCCACCCGGTCTCGCACTGTCGGGGTGTCCACCGTGCGCACGGCGACGCTGCTGTCGGTGGCCCGCGCCCTGCTGACCGCGGCACTGCCGCAGATCGAGGCCAGGGGCGTGACGCTGATCGGCATCTCGCTGACCCAGCTCGATCGCGCCGCGCATCTGCAGCCGGAACTTCCGATCGACTGGGGCGACGGCGAGCGCATCGACACAGCGCTCGACGCGGTCCGCGACCGTTTCGGCGCACAGTCGCTGGGTCGGGCCACCCAGCTCGGTCGCGATCCGGGGTGGTCGACACCGGTGCTGCCCGAGCACGAGTGAGACGTCACTCGGCCCGGCGGTCTGCTCCGATCCCGCCTGCCAGTCGCGACAGAGCAGCCGAGATCGAGACGACCTCACGCAGAAGATCGTCGGATGCCGAGCGCAGCCGCTCCGAGCGATGAGCGCGCACGAGAGCGAGCTCGCGACGGGCCTCGTCGGTGAGGGCGAAGCCTGCCCCTCGACCGTCTGCAGCGGCAACGCGCACGAGGAGCGATTCACGCTCGAGCGTGTGCAGCGTGGCACTGACGTTGCTGCGCTGCAGGTCGAGGCCTCGCGCGATCTGCGTCGCCGTGACACCCGGCGTCACCGCGACCTCGTGCATCACCAGGATCTCCCGTGGCGTCAGGCGACGCCTGCCCGGAAGATCGAGACCGCGGGGCTCGATGCGATGCGCGATCGACATCACCGCATCGGCGAATCGGTCCAGCTCCGCATCCGGGATTGGCGATGGCGTGGTCATTTGTGTATTATTTCATACGCTTCTGAGGGAGCGCCACCGGCACGAGGGCCGACGGCGCTCGTGTAGCCGCCGTCGCTGCCACCCAGGTCCTCCGGGCAACCGACGGCGCTCCTCGCGAAGCCCTGTGCTCGTCGCGCCCTGCATCCGACGAACGACGAAAGCACTCCTCATGACCTCCACCGCCGCACTCTCGGCTCCTCCCCGCGCAGGTCTGCGCGGGCATCCGATCGCCACCCTGATCGCGGTCTCGCTGGGCCTGTTCATGGTCGGCCTCGACGCGACCGTCGTCTCGATCGCGAACCCCGCGATCGCGGCCTCGCTCGGCACCTCCTTCACCCAGCTGCAGTGGATCACGCACTCGTATCTGCTCGGACTCGCGGTGTGCCTGATCCTGGGCGGCACGCTCGGCGATCGCTTCGGCCGGCGCCGCATCTACATCGTCGCCGTCATCGCCTTCGCCCTCACCTCCGTCGCGATCGGCCTGGTCGGCAGCGCGACCGGCGTCATCGTGTTCCGCGCCCTGCAGGGCGTGAGTGCGGCGATGCTCATGCCGCAGACCCTCTCGATCCTGCGGGCGACGTTCCCCCGCGAGAAGTTCGGCATGGCGGTCGGCATCTGGGGCGGCGTCTCGTCGGTCGCGATCGCGGCCGGCCCGATCGTGGGCGGCGCGCTGGTGGCCACCCTCGGCTGGGAGTCGATCTTCTTCATCAACGCCCCCATCGCCGTGCTCACGGTGATCTTCACCGCCCTGGTCGTGCGCGAGTCGACAGCCGGCAGCTCGACGGTGCGGTTCGACGTGCCGGGAGTCATCCTGCTCGCGATCGGCCTCGCAGGCGTCGTCCTCGCGATCGTGCAGTCCGAGGACTGGGGCTGGGGCGACGCGCGCACCCGGTTCGTGCTCGCGGGCGCCGTGGCGGTGCTCGTCGTGTTCGTGCTGGTCGAGCTCCGCAGCGCCCATCCGCTGCTGCCGATGTCGCTCTTCCGTGAGCCCGGCTTCTCGATCGGCGGACTCGCCGTGGGGGCGAACTTCTTCGCCCTTCTCGGCGTGACGTTCTTCCTGAGTCTCTTCCTGATGAACCTGCGCGGCGTCGAGGGTGTCGTCGCCGGCGTCATGCTGCTCCCGCTGTCGGCGGTGTCGATCATCGCCTCGCCGATCGGAGCCGTGCTGGTGAGCCGCCTGGGCACGCGGGTGACCATGACGATCGGGCTCGCACTCGTGGCCCTCTCACTCGTGGCGCTGACCCCGATCGGCGTCGACACGCCGTACATCGCGATGGCCATCCCCTTCGTCACGCTGGCCATGGGCGTCGGGCTCACGATGACGGCCGGCGCCGACGCGGTGGTCGGCAGCGCGCCGGTGCATCTCGCCGGTGTCGCCGGCGGCTTCCAGGCCACGATGCTGCAGCTCGGCGGCGCCCTGGGCACCGCCGTGTTCGCCGCCGTGGTCGGGGCGGGAAGCGCCAGCGGAGCGTCGGAGCTGGACCTGACCGGCACCCAGACCGACGAGCTCGCCCAGGGCATCGTGCCCACGGGTCTCGGCGGCGAGGCGACGGCGGTCGCACAGGATGCATTCCTGTCGGGCCTTCACTCCGCGATGCTCGTCGGCGCGGGAGTCACGGCGGTCGTCGCGGTTCTCGCGGCCGTGCTGCTGCGCACCGCGCGTCGGCACAGCACCGAGGAGGTCGTCGTCGAGACCGCCGAGGGTGCGGTCGGAGCCCACTGATCACTCCGTGGGGGACGCCGATCCGCGTCTCCCACGGAGTTCACGTCAGCGCTGCGCGTATCGCTCGGAATGCGCGCGGCAGCGTGCCAGCAGGTCTGCCCGGTGGTCGATCGCGGCTTCAGCGCTCTCGGTCACGCTGCGCCCCTTGCCGGACGCGGTGACGACGTCGAGCTCGGGGCGAGCGAACAGCACGTCGTAGAACGGGGCCAGATCCTCGTCCGAGAACTTGAACGTCCGACTCAGCGTCTGCAGCGGTGTGCCCCACCGGCGACCACTGTCGGCATTGATGTCGGCGCCACCCTCGATCAGTCGAGTGAGCAAGGGCGTCTCGGCGGCGAAATCGTGCGCGGTGGCACTGAGCAGAATGTGCAGCGCGTTCACATGGCTCTCGGTCTGCGCGCCGGCGTCGGCGCCGTCATCGAGCAGCCGTGTGGCGATCGCGACCCGGCTGGCGGGGTCGCCGTTGCGCAGAGCGCGCATGAGCAGCGTCATCCCGTCCTTCTCCGCCCACGTCGCCAGCGACGGTTCGTAGTCGGCGAGAAAATCGTCTTCGCTCTTGGTGACGGAGAAGTAGACGCGAGGGTAGGCCATGCCTGCAACGCTAGGGCGTCAGCCGTCACAGCGCACCGAGAGATCGATGAAGGTCTTCTTTTCACGCCCTTCTTTTGCTACCTTTTGGTCAACCGGTTGATATCTCGGAGGTCTCCGAGCCGGTGATCTGCGAAGGAGCAGGACATGAACGCGACGGCGCGTCGACCCAGGATCCCCACCTGGCTCCCCCTCACCGTGGCCCTCGTCGCCATCGTCGGGGCGGGCTTCGCCACCACGACCTACGTCTCGCTCGAAGACGCCGCCGCAGCCGCCAGCGAAGGCGCCTTCGACCCCGCCGCGTACGCGGATGAGCGCTTCGAAAGCGAGGTGGTGCCCCAGATCGAAGACGAGGCCGTCGACCTCGCGACCCTGCTCGGCGACCTCGCCGCGGGTGCCGACGAATCGGAGTTCGGCCATGCCGCCGGCACCGGCAGCGCCTACAGCTTCCCGGTCACATTCACCGCAGTCGCGGGCGCGCAGCAGGGATCCATCCTGCCGGTCACCGTCGACGGCGTCCCGGCAGACGTCGTGGTGCAGCTCCAGGTCGGCCCTGCGATCAACGGCACGGCGCTGCGCGACGTGACCGGCACCGTCTCGTTCAACGACTTCACGAACCAGCTCGAGTTCCAGAACGTCGCCACGGTGTTCAACGAGCGGGTGCGCGACGGCGTCCTCGCCGACGCCACACTGCCGACCGAGGGCCAGACCGTGACGGTCACCGGGGCGTTCACGCGCGTCAACCCCGCGCTCGTCTCGGTCGTGCCCGTGTCTCTCGAGGTCGGCTGATGACGACACGCGCCGATACCGCGGTGATCGACGGCGTGGTCATGAGCGCCCGAGGTGTCTCGAAGGTCTATGGCGCCACCCATGCGCTGAAGGGCGTCGACTTCGACATCCGTGCGGGCTCGGTGACCGTGCTGTTCGGCGAGAACGGCGCCGGCAAATCGACGCTCATGAAGATCCTGTCGGGCGTCGAGACGCCGACCGCGGGCATCCTCACGCTGAACGGTGAGGAGATCGTGCTCGCCGACACGGTGGACGCATCACGCCGCGGCATCGCGATCATCCACCAGGAGCTGAGCCTGGCACCGAACCTCAGCATCAAGGACAACATCTTCATGGGGCGCGAGTACACCCGCGGCGGTCTCATCGTCGACGATCGCGCAGAGGCCGCCAAGACTCGCGACCTGATGCGCCGGCTCGCCGAAGACCTGGATCCGCGCACGCTCGTGGGCGACCTGCGTCTGGGCCAGCAGCAGGTCGTCGAGATCGCTCGCGCGCTGGCCGGCGACGCGCGGGTGCTCATCATGGACGAACCCACCTCGGCGCTCAGCGGCAACGAGGTGGAGGTGCTGTTCTCCCTGATCCGCGAGCTGACCGCCGACGGCGTCGCGATCGTCTACATCTCACACCATCTCGAAGAGGCGCTCGAGATCGCCGATCACGCGGTCGTCTTCCGCGACGGCGCACTGGTGGCGACCGGCGATCGTGACGAGATCGACTTGAACTGGGTCATCTCGAACATGGTCGGCCGCGCCGCCGACGACCTCGCTCCCGATCTACTCGACGAGTTCGGGCCCGTCGCACTCTCGCTGCGCGGTGTGACCGTGGCCGACCCGTCGAATCCGAGCCGCCTCGCCGTCGACTCCCTCGATCTCGACGTCAGAGCGGGCGAGATCGTCTGCCTCTACGGGCTCATGGGCGCGGGGCGCACCGAGCTGCTCGAGGCACTCGCCGGACGCTCTGTCATCCAGCGGGGCACCGTGTTCGTGCACGACGACGAGATCGCCCGGCAGAGCGTGCGCGAGCGCATCGCCTCGGGTCTCGCACTGGTCCCCGAGGATCGGCAGCGCGACGGGCTCGTGCAGACCATGTCGGTCGGCGAGAACATCGCGCTCGCCCATCTGCTCGCCTTCACGCGGTTCGGGTGGATCCGCCGTCGGCCCGAACGCGAGGCCGTGACCGCCGGAATGGCCGACGTGCGGGTGAAAGCCGCCGGCCCCGGAGCGTCCATCACCTCGCTGTCGGGCGGCAACCAGCAGAAGGTCGTGATCGGCAAGGCGCTCATGACGGCCCCGCGCGTGATCCTGCTCGACGAGCCGTCGCGCGGGATCGACGTGGGGGCGAAGGCCGAGATCTTCGCACTCATGGCCCGTGAGGCCCGGAGGGGGCTCGCGGTGCTCTTCGCCACCAGCGAGGTCGGCGAGGCCCTCGGGGTCTCGAACCGGATCGTCGTCATGTCGAAGGGGCATGTCGTCGGCGAGTTCGACCCGCGCACGACGAGCCGGGAGGACCTCATGGTCGCCTCGGGAGAAGCACACACAGACGACGCCTCAGGGAGCGAGCAATGACCACCAGCAAGAACGACGACGTGCGCCGCGGCCGGCTGCAGAACCTCGACATCGGCTCGGTGCTGCTCGAGGGCCGAGCGTTCATCGCCCTCATCGTGCTCATCATCATCTTCGCGCTGCTCTCGGACTCGTTCCTCAGCGTCGGCAACTTCGTCACGATGACCAAGCACGTGGCGTACAACGCGATCCTCGCCCTCGGGATGCTGTTCGTGATCCTCAAGGGCGGCATCGACCTCTCGGTCGGCTCGACCGTCGGCCTCTCGGGCGTCGTCGCGGGAACCATGCTGCAGGGCTGGCAGCTGACGCTGTTCGACATCGTCGTCTACCCGCAGGTGTGGTTCGTCGTCGTGATCGCTCTGGCCGTCGGCACTTTCGTCGGGTTCATCAACGGCATCCTGGTGACCAGATTCCACGTGGCGCCCTTCATCGCCACGCTCGGCATGCTCTACGTCGCCCGCGGCGCCGCCCTGCTCATCTCGAACGGCACCACGTATCCCCGACTCGGAGGCAGCGCGGAGCTGGGCAATCAGGGCTTCCTGCTGATCGGCGGCGGACGCATCCTCGGCATCCCCACCGCCATCTGGATCATGGTCGTGTTCGCCGTCATCGCGTCGTTCGTACTGCGCAAGACGCCGTTCGGGCGCTGGGTCTACGCGACCGGCGGCAACGAGCGGGCGGCCGAGCTCTCGGGCGTGCCGGTGCGCAAGGTGAAGCTGCGGGTCTATCTCATCAGCGGCTTCTGCGCCGCGACCACGGGCCTCATCATCTCGTCGGAGCTGACGAGCGCCGCTCCGCAGCTCGGCGAGACGTTCGAGCTCAATGCGATCGCCGCGGTCGTCATCGGCGGTGCGGCCCTGACCGGTGGCCGAGGCAACGTGCGGGGCGTGCTCATCGGCGCCTTCGTGATCGGATTCCTCAGCGACGGCCTCGTGCTCGTCGGGGTCTCGACGTTCTGGCAGATCGCCATCAAGGGCGCCGTGATCATCCTGGCCGTGATGCTCGATCAGGCGCAGCAGCGCATCACCCGTTCGAAGAACGCCTCTCTCGCCGCGGCGAACAGGCAGTCCGCGCCGCCCCAGGCGACGCCCCCACAGTCGACGCCGGTCTCGGCGTGATCCCGCTGCGACGACCGCAGCACCCACAGCACGATCGAAGGAGAATCATGCGACGCAGTATCCTCGCCGCAGCAGCGGCATTCACCCTGGTCCTCGGACTCACCGCGTGCAGTTCGGGCGGAGGCGACGCGTCCGAAGGCTCGGGGTCGGGCTCGGATGACGCGGGCGGCACGATCGCCATCATCACGCCCTCGCACGACAACCCGTTCTTCAAGGCAGAGGCCGACGCCGCGCAGGCCGAGGCCGAGAAGCTGGGCTACGAGACGTCGGTGGCCTCTCACGACGACGACCCGAACAAGCAGAGCGAGCTCATCGACGCCGCGATCAGCAACGGCGCCAAGGCGATCGTGCTCGACAACGCCGGCGCCGATGCGTCGATCGGGCCGATCCAGAAAGCGAAGGACGCCGGGATCCCCGTGTTCCTCATCGACCGCGAGATCAACGAGACCGGCGTCGCCGCCGCGCAGATCGTCGCGAACAACGCGCAGGGCGCTGCAGCCGTGGCGGAGGAATGGGTCGCGGCACTGCCCGACGGAGGCAAGTACATCGAGCTGACGGGCAAGGAGTCCGACACGAACGCGGGAGTGCGCTCCGAGGCGTTCGCGAGCGTCATCTCGCAGTACCCGAACCTCACCTCGGTCGCACAGGAGACCGCGAACTGGAGCCAGGACGAGGCGTTCACCAAGATCGAGACGCTGCTGCAGCGCGACCCCGACATCCAGGGGATCATCGCGGGCAACGACACGATGGCGCTCGGCGCGGTCGCGGCCGTCGAAGCCGCGGGGCTCAGCGACAAGATCGTGATCGCCGGATTCGACGGCAGCCCCGACGCGGTCGAGGCGATCAAGGCGGGCTCGCTGCTCGCGACCGGTCTGCAGCCGGCCGTGCTGATCTCGCAGCTCGCGGTGCAGCAGGCCGACAGCTTCATCCGCACGGGCGAGACCGGCGCCGACGAGAAGCAGTCGATCGACTGCGTCGTGATCGACGCCGACAACGCCGACAGCTACACGCTGTTCTCGCTGGACTGACCGGCGATCCGCTCCACCGCGTCCTCGACCTCTGCGATGCCTCTGGGCTCGTCGTCGAGGGCGCGGTGGATCGACACACCCTCGATCATCGCGTCGAGCAGCCTCGCCGTCTCGGGGTCGAAGTGGCGCTCGAGCGCTGTGCGACTGCGCCGCATCCAGGCGGTCGTGAGCGCGCGGTACGCGGGCTCACGAGCGGCGAGCGTGTAGAGCTCGTGCGAGAGCACGAGCTCGTCATTGCCACGCGCCACATCCTCGAGGATGATCGCGACGACCGCTGCACGGGCCGATGCCGGATCGGATGCTGCGGCCATGCGCTCCTCGAAGCGTGAGCTCACCGTGGTGGCGAACCGCGTGAACGCCTCGTGCAGCAGCTCGTCGATGCCCGCGAAGTGATAAGTCATCGACCCCAGCGGCACGCCGGCTGCCGCGGCGATGCGGCGATGCGAGGCCCCGGCGACTCCCGACTCGGCGATCACGTCGAGGCACGCGCTGATGATGCGCTCACGGCGTTCCGGATCGTTCCGCCTGCCGCTGCGGGTTCCGGCCGGCGCGCGCTCGATCTCGTCCGTCATGCGTCGAGGATAGCAACCTGCGTACGTCCGTACCCATCCCGTCACGGGCTCTGCGGATGGGAGAATGGACGGATGTCCCCGAAGCCCCCACGGCGACTGCTCGCCTCGGTGCGCAGAATCCTGCACACCGATCCCTCCTCCGTCGCTCACACCGAGGCCATGCCCGTGATCGACGAGCGCACTGTGCCTCGCGTGCTCGATCTCGCGACGCGCATCGGCGAGGCGATGTTCGCCGTCGGCGCCTCGGCGCACGAGGTCACCCTCGCGATCATCCGCGTGTGCGACGCCTACGGCATGCGCGGCGTGCAGGTCGACGTGACCTACAACTCGATCACCGTGTCGTTCCACCTCAGCGGCGAGGTGTGGCCCGAGACGCTGGTGCGGGTCGTGCGGGTCGCCGCCCCCGACCACGACAAGCTGCAGCGGGTGCAGGCGCTCGTCGCCGACATCGCCGACGGCCTCGATCTCGAGTCGGCGCGCACGGCGTTCCGCGTCATCCGCCGAGTGCCGTTCCGCTACCAGCAGCCGGTCGTCGTCGTGGCACGCGCCCTGCTCGCGGTCGGGGTCAGCATCATGCTCGGCGCCTCGCCGATCATCGTCGGCCTCACCTTCGTCGCAGCGCTCGGAGCGGCTGTGACCCAGGCGGGCCTCGCGCGCATCCGGGTGCCGCTGTTCTTCAGCCAGATCGCGGGGGCGCTCGTCACCACCGTCGTCGCGGTCGCCGTGTCGGCGCTCGGGTCGGCGGGCATCGAGCCGTTCATCGGCATCCGCCCCTCGATCATCGTCGCCTCGGGAATCGTGCTGATGCTGGCGGGCCTCACGGTGGTCGGCGCCGCGCAGGACGCGATCGACGGCTTCGCGCTGACCGCTGGCGGACGCATCCTCGACCTGACGATGCAGACGCTCGGCGTCGTGATCGGCATCCTGGTCGGCCTGCAGCTCGGCAGCGTGCTGGGGTTCACGATGGACCTGCCCGACGACCCCGCGCCGTTCGGACCGCTGCTGAACCAGTTCATCGGTGCCGTCATCATCGCGATCGCGGTCGCCGTGTTCAACGGCGCGGGGACGCGCATCATCCTGGTGAGCGCACTGCTGAGTGCGATCACGATCGCCGGGTACTCGAGTATGGTCGCGCTGCAGCTGCACCCCGCGGCCGCGAGCGCGATCGGAGCCCTGCTCGCGAGCTTCGTCGGCGTGCTGATCGCCCACAACCTGCACGTGCCGTCGGTCGCCGTGACGACCGCCGCGATCGTGCCTCTCGTGCCCGGAGTCGCGGTGTTCCAGGGCCTGCTCGAGATGGTGCATGCGGCGGGGGCGGGGACCGGAGTGCTCGGCATCGGCGGATCGCTCGTGGATGCGGTCGTGATCGGCGTCGCTCTGGCTTCGGGCGCGTCGCTCGGCCTTTATCTCGGGACGCCGGTGCGAGCCACCCTGAACGGCGTCACGAAGACACGCGCCCGCGCGCGACGCTGAGGGCGCGCGAACGGTGCACAGCGCGTGATCAGCCGCTGATCTGCTGCTGATCAGGTGCCGGGCACGCCGCTCGCGTACCATCGAGGCAGGACGCTGACACAGCACCGCGGCCGGGACGACCCGGGCGCCTCTCGCATCGGGGACGGCCCCGCCTCGAAGGAGCTGCAGATGTCTCAGACCACACCGACCCGCCTGGTGGGCGCCGGCGATGTCGGACGGATCGTCCTCGGCTGGGGCGCCTTCGGCGTGCTGCTGCTGATCCACCCCGTGATCGCGGCGCCTGCTCCCGCGCCGACGCTGATCATCGCACTGGCCGGCATCATCGCCGTGATCATCGCGTGCGCCTTCGGGGTCGTGAAGCAGGCCGAAGCACTGGCCCATAAGCTCGGCGATCCTTACGGATCGCTGGTGCTGACTCTCTCGATCGTGCTGATCGAGGTCATCCTGATCTCGGCGGTCATGCTCGGGCCCGGCGAGCATGCGACGATCGCCCGCGACTCGGTCATGGCCGTCGCGATGATCATCCTCAACCTGGTGATCGGCCTCTGCCTGCTGCTCGGCGGTCTGCGCCGCGGCGGTATGGCCCACAACCGCACCGGCACCTCGGCCTACCTCGCCATGCTCATCGTGCTCGGTGCGATGGCGTTCGCGCTGCCCGCCCTGATCGGCGACGCGGGTTCGTACACGCCCGGGCAGGCGCTCCCGATCATCATCCTGACCCTCGGCCTGTACGCGTTCTTCCTGTATCGGCAGATGGGGTCTCAGGCCTCGGACTTCACCGAGGTCGATCCCCGCCTGCACGAGCGTGCTGCCGAGCACGAGACCAGCGGATCATCGGGCGGCATCGTCGCGGTGCTGGGCGAGAACCGCCGCGAGATCGTCGTCCGGCTCGCGCTGCTCGTGATCACCGTCGTGCCGATCGTGCTGCTCTCGCACGACATGGCAGCTCTGCTCGACGACGGACTCGGGCGCCTCGGTGCTCCACCCGCCCTCGCCGGCGTGCTGATCGCCATGATCGTGTTCCTCCCCGAGTCGATCACGTCGGTGCGTGCGGCTCTGGGCGGCGAGGCGCAGCGCGTGAACAACCTCTGCCACGGCGCCCTCGTCTCGACCGTGGGGCTCACGATCCCCGCAGTGCTGATCATCGGGATGCTCACCGGGCAGACCGTGATCCTCGCCGAATCCCCCGCGAACCTGCTGATGCTCGGCGTGACGCTGCTGCTGTCGGTGACGACGTTCGGCGCCAAGCGGGTGACGGCGATGCACGGTGCGGCTCACCTGGTGACCTTTGCGGCGTACGTGCTGATCCTGTTCAGCTGAGGTCGTGCGGATAGGGCGGCGACGCCCCGGCGCGCGAGACCGCGACGGCCGCGCTCGCGAGCGCCAGGTCGATCGATCTCTGGATGCGGTCGCGCGAACGCTCGCCGGGCGTGGCCGTATCCGTCTCCGTGTCGGTCTCCGCGGCGAGCGCGGTCGCGGCGCCCGTGCTGACGAGGCCGAACAGCAGCCCCGACATGAAGGCGTCGCCGGCGCCGATCGTGTCGACGACGTCGACCGCGACCGCTCGCCCGACGAGGGGCTGCGGATCGCGCGCCCGTGCAGCCAGGCACCCCTCGGGGCCGCGCGTGACCACGGCGAGCCGCGGCCCGAGGGCGAGGATGCGCTGCAACACGGCCTCGACGTCGAGCTCGGGATACAGGTATGCGGCGTCGGCGTCACTCAGCTTCACGACATGGGAGGCGCGCATGATCTCCTCCACCCGCACCACGGCAACGGCTCGGGGGCCCATCAGCTGCACTCTGACGTTCGGGTCGTACGTGCGCAGCGCAGAGGCGGGGGCCGCGCGCACGAGCGCTCTGACCACCTCGGCCCCCGGCTCGAGCACCGCGCCCAGAGACCCCACGTGCACGAGATCGACGTCGTCGAGCTCGTCGCCCGGCGAGGCGGCCAGCGCGTCAGGCAGCTGCCAATCGAGGTCGAAGTCGTACGTCGCGACACCCTCGGCATCAAGCGTCGCCACTGCGCGCGACGTGCGGGCGCCGGAGACGACGGTGCCCCGTGCGAGCCGCACCCCCTCCCCCGTCAGATGCCTCTCGAGCATCCGACCGTGCTCGTCGTCGCCGATCCTCGCAAGCAGCGTGGTCGCGAGTCCGAGGCGGGAGAGCCCCACCGCGACGTTCATGGGAGACCCGCCGGGATGCGCGTGCCCGTCGACGATGTCGACGAGCGCCTCGCCGACGACCAGCATGCGCATGCCCGTCACCGTGCGCTCACGATGCCGAGCGTCGCATCGGCCACGATGCCGTCGAGCGGGCTCAGCACGATCGAGCCACCCGGCCATGCCGGCACGAGCGCGGTCATCACGCGTTCGCCGCCTTCTGCGAACAGCTCGACCGACGAGACCTCTGCATTGAGGGAGTCGACCCAGACCTCCCACTCGATCCGGCCTGCCGGGTCGACCGGCATCGACTGGCCCTGCGCGAAGGCGGCGGGCAGGTCGCTCGCACGGGCCGAGCGGTCGAGCTCGACGCGTCCACGCATCCGGTCGTACCGGATCACCACGACGGCGCGATCCCGCTCGGTGGTTCCGACGCCCGCTTCACCCCCCGCTGCCTCCGCGGCCTCGAGGCGGAGCTCGAGTCCGCGGGCGTCGCCGACCGATGCCTGCACGCGCAGGCGGATCGCTCCCGCATCGCGTGCGTCGACCGCGGTGGCAGCATCCAGCCGACCGAACCGCACCGACTCCTCGTGACCGTCGAACGTCGCGGAGGGCTGCTGTCGCAGTCGCACGCTGCCGTCGGGTCGGCGAGTCAACGAGAGGCGGCGCGGCAGAGTCATGCCACTGCGCTGCGGAGCGGATCGATCAGCCGGCATCTCGCGTGCGTATTCCCAGTTGTCCATCCATGCGATCAGCGTGCGCTCGCCTCTCCCGAGTCCGTCGAAGGTCACCCCCGCGTAGCAGTCGGGACCGAAGTCGATCCAGCCGTACTGCTCCAGCTCGGCACGCGGTGGCACCGACCAGCCGCCGTCGGCGTCGGGGGCCGCGTGCGGCGCATCCGGTGTGAACGAGACCCCGTCGAACTCCCCGACGACGTAGTGCGTCCCCGATCCACCGGCGATGCCTCCCGGGTTCATGCTGATCAGCAGCACCCAGCGCACGTCGTCGTCGTCTCCATCGACAGCGAGCGGGAACATGTCGGGGCATTCCCAGACGCCCCCGACCGGACCCGCGGGGCCGTAAGACGACAGGAACTCCCAGGTCATGAGGTCGTCGGATCGGTGGAACAGCACCTGCCTGTCCTGTGCCTCGACAGCCACCATCACCCAGTAGGCCTCGTGACCGTCGTCGTAGCGGAACACCTTCGGGTCGCGGAAGTCGCTCGTGCCGCGGTCGAGCACCGGATTCCCGGCGTACTTCGTCCACGTGTATCCGCCGTCGACGCTGTAGGCGAGGCTCTGAGCCTGGTGCTCCGGCGCCGCGGCGGTGTAGAGCGCCACGAGGGCCGGCGCCGCCTCGGTGCCCAGGCCCGAGGTGTTGCCGTGGTCGACCACGACCGATCCTGAGAAGATCTGCGCGTCGTCGTCCCAGAGGATCGCGGGCGCGTGCTCGGTCCACCGCGTCAGATCAGGGCTGGTCGCGTGACCCCAGCTGATGTTCCCGTGACCGGACCCGAGCGGGTTGTACTGGAAGTAGAGGTGGTACAGGCCGTCGTGGAAGACCAGGCCGTTCGGATCGTTCATCCAGTTCTGCCGCGGAGCGAAGTGCAGGCGAGGGTGCGTGGTGCGGACGGGAAGGAGGTCAGTGGAAGTCACCGGTGCTGAGGTCTTTCTGTGAAGCGGGGGAAGGTCGACGGGACAGGTGGTGCGCAGCGGCAAGGCGGCTTATTTGCCGACGCCGGCCGTGAGACCCTCGCGCAGCGGCTTCTGGCCGAAGAAGAAGACCAGCAGCGCGGGGATCATCGAGAGGATCACGCCCGCCAGCACGGTCGAGATGCTGCCGGTGCCGAGGTTGCCCTGCAGCGTCACGAGGCCCAGTGGCAGCGTGAAGTTCTGCTCGCTGATGGTCATGATGAGAGGTCGGAAGAACTCGTTCCAGTGGTAGTTGAACGCCAGGATGCCGACGATCGCGAGCGCCGGAGTGGCGAGCGGCAGATACACGCGGAAGAACGTGCGCCAGGGACCGGCGCCGTCGAGCTGCGCCGCCTCTCCGAGTTCGGCCGGGATGCCGAGGAAGTACTGCCGCATCAGGAACGTGCCGAATGCGGTGGGGAGCGCCGGCACGATCAGCGCGAGCAGCGTGTCGGCGAGGCCCATTCCACGCACCAGCATGAACACGGGGACGATCGTGACCTGCAGGGGCACCATCATGGTCGCCAGCACCAGCGCGAACAGGATCTTCTTGCTGCGGAACTCGAACTTCGCGAACACGTAGCCCGCCATCGCCGCCGAGAGCATTTGCCCGGCCGCCACCAGCAGCACGACGAGGGCGCTGTTCCAGGCATACAGCCACACCGGGATGCGGGCGAACACGTCGACGAAGGCTCCGAAGCCCGGGCTGACCTGCTGCGTCACGCTGTCGGTCGGGGTGAGGGCTGTGAACAGCGTCCACACCACCGGCCCGAGGGTCAGGAAGGCGGCGAGCGCCAGGATGAAGTACTTGGCGCCGGTGCCGAGGCCGTACATCCACGACCGCCTCGACGGCTGCGTCTGCGGGGCGGCGGAAGGCGGCGTGGCCCGCGAGGGAGCAGCCGGAGCGGTGGTCGTTGTCGTGGTCATGATTGCCTCACCCGTAGAAGACGAATCGGCGGCTCAGCCGGAATTGGATGGCGGTGACGAGCATGATCAGCAGCGTGAGCACGATGCCGATCGCGGATGCTCCGCCGAAGTCGAGCTGCCGGAAGGCGGATTCGTAGATCACCATGACCGCCGTCCTCGTCTCATCCCCCGGGCCGCCGCGGGTCAGCACCCACGGCTGGTCGAAGATCTGCAGCGCGTTGATGATGGCCATCACCGAGGCGACGAGCATCGTGGGGCTGATCAGCGGCAGCGTGATGAGTCGGAACTGGCTCCAGCCGGTCGCCCCGTCGAGCGACGACGCCTCATAGACCTCGCCGGGGATCGCCGCCAGGCCGCCGATGAACAGCAGGAACGTGAAGCCGAAGTTCTGCCACAGGTACACCAGCAGCACGACCACCTTGGCGCCCAGCCCCGTGGTCAGCCAGCCCACGTCGGCGATGCCGATCAGGTTGAGCGTCTGATTCACGAGGCCGAACTCCTGATTGAACAGGTAGGCCATGATCAGCGACACCGAGGCGGCCGACAGGATGAGCGGGAAGAACAGGGCGGATCGGAAGAAGCTGCGCAGCCACGTCGGCATCTTCGACTGCACGAGGATCGCCAGGGCCAGCGCGACCGCGAGCTGCAGGAACACCGCGACGACCACGAAGCCGATCGTGTTGAGGAACGACACGCTCACCGTGGGGTTGGTCGCGAGATCGACGAAGTTGTCGAGACCCACGAACTCCGGCGCCGAGATGATGTCCCACCGGAAGAACGCGAGCACGAAAGAGCCGACGATCGGAAGCAGATTGAAGAGCCCGAGGCCGATCAGGGTCGGCGCGAGGAAGATCCAGACGAAGAACCTCCCCGACCGCGCCGCCGTGCCGGTCTGCGTGCGCACCGCCGCGGGGATCGTGACGGTCTGTGTGCTGCTCGTGGACATCAGCGTCCTCCCAGTGCGAGTTCGAGATCGCGCTGCATGGTCTCGAGACCGCGCCGCACGCCCGAGGGGCCGTTCGTGATCGTCGAGACCACGTTCTTGATCAGGGCCGATTCGACGGCGGCCTGCTGCGGCGGCGCCGGCATCGGGCCGGTGTCGGGGAACTTCTCGAGAGTGTCGTAGAAGACATCCCAGTGCGCGGGGCCGACCCCGGCCCCGTAGAGCTCGGTGTTGAGCGAGCGCCGCGGCGACGAGGAATCGGGCTTCGGGTGCGCGATGCGCATGCCGTCGAGAGAGACGCAGTACTTGAGCCACTCCCAGGCCTCGTCCTTGCGCGATGAGGTCTCCATGATCGCGTACCCGCCGGCGCCGAACTGGTGCCGCTGACCCGACATCCGCGGGAAGTAGGTCACGTCGTATGCATCGTTCGCCACACCTGCCTCGGCGAGGCCCTGCACCCAGAATCCGCCGGCGGGAGTCATGCCGACCGACCCCGATGAGAACAGAGAGACCAGCTCGTTGCCGCCGCCCTGGGCGGGGTTCGCAGCGAGCCCTTCCGAGACCATGCTCTGCAGCACCGAGAAGCTCTCGACCGCCCGATCGTTCAGCGCGTCGGCCTCCTGCCAGATGTAGCCTCCGCTGCGCCCGGACTCTCCCGGATAGAAGCGGTTCCAGAACCAGTCACCGCCCGGCGCCTTCTCCTCACGGAGGAAGCTGGTGTTGTTGACGTAGAGCCACGGCACGGCCCCGCCCCACAGGCGGTTGTTCCAGAAGTACGGGAGGAACTGACCCGAGGCGCTCTGCTTCATCGCTCGCGCGGTCGAGAGGAAGTCCTCGAGGGTCCAGTCGTCGGCGGGCCGCTCCAGCCCCGCGCGCTCCAGCGCCTGGGTGTTGTAGAACACGTTCGCCGCGTTGAAGTTGTCGGGCAGCTGGAAGAGGCTCCCCTGGTACATGAACGACTCGATGAGCGACGGATGCACGTCGTCGAAGTACTCCTGCATCTCGCTCGCATCGCGCCGCACGTAGTCGTCGAGAGGATGCGCGAGCCGCGAGGCGAAGAGCTGCGATCCCTCGGTCGCGACGGTGACGACATCGGGCGGCGTGCCGGCGGCGATCATGGTCAGGATCTTGGCGAAGTACTCGCTCCAGTCCTGACCCTGGATCGCGACGATGCGCACCTCGGTCTTCGGATGCTTGCGCTGGAAGCCCTCGACCAGCGACTGGCGCGCCACGGCGTCCTGCTGCGTCCCGAACAGCGCGACGGTGAGCGTGTCCCCTCCGCGTCCGGGGATGTCGGAACCGGTGAGGCGGGGCCACGAGACCACCGTGCCCACGATGCCCAGTCCGATCGCGCCGAGCAGCGCTCGGCGAGTGAGATCAACCACGATGTCTCTCCTGTGTCCGTCACTCCCCCGGCGTTCGCACCGCCGTCGTCGGCGGTGCTCTCGGCGACGTCGTCCGTGTCGGATCTGTGTCGGCCGGGGAGGCTAAATTGATTCAGCAACAGGACAGTAGCACCGCTTATCCGAGCGTCGCAACAGATTTGCTAAATTGATTCAACATCCGAGATACCGGGGAGGCCCCAAGTCCTCTCTAAGCTGGATCCGACGCGACCGGAGGGAGCAGCCGATGCCGAAGAACGTCGAGCGCAGGCCCACGCTCGCCGACGTCGCCGCACGCTCGGGGATGTCGAAGACCGCCGTCAGCATGATCCTGAACGACCGACCGGGTTCCCGGCTGTCCGCCGACGCCGCACGCCGGGTGCGCGCGGCGGCAGAAGAGCTCGGCTATCGACCGAACCCCGCAGCCCAGAGCCTGCGCCTCGGAAAGACCAGGACGCTCGGATTCATCTCCGACCAGATCACCGTGACGCGCTATGCGTCGGAGATGATCCGCGGCCTCCTCGCTGCCGCGAAGGAGCACGGCCACACCGTGCTCATCGCTGAGACCGAAGGCGACGACGACACGATCTCCGACAGCATCCAGGAGATGATCGACCGCCGCGTCGACGGAATCCTCATCGGCCTGCTCGGCGCCCGCATGATCGATGTTCCCGAGACGCCGCAGGATGTGCCGATCGTGATCGTCAACGGCACCAGCCCGTCGGAGCACCCGTCGGTCCTCCCCGATGAGCGGGCGGCGGGCACCGCGATGGCGCAGCTTCTCATCGACGCGGGGCATCGCCGCATCGGAGTCATCGGCAACAACCCGTGGGCCGTGGCGTCCCCTCGGCATTCCGTGACGATCGGCCTGCGCTTCGAGGGCATCGCGGCAGCGTTCTCGGCGGCAGAGATAGACCCGATCATGGTCGACGTGCGCGAATGGAATCCGGACGTGGGGTACGAAGAGACGCTGCGGATGCTGGACGAGCATCCCGAGATCACCGCGATCCTCGCCGGCAACGACGGCGTGGCCTTCGGCGCGTATCAGGCGATCGCCGAACGGGGACTCCGGGTGCCCGACGACATCTCGGTCGCATCGTTCGACGACGAGGAGCTCGCGAGCTTCCAGCGACCCGGTCTGACCACGGCCCGACTGCCCTACGACGTCATGGGCCGGGCGGCGGTCGAGATGCTGCTCGGTGAGAGACCCCTCGGGGCGACGCTGATCCCGATGCCCGTGGTCGTGCGGGAGTCGATCCGCGACATGCGGTGAGGGCGGCGACCCTCACATCCGGGCGTAGCGGGCGCGTGCGATGCAGAAGAGACCGTAGAGCACGAGTCCCGCGCCGACGACCCACAGGATCACGACGCCGAAGGGCAGACCCGCCAGGGCACGCAGCGCCGAGTCCAGTCCGCCCGCCGTCTCGGGGTCGTGCGTGAGCGCTGCGATCACGAAGAGCACTCCCGCCACACCGATGGCGATGCCCTTGGCGATGTACCCCGCGATGCCGAACGCCACGATGCCGCGCCGAGCCGTGCCGCTGGGCGGCGTGAGCTGCTTCATGAACGCCTTGGTGGCTCCTCGCACGATGAACGCGATGCCGATCGCCGCGACGACGAGCCCCACGAGCACGAGCAGAGCGACACCGGCAGGAGCCGACAGCAGCTGGGCGCTGAACGACTGAGACGACTGCGACGACTGCGACTGGCCGCCCAACGCATACACCAGCGCGGTCGCGCCGATCGCGAGGTAGGCGGCGGCGGTGCCTGCGAACTTGATGCGATGGGCCCACTTCTTCTTGGCGTCGGGGTCGCGCTCGACGACCGCTTCGGCGATCTGCCAGATCGCGAGAGCGAGAAGGCCGAGCACGATCAGCCACAGCAGGAAGATGCCTGCGGGCGTCTGCTGGATCTGCTGCAGGGCACCGCCCTGATCAGCGCTCTCCCCTCCCCCGCCGGTCGCGATCGAGATCGCGATGCCGCCGATGAGGATGTGCAGGATGCCGAGAACGACATAGCCGACGCGGGCCAGGATGCGGAAGGTCTTCGAGTCCTGGGCGGCTCGGGCCGTCGACGATGCCGACGCGCGGGTGTTCATCATGTCGTGCTTCTTTCGATGGATTGCTGCGTGGATGGTTCTTCATCAGACGACGGGGTCTGCGCGCGCGCCGCACGACGTGTGCGCCACAGGGCCATGCACGCCCAGACGACCGTGGCGACCGCGATGCCCTCGAGCATGCCCGCGACCACGTCGCTCAGCCAATGAGCATGCAGATAGGTGCGGCTCCACATCATCGCGAGCACCCACACCGCCCCCAGCGCCCACACGTACCAGCGCCGGAAGACGAGCGCCAAGACCATCACGACGGTGGTCGCGACGGCGGTGTGGCCCGACGGAAACGATGTCGCCACGCTCTCGGCGAGCGAGTCCTCGGGCCGCGTACGTCCGATCACGGCGGCCATGCTGGCGCCGATCGCCACGACGGCCACCATGGCGATCGCCAGCGTCGCGGCATCCCACCGACGCCCACGCCAGAGCAGCCAGACGATGAGCAGCGCTCCGACGACGATCATGCCGATCGTGCCGCCGACGACGGCGGGCACCCAGGCGACGACCAGCCAGATGTCGCTGGTCAGATCGGCCATGAGGTCGTTCCACCAGTGGTCGATCGCGAGGGGCTCGTGCCCGCCGATCGCCACCACGGCGCGCAGAGCGACGAAGGCGAGCGTCGCCGCGGCACCCCAGACCAGGGCCGTGGTGCCGCGTGCGACAGCTGTCACGACGGGTCAGGCGAGGGGATCGTTGTTGCGCATGCTGCGGCGCGTGACGCGCTCACCGGTGGCCGGGTCGACGGCGGTGCGGTCGACCGTCTCGGTGCGACGGCTGCGCATCACGAGCACCAGGCTGATGAGGAAGACCACCGCTCCGGCGATCATGAGGATGTAGCCGATCAGGTCGAGGTCGACGTAGCCGCCCGTGTCGATGTTGAGCGCGAAGACGAGGATCGCTCCGATGACGACGAGCGCGATTCCGGTTCCGATTCCCATGTGTCCATTCCTCCCCGAGACCGCCCCTGCGGTCTCGCGACCCCCACAATATGGTCAATGGGCACTGAGTCAATAGTCATGGACACGGCTCGGCGCACATGGTATGGATGGAAGCGATGACTGAGCTCGAACGCCGTGCGGCGATCTTCGCCGCCCTCGCCGACCAGACGCGCCTGCGCATCGTCGATCTGCTCACGCTCGGCGATCTGTCGTCATCCGAGATCGGAACCACGCTCGATCTGCGATCCAATCTCATCGCCCACCACCTCGGCGTCCTCGAATCCGCGCACATCATCACCCGCACGCGCTCAGAGTTCGACCGTCGGCGCAGCTACATCGGCCTGCGCCCCGAGGTCTTCGACACCCTGGCGCCGCCGAGCGTCGAACCGCCTCGACGCGTGCTCTTCGTGTGCACGGCGAACTCCGCCCGATCGCAGCTCGCCGAGACGATCTGGCGCGACGTCAGCCCGATCGAGGTCGCATCGGCCGGCACCCGACCCGCACCACTCGTGAACCCTCAGGCCACCGCATCGGCCGCGCGTCACGGCCTCGCGATCGATCCGAGCCGCCCACCCCGCCACATCGACGACGTGCGCGCAGACGGCGACCTGGTGATCACGGTCTGCGACGATGCGCACGAACGGCTGCACACCCGCGACGACCTGCACTGGTCGGTGCGGGATCCCGCCCGGATCGGCACCCCCGCGGCCTTCGACGACGCTTTCGACGCCCTGCACCTGCGGATCCGCGCACTCTCGTCACGGCTCATCGCGGCCTAGAGTCCTGCGGCACAGAGACGTCGCGGCCTCGGGGCGCAGCGACGCCCCGCGCGACCTCAGAGCTCGACGGGGGGATCCGGCTCGGCGTCCGCGACCTCCGGGTGCCGTGCCAGGTTGATGACCGCGGCGATGAGTCCACCCCACACCGCGACCATCGCGATGATCATCATGACGATCGCTGTCGCAGTCATGCGCCCGCTCCCTTCTCCGTCGTGGCGGATCCCGGCGTCGCGGCCCCACCGGAGGGCAGCGTCGGGATCGACGAGGTCTCGGGATCCGCCTCGTACTCCTCGTCGACGAGGAACTCGTCGTACTCCGGATCGTCCTTGGCGTGCGAGCGTCCGCCCCACGGCAGCGCCGACAGCAGCAGTGCGATCACCACGAGGGCGATCACCATGCCCCAGCCGAACACGCCGATGAACCAGCCCGGGTATCCGCTGTAGGGCTCGGAGATCTTGGCGATCAGCTCGGTGACGAGCAGGTAACCGAGCACGAGCGGGGCGAGCGCGCCGACCAGCAGCATCCAGATGCGTCCGACGCGGAAGCTCGAGCGACGATCGAGGTGCTCGACCAGCACCGGGAGCTTGTGCAGCACCCAGGCGACCACCACGACCGCGACGAGCGCGACCGCCATGATGCCGAAGGCGTTGACGAACGCGTCGGCCGTGTCGAGCACAGACAGCGCGGTGGTCGTCGAGAACAGCGCCATCGAGATGACCGCGAGCGGGATCGCCACCGTCAGCGTCGTGCGGATGCGAGCCCAGCCGAGCTTGTCCTGCAGCGCGGCCACGATCACCTCGAGGATCGAGATCAGCGAGGTGACGCCCGCGAACACGAGCGCACCGAAGAACAGCACCCCGATGATCGACCCACCGGCCGCCTGCGACACGATCGTCGGGAACGCGATGAAGGCCAGCCCGATGCCCGATGAAGCCACGCCTGCGACCTCGGTGCCCTGCGCCTGCGCCATGAAGCCGAGGGCGGCGAACACTCCGATTCCCGCGAGGATCTCGAATCCGGAGTTCGCGAAGGCCACCACCAGGCCCGAGCCGGTGAGGTCGGTCTTGCGCTTCAGGTACGACGAGTAGGTGACCATGATGCCGAAGGCGACCGACAGCGAGAAGAAGATGTGGCCGTAGGCAGAAGCCCACACCGCGGGATCTCCCAGAGCCTCCCAGTTCGGCGTGAAGAACGCGTTGAGCCCGTCCATCGCTCCGGGGAGGAAGAGCGACTGCACGACGAGGATCGCGAACATCACCGTGAGCAGCGGCATCAGGATCATGTTCGCTCGGCCGATGCCGCGCTTCACGCCGAGAGCCATGATCACGATCACGACCAGCCAGACGACGACCAGAGGGATGCCGACCTGCGGCACGAACTCGGTCGAGACGCCCACCTCGGCCACGTCGGCCGAGCGGAGGAAGTCGATGAAGAAGAAGTCGTTCTCGTTGCCCGGCCCCCACGTGAGCTGCGCCGAGAACCACGTGTACATCGCGGCCCAGGCGATGATCACCGCGTAGTACACCGCGATCACCACGCAGATCAGCACCTGCCACCATCCGAGCGGCTCTGCTCGGCGATGCATCCGGCGGAACGCCAGCGGCGCCGAACCGCGGAAGCGGTGTCCGATCGCGTAGTCGAAGAAGAGCAGCGGGATGCCGGCCGTCAGCAGCGCGCAGAGGTACGGGATGAGGAACGCGCCACCACCGCCCTCATACGCCACGTACGGGAACCGCCAGATGTTCCCGAGCCCGACGGCCGAGCCGATCGCCGAGAGGATGAAGACGTTCCGCGATCCGAATGCCTCGCGCTTAGGGGTCTGCGTCGTTGCGGTGGCCATGCGCTGAGGATACCGGAGAGCGGGTCCGATGCCGGCGTGGACGCGCTCAGTGGCCGGCGCCGCCCAGCTCGTCGCGCAGAATGGCGGCACCCGCGCTGAGCGCTCGGAGCTTGCCCCGTGCGACATCACGAGGCAGCGGCGCCAGGCCGCAGTTCGTGCTCGGGATGAGATTCTCCGCGTCGACGAAGCGGAGGGCGTCGCGCAGCGTGTCGGCGACCTCGTCCGGAGTCTCGATCTCGTGGCTGGCGACGTCGATGGCCCCGAGCATGACCTTCTTGCCGCGGATGAGCTCGATGAGCTCCAGCGGCACGTGGGAGTGGTGGCTCTCGAGGGACACGATGTCGATGCTCGAGCGCTGCAGCAGCGGGAACGACTTCTCGTACTGGCGCCACTCCGCGCCCAGAGTCGCCTTCCAGTCGGTGTTCGCCTTGATGCCGTAGCCGTAGCAGATGTGCACGACCGTCTGCGCGCGCAGCCCTTCGACCGCTCGCTCGAGCACCTCGACGCCCCAGTCCTGCACGTCATCGAAGAAGACGTTGAACGCGGGCTCGTCGAACTGGATGATGTCGACCCCGGCCGCCTCGAGCTCCTTCGCCTCCTGGTTGAGGATCGTCGCGAACTCCCAAGCCAGCTTCTCGCGACTGCCGTAGTGGCGGTCGTAGAGCGTGTCGATCATGGTCATCGGACCGGGCAGCGCCCACTTGATCGGCTGATCGGTCTGCGAGCGCAGGAACTTCGCGTCGTCGACGAACACCGGCTTCTCGCGGCTCACGGCGCCGACCACCGTCGGCACACTGGCGTCGTACCGGTCGCGGATGCGCACCGTCTCGCGCTGGTCGAAGTCGACGCCCGAGAGATGCTCGATGAACGTCGTGACGAAGTGCTGGCGGGTCTGCTCGCCGTCGCTGATGACGTCGATGCCCGCGAGTCGCTGCTCGTCGACGGCGATGCGCAGCGCATCCCGTGTGCCCTCGGCCAGCGAGTCTCCCTCGAGCTTCCACGGAGACCAGAGAGTCTCGGGCTCGGCCAGCCACGACGGCTTCGGAAGGCTGCCCACGATCGAGGTGGGAAGGAGTGCGCTCATGATCGGTGTTCTTCCGTTCGTCATCCGACAGGGGCGAGGTCGGCGGCGCCGTACGCGGCGGCCCACTGCTCGAGCAGATCGCCGTGCGGCTGCATCAGGTGCTCGTCCGTGAACCTGCCCTGCTCGGCCGCGAGCCGGCTGCGCTCGTCGCGGTCGTAGGCGATCTTCGTCACGGAGTAGTCCTGCTGCTCGAGGCTCGGCTGATAGACGCTCCCCGCGGCCGAGTTCGCGTTGTAGACCTCCGGTCGGTAGATCTTCTGGAAGGTCTCCATCGTGCTGATCGTGCCGATCAGCTGCAGGTTGGTGTAGTCGTTCAGCAGATCGCCGCGGAAGTAGAAGGCCAACGGAGCGACGCTGCCGTGCGGCATGAAGTACCGCACCGAGAGACCCATCTTGCCGAAGTACGTGTCGGTCAGCGACGAGTCCTTCTGCTCGTACTCGACCCCGAGGACCGGGTGGTGGTTGTCGGTGCGACGGTACGTCTTGCTGGTCGAGACGCTGATGCAGATCACCGGCGACAGGGAAAACCGCTCCTGGTACGCCTCGGACTCGAGGAAGTGCTGGAAGAGCTTGCCGTGCAGATCGCCGAAGTCATCGGGAAGGGCGAATCGACCCGCGGCTTCGCTGGCCGCGGGCAGTCGCACGCTGAAGTCGTAGTCGCGCACGTAGGACGAGAAGTTGTTGCCGACGATCCCGCGGGTGCGCTTTCCGGTCAGGCGGTCGACGATCTGGATGTCGAGGACCTCGAGCAGGGGGAACTCCCGGTCTTCGCCCTCGGCCGCGAACTGCACCGCGACTGAGATGATCTCGAGCTCGAGCGTGTACCGGTCGGCGCCCGGGTTGTCCCAGCGCGCCAGATCGTTGAACCTGCGGTCGATCATCGTCAGGGCGTTGCGCAGGTTCTGCTGACGGTGCTCACCGCGCGCCAGATTGGCGAAGTTCGTGGTGATGCGGGAGTCGTGCGACGGCGAGTAGTCCTCGTCGAACCGGGTCGTCGTGATGCGGAAGGTGAACTCGTGGGCCATGAGATGCCAATCGGGGAGCTGATCGGCCGGGCTCGGCCTCGCGAAAGGGGATGTCTCCATGGTGCGGTGTGAACCGGTCCATCGAGTAATGCACCGCAACTATGCCGTGGCATAGTCTGAACCTATGGCCAGACGCTCGAGCGGCATCACCCTGCAGCAGCTCACCTATTACATCGAGGTCGCCGCAGAGGGATCGATCAGCGCCGCGGCCGACCTGCTCTACGTGGCTCAGCCCACGATGTCGGCGGCGATGAAGGATCTCGAGCAGCGGGTGGGGCGCGATCTGCTGCTGCGGTCGGCCCGCGGCGTGACCCTCACCTCAGACGGCGTCGAGTTCTTGGGATACGCCAGACAGGTCGTCGAGCAGGTGGCTCTGCTCGAACAGCGCTACCTCGGTCGACCTCCGTCGCGACGCCTGCTCGGGGTCTCGACGCAGCACTATTCGTTCGCGGTCGACGCGATGGTGCGCATGGTGAAGGCGAGCGAGGCTGCCGAGTACGAGTTCTCGCTGCGCGAGACCCGCACCTGGGACATCATCGAAGACGTACGCACGCTCCGCAGCGAGCTGGGGATCCTCTACCGCAACGACTTCAACCGCAACGTCATCGACAAGCTGCTCCGCGACTCCGGTCTCGCCTTCCGCCCGCTCTTCATCGCAGAGCCGCACATCTTCATCTCCCGTAAGAACCCCCTCGCCTCGCGAGATCGCGTGACGCTCTCAGACCTCGCCGAAGTGCCGCGACTCACCTTCGATCAGGGCGCGAACAACTCGTTCTACTTCGCGGAGGAAATCCTCTCCACCCTGTCGGTCCCGCGGGAGATCCGCGTCTCGGACCGCGCGACCATCTTCAACCTCATGATCGGTCTCGACGGGTACACGATCTCCACCGGCATCATCAGCGACGACCTCGACCCCGAGATCGTCGCCATCCCGCTCGACGTCGACGAACGCATCGAGATCGGGTGGATCGGCCACTCCGCCATTCCCCTCACCGAGCAGGCGCAGCGCTACCTCGCGGAACTGCGCGCGGTCGTCGCGAGCTTCGGGGTGGAACTGCTGGGCTGAGCGCGATCGAGCGCGATCAGTTCGACGCAGAGGAGATGTCGGAGAGGATGCGGTCGAGCGTGCGGGTGACCGCGATCGTCGTCGCGGCATCGTGCCAGGGATGCTCGAGCAGGCCCGACTCGATCGCCGTCGTCACGGCGTCGAGCATCGGACCGTAGCCGTTGCCGACCCGCGGATGCCGCACGGGTTCCGGCGAATGGAAGATGCGCTCGGCGGTGCCGGCGTGCACGCGAGCATCGCTGCCCGCCCAGAACATCGGATCGAGCGTGATCCAGCCGCGTTCGCCGCCGATCGCCGCCGAGAGATCGAGGAAGTCGACTCCCGACCAGGCGAGGTGCGCGAACGCCCCGTCGGCGCGCTCGAGCATCGCATGCCCCGCCAGGTCCACACCCTCGGAGAGCACTCCTCGCGCACGCAGATCGTCGGGCTCCCCCAGGAACCAGTGCGCCAGCGTGACCGGATAGATCCCGCGGTCGCGCAGGATGCTGCCGCCGTCTTCCGGCCGCTCCTTGCCAGGGCGGGGGAAGAAGGGCGTGCCGAAGCTCGCGCGCACGCTGCGGACCGTTCCGACTTCGCCCGCGGCGATGCGGTCGAGCACCTCGACGTGCAGCGGGTTGAACCGCATCCACATCGCCTCCATGAGGAAGACCCCTGCCTCGGCGGCCCGCGCGAAGAGCAGCTCTGCGTCGACTACAGACGTCGCGATCGGCTTCTCGATCAGCACGTGCACACCCGCGGCGATCGCCTCGAGCGCTATGGCGGTGTGGGTCGAGGCGGGCGTCGCGATGTAGACGACATCGACGTCGTCGCGAGCCAGCAGCGCCGAGCGATCGGCGGTCGCGAACGGGATGCCGTGACGCGAGGCGAAGTCGGTGGCGCGGGCATCGGTGCGCCCCCACACCGCCGTGACCTCGCCGTCGATGTCGAGCAGATCGGCGACGAGCCGATCGGAGATGTCTCCGGTGCCGATGATCCCCCACCTAGGCATCGACGGCCGTGCGCTCTCGGATCGGCGCCACGGTGAGGGTGGCGAGGGCGACGAGCACCAGGGCGGCGCCCCAGACGAGCTGATAGCCGCCGGTCGCCGACACGACCACGGCGGCGAGGGCCGGTGCCAGGGCCTGGCCGAGGTTCATGGCGACGATCGCGAGTCCGAGGTCACGCCCCGCTCGTGCCGGATCCGGCAGCACGTCGATGAACATCGCGTTGTCGACCGGCAGGTAGATCCCGAAGGCGAGACCCGTGATGATCACCTGGGCGAAGAGCGCGGGGAGCGTGGGCGAGATCAGCGGGATCGCCATCGACACCGCCATCAGCACCGAGGCGACGACGATGAAGGGCTTGCGTCGGCCGACGCGGTCGGAGAGGCGCCCCGAGATCGCGACGGCGATGAGGGTGAAGGGGATACCGGCGAGCCCGAGGATCGGCACCATCGCCGATGCCTCGGCGGCACTGAGCGCCGGCCGCACGTAGCTCTGCAGCATGTAGAGGTTGAGTACCGTCGATGTGCTGTACCCGAAGAAGAACAGCACTCGCGAGATCCACAGCCAGCGGTAGTTGCGCGCCCGGAGCGCGCTGGCGTATCCGCGCAGGAACGGCTTCCAGGCGAACGGCTCACGCTCGATGTCGACGGAGGATGCGTCGCGGTTGCGCGTGACGAAGAGCACGGTGGCGATCGCGACGGTGAGGCCCAGGATCAGGTAGAAGTCCAGCCCCACGAGTCCGAAGAGCGCACCGGCGCCGATACCACCGAGGATGCCGCCGATGATGGCGCCCATGCTCGTCCACGACGTCACTCGCCCGCGCCGATCGCGCGGCACCCGGTCGGCGACCGTGGCCTGCAGCGGATTGCCGGCCACGTTCAGCGCGAGCTCCGCGGCGCACCACAGCACCACCAGCACGGCGAGCGAGGGTGCGTAGCGCACCGCGACCAGCAGCACGGCGCCGAGGAGTCCGGCATAGAGGATCCACGGGGCGCGACGCCCGAGCCGGGATCGCGTGCGGTCCGACATCACCCCGATCACCGGCTGCAGGACCATGACGATGATGGCGCTCGTCGTGGTCACCAGCGCCAGACCGTTCGCCCGCGCGGCCTCGAAGTCCGAGAGCAGCGCGAGCTGACGCGTCTGGTCGGCCGTCGGAGTGACGTCTCCGGCTGCGACGGCCCTGCCGAGCTCGGTGAGCGCCTGCAGATCGACTCCTGCATCCGCCCCGCTGAAGAAGGATCCGAACTCGAGCATCTGGATCTGATTCGGCATGAGGATGCCGTTGGTCGCCGCCCAGACGGCGGAGACCGCGAGTGAGAGCAGCAGGTACCACCGGATGTAGCGGGACAGCGGCTTCTTCGCGTCGTAGTGCACGCCGATGTTCGAGGTCCACCGGGCTTCTTCGCCGGCGGGGTGCGTCATCTGCTCGCTCATACCCGCAGCCTCTGTGCATTCATCATCGAAGGACTCCAGACCGCCTCGCTCTCGAGACGGTTCCATCAAAGCAGGATTCTGTAGATTCGGCAACCGATTGCCAGCCGCGCGTGCAGAATCGCCGCACGGCGCCCGTGCTCGCTCAGACGCGCGCGGCGGGCCCTGTGCTCTCCCGCACCACCAGGGTCGTCGCGAGCGGGTCGTCGCTCACCGGTTCGCTCGCGTCGCCGAGGGCCTGGAGCACCTTGCCGACCGCACGCTCCCCCGCGAGCTGCAGCTGGGCCCGCACCGTCGTCAGGGCCGGGACGATGAGCTCGCTGCCGAAGATGTCGTCGAAGCCCGCGATGCTCAGATCGTCGGGCACGACGATGCCTGCGGCAGCGGACGCCTGGATCAGACCGATCGCCATGAGGTCGTTGAAGGCGATCACCGCGGTCGCCCGCGACGCCTGGACGCGCCGGAGAGCCTCGCGACCACCCTCGATCGTGGGCATGAGCGGGCCGATCTCGACGACGGCGATGCCGCGGCCCTCCGCCGCATCGAGCATCGACTCCCACCGCCTGCGACTGATCCACGACGTCTCGGGGCCCGAGAGGTAGGCGATCGAGCGGTGACCGAGGTCGGCGAGATGGGCGACGAGGTCGGAGACGCCCTGCTCCACAGCGGGAAGCACGCCCACGACGCCGTCGACCTGCCTGTTGATCAGGATGACCGGCTTGCGCTCGGAGATCCGGCTGATCCGGTCGTCGGAGAGACGGGTCGTCGCGAGGATGAGTCCGTCGACGCTCGGCAGCAGCCGTGAGACCGCCTCAGCCTCCGCCTCCCCCGACTCCTGCGACTCGGCGATCACCAGGGTGTATCCGGCTTCTGCGGCGGTGTGCTCGGCACCGCGCACGATGCCGAAGATCACGGGGTTCGTGATGTCGGCGACCATCAGCCCGATGGTGTGGCTGCGACCGGTGGGGAGTGCCCGTGCCATCGGGTTGAACTGGAAGTCGAGGCGGTCGGCCGCCGCACGGATCTTCTCCTCCGTCTTCTTGCTGATTCGCCCCGGCTTGCTCAGCGCGCGCGACACCGTCGACGGGTTCACCCCGGCGAGTTCGGCGATGTCGTAGATGGTCGCGGCGCCGCCGCGTCGCCTGATGCGCTCCGCGAGCTCGCCGGGCAGATCGTCGTCCATGGTTCCTCCCACCTCCCAGCGTGTCATGGCCGGTGCGATCCGAGCCATTCGACGACGGTGCGGGCGAGTTCCTCGGGCGTGGCGCTCACATCGAGCATCACACCGCTCTCGTCGCCCGCGAGCATCTCGAGGGTGTCGATCTGCGAGTGCAGCAGAGAGGGCGGCATGAAGTGGTCCGTCCGCGCCGCGGCACGCTCGGCGAGGAGCGGGTGACTCCCGTGCAGATGCACGAAGACGACCTCCGGAACCCGGGCTCGGATGCGGTCGCGGTAGATCCGCCGGAGCGCCGAGCAGGCGATGACGGCTCCCGACGAGGAACGCTGTGCGAGCTCGTCGCCGACCCGATCGAGCCACGGCATCCGGTCGTCATCCGTCAGCGGCGTTCCGGCAGTCATCTTCTGCCGGTTCGACGACGGGTGCAGCGCATCGGCGTCGAGGAACTCCACCTCGAGCATCTCGGCGAGCAGGCACCCGAGGGTCGACTTGCCGGCGGCGGAGACCCCCATCACCACGACCGAGGGTGGGGCGTGCTCGCTCACCAGTCGTGCACCGTGCCGTCGAGCAGCCGGTTGTACGGCAGGTAGGCCTGCTCGTACGGGTACTTGCCCGCCTCGTCGACATCGAGGTCGACACCGAGCCCCGGCTTGTCGCCCGGGTGCAGGAAGCCGTCGGTCCAGGTGAACGACTGCTGGAAGACCTGATCGGTGCGCGCACCGTGCTGCATGTACTCCTGGATGCCGAAGTTGTGGATCGAGAGTCCGAGGTGCATCGCCGCCGCCATGCCCACCGGCGAGATGTCGGTGGGGCCGTGCATGCCCGACTTGATCTGGTACATCGCGGCGTAGTCGAGTGTCTTCTTCAGCGCGCTGATGCCGCCCATGTGCGTGACGGCTCCGCGCACGTAGTCGATGAGCTGATCGCGGATGATGTCCTTGAAGTCCCAGACGGTGTTGAAGATCTCGCCGATCGCCAACGGCGTCGTGGTGTGCTGGCGCACCAGGCGCAGCGCCTCCTGGTTCTCGGCCGGCGTGCAGTCCTCGAGCCAGAACAGGTCGTAGGGCTCGAGGTCCTTGCCCAGGCGAGCGGCCTGGATCGGCGTCATGCGGTGGTGCCCGTCGTGCAGCAGCGGGATGTCGGGGCCGAACTCGTTGCGCACGGCTTCGAACACGCCTGGCAGGTGGTTCAGATAGGCGCGGGTGTCCCAGTCCTCCTCCACGGGCTTCGCGCCGCGGCGCGCCGGCTCGTGGTCGTAGCG
This sequence comes from Microbacterium hydrocarbonoxydans, assembly GCF_904831005.1. Classification (NCBI taxonomy): domain Bacteria; kingdom Bacillati; phylum Actinomycetota; class Actinomycetes; order Micrococcales; family Microbacteriaceae; genus Microbacterium; species Microbacterium hydrocarbonoxydans. Next base: position 3,258,264 of record NZ_LR882982.1, on the reverse strand, counting down.
CACGCTCGCGTCACCGACATCGGCGCCCTGCGCGGCGATGCCGTAGATCGCCTTGAGCGTCGGCACCCCCGTCTGCACACGGATCGCCTTGTACCCCTGCGCCTGATGAGCGCGGATGGAGTCGAAGAGCTCGGGCAGCTCCTTGCCCGACGCGTGTCCGTAGGCCATCAAGCCTGTGCGGCTCGCCCCGCCGAGCAGCTGGTAGACGGGGAGCCCCGCGACCTTGCCCTTGATGTCCCACAGCGCCATGTCGACCGCGGCGATCGCCGCCATGGTCACCGGCCCGCGACGCCAGTAGGCGCTGCGGTAGAGGAACTGCCAGGTGTCTTCGATGCGCGACTCGTCGGCGCCGATCAGCAGCGGCACGACGTGCTCGGTGAGGTAGGCGACGACGGCGAGTTCGCGCCCGTTCAGCGTCGCGTCGCCGAGCCCGGTCACGCCGTCGGCGGTCGTGATCTTGAGCGTGACGAAATTGCGGTCGGGACTCGTGACGATGACGTCGGCCCTGTCGATGGCCATGCGTTTCTCCTCTGCGTGCGGGTGACCGGGGGTCAGGCGTGCGTGCCGGGCTTGCGTCCGTCGAGTCCGCGCCAGCGCTGGCGCAGAGCGAAGGCCGCAGACTTCGGTCGGCGCTCACGGGTGAAGATACCCTTCTTGTTGCCGCCCACCCGGTGCAGACCGTTGGTCGTGGCGAAGTCCGCGAAGTTCCAGATCTGCTCGCCGACGAACTGCGGGAAGCGATCGAAGACGCGGTGATACATCGCGAGCAGGTCGGTCTGGTACTCCTCGGTCCACACCTGGTCCCACACCGAGTGCAGTCCCGGCATCGTGTCGGCGCCGTACTCGAGCATCATGATGGGCTTGCCCGTGCGATCGATCCAGCCCTGGATGTCGCCCTGCAGGTACATCTCGGCCGTCGCGAGGTCGCCGGCGTTGATGTACCAGCCGTAGTAGCGGTTGAGGCTCACCACGTCGAACAGATCGATGATCTGGTCGTTCTTGAAGGTCGCGAACATGACCATCGAGTAGGTGATCGGACGCGTCGGGTCGAGCTCGCGCACCAGGTTCACCAGCGGCTCGAAGTACTCGCGCGCGCCGTCTTCGTTCGAGGCGGGCTCGTTGGCGATGCACCACAGCACCACCGACGGGTGGTTCTTGTCGCGCCCGATCAGCTCACGAAGGTGCTGGGCGTGCGCGGCGTGCGTCTCGGCCCCGGCGTACTGCTCAGAGAAGGTGGGGAACGGCGGCGTGCCGCTCAGACCGCCGACGACGCCCATGTTGAGTCCCACGGCCGCGGTCTCGTCGATGACCAGGATGCCGTGGCGGTCGGCGAAGTCGAGCACGTCCTCGGCGTACGGGTAGTGCGAGGTGCGGAACGAATTGGCTCCCGTCCACTCCATCAGCTGGAAGTCGTGCACCATGTAGGCGTCGTCGTGGCCCTTGCCGCGCACGAACGTGTCTTCGTGTTTGCCGAAGCCGGTGAAGTAGAACGGTTCGCCGTTGACCAGGAACTCCTCGCCGCGCACCTCGACCGTGCGCACGCCGACCGCGAGCGAGTAGGTGTCGAGCACGCTCTCGCCCTCGACCGCCTCGACCGTCAGCTCATAGAGGTAGGCGGCACCCGGCTTCCACAGCACGACGTCGGCGATCTCGAGTCGCCCGACCGGACCGGATGCGGTCGCCACGACGCTGCCCGCGGCATCCGCCAGGCTGACGCGCACCTCGCCGCCGCCGACCGTCTCGACGGCGTAGTCGACGAATCCCGTCGCGCCCTCGAACGTCGTCAGCACCGTGACGTCGTCGACGTGCACCGGCGGCAGCGAATACAGCGACACCGAGCGCGCGAGGCCCGCGTAGTTGTAGAAGTCGTGGAAGTACGTCTGGGTCTTGGCACCGGTCAAGCCGACCTCGATCTTGCCCGGCGGGATCGTGGTGTTGGTGAGGTCGGGGCTCACGGCGACCGTCAGCCGGAACGCGGCACCCGGCGTCACGACATCCGTGATGTCGATGTCGAAGGGCGTGTAGCCCCCCACGTGCTCTCCGACGAGCCGATCGTCGACGTAGACCTTCGCCGAGTGCGTGGCGGCGTCGAATCTCAGGAGGATCCGCTCCCCCGCCCATCCGCGAGGCACCTGCACCGGCCGCTGGTAGTACACCCAGCCGACGTGGTCACGGATGGCCGGGTCGGTGAAGAGGTCGTTGTAGCTCGCAGGAACGGCGGCTTCGAGAGGCGTGTCGAGACGGGCGAGCCAGGGCTCCTCGGGCAGGCGGGAGTCGATCTGGAACTTCCAGACCCCGTCGAGCTTGACGAGGTCACGGGTCGCGGTGGCGATGGGCTTGAGCATCAAGGGCCTTTCGTGCGCTTCTTTGCGTTCTTGGTTTCAGTACAGCAGAGTTCGAGACAAATGGCAACCGATTGCCAGTCAGATGGTCTCCCCCGCGTCGGCGAGCAGGGTGCTGCCCGTCATGACCATCGAGAGGTCGCTGGCGCAGAACAGCGCCACTCGCGCGATGTCATCGGGCGTCCCCTGGCGTCCGATCAGGCTCTGCGACATCGCGGCAGGCATGGTGGACGGGTCGATTCCGGCCGCCGCCATCTGCTCCATCGCCGCGGCCGCCATCGCCATGTTCCCCTCGGTGGGCACATAGCTGGGAGCGACGCCGAGCACGCGGATGCCGCGAGGGGCGAGCTCCAGAGCGAGCTGCTTCGTCAGCCCCCGCACCGCGTGCTTCGACGAGACATAGGCCGAGAGTCCGGGCGCGGTCCCTCGGAAGCCGGCGGTGGAGACGATGTTGACGATGACTCCCCCCTGCGGCATCCGGCGGGCCGCCTCCCGCGCGCCGTTGCGCACTCCTCGCGTGTTGACCGCGAACACCCTCTCCCAGGTCTCGTCGCTCATCTCGAGCAGGGATTCGCTGGGGAAGATGCCGGCGTTGTTGACCCAGATGTCCGGGGCTCCGACCTCGGCCGCCGCAGCGTCGGTGGCCTCGGTCACGGATGCTGCATCCGTGACGTCCATGCGCACGCCCACCGCCCGCACCGAGAACCGCTCGGCGATCTCGCCGGCCGTCGCGTGCGAATGAGTCTCGTCGAGATCGGCGATCACGATGGCGGCGCCGGCTTCGGCGAGCCGATCGGCGATGGCACGGCCGAGCCCTTGGGCACCCCCCGTCACGAGCGCGATGCGACCTGTCAGGTCGATCAGCGAGGCGAGCGGGTTCGACGAGACGTCGGGGAAGGGGAAGGACATCATTGCTCCGTTTCGACGGCGATGGTGCTCAGCGGACGCTGCGCACCGAGAGGGTGATCACGAGGCCGCCGGCGAAGGCGAGCGTCGCGGCGAGCAGATACAGCGCGGTGAAGTTCTCGGAACCGGCACCGGCACCGGCACCGGCACCGATCGCCAGCACCGCCCCGCCGAGCACGGGCGCGAAGACGCCGGGGATCTTCTGCGCGAACAGGGCGATGGCCATGTAGCGACCCGCCTCCCTCTCGCGATCCGGCAGCACGTCGAGCAGCAGCGCTTGCGCGACGGCCGAGAACGTGGCGATGCCCAGGGAGTTCAGCAGCGTGCCGACCAGCAGCGATGGCAGGTCGTGTGCGAACGCCGAGACGGCGCATCCGGAGGCGAACAAGGCGGCGCCCGCGAGGATGAACGGCTTGCGCCGGCCCACCCGGTCACTCAGCCATCCGCCCCCGAGTGAGCCGACGGTGGCCGTGACGATGCTCGACGCCGAGACGATCGCGAGCACTCCGGCGACGTCGGGCACCCGCAGCTCGAGCCTCTGGGCCACGAAGAAGACCGTGAAGCTGGTGGTGAGCGTGAGCCCCGAGAAGAAGATGAAGCGGCCGAGCCAGTTCCAGGCGAAGTCCGGGGCCGCGCGCGGATCGAACCCGTAGCTGCGCAGCAGCCCGCCGACCGTCAGCCGACGCTCGAGCACCATCCCGCGACTGTCGGGATCGCGCACGACAGCGAGGAACGCGACCACCAGCACCACGCCGATCGCCGCGGGAAGCGCGAACACGACGAGGACCTGATCGCGGAAGAGTCCGACGAGGATGATGCCGACGACCGGCGCGACCTGCATCGTGACGCCTGCGAGGCCCGACACCCGCCCGCGCTGGTGCGGGGGCAGGCGATCGGCCTGCCAGTTGCCGAGCGATGCGGCCGCCGTGCCCCACCCGACCGTCGACAGCGTCCACCCGATCGTGAGCACGGCGAGACTCGGGGCGAGCGCCATCACCGGCACCGAGACCGCACCGATCACCAGACCGATCACGGTGAACGGACGCCGCCTCCCCCAGCGGCTGCGCAGGCGATCGCTGAGGATGCCGGTGAGGGGGGCGAGCACCAGCGTGGCGGCCGAACCGACGGCGAGCACGATGCCGAGCGCCTCGGTGCGCCCGGGGGCGAGCTGGTCGAGCCGCACGGCCAGGGAGTAGGCCATCGGCACGATCATCGCCATGCCCGCCCCGAACGTCGCGGCGACGAGCAGAACGATCGACCATGTCGAGACGTCGCCCCCCGCCGCGGCGGCTCCGGATCGCTCCCGAGCCGTCGCGGAGGGCGGCGACCCCGTGGCGGGAGGCTGCGGGAGCGCGAGGTTGCCCTCGGGAACGCGCCCCGCAGCATCCGCCGGGCCTCCGCCCTGGGGATCGTCGACGTCGACGGTCATCTGCTCGTTCTCTGTATGCGGCTGCGGTCAGGCCAGACCGTTGCGCTTCGCGACCTCGCCCAGCCAGCCGAGGCTCGGCTTCGGCGTGCGGACGAAGGTCTCACGGTCGACGGCGATCAGGCCGAAGGTGGGAGCCCAGTGGCCCCACTCGAAGTTGTCGAGGAGGGTCCAGTGCAGGTAGCCCCGCACGTCGATGCCCTCGTCGATGGTCTCGGCGAGTCCGCGCAGCGCGGCATCCGTGTAGCGGATGCGCTGGGTGTCATCGGCGGTGGCGATGCCGTTCTCGGTCACGATGACCGTGACGCCCTCGGAGACCTCCCACGCGTGGCGCACGGCCATGGCGAGGGAGTCGGGGCGGAACGCGGTGCCGACGAGCGTGTTGTCGGGGTGCGGCGGGTGCGGCACGAGACCGTTCGCGTCGACCTGCTGCGACGAGTAGGCCTGCACGCCGACGAAGTCGTCTCCACGGGATCCCTCCCAGTAGACGTCTTCCTTGCCGTAGCGGATCTGCCTGAGCTTCTCCTCGCCGCCGGGTGCCGCGGTGAGGGCGCCTGCGGCGATGGTCCAGCCGACCTTGGCGTTCGTGCGGGCGCGCACGATCTCGCGGGCCGCGTGGTGGATGTCGACGAACGCGCGTCCGATCTCGGGATCGGCGTCCTGCAGGAACGCGCCGTGCTGCTTCTTCTCTTCCTTCTTCTCGGCGGGTGCCGCGCTCTCGACCGCATCCGCCTCGACCGTCGGGCTCGTCCACTGTCCGCCCTGAGCGGCCATGCGGCGCATCGCCGTCATGATGGCCGCCTGCATATTCGGCTCGTTCATGGTCGCGACCCACTCGACGCCGTCGAGGATCGTCGTGGCCTGCGTGACGAAGCTGAGGAAGCGGTCCTTGGCCTTCGGCGACGTCCAGCCGCCGTCGTTGGCGAACCAGCGCGGAGTCGTGAAGTGCTGCAGCGTGACGAACGGGGTGACTCCGCGCGAGAGGCAGTAGTCGATCACGCGACGGTAGTGCGCGAGCTCTGCGCGGGAGAACTGCCCCTCGATCGGCTCGATGCGCGACCACTCGAGGCTGAACCGGTAGGTGTCGAGCCCGGCGTCGGCGAGCAGGTCGATGTCCTCGCGGTAGCGGTGGTAGCTGTCGACGGCATCACCGGAGGGCTCCATGCCGGGCATCGTCAGTTCGCGCTCCCACCAGTCGCTGTTGACGTTGTTGCCTTCGATCTGGTGTCCGGCGGTGGCGGCGCCCCAGAGGAAGCCGGTGGGGAAGTTCGTCATTGAGGGATCCTCTCGATCGGAGCAACCGTGACAACCGATTGCCAGCTAACGGTAACATAAAATAGCAAGCGCTCACTATTTTTGATCTCAGGAGGCATCGATGGCGCAATATGCCAAGACCGCGGCTGTCCGGCGCGGGATTCTCGACGTGTGCCTGACGATCTTCAGCGAGTCCGGGTTCCACGGCGCCTCGATGGCCGAGATCGCGCGGCGGGCCGGGATCAGTCACACCGGACTGCTGCACCACTTCCCCCGCAAGGAGGACCTGCTGATGGCGGTGCTCGAGCTGCAGGACCAGCAGAGCGCCGACTACCTGGCTCGCGATGAGGCGACCGGTGACGGCGCCGACCCTCTCGGCGCCCTGCGGGGCATGGCGACGACACTGATCGAGCGGGATCAGCAGATCGGTCTGGTCGAGCTGAGCGCCGTGCTCACAGGCGAGGCCACGACACCGGGCCATCCCGCCCACGACTACTTCGAGAAGCGGTACCGCAACATCCGCTCGTTCATGACCCGACTGTTCACTCGACTCGGAGACGAGGGACGCCTGTCGACCGAGCTGCCTCCCGCGCATCTCGCGGCCATCACGATCGCCGCCGTCGACGGGCTGCACACCCAGTGGCTCTTCGACAGCTCGGCGATCGACGTCGACACGTGCGTCACCGCGTTGATGGCGTCGTTCGTCCCCGAGCTGGCGGTGCGCCCGCAGAGCTGATCACTCCCCGACGTCACCGCCCTCGTAGTCGAATCTGCTGACCACGACGCCGTCGCTCAGCGCCTCGACCCCGATGACCCGCCCCGTGAAGCCACCGGCGACCTCGGTGGAGAGATAGCGTCCGTCGAGCACGGCGAGTTCGACGAAGCCGTCGGATGACACGAAGCCCGCGCGCAGCAGGTCGGGCCCGCGCCTCGCGCCGCGCTCGGCCGCGAACTCGGTCGACCGGATCTCGAGCACCGCATCCGTCGATGCCACCGCCGTGGCCACGACGTCGCTGAGCGGGCCGATCACGATCCGCGCCCGCACCTGCGCACCGATGCGCTCGACCAGGAGCTGATGCGCGTCGTCGATGCGCACCGAGAGCGCGACGTCACCGGTCGCGTGCAGCCGGGTCGACCACCGCTCGTCTTCGGCCCGTACCGCGAGCAGCCGCTCGGCGCTCGTATCGCTCGGAGCCCGGCCCCTCGCCAGGTGCAGACCATCGGAGTCGGAGCGCGCGAACGACGTCGGAGCGACGCCGGGAGATATCCAACGCGGGTGCAGCGCAGCATCGACGAACTCGTCGACGAACCCGCTCGATGCCGCGGGCACGTCATAGCGCCCCTCGTCGATCACCGGCCAGTCGTCGACCCAGTCGACGCCCGCGAGGAACGTCTCGCGTCCGTTGGTGTGCCAGCGCGGGAAGGTACCGCGGGGTCGGGTCGCCAGGAACACGAGCGCCCATGATCCGTCGGCGAGCTCGACCAGATCGGAGTGCCCCGTCGACTGCACGGCCGCGTCGGTGCTGCGATGGGTGAGGATCGGGTTGCTCGGTGCACCGTCGAACGGGCCCGAGATGTCGCGGGAGCGAGCGATCGTCACCATGTGGCCCGGCCCCGTGCCTCCCTCGGCGACGAGCAGGTACCACCAGTCGCCTCGGCGGATGAGATGCGGCCCTTCGGCGTGCGCGCCTCCGGTGCCCGCCCACAGCGATCGAGGCTCGGAGAGCACGTCACCGGTGAGGGGATCGATGACCGCCTGCGAGATACCGCCCCGCATGACGTCGCTCCAGGTCACGAAGCAGGTGCCGTCGTCATCCCAGGCGATGTCGGGGTCGATGCCGATGAGACCGGCGACGTAGACGGGATCGCTCCACGGGCCTGAGGGGTCGTCGGCATGAGTCAGGATGTGACCGCGGCCGACCTCGTGGATGTTCGTCGTGATCATCCAGAACCGCCCGTCGTGATGCCTCAGCGTCGGGGCGTAGATCCCGCCGCTGGCGCCCGCGAGTCCGGCGCGCACGTCGAGGTGCTCGGGTCGGTCGAGGATGTTGCCGATCTGCGTCCACGAGACCAGGTCACGGGAGTGGAACAGCGGGACGCCCGGCGAGTACTCGAAGCTCGAGTTCGCGAGGTAGTAGTCGTCGCCGACGCGGCAGATCGAGGGATCCGGGTGGTAGCCGGGGATGATCGGATTCTGGGTCACGATGCCTCCTCCGCGACACGAGCGAGAAGGGTGATGTCCGTGGCCGGAAGGTAGGCGTGCGGAGTCGCGATCTCCCGCCGACGTCCGCTCAGCGTGACCGTCGCCGTCAATGGAAGATTCTCGGATGACGACCCCACACGGATGCCGTACTCGCCGGGGTCGACGACGAAACGACCGTCCTCGCACGTGTATCCGAGCTGTCGCACGTCGATTCGTACCTGCACGCGCGCGGCCTCGCCCGGGGCCAGGTCCACGCGGGCGAAGGCCGTCAGCTGGCGTTCCGGCCGAGTGATCGTGTACGCCGGCGCCGACACGTAGACCTGCACGACGTCGGTCCCCGTGCGTTCGCCGATGTTGCGGACGGTCACCTCGACGTGCAGGATTCCAGCACTGCCGCTGTCCCCCTCGCCGTCGCCGGCGCCGTCGGCATCCACCTCCGCACTCAGGTCGCCCCGCTCGAAAGATGTGTACGAGAGGCCATGGCCGAAGGGGTAGAGCGGGGTGTTCTCGAGGTCGACGTACTCGGTGAACTGATCAGCAGCCAGCCGACGCTGCCCGCTTCCGGGCTTCTGCGCGTGGTACAGCGGGACCTGTCCGACGTGACGGGGGACGGTGAACGGCAGGCGCCCCGAGGGCTCGGACTCCCCCGCGATCACCGCCGCCAGTGCACGCCCGCCCTCGGGCCCGGGGATGTACCCGGTGACGATCGCATCGACCAGCGGCTCGATCGCGGCGAGCGCGTACGGCTTGCCCATGTACACGACCGCGATGATCGGCGTGCCGAGCTTCGCCACCTCGCGCACGAGCTCGACCTGGCGAGCAGGCAGCTCGATGGTCGCAGAGTCCGACCCCTCTCCCTCGGTCGCCCGACCGGCGAAGGCGACCGAGCGTCCGCCGATCGCGAGCACGACGACGTCGGCGGCGCGTGCCAGAGCAAGGGCGCTGGGGATGTCGTGCGATTCTGCGTCGAGCACGCCGGTGCCCGGCGCAGTCGTGATCTCGGTGCGGGGCAGCGCCTCGGCCAGGGCCTGCGACAGGCTCAGCGCGCCGTACGACTCGCGGGCGAGTCGCTCCGGGTCGAGCTGCGAGATCGCCTCCATCTTCGCCTGCACTCGCGCCTGCGCCGCGGGATCGGGATCCGACAGCGCCTGCTCCATCCCCGCCATCCGGGACCGTCCGGACAGGATCGCCCGGAGGGTCTCGAGGAACGGCGGATAGGAGTAGTTGCCGAAACCCGACATGACGGAATCGGCATGCGGGCCCAGGACGGCGATCGATCCTCCGTCGTCGGCGAGCGGCAGCACCCCGTCGTTCTTCAGCAGGGTGATGGACTCCTGGGTGATCGTGCGCGACAGGTCGCGACCCGACGACGCCAGGGCGTCGAGCACGATGGGGTCCTCATCCACGTAGGGACTCTCGAAGAGACCGAGCGCGAACTTGTGCGACAGCGTGCGGTGCACCGCCAGGTCGAGGTCGGCGCTCGGAATGGCCCCGCTGTCGATGCCGGCGATCAGTTCTTCGCCGTAGGCGTACGGCGCCGGCAGTTCCACGTCGAGTCCGGCGCGCAGAGCCGCCGCCCCTACGGATGCCGCGTCGCCGGCGCGCTGGCGCTGCACGACGTAGAAGAGACTGCGGTAGTCGGACACCACGGTCCCGTCGAACCCGAGTCGCCCGCGCAGAAGGTCCGTCAGCACCTCGCGAGAGGTGGCGACCGGCTGACCGTCGATCTCGGAGTAGCTGTTCATCACGCTCTGCAGCCCGGCCAGGCGGATGGCCGCCTCGAACGGTGCGGCATGCACGTCGTAGAGCTCACGCGGACCGAGGTGCGTCGCGGCCATGTTCTGGCCGCTCTCGGTCGCCGCATACCCGACGAAGTGCTTGGCCGTCGCGATCACTCCGTCGATGAGGTCATCGCCCTGGAGTCCACGCACATACGAGACGCCGAATGCCGACGCGAGGAGGACGTCTTCACCATAGGTCTCATGCACTCTTCCCCAACGGGCGTCACGAGCCACGTCCAGCACCGGCGAGAGCGCCTGGTGCACGCCTGCTGCTCGCATCTGGCGACGGATCAGATCGGCCATCAGCTCGATCCGATCGGGGTCCCAGGTCGCGGCGAGACCGATCGCGGTGGGAAAGGCGGAGAATCCCTCGGCGACCACACCGTTCAGTGCCTCGTTGTGCACGATCGCGGGAATCGCGAGCCGCGTGCTCTCGCGCAGGTATCGCTGCACACCGTTCGCGAGGCCGGCGATGCCGCTCGGCGATCCGGCCGCTGTACCCACGCCGCAGAGGTGGCCGATGCCCTGCCCCAGGTGCTCTGCGAAGCGCTCGGGGCTGACGTCATCGGGCGCGCCGAGGGCATGGGGAAGGATGCCGGTCAGCTGAGCCACCTTCTCGGCGACCGTCATCTGCGAGAGCAGATCGCGTGCGCGCTCGGCCGGGGAGAGGTTGGGATCGGAGTAGGTCACAGTGATCGCACTTTCGAGAGAGAGGTCTGAGGTCTGAGGGATCTGCGAGGGCTATCGGCTCGGAGCGAGCTCGAGCGTCCAGTCCCAGCTGTAGGTCGCCCCTGCCAGCCGATGAGCGGGGCGGGTGTCGGGACCGAGCAGGGTCGTGCCGACGCCGCGATGCACGATGTCGAAGTGGACGATCGTCTCTTCGCGCGGCGGCAGCTCCCACCAGTGATCGGCGGTTTCGAGCTCGTCGACGGTGTGCCGCCCGACCGAGAAGTGCATCGGAGCAGACGCCGTCATGCGCACGGCCCCTGCAGCGCCCTGGATCTCGACATGGCTGATGCCTCCGCGCGTGCCGCTCTCGGATGGGCGCAGGTACGGGACCGGGAAGTCATCGATCGACGATTCCCATCTGCCGAGGTTCGCCGCATCCCGACGATCCGGGTAGTTCTCCCACGGTCCGAGCCCGACCCACGAGACGCGCGAGAAACCCGGGACGAGCTCGAACTCGACTCCCACTCGCAGTCCGTCGCTCGTACCCTGAGGCAGGGTCACCTCTTCCGAGATGACCAGCTCGCCCGCGTCGGAGACGCCGACCAGGCGGCGGTGGACCACCTCGTCACCGAACGCTGTCCGATACCGGGTCGTGACGGCGGTGCGGCCGTCCTCCTCATCGAGCGCGGTGTCGGCGACGTCGAGGACGAAGAATCCCGAACGCACGAAGCGGTTGTCCAGCGCGAACGACTCGTCGTTGTCGGTCAACGCACGCCACAGGCACAGTCGCGGTGGTCGAGCGAGGAGCGATGCGACCACATCTCCCGATGCATCCACGTGGGCGGGGCTCGTGACCGGCGGCATCGACGGCATCCGCCGCGGCAGCTCGGCCTGCACCACGGCGATCTCCGTACCGGTCGGCGCCCAGGCCGTATCGGCGTTCAGGCGCACGGTGAGGGTGATCGCCAGCGCATCCGAGCGCCTCGTGGCGCGCGCCACGTCGGCCGGCAGCGTCAGCCATGCCTCGGTGTTCGCCGGCACCTCGGGCAGTTCGATGGCCGTCTCGACGGCGGGCCCCGCCTCGGTCTCCACGCGCACCGTGACTGCGAACGACGAGAGGTCGGCGAAGCTCTGCCTGTTCCGGATGCGAACCTTGCCGGCACTCGACGCCACGATCCGCACAGGAGCGAACAGTCCGCGCATCTCGTAGAAGGCCGGCTTCGGTCGGAGATCCGAGAAGACGAGCCCGTTCAGCAGCACGATGCCGTCATTCGGCTGGTCACCGAAGTCTCCGCCATAGCGGAAACGGCCGTCGCCCTCGCGATCGAGAGCATGGTCGGTGAACTCCCAGATGAACCCGCCCTGCAGACCGGGAAGGGTCTCGAACAGACGCCAGTATTCGGCCAATCCACCGGTTCCGTTGCCCTGCGAGTATGCGTACTCGCAGGTGATCAACGGGCGATCCGCACGCTCGTCACGGGCATACGACTCGAGCGCCGCGAACGACGGGTACATCGGGCAGACGATGTCGGTCGCACGGCGACCTCCGTGCCAATCCTCGGCGATGGCCCCCTCATACTGCACCGGCCTCGTCGGGTCGGCCGCGCGCACCCAGGCTGCGGCCGCATCATGCGCGGCGCCGTAGCCGGTCTCGTTGCCGAGCGACCAGATGATGACGCTCGGGTGCACACGGTCCCGCAGCACCAGGCGCTTCACGCGCTCGACGATCTCACCCAGGTAGCGCGGATCGTCGGCGATGGTCGACGCGAACGCGTGCCCTTCGACGTCGGCTTCAGCCACGACGTACAGTCCGAACTCGTCGCACAGATCGAGGAGGAGAGGATCATTCGGATAGTGCGCGGTCCGCACCGCATTGACGCTGAACGACTTCATCAGCGACAGCTCGGCGCGCAGTCGCGCCTCAGTCATCACCCGCCCTGTGCGCGGATCGACATCATGTCGGTTCACGCCCTGGACCAGGATGCGACGCCCGTTGACGAGCAGGTCGCGGCCGTGGATCTCGACCCGTCGGAATCCGATTCGCAGCGTCGTCGCGTCGACGGTGCGTCCGTCGGCATCACGCAGTTCGACGGCGAGATCGTAGAGCGACGGAGTCTCTGCCGACCAGGGGTCGACCGAGAGCGCATCGAGCGACAGCACCGCGGTGCCCGCAGGAGAGACGGGTCCCGGAGCGCCGGCCATTCCGCCCGGGATCGCACGCAGCTCCGGCGGTACCGGTGCACTCGCGGCGCGGATCGAGAGCAGATCCATGAAGTCCTCCGGCAGCCGGGCCGGCGGACGGACGGAGCGGTCTCCGCGACCGCGCGGCAGTGAGGGCTGTCGGAATCGTCCCGACACCGCGACGTCGTGGGCCGCGCCGAGCACCGTGAACGTCACGGAGTGACCGGTGTCGACGAGTCCCGCCAACGAGTCCGCGACGGCGACGACCCGCAACGAACCCTCGGTCGACGCCGGATCGAAGTCGGCGATGACCTGCACATCGGTCAGCCGCACGTCCGGCACCTCGATGATCCCGACAGACCGCGAGAGACCGTGCTGCCACCACTGGTCCTGATCCTCGAGAAAGGTCGCCGAGGACCAGGCCGCCACGTGCAGCTCGATCGTGTTCTGCCCCTCGATCACGACATCCGTGATGTCGAACTCGGCGGCGAGGTGAGAGTCGCTGCTGGTGCCGACCGGCTGCCCGTTCACGTGCGCGCGGAGGTGGCCTTCTGCTGCGCCCACGTGCAGGATCCGCCGTTTCCGCGATGCGGCAGGCAGCTCGATTGTGCGGCGGTAGACGCCGATCGGGTTGTGTGCGGGGACGCGGGGCGGAACCTCGTCGAACGGCATGGGAACGTTGAGGTAGTGCGGGTGCCCGTGCCGAGCATCCATGGTCCAGAGCGAGGGCACGTCGACACGAGACCAGTCAGCGCGCTCGTCGTCCGCCGATCCGTCGGTGCGCAGCTGGAAGTCCCACGCCCCATCGAGGTCGACGGTCAGCGGACGCCGGATGCTCGACATCGGCAGCCTTCCGACATGGGTCAGTCCGGAATGATCCATCATCGGGGGTCTCTCTTCTCGATCACGCGGAGGAAGCGGCAGTCAGCCGCTCGCGCTCGGCTCGACGCTGCTGCTGCTTGCGGGGGTCTGCCACCGGAGCCGCCAGCAGCAGCCTCTGCGTATACGGGTGCGTCGGCGTCGACGTGACGCTCGGGGCGTCGCCCGTCTCGACGAGGTCGCCCCGGTAGAGCACGGCCACCCGATGACTGATGTGCCGGATCACCGAGAGGTCGTGGGAGATGAAGAGGTAGGCGACTCCCGTCTCACGCTGGATGTCGACGAACAGCTCCATGACACGTGCCTGCGTCGAGAGGTCGAGCGCCGACACGGGTTCGTCGCACACGATCAGTGTGGGGCGAGGAGCCAGGGCACGGGCGATGGCCACCCGCTGGCGTTGTCCACCCGAGAACTCTCGCGGCATGCGATCGACGGAGTCGCCGGGCAGGCCCACCTGGTCGAGTAGAGTCCGCACCCTGCTGCGCGCATCCTTGGCCGTCGACCCCTGCACGATCAAGGGCTCGGCGAGGATGTCTCCGATCGTCAGCGACGGGTTCAGCGACGTGTACGGATCTTGGAACACCACCTGGATGTCGCGGGCGAGCGACCGACGCGCGCGGCCCTGGATGCCGCCGATCTCCTGCCCGCCGAAACGGATGCTCCCGCCCGAGGGCTTGACGAGCCCCAGCACCGCGCGACCGATGGTCGTCTTGCCGGAACCGGATTCGCCCACGAGGCCCACCGTCTCTCCTTCGGCGACGTCGAGGGAGACGCCGTGGAGCACCTCGACCGGCTTGGCGCGCAGCCCGCGCCCGGGGAACGCGACGCGAAGGTCGTCGATCTCGAGAAGGCTCATGCTTCCACTCCTCTGCGTGCGGCGACCGGCGGGTCGGTGCGAACGGTCTCCTCATCGAGGATCGCCCCGAGAAGCATCTTCGTGTAGGAATCCTGGGGCGTATCGAAGATCGCGTCCACGTGACCGCGCTCGACGATGCGCCCGTTCTGCATCACGGCGATCGAATCGCAGATGTCGGCGACGACACCGAAGTTGTGCGTCACGAGGAGCACGGCCATGTCCAGCTCGCTCTGGAGGTCGCGGATCAGGTCGAGGATCTCGGCCTGCACGGTCACGTCGAGTGCGGTGGTCGGCTCATCGGCGATGAGCAGGCGCGGCCGGCTGGCCACCGCCCCGGCGATGAGCACGCGCTGGGCCATGCCTCCGGATATCTGATGCGGGTACGAATCGAACGTGCGTACCGGATCAGTGATGCCGCAGCGTTCGAGCAGTGCGAGCACCCTGTCCCTCGCCTCCTTCTTCGAGACGTCGAGCGCCGCACGCACGCCCTGGACCAGCTGATCGCCGACGCGGAAGGACGGGTCGAGGTTGGACATCGGCTCCTGCGGGATGTACGCGATCGACCTGCCGCGCAGTGGACGCATCTGAGCGTCGGTGAGACCCACGAGCTCGACTCCGTCGAAGAGGATCGACCCTCCGACGATGACCGCTTCGTTGGGAAGCACGCCGAGCGTGGCGAAAGCGGTCTGCGACTTGCCGGATCCGGATTCGCCGACGAGACCCACGACCTGGCCCTTCGCGATGTCGAGAGACACGCCCTTGACCACCTCGTGGAGTCCGCCTCGGGTGTCGGGATACGCGATCACGAGGTCGCGGATCTCGAGCAGGTGCGTGACGGCCCCTTCTGCTGCCGGGCGCTGCGCCGATTCGACCCGCTGTCCGGCGCCGACCTTCGTCGGCTTGGGCTTGGATCCCTCGAGCGTGTCGCGCAGGGCGTTGCCGAGCAGCACGAGCGAGGCGGTGATGACACCGAGCAGGATGCTGGGCCAGAGGAACTGGGTCGGCGCAATGTAGAGGTTGCGGAACCCCGACGAGATCATCGCTCCGAAGCTGGGGACTTCGAGAGAGCCGACACCCAGGAACGCGAGACCCGCCTGCACGGCGATGGCCGAACCCACCAGAAAGGCGGTGGCGATGATGATCGGACCGCGCACGACGAACAGGATGTGACGCCCGAGGATGCGCAGGTTCCCGAGTCCCGCGACCCGAGCCGCGTCGACGTACAGCTCGTTCTTCACACCCAGCACCAGGTTGCGCACGATGCGGTAGATGCCCGGCGAGAGGAGCACGCCGAAGATCAGCATCGTCGCCCGGTAGTCGCCGCCTGTGACGGGCATCAGGATGATCAGCAGCAGAAGACCCGGGAAGGTCATGATGAGGCTGAAGATCCACTCGGTGGTCGCCTGGGTCACCCGGCCGAAGTACCCTCCGACGAGGCCCGCGATGACACCCACGACGAGTGCGACACCGGCTCCGATGAGCCCCGAGATCGCTGCGGTCTGGGTCGAGAACAGCAGTCGGCTGAAGATGTCACGGCCGGATTCGTCCGCTCCGAGGATGTACCCGGGCGTGCCGACCGGCGCGTTGACCATCTGCAGATTCGCGTCGTTCGCCCCGTGCGGGGCGATGAACGAGGCGAAGGCGCCGAGGCCGAAGACGATGATCAGCAGCGAGATCGTGATCATCGCCTGCGGGTCCGTCACCAGCTTCTTCCACACCGGCGTTCGTGCCGAGCGGGCCTCGGCCTTCACCGCCTGCAGCAGCTCGGTGGTGGGGCGGGTGACGGCTCCGGTCGTCGCCTCGGCGGCTTCCGAGGTGCTGGTCGTGACCGAGAGAGACGGATCGGGTCCGGTGGTCGGGTCGTTGGGAAGCGTCATCGCACCCTCGCTTTCGGGTTCAGCCAGCCGTTGGCCAGATCGGTGAGGAGGTTGACCACGACGACCAGCAGCACGCCGAAGGCGGCGATGCCGAGGATCACCGGGATGTCGCCCTGGAGCGACGCGTTGAATGCGAAACTGCCGTAGCCGGGCAGAGCGAACACGTTCTCGATGATCAGTGCCGCGCCGAACATCTGGATGAACTCGAGCGACATGACCGTGAGCGCCGGGCTTGCGGCATTGCGCAGCGCGTGCTGCAGCACGATCTGCCGGGGCGGGATGCCGCGGGTGCGCAGAGTGCGCACGTAGTCACGACGGAGCTCGTCGATCATCCGCCCGCGCACCTGTGCCGCCATGTTGGCGATACCGCCGATCATCAGCACGATGACCGGGATCGTGATGCTGCGCACCCAGGCCGCAGGATCCTCCGAGAACGGAGTGAAGCCGGTCGCGGGCAGCCACTTGAGCTGGACCGCGAAGATCACGACCAGGCCGATCGCGAGGAGCAGCCCGGGCACGAGGTAGCCGACGAGCGAGACTCCCTGTGCGATGCGATCGGCGACCCCGCCGCGCGATGCGGCCCACACACCGAGGGCGGTGGCGATGACCGCGGTGAGAATCAATGCCGGAACGATGATCGAGAGAGTGACACCGAGCCTCTGGACGACCGACTCGGCCACCGGCAGAGAGGTGTACACCGAGACGCCGAGGTCTCCCTGCAGCATGTGCACGAGCCAGTCGAAGTACTGCACGAGGACGGGCCTGTCCCAGCCCTTGGCCTGCATGATCCCGGTCACCGTCTCGGGCGTCGCCGAGGGGCCGAGGATCGTGCGCGCGACGTCTTCGAACGACGAGGCGAGGAGCAGGAAGGTGATGAGGGTGACGAGCAGAGCGAGCACGATGCCCGTGCCCAGCCGCTTCGCTATGTAGAAGATCATGGTGTCCCTAGTCGGGGATGGGGCGGTCTCCCGCCCCATCCCGTGAAATCAACCTTCGAAGGAGAACATCTGCACCGTGGCGGGGTTGGCCCTGGTGCCGCTCAACGTGATGCCGTCAGTGCTCGCCCAGGTCGTGTTGAGGAACACGATCGGCGCCTCGTACGCCTGGTCGACCACGTACTCGTTCAGCTCGCGGTACGTGGGAAGAACCGCATCCTGATCGACCGTCGAGTCGATCTCGTCGAAGAAGCCGGACAGTGTCGGGTTCGTGTAGTTCATCGGGTTGCCGAAGCCGTTGGGGTTGAAGTGATAGAACGCATCCGCCGGATCCGAGTTCCACCCGGTGATCTGGAAGGTGAGCCCGTACTCTCCCGACTGCAGCGCAGACTGCGCCTGCTGCGGCGGCACGGCGACCCATTCGAGCTTCAATCCGATGTCCTCGAAGGCCTGCGAGAGCGTGGGCTCGACAGACGTGGTGAGGAAGGTGCTCGGGATCTTGAACGTCTCTCCCGCGAAGCCGGCCTCTTCGACGAGCTCGCGTCCGCGCTCGGGGTCGTACTCGTATGTCTCGTTGAGCGCCTCATCCCAGACGGCGCCGTTGGGGCTGAACGACTGCTGCGTGGTCTGGCCGATGCCCGAGAAGATGCCCTTCAGGATGCTCTCGCGATCGATCGCGTAGTTGATCGCCTGCCGCACCCGCTGGTCTCCCAGCGCGGGGAAGGTCTCTCCGCCGCGATCGAGGATGTCGATGAAGGCGATGGACTGCGCCGTGATCTCGGTGATCTCGAAAGACGAGGGGTCCAGCTGGCTCTTGAGCTGCGTCTGGACGGTGGCGGCGTTGATCTCCCCCGCCTGCAGGGCGTTGAACGACGCCGTCGGGTCCTGCAGCACGCGCACCGTGAACGTCGGGAACGGATACGCGTCCGCGTTCCAGTAGTCCTCGCGCTTCTTCAGGAGGTACGACGTCCCCGGCACGGAACCTGCGACGTCGAGTGTGTACGGTCCGGATCCGACCGGGTTGGTCGCGCTGTCCGCCGAGTCGAGCGAGGCGGGATCGCCGATGGCACCCGCCGCCAGGCTGAGGTTGTAGAGGAACTGCGGGTCGAACGCCGAGAACGAGATCTTGACCGTCAGGTCGTCGACCGCCGTGACATCTTCGACCAGCGCGAACTTGGGCTGCACGATTCCCGCAGTCTGCTTCGTGCGCAGCATGGTCGCCGCGACGGCCTCGGCGTCGACCGGATCCCCGGTGCTGAAGGTCATGTCGGGTTCGAGTTCGAGCGTGAGCTCGGTGCCATCCTCGTTGTACTCCCAGCTGGAGGCTGCGTTGGGGGCCACATCACCGGTCTCGATGTCGCGCTTGAGAAGCGTGTCGTAGATCGAGGACCACACGAACATCTGCTGGCCGTCGACCAGCTGCGCGGTGTCGAGCGAGTTGGGGGCCGAGACTGCGGCGATCGACAGCGGCGGCGCGTCGGCCGCGGCGGCCGTGGTCTCCTCAGCCGTGGGCCCTCCGCCGCTGCACGCGGTGAGCAAGAGTGCGGCCGAAGCCAGCGCTGCGATGGCGATCGCCCGTGGGCGCCTGCGGGGGAAGTTCGACATATGTTTCAGACTCCTTTGAATGAAAACGACCGAGAGGCAACCGGTTGACGGGTAGTCCCGGAACCTCTCGTTCGATAAGTAAAACAGGATGCGCGGGAAATGACAACCGATTGCCAACTTGTTACCGAAGCGTGAGGTCGGCGAGCTCCAGTCGGCTCGCGAGCACCGCATCGACGAACTCCGCATCCACACCGAGCACGGGGCTGAGATCGGCGACCGCGGCTTCGACGTTCGCACGATCCGTTCGCCCGCCGTCGACCGCCAGCCATGCGGCGATGACCGCCGCGCACGCCGCACCGGAGCGGTCGGCCGCGCGTTCGCGCTCTGCCACAGGCGCGATGCGCACACGCATCTTGGTGTCGGCATCGAGCGCGATCTGCGCGAGAAGGTGCCGGATGCGGGGGTTCCTGAATCGCTCGAGCAGCGCCGAGCGGTACTCCGACAGGTCGAGTTCGGCGGGCAGGTGACGGCACGCCTCGTCCCAGTAGGCCTCGACGGCGCGCAGGCAGTCGGGATCGGCACTGGCCTCGGCGACCGTGAGGTGGCCTCGGAGCCGGCCGAGCGAGGCGAGCAGGGTGTGAGCGCCGTTCAGCAGCCACAGCTTGCGCGCCTCCCACGGTTCGAGATCGTCGGCGAAGCGGGCTCCCGCTGCCTCCCACTGCGGCCGACCCGCGGGGAAGCCTCCGGCGATCACCCAGTCCGAGAAGGGCTCGGCGACCACCGGCGCGCGATCGCCGTAGGTCTCTCTGAGTTCAGCCGCCTCGTCGTCCGACAGCCGGGGCGTGATGCGATCCACCGAACACGAGACGAACGACACGTACTGCTCGATCCAGCGTGCGAGGCCCGGCACGCCGCGCGCGACCGCGAGCACGGCAGCCCGCAGGACTCCCCCGTTGTCGGGCAGGTTGTCGCACGAGACCAGCGCGAGCGCGCCGGCCTCCGCGCGTCGGCGCGCTTCGAGACCGAGCACCAGACGACCGATCGCCGAGAGTGGACGGAGGCCGGCCGGGTCGGCGTCCGCCGAGCCCGCGAGAAGGGCTCGATCGAGAGGCAGCGCCTGGTCTGCGTACGCGGCTTCGGTGATCGTGAGGCTGACGATGGCGGTCGATCGCGCTGCGACATCACTGAGGAACGACGAGACGTCGGTGCCGGGGTGCGCGCGCACGATGCTGCCGATGCGTTCGGCGTCGTCCCGGGCAGGCGAGCGCACCACGAGGGTGTAGAGACCGTCCTGCGCGGTGAGAGCATCGGCCACAGCGGCACTGCGCCCGGTGTATGCCGCGATCCCCCATTCGGCCGCATCCGGTGCGTGTGCCGTGTACCAGGCCAGATGAGATCGATGGAAGGCACCGAGGCCCATGTGCACGATCCGCACCGGCGGTGCGGACGACTCGCGCGTTCCGAGTGCCACGCCGCTCACAGCTTGAACACCCGCGTCGGCTGGGGTCCGACGATGTCGTCGATGATCGTGGCCGCCGATTCCTCGTCCAGCCGCCCTTCGACCACGAGTCGGGCGAGGAACGCGGCATCAGCCCGGCGCGCGGTGTCGTGCCGAGCCGGAATCGAAAGGAACGCGCGGGTGTCGTCGATGAAGCCGGACCCACGCGAGAAGCCGGCGGTCTCGGTCACCGCCGAGCGGAAGCGGGCCATCGCATCGGGGGCATCGAGGAACCACCAGGGCGCGCCGATGTAGACGCTCGGATAGAAGCCGGCGAGCGGCGCGATCTCACGCGAGTAGACGGTCTCATCGACCGCGAACAACACGAGGTGCAGGTCGCGCTCGAGCCCGAACCGTTCGAGCAGAGGCCGCAGCCCACCCACGAAGTCGGTGCGCCGGGGGATGTCGTGACCGGTGTCGGCGCCGAAACGACGGAAGGTCTCGCTGCTGTGATTGCGCACCACACCCGCATGCACCGTCATGACCAGTCCGTCGTCGACGCTCATCCGCGCCATCTGCAGCAGCATGTGCGCCCGGAACGCCTGACGGTCTGTGGCGTCCGCCTCACCCGACAGGACCCGGGCGAAGAGCGCCTGACCCTCGACGGCGTCGAGATCGAGAGTGTCCGGCACCTCGACGCCGTGGTCGGCCGACACGGCCCCGTGCTCGATGAAGTACCGCCTGCGCTGCTCGAGAGCCGCGAGGTAGCCGGCGAACGTGTTCGGGTTCCCGGTCGCCTCGAGCAGGCGCTGCACGTCGGCGGCGAAGCCTGTGGCATCCGGGTCGAGGTACCGATCGGGCCTGAACGTGGGCACGACCCTGCCGAGCTCGCCCTCTGCGGCGAGCGCCGCGTGCCCTGCAAGGTCGTCGAGCGGGTCGTCGGTCGTCGCGAGCACCTCGATGCCGAAACTGTCGAAGAGCGCGCGGGGGCGCATGCCCGGCTCGAGGAGCCTCGCTGCGATGTGGTCGTACGAGTCGTCCGCTGTCGCGGCAGAGAGTGGCATCGGCAGATCGAGCACGTTCTCGAGCGATTCCGTCAGCCAGTACCCCGACGCGGTGCCCGCGAACAGCGGCCAGCGCTCGACGAAGGTTCGCCACACCTCGCGAGGGTCCGCCTCCGCACCCCTGACGCCGAGTTCGTCGAGAGCGACACCCGAGGCGTGGAGCAACCGGGTGACGTAATGGTCGTGCGTGATCAGCAGCGATGCCGGGTCGGCGAACGGTCGGTCGTCGACGAGCCACTCGACGGGCACATGCCCGTGCGGCGAGATGATCGGCGCTGTGGAGACGCGCTCGTACAGGGAACGTGCGATCGAACGTGTCGTCGGATCGGCGGGAAGCAGGCGGTCTCGGTCGCGGCGGTGCGGCTGGGGCATCCCCCTATTGGACCCCGCTCCGTCATTTTTGTCAATCGGTTGCCATCCCGCTGACCCGAGCGGCTGCCCCCCTCGGCGACACGGCTGAAGTACGATCGGGGAACCGGATGCCGGTCGCAGCGAGGGGAACAGCACACGATGTCGATGGACGATCCGCATGCACCCGACGACGTGCCGGACAACGGCGGCCCCTCGGCCCGCAGACCGACCATCTACGACATCGCTCAGAGGGTCGGCCTGAACCCCTCGACCGTCTCCCGCGCGCTGAACAAGCCCGGTCGCACGAATGCCGCGACCGAGGAGAAGATCCGCGCTGCCGCCGCCGAGCTCGGCTACCGCGCGAACCCGATGGCACGGGCGCTTCCCACGGGTCGCTCGGGCACGTACGCGATAGTGCTCCCCGACATCACGAACCCCGTGCACTTCGAGCTGATCCGCGGTGTCGAGCAGGTCGCGCGCGCGGGCGGGTTCACCCTGATCATCTCGGAGACCGAGGGGGCGGCGGAGATCGAGCACGAGACCATCGAGACGCTGCAGGCATGTGTCGACGGGCTTCTCGTCGTGGCGTCGCGCCTCGGCGACAGCGAGCTGGCCGCACTCGCCGCCGTGAAGCCGATCGTCGCGGCGAATCACGCGTCGCCGTCACTGCCGAGTGTCATCCCCGATCTCGTGATGGGGCTGACTGCGGCCGTCGAGCACCTGCACGATCTCGGGCACCGCTCCGTCGCCTATCTGGGGCTCGGCGGCGTGCAGATCAATCGCGCGCGCTGGGATCTCACGCTCGACCTCGCCGCCGCACGCGACATCTCGGTCGTCGAGATCACGGTCGACGCCCCCACCGTCGACGCGGGCGCCGACGCGCTGCGGCGAGTGCGCGCCAGCGGTGTGACCGCCGTTCTCGCCTACAACGACCTGGTCGCCCACGGCCTGTTGCGGGCCGCCCGCGCTGCCGGGCTCACCCTGCCCGAGGCCTTCAGTGTGATCGGGTTCGACGACATCTTCAGTGCCGAACTCGCCGTGCCCGCCCTGAGCACCCTCCGGTCGCCGCTGCGAGAGATCGGCACGCGGGCGATGCAGACCCTCATCGATCCCGAGCGGAATCGCATCCCCTCGAAGGTCGTGCTGCCCCTCGAACTCATCGTGCGCGAATCGACGGCGGCCCCCTCCATCTGAACAGCCGCCGCGACCCGCACCGACGCGCCTCACCCGCCGTTCGACTGGCGGATGCCCTCTCCATACGCCTCGAACGTGTGCACGAACCCACCTGCCGGACCGCTGACCACCAGGTATCCATCGGTGGTCCCCGGCGCGATGGCGATGTTCGTCGCCGACTCCAGCCCCTCGCCCGGCACTCGGATCGCGCCGATCTGCTCACCGGTCTTCGCGAAGACCGCGACCTCGGCCTTCTCGTGGAACATCTGATAGATGTTGCCCTCGGCGTCGACCGCTGTCGAGTCGATGCGCCCGATCCCGCCGTCGACGTGGATCGCGGGGTACGCCGAGACGACGCGTGTGCGAGTCTCGTCGAGAGCGAAGTAGTCGATGCGGTTCGCGTTGTACTGCGCGACCCACAGCCCGGCATCCTCTTCATCGAAGACGATGCCGTTCGGCGAGGGCAGGTCGCTTGCGAGAGTCGACGCCTGCCCGGCCGCGTCGATCCTGACCACACGCCCCGGCGTCTCCCATCCGGGGCCGTCCATGCCGCGGGTGTCGGTGACGAACATCGTGCCGTCGGGGTGGAACGCGATGTCGTCGGGCAGCATCGCGATGCCGTCGACGTCACCCGAGAAGTGCACCTGCGGGTCTTCCCCCTCTGCGGTGATGCTCATGACACCGCCCCCGAGGAAATCGGTGAGATACAGGCGACCGTCGCTCGGATGGAACTGCGCCGAGGTGAACACGCTCGTCTCGTCGGTGAACACCTGATCGACCGTGCGCTCGTCGACGTCGACGCGCAGCACCTTCGCCTCTCCGGCAGGGGCCATGACGTCGACCATGAACAGCGAGCCGTCTGCATCGAAGGTGGGCCCCTCGAGCAGGGTTCCGCCGGTGAGGTCGTGGGGCTCGGTCACCTGGAGCAGCTCT
Source organism: Microbacterium hydrocarbonoxydans (assembly GCF_904831005.1). Classification (NCBI taxonomy): domain Bacteria; kingdom Bacillati; phylum Actinomycetota; class Actinomycetes; order Micrococcales; family Microbacteriaceae; genus Microbacterium; species Microbacterium hydrocarbonoxydans. The sequence continues at coordinate 3,234,451 of NZ_LR882982.1, read as the reverse complement.
TCCGAGCGCTGCTCCGCAGCCGTACCGCCGGAGCCGGCGCCCGTCTGCGCCGCATCCGGAGCGGCCGGCGTGCAGCCGACCAGCAGAACCGCCACCCCGACCGCACCTGCCGCGGTCGCCAGCACGGCCCTCACGCCGAGACCCCGATCGCCGCCGACTCGCGCACGCGTTCGTCCGCATCGTCGACCACGAGCAGCTCGGCCATGTCGCCGCTGCGCCACTCGCGGAGCAGTCGATGGAAGACGACCGGCCCCGGGGAGTATGTGAGCCCTCCGATCGTCCGCGATCCCTCGCCGTTGTAATAGCCCGGCGTGCACTGGGCCTGGAACTCCGACACGTCTCTCGATGTCTCGACGACCGTGCGGCACCAGGCGTCCTCGGCCTCGGCGGTCGGCTCGATGCGTCGCGCGCCGACGCGCTGCGCCCGAGCGATCACGGCCGAGATGTGCAGCGCCTGCTCCTGCAGGATGTGCACGAAGTTCACCGAGTTGGCGTTCTGCATCGGCCCGAGCTGGAACAGGTTGGGGAACCCGTGTGTGGTGAATCCGTGCAGCGTGCGAGGTCCACGACCCCAGGCCTCGAGAAGAGCTCGCCCTCCCCGCCCGGCCACCGGCAGGGTTCCCGACACGACCCCCGAGACGCCGACGTCGAACCCGGTGGCGAAGATGATGCAGTCGACCTCGTACTCCGCGTCGCCGACCACGATCGACGTCTCGGTGAGTGCCGTGATGCCGTGAGTGTCGGCCGTGTCGACGAGCGTCACGTTCGGTCGGTTGAACGCCTGCAGATAGAGGTCGCTGAACCCCGGCCGCTTGCACATGTAGCGGTACCAGGGCTTGAGGGCGGCCGCCGTGGCCGGGTCGTCGACGATCTCGTCGACCCTGGCACGGAGTCCGTCCATCTTCGCCGCGTCGTCGAGCTCTTCCTGCAGCAGGCGGTCCTGCTCCGACACGGAGCCGTCGATACTGCCGGAGAGGATGCTCCGCTGCAGCCGGTGCGTCGACGTCCACCCGTCCTGCACGAGCGACTCGACAGGCTCCCCCGCCAGCACCTCGAGGAAGTTGTCCATCCGCTCCCGCTGCCAGCCGGGCTCCAGCGAACTCGCCCAGTCAGGATCCGTGGGGCGGTTGTCGCGTACGTCGACGGTCGACGGCGTGCGCTGGAACACCAGCAGCTCGTGCGCGTGCTCGGCGAGGTGCGGGATCACCTGCAATCCCGTCGCCCCAGTGCCCACCACCGCGACCCGTTTGTCGGCGAGCTTCGTGAGCCCGCCCTCTGCGGAACCGCCCGTGTAGGCGTAGTCCCAGCGGCTGGTGTGGAAGGTGTGACCGGTGAAGCGCTCGATGCCCGGGATGCCGGGAAGCTTCGGCTGCGTCAGCGTTCCGGACGACGTGATCACATAGCGTGCGCGGAACACGTCGCCCCGGTCGGTCTCGACGGTCCACTCCGCCGCCTCTTCATCCCACGTGAGCCCGGTCGCCCGGGTGTGCCCGACGAAATCGCGGTAGAGGTCGTAGCGCTCCGCGATGCGCACGGCATGCTGACGGATCTCTTCGCCCGGCGCATATCGCGTGCTCGGGATGTAGCCCGTCTCTTCGAGAAGGGGCATGTACACATACGACTCGATGTCGCAGCGGATGCCGGGGTAGCGGTTCCAGTACCAGGTGCCGCCCACGTCTCCCGCCTCGTCCATGAGCCGGATCGAACGGATGCCGGCGTCTCGCAGCCCCGCACCGGTGAGGAGCCCTCCGAAGCCCGCCCCGATCACCAGCGCCTCGACCCGATCGCGCAGCGGCTCCCGGTCGGTGCGGGGCGTATACGGATCCGTGGCGTAGTAGCCGTACTCGCCGAGGGTCGACCGGTACTGGCTCGCCCCGTCGGGGCGGATGCGCCGATCCCTCTCCTGCGCATACTTCTCGCGCAGCGCCCGCAGTCGCTCGACCTGCTCGTGTGGGACGTGCTGGCCTGTGGCCTGTGCGTGGTCGGTCATGGTTCCGTCCTCCTGTCGCCGGGGCTCGGGCGCAGGTCGACGCGAACGGGGGACGGCGCGAACCTGAACCCGACACGACCCCGGATCGGTTCCTTCCCAGAAGGTTAGCTTGAGGCTAAGTAAATATCCCTGGGAATCGCCTCAGAGCGCGTTACGGTACTGAGGTGAGCGATGACCCGAGACGTGCCGAGGCGCTGGAGAACATCGATGCGCTCACGCTGGCGGTCTCGGTGCGCTCACTCCCCCGCATGATCGGGTCCCTTCTGAGCACGCAGCTGACGATCCAGCAGCTCAAGGTGCTCACATCCATCGTCGTCTCCGACCACAGCACCACGAGCGACCTCGCGTCGTCATTCGACGTGTCTCTCGCCACCATGTCGAAACTGGTCGAGAGGCTCGTCGACCAGCGGCTCGTCGAACGGCTCACGGATGCTGTCGATCAGCGCGTGCGGCGGCTGGTGCCCACGCCTCTCGGGCGTGACGTCATCGGGAAGATCATGGCGGCGCGCCCCGAGATGGGCGCCGACATCCTCGACGGACTCTCGATCGAGGAGCTCGAGTCGCTCGCCCTGGGCCTGCGCGCGATCAATCGGCAGCTGCAGGCCGCAGCGACGCGCGACGACTGACCCGCGCCGTCAGCGGGCGCCGGAGAGACCGCCCGCGCCCGAGAAGGAACCGGGTCCCGCTGCCCGCGTCGTCCCGTCCGGGAAGACCACGCTCGCGCGACTCCCCGCCGGGATGTCCGCCTCGACCACCAGTTCGTCCCCCTCGACGCGCCACTCGACTCGGATGCGCCCCTGGGGGCTGTCGAGATGTCCCTTCGCCCAGCTCACACCACCGCCGGGGATCGGCGCGATCGTGAACGACTCCCAGGCGACGGAGCCTGCATCCTGACGAAGCCCGAGGGTGTGGGTGTGCAGGAAGCGGATGACGGCGCCCTTGCTGTAGTGGTTCAGCGACTCGTGCGCGACACCCTCATCGTCGATGCCCTCCCAGTCCTCCCAGATGGTCGTCGCTCCCCTGTCGAGCATGTACATCCACGACGGAGCGCTGCGTCGGAAGAGCAGCTCGTAGGCGACATCGGCATACCCGTTGTCGGCGAGCACCGGCAGCAGATCTCCCGTCGACAGGAAGCCGGTGCCGAGGTGCGTCCCGGCATCGCGCACGAGCTCGACGAGCCGCCGCGCCGCGGCGGGACGCAGGGGCTCGGGCATGAGGCCGAACGAGAGCGCGCGCACGTATGCGGCCTGAGTATCCTGTGCGGTGCGCCCCTCGCCGACGACGAACTCGGTGCGCCATGCGTCGAGCACGCGGTCGGCGATCGCGGCATACTTCGCGGACTCGTCGACGCGACCGAGCACGGCCGCGGCATCCGCGAGGATCCTGGTCGAGCGGTGGAGGTACGCGGTGCCCACTTCGCCCTTGTCGGCCATGAACCAGGCCATGGGGTTCGTCTTGATCGGATCGAGCCGAGACCCGTCCTCCGCCTTCGCGACCGGTTCGGTCCACTCACCCCAGTGGAACGTGCCGTCCCACAGGTACTCCTCGTGCGGCAGCGGCTCGGCAGAGCGCTCGACCCGAGAGTGATGACGGTTCGCGCGTGCGGCGCCCAGCACCCACTCGACCCAGCGGACCATCGCGTGCCAGTTCTCCTCGAGGACTCGAGCATCGCCGTAGGCGGTGTACATCTCCCACGGCACGAAGGTGATGGCGTCGCCCCACCCCGACGAGCCGGTCATCATCGCGAACTGGTCGTCGAGCTTGTGCTTGATGCGTCGACCGTCCGGCGAGAAGTTCGCGACACGGCCGTCGTCCAGCTGGTCGTCACGCACCGACTGCAGCCATTTGCGTGTGAACCCGAGCACGTCGTACAGCCGCGCGGCCGTCGGAGCGAACACCTGGTAGTCGCCCGTCCAGGCCAGGCGCTCGCGCGTCGGACAGTCGGTGGGCACGTCCACCGCGTTGCCGCGGAAACTCCAGTCGGCGATCTCGTGCAGTCGGTCGAGGTCGACGTCGCTCGACTCGAACGATGCCGTGCGGCGCAGGTCCGTCTGCACCACACGCATCCGCGCCGTCGACGGGTCGAAAGGGGCACCCTCTCGCGTGACCCGCGCGTACTGGAAGCCGTGCACCGTATGACGCGGCTCGAAGACCGCGCCGTCTCCGGCCGAGACGACCTCGTCGCGCTGCACGAAGACGACATCCGGTTCCCCTGGCTTGCTGGAATCCAGGTGCGAGGTGCTCAGGTCGCCGTCCGGGGCGACATACTCGCCGTAGTCGATCACGGTGCGGGTGCCGGCCGCACCCAGGTCGGTCAGCCGGAGCCATCCCGAGGCGTTCTGACCGAAGTCCAGCACCCACGCCCCGTCGGCCGTGCGGGACGACCGTGCGACTTCCCTGGTCTCGACGACGCGGACGGGCGGAGCCGGAGACCAGGAGATCGGCGGACCGGCGACGGCCCCGACGACCACGGGCTCGGGCGTCACGTCGACGACACGGAGGTCGGTGGTCTGCCCGTCCATGAGATCGGCGCGAACGACGGTCGAGGAGGCGCTCGTCCATTCACCGTCGGTGCCGATCACCTGGCGCGAACCGTCGGCGAACCGGAGGTGCAGCTCGGCACGCGCGCCGAGAGTCGTGCCCCATCCGGCCGGAAGCCGGAACGCCCCCACCTGCCCGCGGTACCACCCGTCGGACAGGTCGATCTCGACCGAGTTCGAGCCGTCGACCAGCAGCGCGGTCACATCGGCGGCCTGCGCATACAGTGTGCGGTCGTACGACGTGGAGCCGGGCGACAGCTCGGCGGTGCCGACGCGACGGCCGTTGACGCGCGCCTCGTAGAGTCCGAGCGCCGTCGAGTACAACCGGGCGTCGACGACGGCCGTCGCCTCGAACCGACGGGCGAGGGTGTGGGCGCCCCGCGCCCCGTAGCCGGTGTCGCCATGCTCGAGGGGACTGATCCACTCGGCGGTCCAGTCCGCGTCGAGCAGGCCGCTCTCGAACGACGACCACTCCGACCACTCCGAGAAGCGGTCGCCGCGCACCCCTCGTGCGCGCCACTGCACCCGCTGCCCGCTCGACAGCGGCAGCCACGGCCAGTCGATGAAGAGATGGTTGTCGACGGCGAGCGGGATGCGCGCACGCCGCTCGCCGTCGACGATCGCCTCGAGCTCGAACCCGGTGAACGCCCGTCCGTCGACGGGAGAGGTGAACGCCCGTCCGTCGACGGGAGAGGTGAACGACAACCGGGGCGTGGCTTCGGAGACGGCGAAGTCGTCGCCTCCGAAGTCGATCCGCAGGTCGTACGGCGACGCAGACAGGGATGCCGTATTCGAATCGAGAGTCATCTCAGCGCACGCCCTTGACCTTGAACATGATGATGAGGCCACCGACGAGGGCGAACACCGCGCCGATCAGGTAGAGCAGCGTGTAGTTCTTCTCGGCACCCACCGCACCGATCGTGATGATGAGGGGTGCGATCAGGGGGGCGATCGCACTGGGGATCTTCTGGGCGAACGCGACGACGGCCATGTAGCGGCCCGACTCGGCGCGGTCAGGGATGATCGCGTACACGATGGCCTGATCGACCGTGGCGAACACGGCGATCGCGAGCTGCATGAGCACGGCGCCGATGATGAGCTGCGGCAGCGACCAGGCGAAGGCTTCGGCCAGCGCACCGCCGATGAAGATGAAGGCGGCCACGAGCACGAACAGCCGACGCCGCTTGAGCTTGTCCGAGAGGAACCCGCCGAGCAGAGCACCTCCGGCGGCCGCGACCACGCCGAGCATGCCGACCGTCGCGACCACGCCCGCGACCTCGCGCACCGGAAGGTCGAGACGCTGTGCGTAGAAGAACGTGCCGAAGGTGGTGTTGAAGTACAGGCCGATGAAGAACACCATGCGCCCGACCCAGTTCCAGGCGAAGTCCGGGTACTTGCGGGCGTTGAATCCATAACCCGCGATGACCTTCTTGAGCGTGACGGTCGAGTCGACGACCAGATCCTTCGAGCTGCCCTCCTTCTTGAAGGTGGGAAGGAGCACGAGCAGCACGACGCCGATGACCGCGGGCACGAAGAAGACGAGGAACGTGCTCGACGACACCGCATAGGCGATGCCGATGCCGAGGACCGGCGCGACCTGCGTCATGAGACCGGTGAGGGCCGAGACCTTGCCGCGCTGCTCCTCGGGGAGCTTGTCCGCCTGCAGGGTCTGGATCGCCGCGCCTGCGGTCGACCAGCCCGTCATCGCGACGACCCAGCCGGCGCCGACGAGGAGCAGGTTCGGCGCGAAGCCGATGATGACGGCCCCGACGAGGCCGAGCGCGGCGCCGAGGAACAGGAACGGCGTGCGTCGGCCGAAGCGCGAGCGCGTGCGATCGCTCCAGATGCCGATCATCGGGCTGAGCACGAGGAAGATCAGCTGCGCGGTTCCGGTGACGTAGCCGAGCACCTCCTCGTGTCCCGGGGCGAGCTCGGTGATGCGCAGCGCCAGGCCGTAGGCCAGAGGCACCATCATCGCGATCGAGGCGCCGAAGTTGGCGAGCATCAGCCAGAAGATGTATCCGCCGCTCACCCGGGCGGTCGGCTCCGCACCCACGGCGGCACCCTCGACCGGGGTGCTGTCAGGCGTGTTGCCGCCCACCGGCTGCGCCGCAGCGATCGAGTCGATCGTGTCGCTGCGGTCGAATTCACTCTTGGTCACCTGGACTCCTTCATCGTTCAGTGATCCGCGGCGCCCTCCACTGGGCGTCCTTCGCGAGATGTGATCGGAATCCGTTTGGCAACCGATTGCGACCCAGAGGCGATAGTAACCACTTTGGTAACAGAAGGCAAAAATGAGAGAGTGGGGGCATGACGTCACCGCCGACCGCAGAGACCTCCCCGCGCCGCCGTGGCCAGAGCGCCACCACCCCGGCGCGGCGCGCGCAGATCGCCGAGGCCGCGCTGGCGAGCTTCGCCGAGCACGGCTACGAGCGGGCGTCGCTGCGCGACATCGCCGGTCGAGCGGGAATGACGCACGCCGCGCTCCTGCGGCACTTCTCGGGCAAGGAAGAGCTGCTTCCCGCCGCCCTCGCCCAGCGCGAGGAGCACGAGGAAGACCTCGCGGCGCGGATCATGACCGCGCACGTGCCGGGCGAGCAGATCCTGAGCGCCGTGCTCTCCGACGAATTCGCGCACCCCGACTTCCAGCGCAACTGGCTGGCTCTCGCCATCGCCGCGACGAACCCCGAGCATCCGGCCCACGAGTTCTTCCTCGGACGCCGTGAACGCATGCGGTCGCGGTTCAGCGACGGGCCGCTGCCCACGAGCGACAGCGAGCTGCTCACCGCCGACGAGAAGATCACGCTCGTGCTCGCCATGGTCGACGGGCTGCGGATCCAGGCCCTTCTGGATCCGTCGCGCGACGCCCTCGGACTGCTCACGATCTTCATGAAGCTCATCGCGGCGCAGCCCGCCGACCCTGAGAGCTCAGGTCACCCGACCGTCGCCGGGGCGTGACACCCGCAGCCAGCGATACCCGTACGCCGGCACCTCCAGTTCGACCTCGCCGCCCGGTCCCAGAGCGATCTGGGCGGGATCGAGCAGATCGACGAGCCGTGTGCCGTCGGGCTCGTCCTGCACCCGGAACGAGGTCGTGACCGGCACCTCCGCGAAGTTGTGCAGGGCGATCATCCTGCCCACATCCGCCGTGAGCGAGTGCGCCAGAAGCGAGGCGGCCGGCTGGTCGATGATCTCGAGCGTTCCCCAGCCGAGTTCCGGCGAGATCCGGTATGCCGAGGTGAGCGCCCGCACGAAGTACAGCATCGACTCGCGGTCGCCCAGCTGCGCGGCGACGTTCACGTGCTCGGGCGCGTATCCGTCGGAGGGAGGTCGGGCGACGAGCCGGCTGGGCGCGGCATCCGAGAACCCGCCGTTCTTGTCGACCGACCACTGCATCGGCGTGCGCACGGCTTCGCGGCCGGGGATCTCGATGTTCTCGCCCATGCCGATCTCCTCGCCGTAGAACAGCACGGGAGTGCCCGGCAGGGTGAAGAGCAGGCTGTAGGCCATGCGGATGCGGCGGGGGTCGCCCTCGAGCATCGGAGGAAGGCGGCGGGTGATGCCTCGACCGAACACGCGCTGACGCTCGTCGGGAGCGAACGCGCCGAACACCTCCTGCCGCTCACCGTCGGTGAGCTTGTCGAGGGTCAGCTCGTCGTGGTTGCGCAGGAAGTTCGCCCACTGCACCTCGGAACCGAGGGCCGGTCGGGCCTGGAGTGCCGCGATCAGAGGGGCCGGGTCCTTGCGGGCGAACGACAGGTACAGCGACTGCATCCCGACGAAATCGAACTGCATGGTCAGCTCGTCTTCATCGTCGCCGCCGAAGTACTGCACCTGCGTGTCGTAGGGCAGGTTCACCTCGCCGAGCAGGATCGCCTCGCTCGAGCGGCGCTGCAGGAAGCGGCGGATGTCGCGCAGCAGATCGTGCGGCTCGGGGATGCCGGATCCCTCGGGGATCTCGAGCAGGAAGGGCACCGCGTCGACACGGAAGCCCGAGATTCCCAGCTGCAGCCAGAACCCGATCACCTTCGCGATCTCATCGCGCACCCGGGGGTTGGCGATGTTCAGGTCGGGCTGGTGCTCGTAGAAGCTGTGCTGATACCACTGCCCCGACTTCTCGTCCTTGCCCCAGATGCCGTTCGCCTGACCCGGGAAGACGGCGTTCTTCTGCCCTTTCGGGGGTGCGTCGTCTCGCCACACGTAGTAGTCGCGATACGGGGAATCCACGCTGCGCTTCGCGGCGAGGAACCACGGATGCCGGTCGGAGGTGTGATTGATGACGAGGTCGACGATCACCCGCATCCCGCGGTCTCGTGCGGTGCGGATCACCTCGACGAAGTCGCCGTGAGTGCCGAGCCGCGAGTCGATCCCATAGAAGTCGCTGACGTCGTAGCCGTCGTCGCGGTCGGGCGTCGGATAGAACGGCATCAGCCACAGACAGGTGACGCCGAGTTGCGAGAGATAGTCGATGCGCTGCGAGAGGCCCTGCAGGTCGCCCACGCCGTCGCCGTTCGAGTCGAGGAACGTCTCGACGTCGAGGCAGTAGATCACCGCGGTCTTCCACCAGAGGTCGCTCGTGTCGGTGATCTTCACAGACGCTCCTTCAATGCGGGGAGGAGTTCGGCTCCCGCGGCGTCGAGGAAGCGCGACTGCTCGGTGCCGACATGGTGGAGGTAGACGCGATCGAACCCGATCTCGACGAGGTCGGCGATGCGACCGGCGAGGGCGGTGGCGTCGTGGTCGATCAGGACGCAGTCGCGGAGCCCCTGCTCATCGATCCCGTGCAGCGCGGCCTCGAACTCCTCGGGCTGCTCGAGATCCCAGGTGACCGGGGGCGCGAGCAGACCGTTCGGCCACTGCTCGCGCGCGATCGCGAACGCGGCTCCGTCGCTCTCGGCCAGGCTGAGGTGCACCTGCAGGATGCAGGGACCCGTGCCTCCCGCCGAGCGATAGGCGTCGACGACCCGCTCCAGCGCATCCGGTTCCTGGGCGACAGTGGCGAGCCCCTGCGCCCATGACGCCGCCCACTGCGCGGTCTCAGCGCTCACCGCCGTCGCGAAGAGCGGCGGTGGCTCGGCGGGCCTGCTCCACACGCGGGCCCGATGCACGCGCACCAGTCCGTCATGATCCACCTCTTCGCCGTCGATCAGGCGGCGGATCACGTCGACGCTCTCGCGCAGCCGCTCGTTGCGGATGCTCTTGTCGGGCCAGCCGTCGCCCGTGACGTGTTCGTTGACGGCCTCGCCGCTGCCCATCGCGGCCCAGAAGCGGCCGGGGAACATCTCCTCGAGCGTCGCGAACGCCTGGGCGATCATCACCGGGTGGTAGCGCTGCCCCGGAGCATTGACCATGCCGATCGAGAAGCGGGTGCGGGCGAGTGCGGCGGCGATCCAGCTGAGCGCGAAACCCGACTCACCCTGAGCCGTGGTCCAGGGCGAGAGGTGATCCGAGCACATCGCCCCGTCGAACCCCGCGCGCTCCGCTCCGATCACCGCCTCGAGAAGGGCGCTCGGTGGGATCTGCTCGTGCGACGCATGAAAGCCGATGAACACCATGCGCCGAGTCTTGCAACGATCACAGCCTCGCGGCAGTGGTGGACACTCTGCGGCGACTCTGGCATGATGCGACGCTCGCCGCGGCGTCGGGCCTAGCCGCCCGTGCCCACGATTCCGAGCTCGTATGCCAGGATCACCGCCTGCACACGACTGGGCAGATCGAGCTTCACCAGGATGCGGCCGAAGTGGGCCTTCACGGTCGACTCGCTCAGATGCAGCGCCTTCGCGATCTCGGCGTTCGTGAGGCCGCGGGCGACCTGAAGGAACACGTCGCGTTCCCGTTCGGTCAGCGCCGAGAGCGCGCCCTCCTGAGCACGGCGTTCGCGAGGCGCGAGGTGCGGCAGTGCGACCTCGATGAGCTTGGCCGTGACACGCGGCGCGACCACGGCGTCCCCTGTCGCGACGGTGCGGATCGCCGCGACCAGCTCGGCCGGTCGGGTGTTCTTGAGCAGGAATCCCGCGGCGCCGGCCTGCAGCGCTCCGAAGGCGAACTCGTCGAGGTCGTAGGTGGTCAGAACCAGCACTCGCGTTCGCGGCAGGCGCGCCGCGAGCTCCTGCGTGGCTCGGATGCCGTCCGTCCCCGGCATCCGCACGTCCATCAGGATGACGTCCGGCGCCGTCGCGATCGCCGCCTCGATGGCGGAGGCACCGTCGACCGCCTCGCCGACCACGTGCAGGTCGTCCTCGGCCTCGAGCACGAGACGCAGCCCGTAGCGGACGAGCTCCTGATCATCGGCGATCAGCACGCGGATCCGCGGCACGCCACCATCCTGAGCGGTCGTCATCGTGTCTCCGTCTGCAATCGTGCGAACACGCGCCACCCTCCGCCGGGGCGGGGGCCCGCCTCGACATGGCCGTCGTAGAACGCGGCGCGCTCGCGGATGCCGACCAGGCCCCGTCCCTGATCGCCCGTCGCGGCCACCGGCTGAGACCTGTCCTCCACGAGGATCGAGAGCTCACCGCCGTCGGCGACGATCCTGACCACCACATCCTGCACATCGCGGGCGTGCCGCAGCACGTTGGTCAGCGCCTCCTGCACGACGCGGTACACCGTGAGCCCCACCACGGCGTCGGGATCGATGACACCGCTCTGCTCGAGCCTGACCGGCAACCCCGCGTGCCGCGATTCATCGACGAGCGCAGGGATCCCCTCGATACCGGGCTGCACCGGCTGGCGGTCGCCCGAGACGGTCTCGTCGCGGACTCCCGTCAGCAGGCGACGCATCTCGACGAGAGTGCGACGGCCGGTCTCGGCCACCCGTGCGATCGCGCGGCGCGACTCCTCGGGCCTGGCTGCCGCAGACGCGTGCGCGCCGTCGGCCACCGCGATCATCACGGCGAGACTGTGGGCTATCACGTCGTGCATCTCGCGGGCGATCCGCTCCCGTTCGAGAGCGGCGGCGATATGCGACTCCTGGTCCCGCTCGCGACGCATCTGCTCGGCTCGTTCCTCGAGAGCACGCAGCTCCCGACGCCTGTGGCCGACATCGAGTCCGACGAGTGTCGCGATCAGTGCCACAGCGATCACGACGGCACTGATCCCGAGCCAATCGAGAGGCCAGGCGTCGAGGTCGACCCGCGGGGCCAACCCGAGCAGCGGCGGGCCCACACGCACGCGGATCGCGAGCACCAGCGCGGCGATCGTTCCGGATGCTGCGGCGGCGGCGAATGCCAGCCACGCCCGCTGCGGCCGGGCCACGACTCCGCTGCGGCACAGCGCCCCGATGACCAGCACCGCCTCCGCGCCCGAGCCGCCGGCGAAAGACAGCGGCAGGAGCACGAGTACGGCAGCGAAAGCAGCGAGCGGATGCCGCCTCGACACGACGACGGCGGCGACCCCGGCGATGAACAGCGCCACGAGCGTCCACGCCGGCGTCTTCAGGGAGGACTCGAGAGACAGGTAGCCGAGCACCGTCGAGACGGCCGCGTATGCCCCGAGGATGACGAGGTCTGATCTGCGACCCCTCATACGTCTCGCGTCCGCAGTGCGATCGCACCGGCGGCGAGCGCGACCGCCGCCCAGATCGATGCGATCAGCCAGCCCGCGCCGACGCTGATGTGTCCCGCCCACAGGTCGAGGAACGGACCGCCCTCCGCACCGACCCGGCTCATGGCGTCACCCGCGTTGCCCAGCTGTGCGATTCTCAGCACGCGCGAGAGCAGGCCGTAGGGAAGCAGCGACGTGAGCACGGGCAGCAGCAGTGTGGCGAGGAAGACGATGATCGCTCCTGCCGTGGTCGAGCGCACCAGTGCCCCGATGCCCACTCCGAACAGCGCGCAGAGCCCGAGGTAGCCCGCCGAGCTGAGCAACGCGACCACGACTCCGGGTGCCGCGAGCGGGGCTGCGAGGCCGAACTGCGCATAGATCGGTGTCGTGAGCGCCCACGCGGTGAAGACCGTGAGCAGTGCGACGGCGGTCACGGCGGTCGCCGCCACGATCGCCTTCGCGCGAAGCACGCGGCCTCTGTCGGGCACCGCGACGAAGGTGGGCTGGACGGAGCCCGATGCATACTCGGCCCCGATCAGCATGACTCCGAGGATACCGGCGATGATCTGCCCCAGAACGACGGTCGGCACGGTGACGTCGGCCATCGTGCGCTCGATCGACGGCACCGACGGCGCACCCGACGACTCCAGCGTGACACCGAGGAACAGGCTGCCGCAGACGCCGATCAGGAAGATCGCGATCAGGGCGAGAGCGGCCGAGGGAAGGCTGAAGAGCTTGATCCGCTCCGAGCGCAGCACGTGCCTGAACGCGGGGCGGCGAGTGCGTGCATCCGCCCGTCGAGGGTTCGTCGTGATGGTCATGGTCGGGCTCCTTCTGCGGCATCCTGCGTGGTCGCGCTGTACTCGGTGTCGTGCGCCGTGAGGGCGAGATAGGCGTCTTCCAGCGACCCCTCGATCGTGGCGATCTCGTAGAGCACGATGCCCGCGTCGGCGGCCGTGCGTGCGACGCCTTCTGCGTCGAGGTCCTCGATCTCCAATGCCCCGTCGACGTGAGGCGCGACCGTCGCTCCCCGGCTCACGATGAGCCTCGTCAGTCGTTCCGCCTCTCGCGTGCGCACGCGCACCACCGAGCGGGTCGCGCCCGAGACCACCTCGTGCAGCGGCCCGTCGGCGAGGATCGAGCCTCGACCGATGACGAGCAGGTGGTCGGCCGTCTGGGTCATCTCGCTCATCAGGTGCGACGAGAGCAGCACGGTCCTGCCCTCCCCCGCGAGCTGTCGCAGCAGCCCCCTGATCCACAGGATGCCGTCGGGGTCGAGGCCGTTCACCGGCTCGTCGAGGATGATCGTCGGCGGATCCCCGAGCAGAGCGGCGGCGATGCCGAGCCGCTGGTTCATGCCCAGCGAGAACCCGCCGACCCGCTTGTCGGCCACGGCGTCGAGTCCGGCGATCCCGATCACCTCGTGCACCCGGGCAGAGCCGATGTCATGCGTGGCAGCGATCGCGAGCAGATGCCTGTAGGCCGTGCGTCGCCTGTGCGCCGACCGGGCGTCGAGCAGCACGCCCACCTCGCGCAGCGGTGCGGGCAGATCGCGGTAGGGGCGACCGTTCACCTCCGCCATGCCCGCGCTCGGTCGGTCCAGGCCCACGATCATCCGCATGGTCGTGGACTTGCCTGCGCCGTTCGGCCCCAGGAACCCGGTGACCGTGCCGGGTTCGACCGTGAAGTCGATCCCGTTCACGGCCACCCTGTCGCCGTATCGCTTGGTCAGAGACTGCACTCGAATCATGTCGCGCCTTTCGTTCATCTTCGACGCTACGAACGGCCGCGCACGCGCACATCGGGCTGCGGTCCTGAACCGGGCGGTGAGGCAGTACCTGGGTCTACATCGCACACGTCGTCCGCTCACCCCGAGGGGGTGAGCGCCCTGGGCGGGGCTGCATGATCACGGAGGATGCTGAGCAGCAGCGTCAGTCGTGTGAGCGACCCACTTCGAGCGAAAGCAGGGCCACATGGGATCCGTCATCGGGGAGATCCTCCCCCTCGCGCTCGGCGTCGCGATCAGCCCGATCCCGATCATCGCCGCGATCCTCATGCTGCTCTCGCCGAAGGCCCGCTCGACGAGCGTGGGCTTCCTCGTCGGGTGGGTGCTGGGCATCGTCGTCGCGGTCGTGGTGTTCACGCTGCTGTCGTCGATCCTGCCGCAGGACGACTCCGACGCTCCGACCCCGATCGCCGGTGTCATCAAGCTGATCCTGGGCGCAGGGCTGCTCTTCCTCGCCGTCCGACAATGGCGCTCACGCCCGCACGGCGACGCCGAGCCCACCTTGCCGGCGTGGATGTCGGCGATCGACACCATGACCGCCGTGCGCGCGCTCGTCCTCGGTTTCCTGCTGTCGGGCCTGAACCCCAAGAACCTGCTGATGGGAGCCGGCGCAGGGCTCGCGATCGGCTCGGAGGGCCTGACCGGCGGCGAGACCGCACTCGCGATCGTCGTCTTCACCCTGATCGCCGCATCGACGGTGGCGGTGCCGGTGATCGCCTATCTCCTCGCCGCGAAGAAGATGACGGCGCCGCTCGACTCGTTGCGCACCTGGCTCGTACACAACAACGCCACGGTGATGACGGTGCTCCTGCTGGTCATCGGCGTGGTCATGATCGGCAAGGGCATCGGCAGCTTCTGAATCCGTCGTGGTCTCGCACGCACCGCGAGCGAGACGCCCGGGTGAAACGGAGGGTTAAGACGGGTCGATCCTGCGCCGAGCACCTGCACAGCGACACGAGCGCTCGTAGCGTGATGAGTGGTCGGTTAGGGTGCTCGCCGCGGAAGCCCCGCGGGGGTGCTTCGACCATGAGGCGTATCGCGCGCACCCCAGGCTCGCCATACGCCTCATTCTCGTCGTCAACGCTCGGGGCCCTCCGAGCCGCCGGTCAGGATCCCCAATTCGGCAGCTCGGAGCAGAGCCTGCTCGCGGGTCGAGGCTCCGAGCTTGCGGTAGGCACTCCGCCGCTGGACCTTGACGGTGTTCGGGGAGACGAAGAGCGCCTTCGCGATGTCGGCCGTCGAGGCCGTGCGGCTGAGTTCACGCATCACCGCGCGCTCCCTGGCAGTGAGCGACACGTGCGCGGGAAGCAGGGCGAACATGTCGTCTGCTGTCGAGCGTCCCGCAAGGTGTGCGTCCACGACCGCGCGACCGCCCTCGTCGCACAGCGCGCGGATCAGAGACAGGTCGTCGCGTCGCATCATCGCGAGCGGCAGGCGCGTTCCCTCCTCGACCATGAGCGCCATGGCATGCGCGATCGCCCAGGCTGCGGCCTCACGCAACCCGAGTCGGGCCGACGCGACGGCCGCGATGACCAGCGCGAGCGGTCTCCACTCCGGGCGAAGGGGGTCGTCTTCGTGTTCGGGAACGAGTGACTCTGCGCTCACGAGCGCCCCGCCGAGATCGCCCGACAGCAACATGCCCAAGGCCCTGAGCGCGTGACGCTCGGCGGCCTGATCGGGGAGTTGCGCGAGGGCTCGTTCAGCTGTCGGACGATTGCCCGACGCCAGGTGACACGCCGCGCGCGCCGCTGAGAGGACCCTCATCGCGTAGTCGGACGTCGTCGAGTTCACGTTGCGGCGCAGTGCACGGGACAGCAGGACGAGCGCCTCGGCGGGCTGCCCGGAATGCAGCGCCACCAGGCTCTGGGCGTGCACGATGAACGGCCACAGCTCGGTGGATCCGAGGTGGTGCGCCACACTCTCGACCCGCTGTCGGGCGCCCGTCAGGTCTCCCTCTGCGACCGCGATGTGAGCCCGTGCGACCTGCTCCATGATCCCGAACAGATCGACTCTCCACGCCACAGGCGGGTCGGCGGCGTCGATCTGCCCCAGAACCTGACGAGCGGCGGCCAGCCGACCATGGATCGCGTGCACCGCGGCGAGCGTGGAAGCGCAGTGATACCAGCCGCCATCGTCGTCGGGAATGCGGAGCGTGACACCGTTCTCGAACAGGGTCACCGCATCAGCGACCCTCATCGTCATCCCCTGTTCGAGCACCGACGCCGCCTCATCCGGATGCCCCGCGAAGAGGTGACTCAGCCCGCAGCTGCTGAGCAGCAGAGCAGTCGCTCCGTTGCAGCTCCCGCGCTGCACGGGATCCATGGCATCGAAGGTCTGCGCCACGAGGAACGCGGTCTGCCCCGCTCTGCGGAACCTGCCGGCGAAGCGCTCCGCCAGAGATTGCACGGTGAGAGTCCAGAAGCGCTCGACCAGATCGTCGTCGGCCGGATGCCCGCGCAACCTCATGGCGGCGCTCTGGAAGTAGCCGAACGCCCACATGCGATGCCCCAGCTGCGTGAGCACGAGCGCCATGATGGTCGCCAGGATCGGGTATCTGACGAGAACGGCGGGATTCTCGTGCTGGAGCAGGTGCACGACATCGTCGGGGCACGTGCGCGCGAGCACGAACCAGGCCTTGCGCCCGAGCCGTGACGCCAGCACGTAGTCCTTCGCCTTCACCGCGTTCGACAGCGCCTCGAGCGGACGCCGATGCTCGAATGCCCACAGGGCTACGGTGCGGTGCACCCGCGCGGTGATCTCAGCGGGCGACTGGTCGAAAGCCCGCAGCAGCGCGTCGCGGAGCGCCGGCGTGTAGACGAATGCGGGCCCGTCATCGCCGGATTCCCACATGCCCAGCCCGTACTCCTCCGCGCTCTCGAGATGCACGGAAGCCTCGTGCGTCCAGCCGAGGCGCGAGGCGATCTCAACGGTGACCACGGCCGGCACCGCGGTCCTGATGAGGAACTCCCGGAAATCGGGCGAGACTCGCTCGCTGACCAGGGTCGACAGCAGAGCATCCGCCATCTGCTCCCGCTCCGAGGCGACGACGTCGAGCTGGCCTCTCCTCGTCACGTGGGCGAGGCCCAGCAGGCGCGCCGACAACGGCAGCGCGCCGATCTCGCCCAGGTCGCCGTGGCTCATGGACACACCCGAGACGCTCTCGATCACCGTGCGTGCCTCGTCCGGGGTGAACAGCAGCTGCCCGGGCCCGATGACGGCCGAGTCGAGGGATGCCAGTATGCGCAGGCCGCTCGTCGTGAGCGATCGGCGGGTGGCGACGACGATCTGGAGTGCCGGGGCGGCGTCGAGCAGCCAGACGCACAGCTGCAGCCACCTCGCTTCATCGGCGCGCTCCACGTTGTCCATCACCAATGCGCACGGGCCTGTGGCCTCGGCGAACGCCGTGAGAACCGTGCTGAAGCGATCCCGGACGCTCTCGAACCCGCGAAGCAGAGCCGTCGCCTGCGCCTCGTCCTGCACGAGACCGAGAGAGAGCAGCTGAGTGAAAGCGCTGCGAAGCATCTGATTCTCGTCCGCGAACTGCCCCTCGAACGCGATGCGCACGACGCCGATGCCTCGCTGCGATCGTGTCGCACTCCACTGGCTGAGCAGAACCGACTTGCCTCCTCCTGCCGGACCGCTGACGACCGTCAAGGAGTGTCCGCGTGTGAGCACGCGCAAGAGTCGCGGTCGTTCCAGCGTATGGGCGGCGGGCCGTGACTCACGCCGCCCGCCCTCGAGATCGTGACTCATCTGCTCGCCTTCGCGTCTGCGGCAGGGTGCGGTGGTGGGATCGATAGTACGGATGCGCCCGCGTCCCGACGCCGCGAGCAAGACGCGAATGCTGGGATCCCGGTATGCGTGGCAAAGGGTGGCCTGAAAGCATCGATAGCGTGCATTCATGCCACTGGTCGACAGCGCTCGTCTGGGTGAGACTGAAGGTCATCATCCACTTCCCCTCCAGGAGGACGCATGTCCGCTCCCCGCCGCGCTCTGATCGTCATCGACCCTCAGCAGGAGTACTTCACCGGCCTCCTCCCCATCGCATACCCGCCGCGCGAGGAGTCGATCCTGCGGATCGCTGACGCGATCGACGCCGCCGAACGTGCCGGCATCCCCGTGGTCATGGTTCAGCACACAGCGGGCGATGCCGCCCCGGTGTTCAACCCGGATCGACCGGAGTTCCGCATCCACGAGTCCCTCGAGAGGCGGGATGCAGGTGCGTGGAAGCGTGTCGTCAAGCAGTTCAGCTCGATCTTCCCTGAGACGGGGATGCAGGAGTGGCTGACCGAGAACGGCATCGACACCATCACTCTGGTGGGGTTCATGACGAACAACTGCGTCATCGCGACCGCTGCGGATGCCGAGACACGCGGCGTCACCGTCGAGGTGCTCTCAGACGCCACGGGCGCGATCGACATCGCCAACGACGCGGGATCGTCCGACGCGAAGACCGTGCACACCACGCTGATGGCACTGCTGCACTCCAACTGGGCGTGCGTCGCCTCGACCACCGCGTGGGTCGACGCTCTCGGCACCGGGACCGCGCTCTCGAGGGGCACTCTGCCCGAATCCGCCGCCGCCGGCGCTGCGGCGCGCGCCTGATCGACATCGCGCGCGGGAAGGCGCACATGAAGGTCGCGATCTACGCCTTCCCTGGCGTGACGATGTTCCACCTCTCCGTGCCGCAGATGGTCTTCGACGAGGTCTCACGCCTGGGCCTCGCCGACTGGTCGTCGGTGCTCTTCTCCGAACGCGCCGGCTCCATCCGCACTGCAGAGGGCTACACGATCGGCGGCGTCCGCTCGCTCTCCGCCGTCGAGGATGCCGACCTCGTGGTCATACCATCGTGGGTCGCCGAGGGTCGCGCGCCGAGTGCGGCCCTGCGTGCGGCGGTCGTCGCCGCACACGGCAGCGGCGCGGTCGTGGCCGGACTCTGCCTGGGGGCCATCGCGGTCGCGGACCTGGGCCTGCTCGGGCAGAGAAGCGCCGTCACGCACTGGCACTCACTCGACGGTCTCGCCGAGCGACACCCCGAGATCAGCATCGAGACCGACGCGCTCTACATCGATCACGGCGATGTGCTGACCTCGGCAGGAACCGCGTCGGGCCTCGACGCCTGCATCCATGTGGTCCGTCAGCGGCTGGGCGCGGAAGCGGCCAATCGAGTGGCGCGGAGCCTGGTCGTGGCACCTCACCGCGAGGGCGGACAGGCACAGTACATCGAGCGTCCCGTCGCGGAGCGCGCGGCCGATGATCCGATCGCGCGCGCCTGCGCGTGGGCGCTCGGACACCTCGATGAGGATCTCAGCGTCGACGCACTCGCAGACGCCGCCCATATGAGCCGTCGCTCGTTCGTGAGGGCCTTCCGCTCGAGCACCGGATCCACACCCGCGGCGTGGGTGCGTTCGCAGCGCCTCGATGAGGCACGGCGGCTTCTCGAGGCCACGGGACTCTCGATCGATCAGATCGCCGCGACCTGCGGCTTCGGAAGCCCCATCACCCTGCGCCAGAACTTCGCGTCGGCGTTCGGATGCACACCGTCGGACTATCGGCGGCGCTTCGACACCCTGGCCTGAGTCGCCGACTGCCGAGCAGAGCCCGCGCCCATCCAATACCCTCTTTCCATGACCGACATCGCCTCCGCGCTGCACGGTGCCGCGCGGGAACACGGCTTCAGCGGCGTCATCCGCGTCGATCGCCGCGATGAGGAGCCGTCCGCCGAGGCCTACGGTCTCGCCGACAGAGCTCATCGCATTCCGGCGACGGTCGACACCCGGTTCGGGGTGGCGAGCGTCGGCAAGGGCTTCACCGCATTGGCGGTGGGCTCCCTGATCGAAGACGGCATCCTCTCGCTCGACGCGCGCGTGCGCCCGCTCCTCGGCGATGATCTTCCGCTCATCGACGATGCGGTCACCGTCGAGCATCTGCTCTCGCACACCTCCGGCATCGGCGACTACATCGACGAGTCGTCCGGGTCGATCACCGACTACGTCATCGACGGCCCCCTGCACGCGCTCGACAACACCGAGGCGTTCGTCCCGGTGCTCGACGGCCGCCCCCAGGTCAGTTCACCCGGCTCGCGCTTCGCCTACTGCAACAGCGGCTTCGTGGTGCTGGCTCTCATCGCCGAGAGAGCGTCGTCGGTGCCCTTTCACGACCTGATCGACCGGCGGGTCGTCTCGCCCGCAGGGATGTCGGCCACGGGATTCCCCCGCACGGATGACGCGCCGGGCGACATGGCCGTCGGATACCTGGGAGACGACGACGACCGGACCAACGTGCTGCACCTTCCCGTGCGCGGCAGCGGCGACGGAGGCATCGTCACCACGGCGGCGGATCTCGCCGGATTCTGGTCGGCGCTGTTCTCGCACCGGATCGTGTCTGCACGCACTCTCTCGATGCTGACAGAGCCACTGCGCTCAGTCGACGACGAGCACATGCGCTATTCGCGCGGCTTCTGGCGCGGCTGGGAGTCGGACGCCGTGATTCTCGAGGGATACGACGCGGGAGTGTCGGCGCGAACATGGCACGATCCCGCGTCCGGCGTCACCGCAACGGTGATCGCGAACACCTCTGACGGCGCCTGGCCCGTGCTGAGCGCGACCGACGCCGTGTGAGGCGCTAGCGGGCGTCGCTCTCGATCGTCTGGCGGGTCGTCGACTCCCGCACGCGGAACCAGAGCGTGAGTTCCATGATGGCTCGGCCGATCATGTCGTGATCGCCCATGCGCAGGTCGTCGAAAGAGTCGCGGTACCCCTCCGCCATCCCCGCTCGTGGAGCGACGAGCGACTGATATCCCATCGTCCAGTCCTCGAAGCGCCGCTCGTGCAGCGGCTCCTCGATCAGCACACGGAGATCTCTGTGCCGCGGATCGCGGCCGATCTTCTCCATCAGCTGTTCGACCCTCGTCCGAGGGCCCTCCAGGATCTGCACGAACTCTCCACCGCGGTAGAGCAGCATCCCGGTGATGTCCCGATCGCTGTTGCGGGCACGGCTCACCGCCAGCAGGTCGTCGAGCTCGTCGACGCCGAACGGCTGTGTGGCAGTGCTGCAGTACACCAGCGAGGCGAGTGGCTCCGTCGCGGTCATCCGGCTTCCCCTTCCCGAGACTCGACCCGTTCGGTGTGCGCGCCGACCGTGACGGTGCTCGTGACCGCGGCCATCGCCCGATGGTGGTCGACATAGTCTCCGATGGCACGCGAGGCGGCGTCGAACGCCCGCCACACCCCGTCAGCCTGGCGGTCGACGTACCCGAGGAAGGAGCCTTCCCGACTGCCCACGTAGAAGCCGTCGGCCACGCTCGCCCACAGGGGGCGAGGGTGGGACGGCGATTGATCACCCATCCCCTCAGCGTACATTCGGGAATCCGGCCGGGCTCGGGATCACCCCTCTGAGAAGATGAGCGTCATGATCACCGTTCACCTGCGCTATGAGATCGACCCCGACAAGCTCGAGGACTTCACCGAGTACGGCCGGGCGTGGATCCGACTGGTGGCGAAGCACGGCGGAACCCACCACGGCTACTTCATGCCGAGCGAAGGCGACAGCGATGAGGCGTTCGCGCTGTTCACGTTCCCCTCGTTGGCCGAGTACGAGGTCTACCGCACGGCCTCCACGACCGACCCGGAGTGCGTGGAGGCTTTCGAACTCGCACGCAGAACGCAGTGCATCCGTCGGTATGAGCGCCGGTTCCTGAGCCCGGTCTTCTCCGCCGACGCCGACTGAGACAGACGCGTCCGAGTCACCACGTCAAGGGGGTTCGAGGGCATCGCTCTCGGCCGTAGCTTCTCGGCATGGTAATCGAACTGAATCGCCCCGCCCTCACCCACGCCCGTTCGCTGGTGCGCGACGGCAAGGTCGTCCGCGACGAGCGCGACGAGTGGTCGGAGGCCGCCCCCAGCGCAGATGACGAGAACCGCTTCATCGAGCAGCACGGATGGACCGAGTTCTCCCATTGGCACCTGGGCGTCGACCGAGACGAGAACCCCGAGACGAAGAAGGCGTACTCCTTCCCCTTCGGCGATCTGCGATCAGTGCGCCGGTCGGGGGTCATCTCGGGTGAGAGCCGCGCCGGACAGTACGACCACACCGAGATCCGCGACGAGCTTCGCAAGCTCCTCGAACTGATCGACGCCGACGGCGAATAGCTCCGCCTCGGCTGAAGGTCGCGCGGCTTCGCCGACCTCCGACAGCGGCGCCTACCCCTGCTCAGCAGCGCCCGCCTCGAGCTCTCTCAGGCGCTTCAGCTGGGCCCACGGCCAGAAGGCGATCCACGCGATGGAGACGATCGAGGCGCCCATGATCATCGAGACGATATCCATGCTCTCCACGCTACGGACTCCGCCCGACCTGCGGCATCCCCCGCGCGACGGACCCGGAGAGGTCAGCGCGACAACGAGTCGCGGCGGGCACGCGTGGCGCGCCGGCTCTCCCGGATGACGCTGATCACGCTGACTGCCAGCAGGATCAGGAGCAGGCTCTCGGCGTAACCGAGTGCGCCCGTGCCGGAGTCGTCGGCAGGAGAATGCTGCATGGGCGCCGAAGTCGACGGAAGCCCGACATCGGAGCCGATGTAGAGGACCCAGTCGGTGAGAGCGTGAACGAGCATGCCGACCCAGATGCGTCCGGTGACGCGCCGGATCCAGTAGTACGTCGCGCCGGCAGACATGAGGGCGACCACGTTGAACGCGATGATGAAGAGCGGCAGACCGCTGAACAGGTACCCCGGAATGTGGGCGAGCGCGAACACGAAGCACGTGATGAGGAACGCGGAGAACTCGCCGAGGTGAGCGCGGACTGCCGTGAGGAGGACGCCGCGGATCACCAGCTCCTCACCGAACCCCACCATGAGCGTTCCCAGCGCGACGACGACCAGAAAGCCCAGCGAGCGCTCGGCCCACGGCACGTCGAACAGCTCGATCACCGGAACGGCGAAGGCGAGCACGGGGATGGAGATCAGCCACCAGCGGCGCGGAGTCAGCGTCGGGGTGGGGCGTTCTCGCCACACCTCTGCGCCCCAGCCGGTCCAGCGCAGGAACAGCAGGACACCGCCGATGCCGACGGCGAGCGGGATGAAGTGGCCGAGAGAGAAGTCGGCCAACGACTCCTCCTCGTCGGCCAGCCCGCTGAGAAGGTTCCCGAGACCCCAGGCGCAGAGAACGTAGAAGACCACGACCCCGAGGGCGAGCCAGATGTTGCGTGGCCGTTCGGTTCCGGTCGTCATCTGATGCTCCCCCGGCTCGGTTGTCGAGATCTGCCGACGGTCTACGGTACCGGTCGCCGGTCGCTCAGCCGGGAAGGACGACCCTCAACTGCACGGTGATCTCGGCGATGATCTCGTCGACCGAGTGGCCGGCGTTCGCCGTGGCGGCCATCGTGATGAACATCACCGCAGACACGATGTGAGCAAGAGCACGGGCGTCGTCGGGTGCGGTTCCCGCCGTGCGGGCGATGACGTCGGCGACCAGCTCCTCGGTCTGGTTCGTGAGTTCTAGGGCGTCACGGTGGTGGGGCTCCTCCGGATCCCCGAACACCATCTCACGGAGGTATGTGCGGCCGTTGTCGACCTGCTTGCGGTTGCACTCGACCACCGGACGAACGACGGCGAGCACCCCCTCGAGAAGGCCCTCGGCGTCTCGGGCAGCCGCGCGACCGCGTTCGAGCGCCTCCGCGTACATCGAGTTCTGCACGAGCAGCAGGAGCTCCCCCTTGGTCTTCGCGTAGAGGAAGAGGGTTCCCGTGCCGATATCGGCCCGATCGGCGATCTCCTGAGTCGTGACGTCGTCGACTCCGCGCTCGGCGAAGAGTTCTCCGGCGGCAGCGGTGATGCGCTCGAGCTTGTCGCGCTTGTTGCGCTCACGCCGGCCGAGGGGGCGGGTCTCGAGAGTCATGACGTCCTTCAGGAATAAATAGTGATCAGGCTCAGTTCTGATGATAGTCACTAGTGCGCGGGCTCGGAAGTGTCCCCGACATTCTCCCACGCACGTCGGGACCCGACCGGGTCCCGACACCGACGACCCTCAACAGGAAGAACTCGACATGCCTTCACTCTCTGGATCCGTCGTCCTCGTCACGGGCGCGAACGGCGGCATCGGCACGCACTTCGTGCACCAGGCCCTCGCCCGCGGCGCCGCCAAGGTCTATGCGTCCGCCCGCTCCCCTCGCGAATGGGACGACGAGCGGATCGTGCCGCTCGCACTGGATGTGACCGACCCGGCCTCGATCGCCGCCGCCGTCGCCGCAGCTCCCGACGTCACGGTGCTCATCAACAACGCCGGCGCGTCGCCGTCGACCCCCGGCATCCTGTCGCACAGCGACGACGAGATCCGCGCGAACGTCGAGATCAACTTCCTCGGCCCCCTGTTCCTCGCCCGCGCCTTCGCGCCGATCCTGTCGGCGAATGCCGGTTCGGCGATCATCGACATCCACTCGGGACTCAGCTGGTACGCCGTCGCCGGCATCTACAGCGCGACGAAGGCCGCGCTCTGGTCGGCGACCAACTCGCTGCGTATCGAGCTGGCCCCGGCCGGAGTGCACGTCGTCGGCGTGCACGTCGGATACGTCGACACGGCGATGGCCGCTGGCGTCACCGACCCGAAGCTCGACCCCGCAGTGCTCGTGACGAAGGTCTTGGATGCGACCGAGGCAGGCGAGTACGAAGTGCTCGCCGACGACATCTCGGTGCAGCTCAAGGCCGCGCTGAGCGCTCCGCTCGAGGCCCTCTACCCGCAGCTGGCACGAGCCTCCCGGTAGCCGTCGCGCAGAAGGCGCCGCGGTCGATTCGTTCGACCACGGCGCCTTCGTGCGTGCGCTCAGGGGTGGGTGACCACAGCCTTGCCGCGGATCCCGCCCTTCGCCAGGGAATCGAGCGCCGACACGGTCTCGTCGAAGGGAAAGACCCGCCCCACGACCGGTCGGATGCTGCCGGCATCCACCAGTTCTGCGATGGCACGAAGCTGCTCGCCGCTCGCGCGCATCCACAAGAACCGGTAGTCGACGCCGAGGCGCTTCGCCTGCGCGCGGATCTTGCGGCTCAGTGCCCAGATCGCCAGACGCACGACGGGATTGAGACCGGCCTCTCGCGCGAAATCCGGTGTCGGCGGACCGGCGACGCCGATCGCCGTGCCGCCCGGCCGAAGGATGCGCAGCGACTTCTCGAGGTTCTCGCCGCCGACGCTGTCGAGCACGAAATCGTAGCCGTCGAGCAGCTCCTCGAAGTCCTCGGTGCGGTAGTCGATCACCCGGTCGGCCCCGAGCAGTCGCACGAACTCGGCATCCCGCCCGCTCACGGTGGTCGCGACCTCGGCACCCCGATGCGCCGCGAGCTGGATCGCGATCGAGCCGAGTCCACCCGCCCCCGCATGGATCAGCACCTTCTGGCCTGGGCCGACATCGCCCAGCTCGACGAGCGCCTGCCACGCCGTCAGTGACACGAGCGGCAGGGAGCCGGCCTCATCCATCGAGATCGTCGTCGGCGCGAGCGCGACATCTCTCTCGTCGATCGCGATCCGCTCCGCGAACGTGCCGATCCGGTGATCGCGCGGTCGGGCGAAGACCTCGTCTCCGACCGCGAATCGGGTCACCTTCGCGCCGACGCGGATCACCGTGCCTGCGACGTCATGCCCGAGGATCATCGGGGGCCTGTAAGGCAGGATGGCCGTGAACTCGCCGATCCGGATCTTCTCATCCAGCTGGTTCAGGCCGGCGGCCTCGACGCGCACGAGGACGTCGTTCTCGCCGACGATCGGCTCCGGCATGTCTGCGTCGTGCAGCGCGGTCTTGTACTTCGAGACGACGAACGCTCTCATCGGTCTTGCTCCTTCATGCGAGGGGTCGAATGCGTGGGTGGGCTGCAGGTGTCAGATCCTCAGCGCCGCAGAGCCCCCGACAGGCGATTCGGTCAGGAACCTCACCGCGACCGGAGCGAACTCCTCCCAGTACTGGAAGATGCCCCCGTGTCCCGAATCCGGGTAGATGATCAGCTCGCTGCCCGGGATCCGCTCATGCAGGTCACGTGAGAGCGCCGAGGGCACCATGCGGTCGTTGTCACCGTTCGCGATCAAGGTCGGGCCTGTGATGACCGACAGATCGGAGGGAGCGGATCGACCGAACTTCGCGATCGCCGTCAGCTGCGTCTGGAATGCGCGGAGGCCGATATCCGCATCGCGGTCGACCGTGCGCTCCGAGAGACGGTTCACGAAAGCCTTGGCCGCCTTCTTTCCCGCCGAATCCCGGTTGAAGAACAAGAACTCCTTGGGGTCGGAGCGGGTCACCGTCGCTCGCAGCACGTCCCAGTAGGTGGTGCCGATGACCTTGTCCATGTCCTTGCCGCCGCGGGGGCCCGTGCCCGTGAGCACGAGCCGACGCACGAGAGACGGATGCTTCACGAGCAGGTCCTGCGCGATCATCCCGCCCATCGAGAAGGAGAAGATGTCGATCGTCGTGTACCCGAGCCCGGTGATGAACGCGTACGCGTCATCCGCAGCCTCCTCCAGCGTCTTCGGCACCTTTCCCGACGAGCCGCCGACCCCCTGCTGGTCGAAGGTGATCACGTGGCGGCGCGCGGCGATCGCATCCACGATGCGGGGATCCCAGTTGTCCAGCGTCCCGGCGAGATGCACGAAGAAGACGACCGGGATGTCTTCGACAGGCCCGAGCTCACGGTAGGCGAAGGTGGCCCGCGGAGTCCTCAGCGTCTTGTTCGGCGCCTTCGCATACGAGGCGTTGATCGCGCCGGCCGGCGTGCTGCTCATGAGGGTCCCCCTGATTCGTGCACTCAAGAACGAGTGCACTTTATTCTGAGCGCGCTCAGTTTATTTGTCAAGGGGCCCTCGCTCTCGTGGCGAGCAGCGGGAGGACTCCGCCCGCATGATCGTCGACGAGGTCACAGAGCGCAGCGCGCCCCCTCGTCGGGAAGCTCGAGATCGACCAGGTAGTCGGCGACGATCCCGTCGACGCACTCATTGCGAGAGATGACGGTGCCGTGCTGGTTGCCGTCGACCGTGAGAAGTCGCGCCCCGAGTGTGTCTGCCAGGCCGATGCCGCCATCGTGCGGCGTCACGGGATCCCCGGTGGCCGAGATCACCAGCACCTCGGGAAGTCCGGCGATCTCGGTCGCGCAGGGAGACCCGAGGGTCGGCTCGGTGGGCCAGAACTCGCATCCGTCCTGAAGCCGCGGTGCAGGTCACCCCGCCGACGCTCGTGATCGAGGCGTGGCGGGGTGACGAGCTCGGCGGCGTCACCGCGTGGTGATGCTCCTGAAACCGCGCAGGCGCAGGCTGTTCCCGACGACGAAGACGCTGGACAGTGCCATGGCTGCGCCGGCGAGCATCGGGTTGAGCATTCCCAGTGCCGCGACGGGGATCGCCGCGACGTTGTAGGCGAACGCCCAGAACAGGTTGGTCTTGATGGTTCCGAGGGTCTTGCGCGACAACCGGATCGCGTCGACCGCGCTTCGCAAGTCTCCGCGCACCAGGGTGATGTCGGATGCCTCGATGGCGACATCCACTCCCGTCCCCATCGCCAGTCCGAGATCGGCCTGGGCGAGGGCTGGAGCGTCGTTGACGCCGTCGCCGATCATCGCGACCGTCTTGCCCTCGCGCTGCAAGCGGCTGACGACATCGACCTTGTCCTTCGGCAGCACTTCGGCGATGACCTCGTCGATTCCCACCTCGGCGGCGATCCGCCGGGCCACTGCCTCGTTGTCGCCGGTGAGCAGGATCGGCGTCAATCCGATGCTCTTGAACTGGGCGATCGCCTCGGCGCTGCTGGGCTTGACGGTGTCGGCCACGACGAGGATGCCGCGCGCCTGCCCGTCCCACCCGACCACGACGACGGTCTTGCCTTCGCCCTCGGCGCGGGCCTTCGTCGCGGCGAGCTCTCGGCTCAGCTTCTGCGACCACTCGGCAAGGAGCGAATCACGACCGACGAGAACCGCGTGGCCGTCGACGATGCCCTGGACTCCCTTTCCCTCGATGTTCGCGAAGTCCTCGGGCGTCGGCAGCGCACCGACCTCTTGCGTCGCACCCTTGGCGATGGCCTGCGCGATCGGATGCTCGGAGGCATCCTCCAGCGCGCCTGCCAGGCGGAGCAGCTCCGCACGATCCGTGCGGTCCTCTGTGAATACGCCGACGAGCGTCATCCTGCCGGTCGTGACCGTACCCGTCTTGTCGAGCACGACGGTGTCGATCCTGCGCGTGGATTCCAGAACCTCCGGGCCCTTGATCAGCACGCCCATCTGCGCGCCGCGTCCGGTGCCGACCAGCAGTGCCGTCGGCGTCGCCAGCCCCAGAGCGCAGGGGCACGCGATCACCAGCACGGCCACCGCCGCCGTGAAGGCCGCCGTCACCGGGAATCCAGCTCCGAGCCACCCGCCGAGCGTGACGAAGGCGATCGCGATCACGATGGGTACGAACACCCCCGAGATCCTGTCAGCGAGTCGCTGCACCTCCGCCTTCCCGGTCTGCGCGTCCTCGACCAGCTGAGCCATCTGCGCCAGCTGCGTGTCAGAGCCGATCCTGCTCGCGCGAATGACGAGCCGTCCCCCGACGTTCGTCGTGGCACCGGTGACGGCGTCTCCTTCGGCGACCTCGACCGGCACCGCTTCGCCGGTGAGCATCGACGCGTCGACGGCTGATGTGCCCGAGACCACGACGCCGTCGGTGGCGATCTTCTCGCCGGGACGCACGACGAACTCGTCACCCACCTGCAGATCCTCGACGGGGATCTTCGTCTCGACCCCGCCGCGCAGCACGGCGACCTCTTTCGCGCCGAGCTCGAGGAGGGCCCGCAGGGCCGCACCGGCCTGCTTCTTCGAGCGCTTCTCGAAGTACCGACCGGCCAGGATGAACATCGTCACCCCGGCACCCACCTCGAGATAGATGTTCGCTGCCCCGTCAGAGGGCGCCAACGCGAACTCGAACGGGTGCGTCATTCCGGGCGTGCCCGCTGTTCCGAAGAAGAGCGCATAGAGCGACCACAGGAATGCCGCCGAGGTGCCCATCGAGATGAGCGTGTCCATCGTGGCCGTGCCGTGCCTGAGATTCATCCACGCCGCACGGTGGAAAGGCCAGGCAGCCCAGAGGATGACCGGAGCGGCCAGCGCCAGGGAGGCCCACTGCCAGTAGGTGAACTGCAGAGCGGGGATCATCGCCATCGCGATGACCGGAACGGTGAGCACGATCGCGCCGATCAGCCTGTTGCGCAGCGATATCAGCTCAGGATCCGCGTCGCCGGACTCGCCGGCCGCCTCGGAATCCTTCTTCCCGCCCTTGGGCGCGGGCAGCACCGCGGAGTACCCCGTCTTCTCGACCTCGGCGATCAGCAGCGCAGGGTCGTATCCGTCGGGGACCGTGACCTTCGCCTTCTCGGTCGCGTAATTGACCGTGGCCGCGACGCCCTCGAGCTTGTTCAGCTTCTTCTCGATGCGCATCGCGCAGGAGGCGCAGGTCATCCCGCCGATCTCGAGCTCGACGCCCGAACCCACGTTCATGGGTGCTGATGTGCTCATGTGCCTCAGCTCCTCTCGGCGTCGAGGACGAACTCGGCGGTGTGCACCCGGCCGTCCACCTGGAAGTCGAGGTACAGCAGATAGCGACCCGCAGTCGGGGCCTCGGCCGCGAACGCGATCCGCGGACCGGACGTCTCGCCCGCGTCGGGCTCTTCGCCGTCGGCGTGCACGTGCAGGTATGCGAGGTCGCCGTCTCGCAGGGCGACCAGATGACCGAACGCGCCCAGGTACGGTTCCAGCGTCGTGACCGGCTGACCGTCACGCGCGACGGTCAGCACGAGATCGCTCGCCGATCCTGCCTCGAGGTCGCCCTCCAGGGAGACCGTGAATCCGTCGACCTGCGCGACCCGACTCGGCTCGGGAACCACAGGAGCTTGATCGCCTGCCACCTGAACGGTGCGCGAGAGGGTGAGCGAGGCCGCATGAGCCCCTGCCGAGGTGAAGTCGGCGAAGACGCGGTATGTGCCAGCCTCGGTCCATTCCCACGGCAGAGACCACGTGCCGGTGGCCTCGTCCATCGTCGGGTGGACGTGGCGGAACCGGCTTCCGTCCGAACGCACCACGATGAGGTGCAGTTCCTTGTCGTGCGCGGTCTCGTACTCGGTGACAGCGGCGCCCGCGGCATCCGTGATCCGGAAGCTCAGCTCTCCGGTCTCGCCCACTTCCGAGGGAGCCGCGACCGGCGACAGCACGTACCCGTCGCTGCTGAGCGAGAGGCCCTTCAGGGCGGTCACCGCCCCGTCTGTCGATTCGGCGGGAGCGGTTGCGGCCGCTCCATGCCCATCGTGTTCGTTCATCTCCGCACCTTTCGTCCATTCACTGACGGCGCTCGCCGGCACGATCACCTTCCCGAGGCCGAAGGCCGCGCCGAAGGCGACGACCAGCCCTATGCCGTAGACGGCGAGTCGTGCGCCGGCGTTCATGCCGTCCGCACCGCCGAGTACCCTGCCTCTGCCACGGCGGCCAGGATCTGCGCCTCGTCGAGCGAGTCCGAGCCGGTGACGACGAGCGTGCCGGTCTGGGCGCTCACCGTGATGTCTTC
Organism: Microbacterium hydrocarbonoxydans; assembly: GCF_904831005.1. NCBI lineage: Bacteria > Bacillati > Actinomycetota > Actinomycetes > Micrococcales > Microbacteriaceae > Microbacterium > Microbacterium hydrocarbonoxydans. The sequence goes on along the minus strand of NZ_LR882982.1, from coordinate 3,204,040 downwards.
GACACCGGGCACCTCGGCCACTTCTTCGCGGACCGACATCTCGCAGTGCCCGCAGGTCATCCCCGTCACCTGGAATTCGTTCGTGGTCATGATGTCTCCTTCTCGTGTTCTCGAGTACCCCTGGGGGGTATCTGATTCAAGTGTATACCCAGCCCGGGTATTCCCGTCATGTCGGTCCCGTTTGTCCCCCGAACGGCCGATACCGGAGGTCGAGGGCGTACGGGAGGATGGTCTTTTCGGCGGATTGCGAGCGACAGGTGGCGCGATGAGGGGCTCTCGATGACGGCATCCGATCGGCCGGTGGACGAGCTGTCCGAGTTCGCGGACCTCATGGCCGGCGAGCCGGAGTTCGACGGCGATCGGATCGATCCCGCACGGCGCAGAAGGCGCAGGCGACGCGGACTCATCATCACAGCCGCCTTCATCGTGCTGCTGCTGGCCGTGACCGGAGGCTACATCGGGTGGGCGCTCACGGCGCCGGTGAATCCGCCCGCGGTGGCCACTCGCGCACCGCAGGTCCCGGTGGGCGCCGCTGCCGTCATCCCCACCCCCGCGGCCGCAGCGACGGCGATCAGCATCGCCGGCGCCGATGCCTATCTGGGCGAGGCGGCGAGCGCGACCTGGTCATCGACGGGCACGGGCGAACCGCTCCCGATCGCGAGCATCACCAAGCTCATCACCGCCCTCGTCATCCTCGACGCGGCGCCGCTCGCCTCGGCGGACGACCTGGGACCCACCATCACGTTCAGCAAGTCCGACCACGATCTCTACGACCAGTACTACGTGCAGGGCGCGACCATCGCGCCCATGCCCACCGGCACCTCGATGTCGCTGCACGATGCTCTGGCCGCCATGCTGATCCCCTCCGCGAGCAACTACGCCGACGCGCTGTCATCGCGTATCTTCGGGTCGCAGAACGCGTTCCTCGGGGCGACGCGCGACTGGCTCACAGCCCACGGGCTCACGGGCACGACCGTCGTGGAGCCCACCGGAATCAGCCCGCGCAACACGAGCACTCCCGCCGATCTGCTGGCCATCGCGAAGCTGGCCGCCGCGCATCCCGCGATCGCTCAGATCGTCGCGACCTCATCGATCTCGATCCCCGGCGCCGGCCTGCTGCGCAACACCAACGGCCTCCTCGGCACAGCCGGGATCACAGGGTTGAAGACCGGGAACCTGGGCGACGGTGCGCACAACCTGCTGTACACGTCGACATTGGATGTGGGCGCAGCCGCGCCGCTCGCCGTCACCGGCGTCGTGCTCGGAGGAGCATCGCGTGAGTCGGTGAACGCGACGGTCGTCGCCGGGCTCGAGAGCATCCGCGCCGGCTTCCACCACGTGCCGGTCGCGACCGCGGATCAGGAGATCGGATCGATCTCGACGCCGTGGGGATCCACCGCCACGCTGGTCATAGGCGAGGATGCATCGATCTTCACATGGTCGGACACGCCGATCGAGCTGACGATGGACATCGACACCCCACCCACCTACCGAGACGGCACAGTGGTGGGGAGCGTCACCTGGACCGCGGGCCCGAACACCGTCACCGCCCCTGTGAAGATCACGGGGAGCATCGAACCGCCCACCGAGTGGTGGCGGCTCACCCATCCGTCCGAGCTCGGCTCGCTGATGGATGCCGGCGCCTGACGCAGCCGGAGCCGCTCTTCGGACGAAAGTCGAAACCTCGGCCGATCGAGGTCGTGCGTCGATCGCGGGCTATACGATCTGCATCGAGGCGCCAGACCCGACGTGCTCTGCGGAAGGACAGCCCGGATATGTCAGCGGACCCGATGACTTCCCCACCTGAAGCACCGAGACCCGGTGCTGTCTCGGCATGGGCGCCGCTGGCCATCCCTGCATTCCGGGTGCTGTGGTTCGCGCAGCTGGGAAGCAACATCGGCACCTGGATGCAGACCGTCGGCGCGCAGTGGTACCTCGTCGACGCCGCGGCCGGAGCGACCGTCATCGCGCTCGTGCAGACAGCGAGCCTGGCCCCCGCTGTGCTGTTCTCCCTCCCTGCGGGGGTGCTCGCTGATTCCCTCGACCGCCGCAGACTGCTGATCTGGGGCTCCGCGGCGAGCGCGGTGATCGCCGCAGCGCTGACGGTCATCGCCTTCCTGAACGACCTCACTCCGTGGACGATTCTCGGCTTCACGTTCCTGCTCGGGATCACCTCGACGCTGACATCTCCCGCCTGGCAGGCGATCCAACCGGAGCTCGTGCCCCGCCCACTCATCGGTGCGTCCTCGGCACTCGGTGGCGTCACGGTGAACGGAGCCCGCGCGGTCGGCCCCGCGCTGGCCGGAGTGCTGTTGTCGCTGTTCGGCGCCCCCGTGGTCTTCGGGATCAACGCCCTCAGCTTCGTCGGGGCGGTCATCGCACTCCTGTGGTGGCGACGGCCGCCGCAGAGCGGGCTCGATGACCGGGAGCCGTTCACAGCCGCGCTGCGCGCAGGTGTTCGCTACGTCGCATCCGCCCACCTCGTGCGGCGCATCCTTCTGAGATCGGCCCTCTTCGCCCTGCCCGCCAGCGCGCTGTGGGCGCTGCTTCCTGTGACCGCCAAACGGCTCGACCTCACGGCGAGCGGATACGGCTTCCTGCTCGGCGCGCTCGGCGCCGGCGCCGTGCTCGGCATCTTCGTTCTCCCCGTCGCCCGGAAGAGGTTCTCGGACAACGTGGTCATCGGGTTCAGCGCTCTGCTGTTCGCGGCCGGCACCCTCGCTGCGGCATGGCTGCCCTTCGCCCCCATGCTCCTGCTGCTCGTTCTCGCCGGGGTCGCCTGGATCGGCACGCTCACGGTGCTCAACGCCGCGCTCCAGCTCACCCTTCCGCAGTGGGTGCGCTCGCGAGGAGCATCGATCTACATCCTCGTCTTCATGGGAACGATGGCAGTCGGGTCCTTCGGCTGGGGAATCCTGGCCGGGGGCGTCGGCACGGCGACATCGCTGGCGGTGGCCGCGGCGCTGCTCGTCGTCATCGCAGCCAGTGTGATGTGGTTGCCGCTGCTGCCCGGAACCAGCACCGTCGACCGCACCGTCTCGATGTCGTGGCCTACTCCGACCCTCGTCCTCGACCCCCAGCCGACCGACGGCCCCGTGCTGGTGCAGATCGCCTACACCGTGCGCCCCGAGAGCACCGATGCGTTCCGAGACGCCATGCGCCTGGTGGAGAGCTCCCGACGGCGCACCGGCGGGTACCGATGGACGCTGCTGCGCAGCGGCGAGGAGCAGGACATGCTGCTCGAGTCGTTCATGGTCCCCTCGTGGGGAGAGTACCGACGGCAGCAGACCCAGAGACTGACCGGTCGCGATCGTGAGATACAGGCCGCCGCCCGCGCGCACACCGAAGGCGAGCCGAGCGAGAAGCACTATTTTCCCGAACCCGCACCGCCCCGCACGAGGGCGAGCTCTCACGGCTGAACGGACTCAGGGCTGGACGACCCGCACCCATGCCCGGTCGGCGTCATCGGCATCCCGGAGATTCACCTGGACCACCCCGGCGTACGGCACGCGGTACGAGAACTCGCCGGCCGGCGGGTCGTCGCATCGGAAGTCCCCTTCGGCGAGAACCCGTCTCTCGGCATCGGCTGTCACCACTTCGAATCCGACGCCCGCGCCCGCGCCCTCGCCCTCGCACTGTCCCTCGATCGTGAACTGTCGATCTGCGGCGAGCACGGCGGGCCCGGCGATGATCTCGCCCGACGGATCGTCGCCCTCCCCGTACTTGAGATGGATGGCGACCTGAGCGGGATCAGTCGTATCGGGATAGGCGAATGCGTCGACGGGAGCGGATGTCGTCGGCGATGGCGACGACGACGCGGATGCCGATGCACTCGGCTCGGGCGCTTCGCTCGAGGTGCAGCCGGTGATCACGCAGGCGAGCAGGACCAGCCCGGCCGGAACGGCGGAGAGAGCGCGAGAACGAGTGTCCATCGGTCCACCCTACGAATCCCGGTCCGTGCACCACAGTGCCTTGCGGACCGCCGCAGATCTGCTACCGCGAGCATCCGCACACGCTCAGGGCGTCTCGATGCCACGAGGGGCATCTGGGAATCCCTTGGGAATCGAGGGAGGCTCGTCGCCCCGGCCGTTAGCGTCGAAGCATGGATACCGACACGACACGACCCTCGGCTCGCAGTGCACGCATCCTCTCGCCCCTGTTCGGGATGGCGGTCACTGCTGCTCTTCTGGCCGGATGCGCCGCCCCCACTGAGCCGACCCCCACGGTCACGCAGACGGTGCCCGCCACCGCCGAGCCCGCGCCGAGCCCGTCGCCCAGCACCTCCGCCCCGGCCGCAGAGGTCAGCCCGTCGGGCATCGGCGATGTCGAGCTCGGCACGCCCTACGACGAAGCCGTGGCCGCGGCAGGTGCGGCTCCGGCAGAGGTCTGCCCCTGGATCGCCTCTGCTGAGGCCGACGGGTACACGCTGACCCTGCAGAGCCCCGAGATCCCGGAAGACGACCCGGCAGTGGTCGACCTCGTGCAGGTGTCTGCCTCGCCCGCCGACCTCGAAGGCCAGCCGGCCGCAGGCCCCGTGACCGCCGAGGGCATCGGCCTGGGGTCACGAGTCGACGAGGCGCTGGCCGCATACCCCGACGCGGTCGAGATCGAGAGCGTCGGGGACCGCCGCTATCTCGCGATCGAGTCGGAAGCCGGCACCGGTTCGGTCTTCCTGACCTACACGGCCGGGACCGACATCATCTGGGGAGTGACGGCGACGACTCTCGAGGAGCCCCCGTACGAGTCCTGCGCGTGATGACGCCGTCGGCCCCGGTCTGTACGGAGAGTTCGTAGGCGCCCCGACGATGCTCCGGTATCCGGTGGCAGAGGGAGAAAGTCCGCCGCTGGGTGCCCAGTTCACATGAGCCCTTCGCAGAGTTCTCGCGCAGCATGCAAGGGGGTCGCCTCATTTTCTTCTCCGCTGCTAGAACAGCGTCATGCAGACGATCATCTACGCAGGCGATCAATACATCACAGGGGACGAGATCGCGGATGCTCTCCTCGCCTACAGCCGAGCATTGGGCGATGAAGAGCGCGCGGAACTCGTCGAGATACCCGTGCGGGACTCCGACGGCTCAGTGCGCACCGCCAAGTTCCTCATCGGCCCGGCCAGCCAGATCGTCGTGAAGAGCATGGACGCCGAGGGGCCGGAACTCGAGGACCCCGCCCTCGTCCAGAAACTCCACGGCCTGACTCGGAACGTGGAATCTCCCCCGAGTCATCCCATGGAATTCGACGACGACCCCGAGGATATCTAGGTCGCTGTCGTCGGAGATGCCGCAGGCTCCGCGCCCGAGAGAAGCGTCGAACACGAGCGTCAGCAGGACGGGAAGCACCGTTCCGAGGAGAGCGCCGATCGCGACATCGTGCATGTAGTGCACTCCTTCCAAGACTCGTCCGGCAGCAACGAGCACAGTGACGCCGATCATCGCCCACGTGATCGCTGCTCTGCCGAGCAGCACCGCGACCACCGCCACCGCCCCGAAAGAGTGTCGGAATGATAGACCTCGACGAAGAACCGCTCAAGGGGCCCGCGGACCGGACTGTTCGAAGGTACTTTGAGCGGAGATCGCAGAAGATCGCGATCCTTGGGCCGGTGGAGTCCCCAGCGAAGCCGGCAGGTGGTCCCGTGGGTACCCCAGACCTGTCGGGACCACCCCCGATTGCCGTCGACGTTACTGATCCGAGCCGCGGCTCTCAGCGCGCCTGCAGCCCGAACGCGGTTGCCAGAGTCGGGTCGGTCAGGCCGGGGCGATCCGCGCGGAAGGCCTCGATCGGATGCCGGGAGCGCCCGTCGATGACGAGCTCGGCGAGGATCGACCCGAGCAATCCGGAGAACTTGGCCGCGTGGCCGGCACCGTTTCCGACGATGATCCGCGGGTGCCCCGGAAGCCGGTCGAGGATGAAGTCACGATCCGGCGGCATGTCGTACAGGCAGGTCTTCGCATACAACTGGCGACCCATCGCGCGAGGAAGACGCTCGCGCACGAAAGCGGCGAGCTTCTCGGTCTCGGCCGCGCTCGGCTCGAAACTGCGGGTGTCAGCCGTCACGAAGTCGCCCGTCATGTCGCGCGACACCTTGATCGCCACCTCGCCGTACACGGGGAATCCGTAGAACATCTCGGGGCTGTGCCAGACCCAGAGCGGGAACTGCCCGATCGAGAACTCCTTGACGTGCGGAGTGGCCCAGTACACCACCTGCTCCTGCGACACGGTCGTGCGCCACGTCTGTCCGAGCGGCGCGAGCAGGTCGTCGGTCCAGGATGCCGTCGTCACGACGACGTGGTCGGCGGTGAAGGTCTCGCCGTCGGTGACCACCCGCACACCGCCGTCGAAACTCTCCAGCGAGCGCACCGGGGTGTTCTCCCGGAAGACGACGCCGTTGCCTTCGGCGAGCGCGACATGGACCTGCCGTGAGCGCCGGATGTCGAGGATGCCGGAGTCCTTCTGGAACGTCGACGTCACATCCTCCTCGACGTTCCACTGCGGGAAGCGCTCGACGAGCTGCGCCGTGTTCAACGCCTCGAAGTCGTGGCCGTTCTCGGCGAGGGTCTGCCGGTATCTCAGCACCGAGTCGACCCCGGGGGTGCCGTTGACCGCGATGTCGAGGCCTCCCGTGGGGAACACGAGTTGCTGACCGCTGCGCTGCTCGACTTCTGCCCAGTTGTCGTACGCGGCTTGCGTCAGGCGCCCGTAGACCGAGTTGTGATAGCTGTGCCGGATGATCCGGGAGTGGTCCTCCGACCCGCCTCGCGAGTGGCCGAGCTCGAACTGCTCGAGCACCAGCACATCCCGCTGGCCACCGTCCGACAGCCAGTACGCCGCAGCGGAGCCCAAAGCCCCACCCCCGACGACGATCGTCTGGAAATGCTCTGCCATCATTCATCCCGTTCGTAGACTGGGGCGCATTGCTGCCACGCGGATCGAGCGCCGCGTCGCTCGTCGTGCCGGAGACTCTCCGGCACGACGCTCACCTCGAGCGTAATGCTGGCGGCGCCGACGCCCGGAGCCATTCATGTCGAGCGGCGACCGCTACATGGTCCGATGCTGTGCCAGCAGCACTAGAGCCACTTGTCTGCCACGTGATCCGCGACCACCCTCCGAACCGTTCCCGAGTGTGAGCGGAGCACGATGCTCTCAGTGCGGATGCCGCGCCCCCGACGCCGCACACCGCTGACCAGGTTGCCGTCGGTGACACCGGTCGCCACGAACACCGTGTTGTCGCTCGTCACGAGTTCTGTCGCGTCGTACACGTGATCGAACCGGAGACCTGCCGCTTCGCCGCGTCGCCTCTCGTCGTCGGAACCGGGGGCCAGACGTGCCTGCATGAATCCGTCCAGTGCACGAATCGCACACGCAGTGGCGACGCCCTCCGGGCTGCCTCCTACGCCGACGCACAGGTCGAGAGCGCCGTCGAACGACGCGGCCTGGATGCCTCCGGCGACGTCTCCGTCGAGCAGCAGTCGGGTGGCGGCGCCCGCGGCTCGTATCTCCTCGATGAGGAGCGCATGGCGAGGACGGTCGAGAACGCCCACCTGGATCTCATCCACCGGCTTGCCCAGTACGCGGGCGAGCGCATGGATGTTGTCGGAGATCGATGCCGTGAGATCGAGATGACCCCGCGCCTCGGGACCGGCGACGATCTTCTCCATGTAGAAGACGTGGGATGCGTCCAGCATGCTCCCCCGATCGGCGGCGGCGATCATCGAGATCGCGTTGCGCCGACCGGACGCGGCCAGCGACGTCCCATCGATGGGGTCCACAGCGATGTCGTATTCGGGTCCTTCACCCGTTCCGACCTGCTCGCCGTTATAGAGCATGGGCGCTTCGTCCTTCTCGCCCTCGCCGATGACCACGGTGCCTGCGAACTTCACCGTCGTGAGGAACTTGCGCATCGCATCGACGGCCGCTCCGTCCGCACCGTTCTTGTCTCCACGCCCCACGAACGGCGATGCGCGGATCGCTGCCGCCTCGGTGGCTCTGACGAGCTCCAATGCGAGGTTGCGATCGGGGTGGTTGTAGAGCGGAGCGCCCGTGTTCTCAGACTCGGCGTAATGGCCGAAAGTCATGCCACCACCTGGATCTTGATCTGGTCGGGGCTCGTGGCAGCCTTCAGAGCGTCCGCGTAGTCCTCCAGCGAGAACGTCGCGGTGACGAGGCTCGACAGCTCATCCTGCAGGTCGACCATCCTTTCCGCCGACTCCTCGTATTTCTCAGCCAGTGAGTTCGACCCGATGATGCTCAGCTCCTTGGCGAAGACCTCGTACGGGCTGAGCGCGACGGTGGCGGTCGGTGAGGCCACCCCCATCTGCACCAAGCGCCCCCGATTGCCGAGCGCCTCGATCGCCTGTGTGATCGCGACAGGGTGTCCGCTGGCGTCGAGAGCCAGGTCGAAGTCCCCGCGATCGAGTTCGTCCGCAGAAGCCACGGCCTGCAGAGCGCCGAGTTCGAGTGCTGCAGCCCGGCGCGCGGCATTCGGCTCCACGACGCGCACGCCCGTGGCGCCTTCCGCGCGGGCGAGGATGATCGCCATCAGGCCGATGGATCCGGCTCCGAAGATCGCCATCTCCTGGTCGCGCCAGTCCGGAACGCGCTCGAGCGCATGCAGGACGCACGCGAACGGCTCGATCAGCGGCGCTGCCTGATGCCGGATGCGGCTGTCGAGAGGAAACACGATGCGGTCGGGGACCGCGACGAACTCGGCGACCGAGCCATCCACCGCGACGCCGACGGGGAGGATGTTCACGCACAGGTTGGTAGCGCCTCGCAGACACCAGGTGCACTCGCCGCACGAGATGTTCGGGTTGACGCCGACGTAGTCGCCCTCTTTGACGGACGTCACGCCGGGGCCGACCTCTGTCACGTACCCCGCGAATTCATGCCCGGGGACGACCGGGAAACGCCCGTGCGGGTAGTCGCCCTGCACGAGGTGCAGATCGGTGCCGCACACCCCCGTGCCGACGGGAGCGATCACCACCCAGCCTTCTTTCGCGGTCGGGATGGCGAGATCGCGGATCTCGACCCCACCGTTTCCGTCGGCGACAGCTGCGCGCATGGTCTTGGTCATTTCACGGCTCCAAACAGTAGGCCACGGACAAGGGACTTCTGAGCGATCCATCCGGCGATGACGACGGGGATGCTCACGATAGTTGCAACGGCAGCCACCTGCGCGGTGTAGAGCTCACCGAAGCTCAGGAACTTCTGGAGGAAGAGCGGCAGCGTGCTGTTCGAGTTGGTCAGGTTGGCGGCGAAGAAGTACTCGTTCCAACTGAACACGGCGCACAGCAGCGCGGTCGACGCGATCCCCGGACGCATCAGCGGCAGCACGACGGACCACCCGATGCGCCATCCCTTCGCACCGTCGACCTGGGCGGCCTCGATTATCTCCAGCGGGATCTCCTGCATGAACGAGCGCAGCATCCAGATGCCCAGCGGCAGGTTCATGCCGAGGTGCATGATGATGAGGATCTGCGTCGTGTTGAGAAGCCCGAGGTTCGTCGCGACCACATAGATCGGGATGATTCCCGCCGCGATCGGCATCATCTTCGTCGAGATGAAGAAGAACAGCGAGTCCTGGGGGTTCTGGATCGCGCGCACCGACAACGACCACGCGGCCGGCAGCGCCAGCACGATGACGACCAGCGTCGAGATTCCCGTCACGAGCACGGAGTTCAGTGCATAGGGCCAGATTCCCTGCTCGAACGTCTCGACGTAGTGCTCGAGGGTCGGAATGAAGAAGAACTGCGGGGTGGCGGATGCCGCCACCGTCTCGGTCTGGAAACTCTTCATCACCATGTACGCGACGGGGAAGAACAGGATGAGGCTGGATGCCCATCCGAGGACGCCCATCATGATCCGCGCACCCCGACCGCGCGCCCGTCGTGGACGCGGCTGCGGAGTCTTCTTGCCCGTGACGACTGCACGGGTGTTGAGCGAAGCCGTGGTGGTCATCGACGACCCTCCGTTCGGAAGATGCCCGACAGCAGTCGCAGCATCGGCAGGATCAAGGCGATGGTGAGGATCAGCGCGACGACACCCAGAGCGGATGCCATGCCGAAGTCGAATCCGTTGAAGGCCTTGAGATAGATGTAGTAGGTGATGTTCGTGGTGCCGTACGCGGGTCCACCGGCAGTCAGCATGGCGATCTCGCCGAAGGTCTGGATCAGGTTCATCGCCAGCAGCAGTGCCGCGAGCTCGATGAACGGTCGCAGATGCGGGAGCGTGACGTTCGTGAAGCGCCGCCACACTCCGGCGCCGTCCATCTGCGCCGCCTCCAGCTGGTCCTGAGGCGCGGACTGGAGACCGGCGACGAGGATCAGCATGGCGAACGGCACGAAACGCCAGGTCAGCAGAATGATCAGAGCGACCATCGGCTGCTCCGAGAGCCACGACACGGGCGGCAACCCGAGCGAACGGGCGATGAAGCCGAAGAGCCCGAAGCTCGGGTCGAACATCGCCGACTTCCAGAAGAGCGTCACCGCGACCGGCATCACGAAGAACGGCGTGATGGCGAGTGTGCGAGCGATTCCCCGCCCCGGGAAGGAGTGGTTCATGAAGATCGCGATCAGGAGACCGAGAACGAGACAGGCGATGGTCGTGCCGCCGGTCATGACGACGGTGTTGCCGACGGACTTCCAGAACACCTCGTCCTGGATGACGGCGACGTAGTTCTCGAGGCCGCGGAACTCGCTCGGCTTGCCGCTGAGGAGCAACCAGCGCTGAGTGCTGAAGACGAGGGTGAAGAGGAATGGGACCTGGGTGAGGATCAGGGTGAAGACGAGGGCCGGGAGCAGCGGGCCGCGACGCTTCCAGCGTTCGGCACGCGGCATCATCGGCGGAGCGGTGATGGCGGATCGGGTTTTGGTGGCCATGATTCTGCGCTTCTCGAGGCAGGGCTGCCCCCGGTCGCCCGGGGGCAGCCCTGGATGGATGGATTACTCGATGTAGCCGGCGTCGGTCACAGCCTTGAGTGCGTACTCCTGGCTCTTCTCCAGCGCTTCGTCGACCGTCTGCGTGCCGCTGATGGCGCCGGCGATCTGCTGCGAGACGAAGTCGCCGATGTCGACGAACTCCGGGATCTGCACGTACTGGACACCCGTGTACGGCACGGGGTCCACGGTCGGCTGCAGCGGGTCTGCGGCCTCGATCGACTTCACGGTCAGCTCGGCATAGCGGTCAGCGGCCTCGAGGTACTCGGGGATCTCGTATGTCGATGCACGCGACCCGGGAGGAATCGAGTCCCAGCCTGCTTCTTCACCGGCGAGCGTGATGTAGTCCTCGCTGGTGACCCAGGAGATGAACTTCCACGCGGCATCCTTGTTCTTGCTGGACTCGGTGATGCCGAGGCCCCAGGACCACAGCCAGCCCGAGGCGAGATCTGCGGGCCCGGTCGGAGCCATCGCGAAGGCGATGTTCGGCTCGACCTCAGGCGTCGCTGAATCCAACGCGGAGCCGGCGAACACGGTGTCGTCGTACCAGATTGCGGTCTTCCCCTGGCTGAACTGCTGCAGGCAGCCTTCCCAGCCGTCCTTCGCGGCATCCGGCTGACCGTAGTCGCGGAGGCTGTCGACGTAGAACTGCACCGCTTCCTTGGTCTCGGGGCTCGTGAGCTGCGGCTCCCAGTCCTCGTTGAACCAGCTGCCGCCGAAGGTGTTGATCACGGTGGTGACGGCTGCGAGGTTCTGCCCCCAGCCGGGGAGTCCGCGCAGACAGAGACCGGAGATCCCGGCCGCCTCGTCTTCCATGGCGGCTGCCGCAGACTGGACTTCTTCCCAGGTCGGCGTCTCGCTGATCGTGACGCCGGCCTTGTCGGCGAGGTCCTTGCGATAGAAGAGGAAGGACGACGAGCCGTAGAACGGCGAGGCATACAGCACGTCGTCCTTCGACACGATGTTCTTGATCGGCTCGAGGAGGTCATCCTCGTTCCACGCGGTGTCTTCGGCTGCGTAGTCGTCAAGCGGGACGATCCATCCACGGTCGGCCCAGATCGGCACCTCGTAGCTGCCGATCATCGCGACGTCGAACTGACCGGCGTTGGTCGCGACGTCCTTGGTGACGGCTGGGCGCAGCTCGTTCTCCGGCAGGGTGGTGAACTTCACCGTGATGCCAGGGTTCTTCTCCTCGAAGTCAGAGATCAGGCTCTCGGCGGTCTTCATCTGCGGGTTGGCTGCCAGCGCCACGTTGATCGTGACCTCGCCGCCTTCTCCGCCGCTGTCGCCACTGGTCGAACAGCCTGCGAGCATGCCGGCCGTCACTGCTGCGACCCCGAGACCGGCGATGCCTCGCTTCCAATTGATGTGCGCCACGCGCAAACCTCCTTGTTTTGTGCCGTGACCGCCCTCGGTGACCGAGCGCGATGCGCCTTTGCATTTGACGTGGCTTCAAAGTAGCGCAGCCTGTCCGCATTGTCTAGTCTGTACGTACAATATGGTCAAAAGGCCTGAACCGTGCAGGTTGTACGATGGCGCACGAAGGAGTGTGGCAGTGTCGCAAGCGATTGAGCGGACTTCACCGGTCCCCTACTACGAGCAGCTCTACTCGATTCTGAAAGATCGGATCGTGCGGGGTGAGTTCCCCGTCGATGAGCGGCTGCCCAGCGAACTGGAGCTGTGCCGCGACTTCGGTCTGTCCCGCGCAACCGTCCGACAGACGCTGTCGAAGCTCGAGACGGATGGGTACGCCCGCCGCGTCGCGCGACGCGGCGTGTTCGCCTCGACACCAGAGGAGTCGAGCGGCTGGACCCTGCAGGACACTGAGGGCTTCCTCGAATCACAGCTGCGCCACGGCCGCACGGGTGTCCGCACCGAGGTCGTTCACGCCGGATACGTCAGAGCGCCGCAGCATGTCGCCGAAGCCCTGCGCCTGGCCGCCGACAGCGATGTGTTCGCGCTCGAGCGCGTGCGGTACCTCGACGGTCAGGTCGCCCTCTTCAGCACGAACTGGTTCCCGCGCGCCGTCGGCGATGTCGTCGCCGGCGCGAAGGATGTGCTCGACGGCGCGGAGTCGCTGAACACCACGCTGCGCGAGGCAGGTCATATCATCGCGACGGCGCAGCGCGTCATTCACGCACTGTCGGCACCGCACGACGTCGCATCGAACCTGGGAGTCGCCGAGACTCAGGCGCTCCTCCGCATCCGTTCCCGCTCTTGGGATCAGAACGACGTGCTCTTCGACTACTACGAGACCTGGGTTCTGACCGATGTCGTTCCGCTCGAGGTGAAAGTCGTCGCTAGCTGACGCCCAGTGACAGGTCCGGATCAGGCGTCCAGCCGAAGGCGGTAGCTGCCAGCAGAGCGGTTCCGACGGCCGTGACCTCGGGCTCGTGGATCGGGATCGTCGGGTACCCGTTGACGCTCGCCTTGATCTCCAGCCACCCCGGGGAGCGAACCCATCCGCCGGCGAGGCGCACTTCGCTCTCGCTACTCAGACCGCCCCGAACCGCATCGACGGCATCTCGTCCCGCGCGGGCGAGCGCTCCGAGGACCGCGGATGCTCGGGCGTGCGGATTGCTGGGGGCGCCGAGCGCGTAGGCCGGAGTGATGCCTCCGCGCGCGCCAGGAAGGAAGTAATCCGACGCGATCGCCGCATCAGGTGCCGAAGACCCGTCCATCAGCCGCCTGATCTCCACCGCCACGTCGGGATCCTCCGACGCCCAGTTGATGTTGCGCGTCAGTTCCTCGACGCGCAACAGCGTCACGCCGCCTGTGCGTATTCCCGGCGCTACCTCGATATGGTTTCGCCGGTCGATGCGCCCTTCCCGCGACTGCGCGACGATGACCTCGGCGGTCCCCATCGAATCCAGAACCGCACCCGGCGAGAGCTGGTCAGCAGCCCACCCGCCGATGGGATGGTCGTGCCCGCCCGCGACGACGATCGCGTCCGGCACCAGGACGCCCGCCGCCTCGAGGACCGGAGAACGAAGAACCCCGACGACGTCTCCCGTCGCGACGACCTCAGGGAGGAGCTCGATCGCTCCCAACGTGAGGGTGACGCGGTCATCAGCCCAGCTTCTGTCCTTCGACCGCCACGCGCCGGTGCGCGAAGCGAGGGTGTCACTCATGAAAGGTCGCCCTGTCCACACCACGCCGGCGATGTCGGCGATCGCGATCCAGCTGCGCGCTTCTCCGTCGAGCGACTGCATCCGAGCCCAGGCCCAGCCGACGAGCGTCCTGACGGCGTCACTCTCGGCGTCGAAGGTCTCGTCGTCGACTGCCAGCGACGGCTCCAATGCGCGGTAGATGCGCTGCCGTCGTGGGTCGAACCACGCCAACGCCTGAGTGAGCGGACGAAGCCGGGCATCGACCAGGACGCCGTCTTCTCCCACGCCGGCACCACTGACCGCCGCGACAGCGAACCGGTCACCGCACACTTCGACGAGCATCTCCTCGATGGAGGCGAAGAGCGTGGAGGCGTCGATGGACAGCTGCTCGGCGTCGCGAGGGGTGGGGCGACTGGTACGAGCGACGATCACGCCGCTGGGGTCGAGCGCGATCACCTTGACGTTCGTGCTTCCGATGTCGACACCACACGCGACGGGCAGGCGCGGATTCCCCTTCACGGGCGGCGCCTCCTCAGCTCGATGGATCCGACCTGCTCGGCCCACCCTCTTTACGATAGTCACCCGTCCGACCGCGCGAGGCCCCTCAGGAGCCCCCTCGCTCACGCCGGTTCGACGACCGTCGCCGTGTATCCCATCGAGCGCATCGCCGTCTCGTGCTGGTTCTGGATCTCGGGCGCGTGGACCGCACGAGGGAGTTCCGCGAAGGCGACGTTCCACTCGGGGAAGGCGCCTTCGAGCGCGGCCGCGGCCTGCATCGCCGACCCCTTCGTGACGTATTCGTCGAGCTCGGGGACGACGACCGGTGCATCGACCATCTGGGCGAGGACCGCCTGAACGGCCGCGCTCTGCGCGGCACCGCCGATGAGGAGCAGACGCTGCGTGTGGATGTCGCACGCGGCGAGCGCTTCGAGCATCGCGACCTGCGTCGCGAGCGTGCCTTCGATCACTGCTCGGGCGAAGTTCGGTCGCGTGAAGTTGCTCAGCGAGGCCATGTGGATCGACGCGCGCGCATGCGGCAGATCCGGAGTGCGCTCCCCCTCGAAGAAGGGCAGCAGCGTCAGCCCGTCCGCGCCCGGATTCGCGCGCAGCGCGAGATCCGAGAGCTCGTCGTAGGTGCATCCGAGCAGGCCCGCCCCGACGTCGAAGTTGCGCGCGGCGTTGAGCGTGGCGACGAGCGGAAGATGCTCGCCGGTCGCGTCCGCATAGCTGCACACGTACCCCGCGTAGTCGTGCACCGGAAACGTCGTGCGGGTGTAGACGACCCCTGATGTCCCGAGAGAGAGGACGACGTCTCCGTGGTCGATACCCAGGGCGATGGCCGCGGCGGCATTGTCGCCGCTCCCTACGCCGATCGGTATGCCGCTGGGCACACCGGGGATTCCCCGAGCGGTGACACCCGCTCGATCGAGGGGGCCGAGGACGCGAGGCAGCACGGCGCGCCTTCCGAGCGCATGCTCGAACAGGTCTTCGCAATACCGGTCGGTCTCGCCCGACCAGTACCCGGTGCCGCTGGCCTCGGAGCGGTCGGTGATGAGCTCCTCGATGCGGCCCGCACCGGGGCCATGCCCCATCAGGCGCCATGTCAGCCAGTCGTGCACCACCGCCACCGCGGCCGTCCGCGATGCTGCGACCGGGTCGGTGTCACGCAGCCACCGGAGTTTCGTCACTGTGTCGGAGAGCGTGAGCGGCAGGCCGGTGCGCCGGATCCATTCGTCGCGCCCGAGTTCTTCGTTGAGGTCCATCATGTGCGAATGAGACCCGAGGTCGTTCCACAGCGGGGAGGACCTCACCACCCCACCCTCGGCGTCCAGAAAGATCGGCGTGTGCTGCTGCCCGCTCACCGAGATGGCAGCGACGTCGTCGAGTCCGCCCGCACGGCGGACGGCGAGCAGCAGCGCGTTCCACCAGACTTCGGGATCGACGATGGTGTCCGTGGGATGCGACGCCTTTCCCTCACGCACCTGCAGCCCGGTGGCGAGGTCGCGCACGCTGACCTTGCAGCTCTGGGTCGATGAGTCGATGCCTGCGACGAGAGTCATCAGCGGGCCTCCCGTCGCAGGATCGTGTCGGGGATCATGTGGGGAAGCCTTTCGCGTAGTCCCACTGCCGGCTGATGCCGCGAGCCCAGGACTGGAGCGTCTCGGATCGATGCGCATCCGGGCGGACGTCGAACGGCGCAGTGCCGGACCAATCGCCCGATCGATGAGAGGCCAGCGCCTGTGCTCCTCGCGAGACGACCTCGGGGAAGGCTGAGACGCTCAGCGGGGTGGCGAGCAGGTCGGCCTTGATCTGCAACCACAGCGGATTCTTGCTCGCGGGCCCGATGACCTTCACCCGGCTCGCTGCAGAAGGGAAGAGCTCGAGCACGTCGCGGTACTGCAGAGCCATACCGAGGAACGCCCCGAAGATGATCTCGGGGAGCTGGGTGTCCGTCCGAAGGCCAGAGATGATCCCGCGGGCCGATGAGTCCTTGGTGGGAGGCGGCGCGCCGCGGAACTGCGGGAGCACCAGTGGGATGCGCTCCAGATCGATGTCTCCGGCGAGATAGCCCTCGTGGAGAGAGCCGAGATGCGACGTCAGTTTCTCCCCATCCATACCGAGCATGGCCTGCAGCGTGGCGAACGCCGAGCCGCCGGTCGGGATGGAGGCGAACAGCGTGTAGCCCTCTCCCCCGCATGCGATTCCGTTGGCGAGCTTGGCGCCCTCGGCGGCCGGCGTGAGGAACGGAGCATCGCTGACGAAGAGCAGCCCCTCGGTGGTACCGGTCGAGTTGAGAAGCTCACCGGCACCGAGTTCGGCGCCTACGCCGCCGACCATGTGGTCATGACCCGCCACGTGCACGTCCACGTCTGAAGAGAGCCCCGCCCGCGAGGCGAATGCCGCCGTCACGGCCGCACCGTCGTTCGCGGAGCGGAGAGAGGGGAAGACGGATGCGGAGATGCCGATGAGGTCGCAGACCTCATCGGACCATTCCCCCGTGGTCAGGTCCAGCGCCATCGTCCGACTCGCGAGCGAATGCTCGGAGAAGCGTTCGCCGGTCATGCGCGCCGCGACGTACTCCGCGATGTTCAGCCAGACCGCTCCGGCCGCGTCACTGCCAGCGTTCTCCAGCGCCCACGCGACCTTCGACAGTCCGTAGTTCGCGTTCACGGGGAGCCCGGTGATCTCGTAGACACGGGTGCGCTGCTCGGGGGTCAGGTCTTCGAGATGACCCCCTCCTCGATGGTCGTGCCAGAGGATCATCGGAGATGCGAGCCCCAGGTCGGGGCGGACCAGTCCGCCGGATTCGCCCACTCCGGTGATGGCGATGCGCTTGACGAGGCCTCGCTGCCATGCCTCGAGTCGACTGATGAACCCGGTGATCATGCCGGTGAGCTCATCGATGTCGTAGATCTCGCCGACCCCATCAGAGCGCACCGGCGTGGGCTGGCGCGCGGAGGCGATGAGGCGCGCTTCGTCATCGAACAGACACAGCTTGACGCTGGTCGTCCCGATGTCGACGGTGATGGTCGGAAGCACGGCAGGTCTCGCTCAGCTGACGGAGGGGTTGAACTGACGGATACGTCGTTCGACGACGTCGGCGATCGCCGCGACGGAATTGCGAGAGACCTTGATGAGCGAATGCTCGTGCGGGTTCGCCGCGTAGGCCTCGCCGAAGGTGCGGATCATCGCATTGCGCAGGTCGCTGGCGACGTTGACTTTGACGACTCCGAACTCGTGCAGGCGCCCGAACTGCTCTGCGGGGAGGCCCGAACCGCCATGGATGACCAGCGGCACCGCGCTCTGCTCCTCGACTCGGCGCAGCAGATCGAAGTCGATGCGCGCATCCGGCGCGTATCCGTGCACGTTGCCGACCGAGACGGCCAGCATGTCGCAGCGGGTGCGGGCGACGAAGTCCGCGACCTGCTCAGGGTTCGTGCCGCTGGCCTCGTCGGGGCCGATCTCGTCTTCCTTGCCTCCGATGGCGCCGAGCTCTGCTTCGACGGCGATGTCGGACGGTGCGATCTCGCGAGCCTTCGCAGACAGGCGGACATTCTCCTCATACGGTTCTTCTGAGGTGTCGATCATCACCGACGTGAAGTCGGCGGCGAGTGCATCCTCGACGGCCTGCAGGTTCTTGCCGTGATCCAGGTGCAGAGCCACGGGGACCGAGGTGTGCTCGAGCCGGCGAGCCACCATGTCGTAGATGTACTCGTAGCCGGAGAGGGCCACGTTGGTCGGTGCGACCTGGATGAACGTCGGCACGCCGACCCGCTCGATGGCATCGACGATGCCCATCGTCGTCTCGATGTTCGTGGTGTTGAATGCACCCGCGACGAGTCCGCGGGACGTGCACTGTTCGATGATCTCAAGGCCGCTGACCAGAGCCATTGCTTGTCCTTTCGTGCCCGCGAACGAGCTGGTATGTATTGCACTGTCCGTACGTACCAGGCCAGGTACGGGTGTACTGGGATGGACAGCCCGGCGTCAGTCCTTCGTGATCCGCTCGTTGTGCGCGGTGATCTCGTCGAGCGTCCCGCCCTCCGCGACGATGCGCTGAGCCTCGTCCGGGACCTTGAGCCAGCGGACGGAGATGCCGGCCAGGACGTACATCGCAGCGAAGATGATGGTCACTCCGCCCGCCCCGAGGGGGGCAAGGAACAGAGCGACGATGAGCGGTCCCACGAAAGTGGCAGCGCCCGCGCCGAGGTTCAGGACAGCGATCGAATTGCCCTTCTGCCCCGGCGCCATGAGCGACATCAGCACCGAGATGGGAGTGAAACCGGCGAGGCTGATACCGAACAGAGCGGCGCACAGGGCGGAGACCCAGTACTGATCGCTGACGTACTGCGGGAGGAAGTAGAACATCAGCACACTGACGGCGGAGCCGATGCAACCGAACCAGCGAAGCGTGCGATGCCAGCCGAGACGATCACTGAGGACGCCGAAGAAGAGGTTGGCGAAGATGTTGGCAGCGCCGAGGATGAAGACCAGCTGAAGCCATCCCGCGGTCCCGAAGCCGAGCTCGACGGCGAAGATCGTCGGGAAGAAGACGAACAGGCCGAACTGCGGAGCGGTGTTCACGATGCGCACCAGGCAGCCGAGACCCACTCGCGGGTTGGTGAACGCGATGGCGACACTGTTGACGAGACTGCGTCCGGTCGTGACCTCAGGCGCCGCCAGACGCCCCCCGCCCTTCGCTTTGCGGAGTCCGATGAGCGAGACCATACCGCCGAGTATGACGAGCCCGAGGGACACCCAGAACGTGAGGTACTCACCGATGAGCGGCTGCGTGCCGCTCGCGACCAGAGATCCGAGAGTAGGCAGGCCACCGGTGAACGCGAAGTAGAACCATCCGACCGCCGAGCCGAGCCGATGCGCCGGACTGGCGCCGAGCACCCAGACGAGGAATCCATAGGCGAAGAACGGGTATGCGATGCCGCGGAGCCCGTAGACGATCAGCATGAGTGTGAAGTTCTCGGTGGGCAGCGCGACGCCGAGGAACAGGATCTGGAGCGCGACCCAGAGCACGAGGCCGATGATCATCACGCGGCGAGGGCCCCAGACATCGGACAGCGCCCCCGAGAGCCACGAGCCGAGAGTCACCATCAGGCCGTAGACCGAGATGATCACGGCCGCATTGGTCTCGGACCCGGCACCGTGCGCCGCGAGGTACGGGGCGATGTACCCCGACTCGACCCCGTCACCGATCATGAAGAGCAAGAGCCCCACGAATCCCCAGATGAGCGGGCGGGGCAGACCGATCTTCTCGATGAAGCCCTGCGCATCGCGGCCGCCGGAGCGGATTGCAGTCGTCGCTGACATGTCGTCCTTCACTTGCAAGAGCTCTCGGCGGTGCTGGGCCCGCAGAGTGCTCTGCACAATTCTCTTCGCATTGGCGGACATCTGCGTTCTGCAACGCTTGTCCGGTTGGTACGTACAGACAGTACCAGAAGGAGCGCACAATGAAAACTGAGGGATTGCGGTTTCACTGCCAACACCTGATTACTTACGTGTTGGTATGATGGCGTGATGTCCACGTCTTCGCCCCGCACCCGCATCCCCATCGATGCTGTCTCGCGCGAGACACTCGACTGGGTGCCGCGGGCACCGGAGATGTTCTCCCGGGCCGAGGTCGTGCGTCAGACCGGGCCGTATGAGGCGACGGTCACTGCGCCGATCGCTCAGTGGAGCCCGCAGGTCCCGAGCGAAGACGCCGCCGATGTCGAAGACGCCACGCGCCAGCTGGTCGCATTCGACGAGCATGCACGGCGCACGCTCGGCACCGACAACCCGGCTTTGGGACCGATGACCGCGATCCTGCTGCGCACCGAGTCCGCGTCCAGCTCCCAGATCGAGCAGCTGACGACGTCGGCGAAGCAGCTGGCTCTCGCCGAGATCAGTGAAGGCGACAAGGCCAACGCGCTCACGGTGATCGGCAACGTCCGCGCCATGGAGGCAGCCCTCGCGCTCTCGGACGAGATCTCCGAGGATTCGATCCTGCAGATGCACCACGCTCTGATGCGCCACGAGCCCGGCCACGAGCACGAAGCTGGCGCCTACCGTCAGGAACAGGTCTGGATCGGCCCCGGCAACGCCGGCCCCAGACAGGCGGAGTTCATAGCGCCCCATCACGATCGGATTCCCGGTGCGATCAGTGACCTGGTCAGATTCGTGAAGCGTCAGGACATCTCTGTGCTCGTCCAGGTCGCGGTCGCACACGCCCAGTTCGAGACCATCCACCCGTTCATCGATGGCAACGGGCGCACCGGCCGCGCGCTCGCGCAGTCGATCCTGCGCAACAAGGGTCTCGTCGGTTCGACCGCGGTACCGATCTCTGCAGGACTGCTCGTGAACACCGGGCGCTACTTCGAGGCGCTGACCGCTTTCCGAGCCGGCGACGCCGCCCCGATCATCCGCGAGTTCGCCATGGCGAGTCGCATCGCCGCGTCCACCGGAACGCAGCTGGTCGACGATCTCGTCGAGCAGCTGGACGAATCCCGCGCTCAGCTACAGGGCGTCCGCTCCGACGCTGCGGTCTGGAAGGTCCTTCCCGCGCTCGTCGGCCAGCCCGCGGTGAACACGAAGTACCTCATGAGCGCGCTCGGACTCGGCGAGATGGCGGCACTGCGCGCGCTGGACACGCTCACCGATCGCGGGGTTCTCACCGAGACGACCGGCCAGGGACGCAACCGAGTCTGGCAGCACCGCGGGATCTTCGACGTCCTCGACGGCTACGCCGAGCAGATCCGCCGGATGACCGCTCGAGGCTAGCCGCGCGTCAGCGCGGGGTCATAAGCCCGGGCGGGTCGGCGCTGCTTATGACCCCCGACCCGACTTCCGCGGAATCTCGGGGATTTCGTGCGCTCTCGTGCGCTCGATTGCCCCCTCCCCCTCAGGAACCCCACAGCGCTGAGGAGCCCCACGAGGGGGATGATGCGTCGACCTCTGCGGTAGCCGGGAAGATCGAATGCGTCGACCGGGATGACCCCGACCGCGAGAGCGAGCCCGCTGTTGGGCTGAACGGCATGACGATCATCGCGGGCACGGCGTACACCGCACCGAGCAAGAACATCGTCCAATGCCACTGGATTGGGCGGTGGGCCAGCGCCGAACGAGGATCGTTCATGGCCTACCCGAACGAGGTGGAGTGACGATGCCGCCCATCGCCGACGCCGGCGTTGAGAGGCATGGGGCCGGCTGCGGAGGTGGTGCGTCGGCTACGGATGGCGCAGCAGCCTCCCCAGATTCGTCGTCCCGCGCGACGAATCTGGGGCCGACCGCCTCAGCGCACACGTAGCGATCGATCAGTGCGAGCCCAGGTCGTGGATGAGTTCCTTCTCGTCTTCCTCCGACAGTGATGTCTGCACGACGGTGCCGTTGTACGGAGCGAGCGCTGCGGCGAACTTGTCCTCGGTGAGCTTCACGGCGTAGAGGACGATGGCGGACTTCCCGGCGGTGACCGTCGATTTCACGCGGTTGCGGAACTCGGCGTCCAAGCCAGTCTTGTCCAGGCCCGCGAACAGGGCACCGAAGAGTCCTCCGAAGATCAGTCCCGCGAAGGGGACGAAGAAGAGGATCCCGATCAGTCCGCCGAAGAGAGCCCCGCCGGCGGCACCGGCGCCCACCTTGCCGGTGGTCCCGGGGTATTCGACCTTGGTCTTACCCTCGCCGTCAACCTTGACGAGTGCGAGCCCGGCGAGCTCTACGACGAGGTCGCCCTGCAGCTCCTGCACCCGGTTGTACGCCGCTTCCGCGTCCGCTTCGGAGTCGTATGCGATGACGATGAGATCAGCCATGGGGATCCTGCTTTCGTGGAAGTGCCGTCAAGAAGCTCCTTCTCGGCGGCAGATGGTTCTGAGCCTGGAACGGCCGGACAACGCCCCCGGCGCC
The DNA here is from genome assembly GCF_904831005.1 of Microbacterium hydrocarbonoxydans. Classification (NCBI taxonomy): domain Bacteria; kingdom Bacillati; phylum Actinomycetota; class Actinomycetes; order Micrococcales; family Microbacteriaceae; genus Microbacterium; species Microbacterium hydrocarbonoxydans. The sequence goes on along the minus strand of NZ_LR882982.1, from coordinate 3,181,608 downwards.
GCCTGCCAGATACAGGATGCGGCCTCGCGGGACGGGACGTTCTCGTCCCTCACCTTCGAAGGGTGACCCGCCCGTTTCCGCCTCGCGCGTGGCGCATACGCTCGACCGCACAGGGCGAGACCGGCTCGCCGTACCTCAGGGAGTGGCGATGTCCGACGTGCAACGAGCTGTACTTCCGATCCCGGACCTCGCCTACACGGGCACGGTCACCTACGACGCGACCGACCCCGACACCACGTTCCCGCCGATCACCCCGGTGCGCCCCCCTGAGGGCTCTCCGAACGTCCTGATCGTGCTCATCGACGACACCGGGTTCGGCGCTTCCAGCTCCTTCGGCGGACCCGTGCAGACCCCGAACTTCGAGCGCGTTGCGGCTGCAGGACTGAAGTACACCCGGTTCCACACCACGGCGCTCTGCTCACCTACGAGGGCGGCGTTGCTGAGCGGCCGCAACCACCACACAGTCGGCATGGGTGGGATCACCGAGATCGCCACCTCCGCACCCGGTTACAGCTCCGTGCGGCCCAACACCTGTGCCCCGCTGGCCGAGACGCTGAAGCTCAACGGCTACAACACGTCGCAGTTCGGCAAGTGCCACGAGGTACCCGTGTGGCAGGCGAGCGCCATCGGCCCGTTCACCGGATGGCCGACTCCCGGCAACGGCTTCGAGTACTTCTACGGCTTCATCGGCGGCGAGACCAACCAGTGGTACCCAGCCCTGTACGAGAACACCACACCGGTCGAGCCCTGGGGTACCCCCGAGGACGGCTATCACTTCATGGGCGACATGACCGACAAGGCGATCGCGTGGGTGCGGGAGCAGAAGTCGCTCGCACCCGACGTGCCGTTCTTCACCTACTTCGCCCCCGGCGCCACCCACGCACCACACCATGTGCCTGCTGAGTGGGCCGACAAGTACAAAGGACAGTTCGACCAGGGCTGGGACGAGATCCGCAAGGAAACGTTCGCGCGCCAGCTCGAGCTCGGCGTCATCCCGCCCGACGCCGTACTCACCGAGCGCAGCCCGGGCATCCCCGCGTGGGACGAGATGAGTGATCTGATCAAGCTCGCTCTCGCCCGCCAGATGGAGGTCTACGCCGGATTCCTCGCCTACGCCGACCACCACGTCGGCCGGCTGCTCGACGCCTACGAGGAGCTCGGCATCCTGGACGACACGCTCGTCTACGTGATCATCGGCGACAACGGCGCCAGTGCCGAAGGGTCGATGCACGGCACGACGAACGAGGGCTTCACCATCAACCACATGAACGAGATCGAGACCGAGCAGTACGTCGCCGACCACATCGACGACATCGGCACCCCCAACTCGTACAACCACTACGCCATTGGCTGGGCCCACGCGATGGACACCCCGTACCAGTGGACCAAGCAAGTGGCCAGCCACTGGGGCGGCACCCGCAACGGCACGATCGTCAGCTGGCCAAATGGCGGAGTGGAGAAGGGCGGCATCCGCAACCAGTTCAGCCATGTCATCGATGTCGCACCCACCGTGCTGGCTGCCGCTGGCATCCCTGAGCCGAGCATGGTGAACGGGGTGACTCAGCGTCCCTATGAGGGGACGCCAATGAACTACACCTTCACGGATGCCGATGCCGACGCGGCCGAGCAGCACGAGACGCAGTACTTCGAGATGCTCGGCAACCGTGCGATCTATCACAAGGGCTGGACGGCAGTGGCCAAGCACAAGGACCCCTGGCTCGCGTCATCCCATGGCCTCGACGACGACGTCTGGGAGCTGTACAACGTCGAGGAAGACTGGACACAGTCCAACGACCTTGCCGCCGAGGAACCCGAACGCCTCGCTCACCTGCAGCGGCTGTTCCTCATCCAGGCGGCACGCTTCAACGTGCTGCCCCTCGACATCCGATCCGGGGAGCGACTGAATCCCGACATCGCGGGACGACCGCAGCTCATCACGAGCGACTCCCAGAAGTTCTATCCGGGCATGAAAAGACTGAGCGAGAACTCGACGATCAACATCAAGAACAAGTCGTGGACCGTCTCCGCTCAGGTCTCAGTGCCAGAAACCGGTGCCGATGGCGTGCTCATCGCACAGGGCGGGGCGTACGGCGGCTGGTCGTTCTACGCCAAGAACGGCGCCCTCGCATTCGCCTACAACGTGCTCGGCATTCAGGTCGATATCGTCCGCGCAGACGGCCAGGTCCCCGTGGGCAATCAGGAGCTCCGCGCGCACTTCGCCTACGACGGCGGCGGTCTGGGCAAGGGCGGCACCGTCACGCTCTACGCCGGCGACGAGAAGGTCGGCGAAGGCCGAGTCGAGAAGACGCTCCCGTTCCAGTTCACCTTCGACGAAACCGTCGATGTCGGCTGCGATCTCGCCTCCCCGGTCTCTCCGGACTACGCAGCGACCGGCAACGAGTTCTCAGGCCGGATCGACTGGGTGCGCATCGACCTCGGAGACGACGACCACTCACACCTCATCGACGACGAGCACAAACTCGCCGTCGCCATGCTCAAGCAATGAACGCGTGAGACTACGCGCAGCGAGACGTCCTCGAGGTGGGATGCCCCGCCTCGAGGGAGGTAACGCTGGCGGAGCATCCCGGGTGACGCCGGTGCCCGCCGGGCGTCACACCCGATGTCAGCGCACGCCCCCCGGCGCCCGCTGACAGACTCAGGATCGCACCAACTCGGCCCGAGGGTGCGCGACCCTCATCCCGCGAGGGCGACACCGGTCCAGTGAGATGCGCGCTGCGTTCAACGGCGCTCATGCGCGTCGAGCGAGACCAGGTAGTCGGCGTTTCCCCGCATCGCAGGCTTATACCGCTCGAGCTCATCGACATGCACGTGATCCGCGAGTAGCAATAACAGGCTCCCCAATGCTCTGTTCGCGTGCCCCCCACTCAGATTCTGCGCGGCATCGAACACGAGGTATCCGACGACCTCGTCGACCTTGCGGGACGGTTCGTCCCGGACATGCGGCTTCTGAAGAACGTGCGCAACGAGTTCGTGGTGTTCCGCGACCGGATCTTCTCCGGCGATGGCGGGCAGCTGAACCTCAGCGAGACCGATCTCTTCGCGATGATGCTATACAAGAGCACTCACCTCAGTGACTTCGAGGCGATCCGGCTCGGTCGGAGCAACCTCGACTCGCTATATGAGTCCAGCCGTTCGTTGGTCGTTGCGAACGTGGCGCGCATCGAGGGCCAGGTCCGTGTCGAACGACAGCGGCTAGCGAACGCTGGGGACCTCACAACCCGAGCCAAACGACTTGGCGATCGCCTCATCGAGCGCATCGACTTCATCATCCGCGCGGCGCACTTTCAGAAGGCCAACGAGCACTACGAATACGCCAACGCCGTGCGAACGGCGGACTACTTCCGAACGAAGGCGTTCTGGGCGGAGTTCGTCAAGGGCGATGGTTCCACTTCAGTTGTCTGGCGGAATCCGTACTACGGCCAACAAGTGATTACGCTCAGCCGGTCCGACGTTGAGGTATTCCTCGGCTCACTCCGGCAGTCGCCGCGACCTGCGCGAGCGAGGGGCTGCCTCGTCGCCAGTTCTGATCATGCGTCCCTCCGCCACCCGCACGGCGATAGTTCATCCTCAGTCCCGAATCGCTCCGATTCTCTGACAGCGATGTCTGGGAATCGGAGCGTGGTGGCCCGCTCAGGCGTCGCGACCCTTGAGCAAGACGATCGCAGGGATGAGCAGCGCGACCACCCAGACGACGAGGCCGAGCGCCCCCTGCCAGGGCTCGAGAACCCAGAGTCCCTCCGGCGATTCGACCGGCGACCCGGGCGAGGAGAACTCGGCGTAGCCCGGATGTGTGGTCATGGCGCGGCCCAGGTTGAAGGGAAGCAACGCCGTGAGGTTTCTCAACCAGATCTGCGACTCGAGAACGCCGGCCAGCAGGCCGACGGCGAGCGGCAGGACCAGTACGAGGCCGATGGCTGTGGCGATGCCGCTGACCACGTTGCGGAGCAGGGCACCGATGCCGAAGGCCAGGAGTCCGATCAGCACGAGGTAGACGAGGCTGCCGACCATGGAAGCCCAGTAGTGCGGGTCGTCCAGACGTACGTCGATTCCGTTCGCAGCGAGCAGCGCGATGGAGAACGGAATCGTGATGGCCAGCGCCAGTGCGCCGATCACGAAGGTGAGGGCGGCGAACACCAATGCTTTGGCGAGAAGGGCGGATACGCGTCGGGGAACCGCCGTGAAAGTGGATCTGATCATCCCGGTGCTGTATTCGCCCGCGATCACCAGCACACCCAGCACGCTCACGACGAGCACGTTGACGTCGGTGCTGATGTTCACGACGTTCACTCCGGCGGCCTGCTGGCCGATCTGTGCGACCTCTCCGTCGAACCACGCGAAGCTCGTCGAGGACGACATCTGGATTCCCACCCCGACGGCGATCACGACCAGGACCGCGTACGTCCACCACGTGGAGCGGATGCTGCGGAGCTTGATCCACTCGGAGCGGATGGTGCCCCCGAAGCTGACGTCGTGCCCGGTGGCGGTGAGGATCGGGGTGGTCGTGCTGAAGCTCATCGGTCGCCCTCCGGACGGGTCGGGGTGGTCGTGAATTCGAGGTCATGGCGAGTGAGGTCCATGTAGGCCTCCTCGAGCGACGTGGTGACCGGCGTGAGCTCGTAGACCGCGATGCGTGCGTCGGCGGCGATCTCGGCGATGCGCGGTGCGGGAATGCCGGTGACCGCGAGCTGGTCGTCGTCGACGGCGGTGACGGCGGCGCCCTGTACCGAGAGGAGCGCACCGAGGCGTACTGCGTCGTTCGCGCGCACTCGCACGATGTCGCCGGACGCCTGGGCGAGGATCTCGGCGATGGGCGCATCGGCGAGGACCTTCCCCCGGCCGACCACGATCAGATGGTCGGCAGTCTGCGCCATCTCGCTCATCAGATGCGATGACAGGAAGACCGTGCGGCCCTCCGCGGCGAGCGCGCGAGCGAGACCGCGCACCCACACGACGCCCTCGGGGTCGAGTCCGTTGACCGGCTCGTCGAGGATCAGCGTCGCCGGGTCTCCGAGAAGTGCGGCCGCGAGCCCGAGGCGCTGCCCCATACCCAGCGAGAAGCCGCGCACGCGCTTGCGCGCCACCGTATCGAGACCCGTGAGCCCGATGACCTCGTCGACGCGCTTCGCTCCGATCCGGTGCGTCGCCGCCATGGCGAGCAGGTGGTCGCGGGCGGTGCGACCCGGGTGCACGGCCTTCGCTTCCAGGAGGACTCCCACCTGGTGCAGAGGTGCGCGATGGTCCTGATAGCGCCGCCCGTTGACCGTCACCGTGCCGGCGGTCGGATGGTCCAGTCCGACGATCATGCGCATCGTCGTCGACTTTCCCGCCCCGTTCGGGCCCAGGAATCCGGTCACCCTGCCCGCGGCGACCGAGAAGTCGATGCCGTCGACGGCGGTCTTCGGTCCGTAGCGTTTGGTCAGGGACTGAGCATGGATCACGAGGGAGATTCCCTTTCTGCGAAGAGTGGTCTGCATAAGTCGACACGGTGTTCAGGGAACAGGGTCAAGCCGAGGCTGCCTGGAGGGTGATCTCCATTCCACCCGGCGGGGCGAGACGGGAGCAGTGCTCGCTTGTCACGACAGAAGGTGACACGGTGTCACTACCGGGAAGCTCGGGGGCGGCGAAGGATCGTAAACATGAAAGCCTTCGATCTCCTCCTCAACGCAACGGTCGCGTTCTCCGCCGCGGTGTTCCTCGCGTACCTCGGGTTGCTGTGGGACTTCGGACTCTTCACCACGCTCCCGGCGGGGATCACGGGATTCTTCTTGGACCGTCCGGTGTTGCAGTACGTGGCTCTGGCGCTCGTGGTCGGCGCGCTGATCGCGAAGGTTCCGGTCAGGAAGGCGATAAGACAGCAGCATCCGGCGGAGAAGGGATAGTTATCGACAGCGACAGATCGACGAAGGCGCCCGCGATTCCGCGCATGCGCCGCATCGTGATGGGCTCGGTGATCCTGGCGATCGCTCCGCTGTCGGTGATCGGCGTCGTCCTGACGAGCACCTCCTGGTGGGAGGCGCTGTTCCTCGCCCTCACCCTCCTCTTCACGACGACGCTCATCAAGGAGTGGCGCCTCGACGGATACACCCCTCGCGCGGTGTTCCTCTTCGTCTTCGCCGGAGCGGCCTACCTCTACGGCGCGTTCTCCGCGAACAGCCCCATCAGCTTCATGCCCTTCGCCCTCGTCGGCGCTCTCCTGGTGATGAAGGTGCGGGCGAATCGCGTGTGGGCGGTGATTCTGCTGGCGATCGGTGTGGCGGCACTCGGCGCGGCGGCACTGCTCACGAACCCCCTCACCCCCGCATTGGTTGTCCAGTTCGTCGTCATCCCCGCCTTCGGAACCCTCTACATCGCCGCGGTCGTCTTCGTGGGAGAGCTCGCGTGGAGGCTGGTGCGGGAGGCGGAACGCGCGAAGGAGATCGAGTCGGCGCTCGCGATCGCCGAGGAGCGAACCCGCTTCGCGGGCGACCTCCACGACATCCAGGGTCAGTCGCTGCACGTCATCAAACTCAAGGCCGTGCTCGCCCAGCGCCTCCTGAAAGACGATCCGATGCGGGCGGACGCGGAACTCGCGGAGATCCGACAACTGGTCGACGACACGATCGCCAAGACCCGCGAACTCACCTACGCGCGGTACGAGATCGATCTGATCGCCGAACTGGAGAACACCCGGGCTCTCGCCGAGGCATCCGGCATGCGGGTGAACATCCACGCGGACCTCGGCGGCGACGTCGAGCCCCACCCGCTCCTCGCCCACACCCTCCGGGAGGCGACGACCAATCTCCTGCGGCACGCGGATCCGACCTGGGTCACGATCACCGCGAGCCCCGTCGGAGTCGAAATCGCGAACGACGGCGTCCCCGTCGGGAACGAGATCCACCCGCGGGGTCTCGCTCGGCTCGCACGCCGGATCACGGACGCCGGCGGCGAGCTCGACTTCGCGCAGCAGGATGAGATCTTCACGATCCGAGCAGGGATGGCTCCCCGCGTCTCTGTGCCTGAGGCCCCAGGCGCCGACGAAGGAGAGCGACGATGACCGAGGGCAACAGCATCCGGATCGTCCTCGCCGACGATGAGCAGCTCGTGCGCTACGCGCTCGGGGCGCTCTTGTCACTGGACGGCGTGATCACCGTCGTCGGCGAGGCTGCCGATGGGGCCGAGGCCGTGACGGCGGTGCTGCGCGAGCGGCCGGATGTTCTGGTGATCGACCTCGAGATGCCGGAGACCGACGGTCTTCACGCGGTCGAAGCGATCCTGCGTGATGCTCCAGATCAGAAGATCCTCATGCTGACGCGGCACGCGCGGCCCGGTGTCCTGCGGCGAGCGCTCAAGGCCGGCGTACGCGGGTTCATGAGCAAGTCGGCGGACCCGGAGCTGATCGCTGACGTCATCCGTCGCCTGAACGAGGGCGGCCGGTGGATAGATCACGACATCCTCGAGGCTTCGGTCATCGATGATTCCCCCCTCACCGAGCGCGAGCTCGACGCACTCCGCGAGACGCAGGAGGGGTACTCGATCAAGGAGATCGCCGCGCGGCTGCACCTGGCTCCGGGCACGGTGCGCAACTACCTCTCGAGTGCGATGCAGAAGACGCATACGGCATCACGGCAGGATGCTGCGCGCAATGCCCGGGCGCGGGGCTGGCTCTGAGAACCGAGATCTCGCCAGGAAAGACCGTGACGTCACGTCGGGGTCAAGGCGGGAGTTTCGCACCCTCGGATGCTGCGACCCTCGCCAGCGCGATGGCGGGGCCCCTCGTCGTCTGCTCCATTCTCGCGCTCACAGCGCGCAGATGGCCGTATCGACGAGATCGCGCAGGCGCTGCTCCGCCGCCGCTTCTGTTCCGTTCTTGGTGACGACGATCGCGGCCGCACGGCCGTCCTCCGTGGCGGCGACCCGGCTCACGGTGCCCGGCGCGTCTCCGCCGTGCCCCCATGCGGTCACTCCGCAGCTCAGCTCGAAGGCGATGAGACCGAGGCCGTAGGCCGCTCCCGGCCAGATCGAGTCGGCCGGAATCGTCTGCTGCATCTCCGCGAGAAGAGACGCGGGAAGGAGTTCTCCCTCGGCGAGCGCCGAGAAGAACGTCGTCATATCCTCGGCCGTCGAGACCATCGCGCCGGCGGCGTGCGCCCACGAAGGATCGAAGACGGTGTAGTCGGTCGGCGGATCCGCGAGCGGGATGTAGCTGTGCGGGTGCTTTCCCCGGATCTCCTCCTCTCCCTGCTCCGGGAAGTAGGTGTAGTCCAGCCCGAGGGGCTCGAGCAGACGTCGTTCGAGCTCTTCCGCGAACGGCCGTCCGGCGACCGCCTCGACGAGGAGACCGGCGAGGATGAAGTTCGCGTTGCTGTAGCTCAGCGCCTCTCCCGGCGCGTTCTCGACCGGATGCGTGAAGGCGAGATCGAGCGACGCCCGCGGCGAGATGTAGCGATGCTGCCAAGAGATGAGGTTCTGCCCGATGTCACCCGACATGTCGGGGAGTCCGCTGGTGTGCTGCAGCAGCTGGCGCACGGTGATCTCCGCTCCCGTCACGTCGGGGTGGCGGACGACGCCGGGAAGGTACGTCTCCACCGGCTCGTCGAGCGAGACGAGGCCCTCATCGACGAGCTGCAGGACGATGACGGCGGTGAATGTCTTCGTGCTGCTGCCGATTCGCACCTGATCTCCGGCGCGCGCCTTCTTCGTCTCGCCGAGCTCGAGCACTCCGGACGCCAACGTCTTCACGCGGTCGCCTTCATCCCGGACGGCGACGAGCGCGGCAGGCCACCCGTCGAGCTCCATGGTCTCGGCGAGGGCGGCACGCACGGCGGAGGTGGGCATCGAGGCTCGCGCCGACGATCCGGCGACGACACCGCTTCCGGCGATGAGCCCCGCAGCGGTCAGGGCACCGAGAATCCTTCGATATCGCATGTTCATCTCTCTGTCCGGAGTGTTCGCCGACTCCGCATAGCAGCCGAGTCCTGTGGTACCAGAAGACACCGTGTGGTGAGCACAGGGTCAAGTCCCAGCTGGCGACCGCCTTGACCCTGTGGTGGGAACAGGTTCTTGACTGAGGACAGCCGCCGTGGCCTCCGGAAGAAGGCGAGAACCAGATGACCGGTATGGGGCAGGAGTTCCTGCTGGGTCTCGCCGGGGTCTCGGCGACGCTCTTGGGAACGTTCATCGTGGGAGTGTTCTTCTACATCGACTCCGCCACGCATCGCCGCTTGGCCGGTTCGGAAGCGACCGACATGTACCTGCGCAGCGCCACCCGATGGGTCTTCACCGCGTATTCGATTCCGCTGTTCGTGCCCTTGTTCCTGATCGCGATGGAGCCGTTCTGGGGAGCCATCGTCTTCGCTGCCCTCGGCCTCCTTCTGACCCTGCTGACCGTCGGAACAGGGCGTCGCATCCTGGCCGGGGGCAGAGCCGGGACGTCGGGCGCATTCTGGGTCAACGAGTGGATGACGAGCGCAGCTCTGCTCGCAGCGATGATCCTGCCGTGGGCACTGGGCGGCTGGGTTCCGGAACCCTCCGACTTCGCCCCGTCCCTGCTCCTCCTCCTCGGCTCCGGATTCGCCAGCACGGCCGCGCTGGTCATGGCGCAGTTCGACGCCACCAGGGGTAAGTGACCCTCGCGGGCGGCGTCACCCTCGGATGACGGCACCCTCGACATCTCGAGGACGCACGGGGTGCTCGCTGAGTATGGAGATGCGATTGAAGGCGTTGATCGTCACCGCGACCCACTCGGCTGCCACGAACGTCGGCTCTCCCAGAACCGACAGCGCACCGGACAGATCCGCCGTCGACTCCTCCGTGAGGGGAAGCACCGTGGCGGCCTCGGCCACCGCGAGGATCGCCTTCTCCCGCTCGTCGAACAGCGAGCTCTCCCGCCACGCGGGGAGCATGTCGAGCTTCTGCTGAGAGATCCCGGATTGCCGGGCCTCGCGGCAATGCAGATCCAGGCAGAAGGCGCACGCATTGATCTGAGACGCCCGCACCTTGATGAGCTCGGATTCCTGCGCCGCGAGGCCGCGCTGCGCCGCCGCCTCACGTATTGCCGCGGAGAATGCGACGGCCGCCGCCCACGCGTCGGGCATGACCTTGTCCACGTACGGTCGCATGTGACTCCTTCTCGGCGAATGTCTCTCACTCGTATGTCGCCATACCAGTATCGGCGCAGTCAACTCCCTGTTGTCAGCACATGGTCAAGGTCGGCGATCCTCGCCGGCGGAGTTCCCCTATCGCTTTGACCCTGTCGCGGGAACACGGTGTTCCCTGCTGAGCATGAACCGATCGAGCAACAGCTCTTCACCAGAATCCGTCCGGGCGAAGCGTCGAGCGCGCGGAGGGTGGCGCGCCGCTCCGGGGGTGGCCATCATCGCAGCACTCGCGGCGGTGCTCGCGGCCTGCACAGCACCGGGCGGGGTGCCGGCGGATGACCCGCGCAGCACGCCGATCCCGGCACTCGAGCAGTTCCACACCCAGGAGCTGGCATGGGAGGACTGCGCCGACTACGCCATCACCGCTCAGGATGAGAAGTACTTCCCGCTCGTCCCGGAGGCCGAGTGCGCGCGGATGCTGGTCCCGATGGACTACACAGATCCGGATGGAGACACGGCATCCGTCGCCGTGGTGCGGGTACCTGCACGGGGCGAGTCCAAGGGTTCGCTCTTCTTCAACCCCGGCGGCCCCGGCGGCGCCGGTCTGCTCGGCACGATCGGCGCATCCTCGCTGATGACGAAGAGCGCGGTCACCGAGAGCTTCGACCTGATCGGCTTCGACCCCCGCGGTGTCGGGGCGACAGAACCCGCGATCGACTGCAAGCTCACCGACGGCTCCGCTGAGGGTGAGGACCTGCTCGCGAGGATCGGCTCCCCGATCCCGACCCTGACCGAGGATGACACGAAGGAACTCGCCGACCGGTGCGCGGAGGGCTCCGGTGGCATGGAGGCCCTCGCGAACGTGGGCACCCGCACCACGGCGAAAGACATGGATGTGCTGCGCGCGGTCCTCGGAGAGGACCAGTTGAACTTCCTCGGCCAGAGCTACGGCACTCGGCTGGGCGCGATCTACGCCGAGGAGTTCCCCGAGAACGTCCGGGCCATGATCCTCGACGGCGCCTTCGACCCGGCCCTCGGCTCGCCGGAGCGGCTGCTCGCGTCCTACGGCGGATTCCAGGGCTCGTTCGAAGACCTCGCCTCGTTCTGCGCCACCCAGGCAGACTGCCCCCTCGGGACCGATCCAAGCGGCTGGACCGCAGCCCTCCAGAGCATCCTTCGTCCCCTCGTCGACAACCCCGTGCCGGCGGGTGACACCGAACTGAACTTCGATGCGGGGCTCGGGGGCGTACTGGCCAGCTTCTACAGCCCCGACCTCTGGCCGCTGGCGATCGAGGGGCTGCGTGAGGTGCAGCAGGGTCGCGGCGATCAGCTGCTGCAGCTGGCGACCGGCATCGCCGGCATCTCCGACGAGGGGCAGAGCTCGAACATGACCGACGCATCCCTCGCGATCAACTGCGCCGATGAAGACCTGCCCGACGCGGACGAGCTCGCCCAGCTGCGCGAAGACACCTATGCGCAGGCGCCGATCATGGACCCGGGCACGGCGGCCGACGAGTCCACGCGCGACAAGTGTGCGGACTTCCCGGTCACGGGCGAGCTGCGCATCCCCTACGCGCAGGACATCGCAGATCTTCCGCCGACCTTGGTCATCTCGCTGACGGGCGATGCGGCGACGCCGTATGAGGGAGCCGTCGAACTCGCGAAGACGCTCGAGGGAACGCTCCTGACGGTGGAGGGCGAGGGACACACGGTGATCGGCAGGGGTGTGAGCGCCTGTGCCGACGCGATCGCCGCCACCTATCTCCTCGACCTCGAGCTCCCGGAGAACGCGCCGGACCTGACGTGTGCGGCAGAACAGTGACCCTTGACCGTGTTGTCACCACAGGGCCTTGAATGAAGCACCATCACTCGACGAAAGGCACCCCATGACCGTGCAGCTCAGCCACCCCGAAGGTCTCCTCGAGCAGGAGGAGTACTCGCCGGTCGCCAGCGCGATCGGAACTCGACTGGTACTGCTCGCCGGGCAGGCATCCGTCACACCGTCCGGGGCGGTGACCGCGACCGACCTGGCAGGACAGGTCCACACCGCACTGCAGAACGTCGCCGTCGGCGTTACCGGAGCCGGTGGCTCCGTCGCCGACGTCGCTCGGCTCACGATCTACGTCGTGGGCTGGACACAGGAGATGGCGGAGCCGCTCTTCGACGGCCTGGCGCGAGCCCAGGCATCGGAGGGATATGCCACACCGCTGCCGCCGATCACCGTGATCGGCGTGCAAGCGCTGTGGACCCCGGAGCTGCTGGTCGAGATCGAAGCGATGGCCGTTCTGCCCTGAACTGAGGGCAGCGTCGCATGCGCTCACGGCGAGAACGCAGATGGCGCGAATGCATAGCTATGAAAGGATGCTGACAGGAGAGGCGCGTGCCACTCGACACGGAGGTGGACCAGTGGATGATCCGCACAAGGTGGTCGTTCTCGTGCTCGAGGGTGCGCTGCCCCTCGACGTCGGAATCCCCGCAGAGGTGTTCCACGCTGACACCGGCTTTCCGTACGAGGTGTCCGCCTGCGGCGTCGTCGCGGGAACCGTCCCCTCGAACGGCGGCTTCGGATATGCGGTCCCGCTCGGGCTCGAAGCGCTGAAGGATGCCGACACGATCATCGTCCCCGGATACGCGCCTCCAGGGAGACCGATCCCGGCAGAGGTGTGCGAGGCGCTCCGCGACGCAGCGTCTCGTGGCGTGCGCATCGCTTCGATCTGCTACGGCGCCTTCGCTCTGGCGGATGCCGGCCTGCTTGACGGCCTCCGTGCGACGACGCACTGGGATGCTGCGGAGAAGCTCGCGAAACGGCATCCGCAGATCGCCGTGGAGCCGAACGTGCTCTTCGTCGATGAGGGATCGGTGCTCACCTCCGCGGGGGCAGCCGCGGGCCTCGACCTCTGTCTGCACATCGTCCGCTCCGATCTGGGTGTCGGCCCGGCGAATGAGATCGCGCGGGGACTCGTCACTGCGCCGTATCGCTCAGGCGGACAGGCCCAGTACCTTCCGAAGACCGTGGACGCCTCTCAGGGCGAGACGCTCGCGGCGACCAGGGAATGGGCGCTGATGCAGCTCGCCGAGCCGCTCACGATCGCCGAACTCGCCGCGCACGCACGGATGTCGGCCCGCACCTTCCTGCGGCGATTCGCCGAAGAGACCGGTACGACACCTCTGCAATGGATTCTCCGCGCGCGAGTCGACACCGCCCGGGAGCTGCTCGAGAGCACGCGGATGCCCGTCGACCAGATCGCGGATCAGGTGGGCCTGGGCACCGGGGCGAACCTCCGACTGCACTTCCGCCGGTTGCTGGACACGTCGCCCTCCGAGTATCGCGCCACCTTCGCGGGACGGAGCTGACCCCGCGGAGGTGACGCAGCAGCTCAGGCCTGCGCGGCCACCCCGTCGACGAGCACTGCGCGGTAGGTCGCGCCGCGGAAGCGGTCCTGCGCCACCTTCTGATACGCGTCGCTGAAGTACCACTTCTTCGCCGACTCCCGGTCGGGGAACTGCAGAACGACCACGCCCTCGATCGGAGGGCCCTCGAGAACTTCGTGGGAGCCGTAGTCGACGAGGGCGGTGACGGGGTGTCCCTCGAAGGTGCTGTCGGCGTGTGCCGCATAGCGGTCGAGGGCCTGCTGATCCTCGGTGGTGTCGCGCTCGAACACGAGGTACGCGGTCACGCTGCCGACCCTTCCTCTTCTGAATGCGCCGTGCGCGCGGGAAGCGCGACGGTCGTCCCGGCCACATCGATCGCGACCTTGCCGTGGAGCACGTACGACCGCCTGTTCTCCAGGAGCTCATGGGCCTCACCCACGCGATCGAGAGGGAGGATCGCACCGACGACGGGCTTCACGAGTCCCCGCTCGACGAGGGCGGTCAGCGCATCCAGCTTCCCGCGATTCTGCCGCGTGAAGACGAAGTGATAGGCAGCGTTCACCCCCCACGCCTCGATGAGATTCTGCGGCTGCGCGATATCGACGATGGTCACGACCCGTCCGTAATCGGCGAGTGCGAGGGGACTCCGGGTCAGGGCGTCGCCGCCGATCGTGTCGAGGACCACGTTCACACCCTGCCCCTGGGTGATGTCGGCGACCGCGTCGACGTCGTCCGTCGCGGCATAGTCAAGTGCGACGTCCGCGCCGAGAGAGCGCACGAAGTCCAGATCAGCGGCCCGCGCGGTGGTGATGACCCGCGCGCCGATGGCCTTCGCCACCTGGATGGCGATCGAGCCGACCCCGCCGGCTCCGCCGTGGATCAGGATCGTCTCGCCGACGGTGAGCTGCGCACGAGTCACGAGCGCCTCCCAGACGGTCCCGCCGACGAGCGTCAGGCTGGCCGCCTCGAGGTGGCTGATGTTCGCCGGCTTCCGGCCGACGAGGTCGACATCGGCGACGTGCTGCTCTGCGTACGATCCCGGGCCGCCGAAGATCTGAGGGGTGTAGTACACCTCGTCGCCGACACGGAATTCGGTCACGTGGGAGCCGATCTCCTCGATCACGCCGGAGATGTCGTGGCCGGTGATCGCCGGCAGGGGCACATGATCGGGGTAATCGCCTCGTCGGATCTGGAAGTCGAGGGGGTTCACGGCTGTCGCATGGACACGGACCCGCACCTGGCGCGGTCCGACCGGCGGCACGGGAACGTCTTGCAACTCGAAGGCGTCGGCTCCTCCGAAGCGGGTGAGCACGACGGCTTTCATCTGATCGGTCATCTCTGGTCCTTCCGACTCGGGGCGAATGATGAGCCGCGACGGTGAGGCATTGACCCAGTGTGGTCGTCGGGGAGTCTCTCCACCAGTGGCGAGAATGCCAGTATCCGTGAGGATAACGCCATGCTTTCCATTCGCGATTGACCCGGTGCTCACCACACGGTCTTCAGTGGTCGTACCGGCACTTCAGCAGACCGCGAGGGAGCGAACGAGAGGCAGCACCATGACGGAAAACCGACGGGAGAGAGTCGCCATCGTCACGGGCGCGGGAAGCACTGCGGGGATCGGATTCGCATCAGCGCGTCTGATCGGCGCCGCAGGAAACCGCGTAGTGATCACGTCGACCACGGATCGCATCTTGGATCGCGTCGCGGAACTGCGCGATGTCGGCATCCGCGCAGAAGGCGTAGTCGCAGACCTCACCGAGCAGGCCGGAGTCGACGCGGTGGTCGCGCGCGCGACAGACGCTTTCGGCGACGTGGACATCCTCGTCAACAACGCGGGAATGACCGCCGTGTCCGACTCCCACGGCTCAACTAGGGGCGGAGGCGGGTTCCTCGGCCACTGGCACGCCTCGCTCGATCGCAACCTGACGACGACGTTCCTGATGACGCGCGCGGTCACGGGGCTCATGGAGTCGTCCCGTTACGGCCGCATCGTGAACGTGTCGTCGGTGTCGGGACCCGTTGCGGCGTACCCCGGCGATACGGCCTATCACGCGGCGAAGGCGGGCATCGTCGGATTGACCCGCTCGACAGCGATCGACCTGGCGGCGGCGGGTATCACGGTGAACGCCGTCGCTCCAGGTTGGATCGACACCGCGTCCGCCTCCGAGAGAGAACGCCGCATGGGCAAGGCCACACCCGTCGGTCGGTCCGGCACCGCAGAGGAGGTCGCGTACGTGATCGCGTTCCTCGCCGGTGAAGGGGCGTCCTATATCTCGGGGCAGCTCATCACCATCGACGGAGCCAACTCCATCGCCGAGGAGCGCGGGCGGTGACAATTGCCCTTGAGTGTGTGGCAGGAACACGGGCTTTGCTGGGAAGGTCCGTCCGAACGAAGGGATTCCTGATGGCTGCTGTCCACCACCGCACCGTGCTCGTCAACGGCTACGAGGTCTTCTACCGGGAAGCGGGTCCCGCCGATGCACCCGTACTGCTCCTGCTGCACGGCTACCCGACCAGCTCGCACATGTTCCGGCACCTGATACCTGCCCTCGCCGGCGACTACCGGGTGATCGCGCCGGACCACATCGGATTCGGGCGGTCGGCGACGCCGTCACTCGACGAGTTCCCCTACACGTTCGATGCACTGACCCAGGTCACACTCGGGTTCCTCCGCGAGGTCGGCATCACCCGCTACACCGTGTACGTGCAGGACTACGGCGCCCCCATCGCCTGGCGCCTCGCGCTCGCCGATCCGGATTCCGTCGAAGGAATCATCTCCCAGAACGGCAACGCCTACGAGGAGGGCTTCGTCCCGGAGTTCTGGGCGCCTATCTGGGCGTATCACGACGATCCCTCTGACGAGAACGAGCGCGCGTTGCGCCCGGCGCTCGAGCGGGAAGCCGTCGAATGGCAGTACCTGCACGGTGTGCCCGATGCGACCCTTGTCGACCCCGACGCGTGGGAGCACGACCTCGCCCTCCTCGCCCGACCGGGAATCGATCGCGCACAACTGCATCTCTTCGGCGATTACGAGAACAACCGGGCGCTCTACCCGTTCATTCAGGAGTGGCTGCGCACCAGCGGAGTGCCGGTGCTCGCCGTCTGGGGCCGCAACGACGAGATCTTCGCCGCGGCCGGCGCTGAGGCCTTCCGGCGGGACTCACCCGACGCGCGCATCGAGCTCCTCGACGCCGGGCACTTCGTGCTGGAGTCGAACCTCGACGACGTCGTGCGGATCATCCGCGACTGGTTGAGCACCCGCGCAATCTGAGTCGCGAGCGCTCGGCCCATCGAAGTCATGGCACGATGACCACGACTTTGCCGGCGCCGCCCGCGGCCAGCTCGTGCGCCTTGGCGATGGAAGCGAGTGGGAGCACCTGATCGACGCGCGGCGAGTAGAGGCCCCGGTGGCCGAGATCGGCGGCGCGTTCGAGAAGAGCCGAATCGTTGACAGCATCCACGGCACGGATGCCGAGCTTCGAGGCACCGCCCTTGTCGGCGACGGTGACGACGCGCGCCGCGTCCCCCACGATCGCGAGCAGCTCGGGAAGCGACGGCGACGGGGCGGCGTGCAGTGCCGCGTGCACTCCGTCAGGCGCCAAGGCGGCGACACGATATGACACGGTGTCACCTGTTCTCATGACACCGGCGCACTACTCGCTCGATGAGGGACGGAGTGTGATGAATGCATGACCACTCCGCAGACCTCCATCGTCCATCCCGAGCGCGTGCGCTTCTGGCGACGACCCTTCCGGGTCGTGCGCGAGAACATGCGCGTCTACCTCATCCTCAACGCGGCGGCCTACGGCCTCGCCCTCATCGGGTTCGTCGCCGGGCTTCTCTTCCCCGACCTCGTCGCTGCCAAGGCCGCCGGGCTGGAAGCGGACGGCACCGGCGAACTGGTGCGCTGGCTCTTCAACACTCCCCCGCTGTTCGCCCTGGCCATCTTCGGCGTGAACCTCTTCCGCCTGAGCGCCCTGACCATCGTGCTGCCTTCGCTCATCGTGCCGTTCGCCGGGCTCGCGTTCTTCGGGTACTGGGCGGTGACCACCGGAATCACGATCGTCCAGACCACGCCCGCGGGATGGGTCGCCATGATCCCGCATTCCCTCACTTTCCTGATCGAGCTGCAGGCGTACATACTGTTCCTGCTCGGCGCGTTCCTGATCGGCAAGTACTGGCTGTTCCCACGCACGGCGCAGGCGAAGAACCGGCGCCAAGGCTATCTGCGTGGCCTCCGCCAGCTGGGCCTGCTCGCGCTCCCGGCGCTCGTGCTGCTGATCATCGGCGCCGTCTGGGAGGCGTACTCGCTGCGCTACCTGGTGGGTCCACTCGGGCAGCTGCTGCTCTGAGACGCGCACCTGCGCGCCGTCCTGGCCGCCCTGCGCATCACCTGAGAACCGCGCCGTCAGGCCGGGTTCCGGCATCCCGCCGCTTCAGGGCGCGGCTGAGGAGGATCTTCCCGATCGCCGCCGCGATGAGCAGGCCGAGCGCCACGTACTGCAGAGCGCCGGCGCTGAGGAAGAACCCGGACACTCCTGAGGGGAGCGTCTTGAACAGGCCGAAGTCGAAGTAGTGATATCCGACGTAGGCGAGGAACAGCATCGCGGAGAGAAGGATCACGGCGTTGAGGACGAGGTTGAGGATCTTCATGCTGCACGCCCGCTCAGCCCAGTTCGGCGATCGCCTCGCCGATGAGGTCGGCGACGGCTTCCGGATTCGAGACCATGACCGAGTGCGAAGCCCCTTCGATCTCGACGGTCTTCCTCGAACCCGCCCGATCGGCCATGAACCGCAGCCCCTCGGCGGGGATGTTCTTGTCTCCGGTGCCGAAGATGAACCACGACGGAAGCCTCTTCCAGGCCGGCGTCACCGACGGCTGAGCCTCGCCGAGTGCGAAGTCGCGGATGGGGCGCTGCGTCGCCGCGGCGATCCGAGCATCCTCGATGTCCACGTCGGCCGCGAACTGGTTCGGGAACAGTTCGCGGTCGACAACGAGGTCGTTGGTGCCGTCTTCGAGCGGATAGGCGCGAACTGTATCGCCGAGGGTGCTGCCCTCGAACTGCCCGGTCAGTCCGAGCGCCGTCTCCCCCTGGTCGGGAGCGAACGCGGCGACATAGACGAGGCCCTTCACCGCATCGCTCCCCCCGGCGGCTTCGGTAGTCACGGCGCCTCCGTAGGAGTGACCGACCAGGAGCACGGGCCCGTCGACCGACTCGACAGCGCTGCGCACGTTGGCGGCATCGGTTGCCACGCTTCGCAGGGGATTCGGCGTCGCGAACGCGGAGACTCCGCGCTTCTGCAGGGCGCGGATCACGCCGCTCCAGCTCGACGATTCGGCGAAAGCGCCGTGGACGAGGACGACTGTGATCTCGGTCATGAAGTTCTCCTTCGAAGGGCCGCGCGAGGCAAGATGCAGCTATCGAACACCGTGTTGCTGCCACAGGGTCAACTCCTTCTGCGAACCGAGGCGGGTGCTTCGCTCGCCGCGACACGAACGCTTGACCATGTGGCAGCAACATGATGTGAAGTGACCTCATGACGAACAACGACGGTCAGCACTGGTTTCAACGCTGCAGCAAGTCCGCGCAAGAGTGGCTCCTCCACAACCCCGGGATGCCCCTGACCACAGACGCCATGGACGCCGTGATCGGAGCCGGGGGATCTCTCGTCCGCAGATCGGCCTCCGGCGACGCGCAATCCGAGGCGTACTACCTACATCCCTCCGACAGCGCCTATCTCGTCGAACTGCGAGCGGCTGGCCTCACGGTGGGAAATCGATAGACCGGGGAAGTTCCCGAGTCGATCACGCGGCGGGGTCGTCGGTTCCCGAAGCCAGGACTCCCGAGATGAGCAGCTGCACGAGGGCATCCGCGTCGTAACGGGGGTCGGCGGCCGCACCGATGCAGAGATTGCCGATCCCCTTGAGCACGTTGTACACATCCACTGAGTCCGCCGCATGCGCTGGATCGAGCGCAGCGTCGAGGAGCGAGCCGCAGACCGGAACCAGACGGTCGACGAAGTAGGTGTGCAGGGCGCGGGCGTCTGCGCCCGTTCCCTGCAGCGCGCCGGCGAGTCCGTGTTTGGTGACCAGGAAGTCGACGAACAGCGCGACCCAGGCTCGAAGCGCCGCCTCGGGCGTCGCGCTCTCTGCCAGCAACCGGGGGCCGGCATCGGCGCACGCCTCCACCTGATGCCGATACACGGCGACCACGAGGTCGGGCCGCGTCGGAAAGTGCCGGTAGATCGTGCCGACCCCGACGCCGGCGCGCGCCGCGATCTCCCGGACCGGCGCATCGACACCCGATTCCACGAAGACGGATGCTGCAGCGTCGAGCAGCAGCTGAGCGTCACGGCGCGGTCGGCCCACCTGGCGTCCGGCGTCCCCGATCTGTTCGTCCGACATGAACTCTCTTTCCGCGCGCACCATCGACTTGCATTACGGATCACCGTTCCGTAATGTTATGGATCGTTGTTCCGATATCAGTATCGCAGACCAGTCAGTCCGGAAAGGCATTTCATGAGTTCCTCTGTCGCGCACACCCTCGACGCCATCCTCGGCGCGGGGGCTCCGGTCGTGTCGGTCGCCCCCGTCGAGCTCTCGGCCCCCGGCCGCCCCGTCCCCCTCGAAGTGCGAGTGTCGGCACCGGCATCCGGCACCGACCTCCCGATCGTGCTCTTCTCGCACGGCAACGGATGGAACCTCGACGGCTACGCACCACTCACCGCCTTCTGGGCCTCCCGCGGCTTCGTCGTCATCCAGCCGACCCACCTCGACTCCCGACGGAACGGGTTCGGGTTCGACCATCCGGTCTTCCCTTCGATCTGGACCGAGCGGATCTCGGATCTCACCCGTATCCTCGACCAGCTCGACGCCATCGAAGCGGCCGTACCGGGCCTCGCCGGCCGGATGGACGGCAGCCGAGTGGCAGCGACCGGACACTCCTGGGGCGGACAGACTGCTCAGGCCCTGCTCGGTGCGCGGATCCTCGACGAGACAGGAGAGCTCGGTGACGACATGTCCGACAGTCGTGTGAGTGCGGGCATCCTCTTCGCGGCGACCGGCCTCGCAGGCGATGACCTGCACCCGTTCGCGCAGGCGAACTTTCCGTTCATGCGTCCGTCGTTCGCTGAACTCACCACACCGACCCTCGTCGTGGCGGGCGACCACGACCAATCGAAGATGTCGAGCCGCGGACCCGACTGGTTCACCGACGCCTACACGCACAGTCCCGGTGCAACCGACCTCCTCACCTTCTTCGGTGCCGAGCACGGACTCGGTGGGATCGTCGGCTACGAGGTCGCGGAGACGACGGACGAAGACCCGCAGCGCGTCGCCGTCATCCAGCGACTCAGCACCGCCTACCTCCGAACCGCGCTGCACGTCGATGAGAGCAGCTGGCCCGCTGCCCGCGCCGCATTCGGCGACGGCGTCGAGCCGATCGGTCGGGTCGAGAGCAGGCGCTGAGCGCTGCAGCGCCGCGACTCGTCACGTCAGGGTGCGGCTCCGCCAGGGATGCACCACTCCGGTGGGGACGATGACGACGGGGCGCGACTGGTGGCGGGCAAGTCTGAGCGCGACCGAACCGTTAAGGAATTCGCGAACGGCCGCGCCAATCTCGTCCCGACGGGTCCCGATCACGATCATCGATGCTTGTGTCCGCTCGGCGAGATCGTGCAGTGCCATGGCGGGGTCGCCGACGCGCTGGAGAACCGTCCAGCGCGCCGGCGAGTCCGTCAGAGCCAGGTCGGCCTCGGCCTGGACGACGGCAAGATCTCTTCGGCCGCGCCGCAATGCTTCGCTGACCGCCGCGCCGGGAGCGGCGCCGTCCGGATCCGGAGCGTCGATCACTCGGCTCGTGTCGATGTGGGCCACGATGAGCGGCACACCCGTCGCCACCGCGAGCGCGCTCGCGTGTCGCAGGACTGCGGGGTCCCCTCCGGGAATGTGCCCCACGATCACTGCACCGTCATACTCGGGCGTCACGATGTCGTCCCTCTCATGTCTTCGAGGCGCTCGACGCGGATCCGCTCCACCGCGCGCGCATCCTCCTCATCCACGCGGTGCGCTTCGGCGAGGATGTCGTCGATGCTTCCTGCCGGGATGACCACCGCGCCGGCGGTATCCGCATAGATGTAGTCCCCGGGGACGATCGTGACGCCGCCGACCTCGACCGCGACGTCCGCTGCGTACGGCATCACGATGTTCCCGCCCCACTGCGTCGCCTCACCGCGGCACCATGTCGGGAACCCGTATTCAGCCAACTGGGCGAAATCACGCAGGCGCCCGTCGGCGAGCACACCCGCGATCTCATGCTGATCTCCACGGGAGAGTTTCGTTCCCCTTCCGTGGGATGTCTCCGGGTATCCACCACTGGAGAGCACCGGAACCCGGCCCTTCGGGGCCGAACCCAGGGCTTGGTGGAACAGGTGCGCGAAATCCGTCGGGGGAAGATCGTCGCGGTAGGGCATGAAGGCCATGGTCGCCGCCGGACCGAACAGTGCACGGCTCGGGTCCGGACTCGTCAAGGGCAGGAGGTGGGCCCGGTGCGGGTGGATCCGTCCCATCGCATCCACCAATGCCGCGCATCCCAGTTCTGCGGCTCGAGCGGCGCGGTCGCCGTCGTCGTCGTGAGCTTTCATTCGGACCCTTCCTTCGTCAGTGACTCATGGGGTGCTCGGTCGCGTGACAGCGCCGGCGGCGACCGGGTGCGACGGACGTGGTCCCATCGGCTCGGATCGTCTTCCAACATGTCCCTGTCCCAGCCGCCGTGTTCCGCGGCGGCCTGGTACGTGCCGTGCAGGAAATCGAGCACCGCGCCATCCGGATCCTCCGCGTCGGCCACCGCTTCGTACGGCAGCAGGAACTGACCGTTCTCGACGCTGTAGTACGCGCCGTCCACACCGATCGGGCGCTCCGCGAAGCCCTCGGGCTCCGGGTAGGCGTACGCGTAGAACGCGCCCTGGTCTCCCCCGCCGGGCCAGAACCCGCAGCTGAAGAGCTCCTTCGAGTACCCCTCCACCATCACCCAGTCACCCACGTTCGGTGCACCGCCGGGATGCTCGGGCGCGTCTCTGCCCGAGAATCGGGTGCAGGCGAGGTCCATCGACCCCCAGAAGAAGTGGACAGGGCTGACCTTGCCGACGAAATGCGACCGGAACTCCTCCATGATCCGATGCGCCTGCATCAGCTGCTCCCAGAACAGGCGAGCCGCAGCCGGGTCGTAGGACGCGTGCTCGGTGTCCTGCGCGAACGGGATCGCGGGTTCCACTTCGTTGGGCCCGGACGAGATCTCCGCGTCGATGCCCAACTCGCTCAGAGCGCGCAGAACCCGGGCGTGGAATCCTGCCACCGGCACCGCCTCCAGCCGGATGGTTCGCGATTCGCCGTCACTGCTGCGGAGCCGGAGCCGATGGTCGATGAAATCGAACTCGAGATCGAACAGACGTCGACCCGCGGGGATGCTGCCGGTCGCCAACCCCCGAGGGGTGACGTAGAGCGTCACCTGCCACCAGTGGTTCATCAATGGCGCATGCGCGAGTCGCACTTTGCCCACGATCTGCGTCCACATGTGCAGCGTGTCGCGAGTCGCCGTCCAGTCATCGACTCTCAGCCGCGGCCAGCCCGTGGTCGCCATGGTCGTGTCCGTGCTCATGTTCTCTCCGTCCCGGTCAGCGGTATTCAGGGTTGTACTGGTGCGGGGAGCAACCCGCCTCCCACTCGCTGCGGCGGTTGCCGTATGCGGGAACGCCTCCCGCGCTCTTGAGCATGGCCGCGAGGTGCAGCAGGTTGTACGTCATGAACGTCGTGTTGCGGTTCGTGAAGTCGTTCTCCGGGCCGCCCGACCCCGGATCGAGGTAACCCGGTCCGGGTCCGGCCTCGCCGATCCAGCCGGCGTCGGCCTGCGGCGGGATGGTGTAGCCGAGGTGCTGCAGGCTGTAGAGCACGTTCATCGCGCAGTGCTTGACCCCGTCCTCGTTGCCGGTGATGAGGCAGCCTGCCACCCGGCCGTAATAGGCGTACTGGCCCGTGTCGTTGAGCTGAGCGGAGCCGCCGTAGAGCCGCTCGATCACCCGCTTCATCACCGAGCTGTTGTCACCCAGCCAGATCGGCCCGGCGAGGACCAGGATGTCAGCGGCGAGCACCTTGCGAGAGATCTCGGGCCACTCATCGACATCCCAGCCGTGCTCGGTCATGTCGGGCCATACACCCGTCGCGATGTCGTGGTCGACCGCGCGGATCTCCTCGACGTGCGCGCCATGATCGCGCATGATCTGGCTGCTGATGCGGATCAGCCCATCCGTGTGGCTCGGCTCGGGCGACCGCTTGAGGGTCGCGTTGATGAACAGCGCCCTGATCCCTTCGAACCGCGGCATCGTCGCACCGTCATCCGAACTCGTATCGATCATCAGAGACACCTTCCTCGCGCCAGCGGACCGGCTCGCCTGTCAGTGAACCCTGTGTTCTCAGAACACGGTCAAGCGCGAGGTGTCGGTCTAGGGGGGAAGAAGACTCTTCAACTGTCGGCGAGAGGTGATGCTCAACTTCCGGAAGATACTGCGCAGGTGTGCATCGATGGTCCGTTTGCTGAGGAAGAGCTCCGTGCCGACCTCGCGAGACGTCGCGCCGGTGGCCACCATCCGGGCTATCTGCAGTTCGTGCGCGGTCAGCGCGTCTGTGGGTCGATCCGAGCCTCGGCGCGGGTTCTCGCCGGTGGCGAGCAGTTCGCGAGCGGCGCGCGCGGCGAAGGCATCGGCGCCCATCGCGGCCAGCGAGTCGTGCGCGATGCGGAGCTGCTCGCGCGCGTCCTGTCGTCGTCCGCTGCGCCGCAGCCATTCGCCGAAGACGAGGTGCGAGCGATAGAGGTCGCCTTTCACAGCGGAGGCGGACAGCCGTTCGATCGATGCCCGGTAGTGCGCTTCGGCGCTGTCGTCGGTGGCGACCAGAGCCCGCGAACGCGCGGCCAGCCCGAGTGCCCAGGGTGTACCGCTCGCCTCCGCACGAGCGCAGAACTCTTCCAGCGCCGACTCCGCGAGCTTCCGCTCGTCGGCGCGAACGGCTGCTTCCACGAGCTCGGGAAAACTGATGCCACTGTTCGAGAACTCGTGCGTCCCGGTTGCTCGAACGGCGGCCTCCACCGCGGCGGGGTAGCTCCCTCGGCCGTTGTGCAGGACGGCCAGCGCGTAGTTGGCGGTCGCGGTCAATGTGCCGCCGTTTCGCGTTCGCGCCCGCTGGCCGCACTCGGCGTAGAGACGTGTGGTCTCCGCCTCCTGTCCGCGCCAGGCGGCGACGATGAGGCGCGCGTAAGGCTGCGCCACCGCGCCTGTCGCGTGCGAGATGGCGGCGCCCTCCTCCGCCAGTTCGGCCGCCTGTCGAAGGTCGCCGCAGAGCGCCAGGGTCGCGGACAGGGCCGCCAGCGCGCCGGGCAGCGTGGTCAAGGCGCCAGCCTCTCTCGCGAGGCGAACGTTGCGTTCGGCGAGCATACGCACGATCCCGTCGTCGAAGACCGCGGCCGCCGCTCGGGCGGCCGACCACATCCATCGTCGACTTCCCATCTGGCCGATCGCCTCGCCGTCGAATCCGCGGTCGCGGAATGCTTCGACAGCTCGGCGTACTGCGGGCACCCCTACCCCGTATCCTTCGGTGAACACGAGCACGAGCGCGTCGAGCAGCTCATCCGCAGGCAGGGATTGGCCGGGTGGCCGCGGTGCGGCGAGAGCAGCCGTGGCGACTTCCTTCACCCCTCGCTTCTCGCCGGATCCGCCGATGATCATTGCCGCGTCCAATGCATGCAGGTATGTCTCTCGGGCGAGCGAGGCGTCCAGCGGCGCGAGAGTGCGGGCCGCGTCCAGCAGCATCCCCGGTGCGTCGCTCCCCTCCGTGCGGTGAAATGCCAATCGTGCCCGGAGCAGCTCGAGCCGAGCGCGTTGCAGATCGTCGAGCGGTCCCATCTCAGCGATCGCCGCCAGCGTCAGCGCCGCGTCGAACGCCCCCGCGTCATGCTTGGCGTGCGCTGCCTCGAGAGCCCGTCTCGCGCGGGCGACGGGTCGGGGGGAGATCTCCGCCGCGCGTTGGAGGAACCCGGCCGCGGCCGCCGCACCACCCCGCGCGAGCGTGCGCGCGGCCGAGAGCTCGAGCTCGGTCGCGGCGCCCTCATCCACGTCCGCCACTGCCTCCGCACGATGCCAGGCGTGACGGTCGGGGTCCACCCGCTCGTCGGTCGCGGCTGCCAGCGCCGCGTGGATGCGGCGCCTCTTCGCCGGGGCGGCCGCCCGGTACACCGCTGAACGCACGAGCGGATGACGAAACGACACGCGTGCGCCGATCTCCAAGAGCCCCGAGGCTTCGGCCTCTTCGCCCGCCGCGTGACCGGTTCCGAGGATGTCCAGCGCCCGCCAGAGCAGTCGGGCATCTCCGGTCGGATCGGCTGCAGCCACCAGAAGCAGTGTCTGAGCATCGGCCGTCAAACCTGCCGATCGTCGTCGGAACGTCTCCTCGACGCGTCGCGGTACGCCGGCGACCCCCGGTGACTCGAACCCGCCGGCCCACTCCGCCGACCTGATGTTCTGCGGCAGTTCGAGCAGCGCGAGAGGATTCCCTCGAGCCTCCGCCAGGATTCGATCGCGCACAGCATCGTCGAGCGGTGCGTGAACACGCTCGTCCAACAGCATCCGCGCGTCGCTGTCGACGAGGCCCGCGAGGCGCAGCTCTGGTTCGAGATCGGTGAAGGCGAGAACCTGGCCGACAGCGACATCACGCAACGCGAAGACGACGGCGATTCGTTCCGCCTTCAACCGCCGGACCACGAACGCGAGCACGCCGGCTGACGCCTGGTCGACCCACTGTGCGTCGTCGACGAGGCAGAGCAGGGGGGTCCCCTCGGCGACCTCGGTCAGGAGGTTCAAGGTGGCGAGTCCGACGAGGAAATGATCCGGGGCGGCGCCCTCGCGAAGGCCCAATGCGACCTCGAGGGCTGCCTCCTGCGGTGCGGGAAGCGCGCCGACGCGATCGAGCATCGGCTCGCAGAGCTGGTGCAGCCCAGCGAAGGCGAACGGCGTCTCGGACTCGACCCCTGTGCACTTCTCCACTCGGAATTGCGATGACGATGCCGACTCGCGAGCGTAGCCCAGCAGCGCGCTCTTCCCGATACCGGCCTCCCCGCGCACGACGAGTGACCTGCTGCGTCCGTTTCTCGCCGAGTCCAGCAGGTCTTCGATAACCGCGCGCTCCGCGCGACGCCCCCAGAGCTTCGTCAGGGTCTGCTCCCGCCGGGTCCGTCCGTGCCTGTCCTTGAAACAGGGTACCCGGGCACCGGCACCCTGTCTGATCTGCACGGGCTCCGCCGCAGTCGAACTAGGCAACTTCCGCCGACGCGAGTGGAAGCGCGGCGGAGCGAACCTGATGACATGGAAGCGATACGAGGGCGGGCCTCCGGCGGAGGAGCGTCAGGAGATGCCATTGCATGGAGTACGCGCGAACTCGCAGACCTGGCCGGAACGACCCTCAACACCGTTCGGCACTATCACTCGCTCGGTCTCCTGGATCCACCCGAACGCAGTCGCAACGGCTACAAGCAGTACCAGGTCACGCATCTCGTCAGGCTCTTGCAGGTGCGTCGCATCGCCGAGCTGGGGGTACCTCTCTCGAAGCTCGAAGCCGCCCGCCGTGACAGCACCGGGCTAGGGGCGGAGCTTCGGCAGACGGACGCCGATGTCGCAGCCGAGATCGAGCGCCTGTCCCGCGTGCGGTCCGATATCGCCGCGATACTGGACGTTCGAGCTCCCGTCGACGCGCCTCGAGGCTTCGAGGCCTTCGCCGCGAGGCTCTCCGAGTCGGACCTCGCGCTCATCCACATCTGCAGCCGCGTATACAGCGCGAGCGGATCATCCCGCCTCAGAGAGATGGTCGCGGAAGAACCCCACGCTCTGAGGCGGGAATTCGACGCGTTGGCGTGCGACGCGGACGAGGCCACGCGGCAGCTCCTGGTACGCCGGATGGTCGCTGAGACCTCGAACTGGCGATGGGCTGAAGCTCTTTGGTCGTCGGAAGAGTTTCGATCCCCTGACCTCGCTCGGGAAGAGGCTCGGAGGACGGTCGTCGCGTCGGTGAACGAGTTCTACAACCCCGCCCAAGGCGATGTGCTCCGTCGCATCTCCTCGTCTCTGCGAGACGCACCCCTCGAACACCGAAGCCGACCCGGCGATGCCCCGTCGCTCTTCGACGTCGTCGCCTGACTCAGAGAGGACGCCGGACTGCGAGGCGACTCACGACACGCGCAGCGGCTTCAGTGCCGTCGTCCACGATTCGAGCTGGTCGAACAGCGTGTCCGCCGCCGCATCGTGATGCGGGGCAGGAGTGAAGGTCGAGTAGTTCTCGAAGTCGGTTGCGAGGGAGAAGCTGAGCTGTTGACGCACATGGGCCATCTGCAGTTCGCTGGCGATTGCGCGGAGGTGCTCGATCGCTCGGGCGCCGCCGACGCTGCCGTAGCTGACGAAGGCGGCTGCCTTGTTGTTCCACTCGCCATAGAGGTAGTCGATCGCGTTCTTCAGCACGCCCGAGATCGAATGGTTGTACTCGGGCGTGACGAAGATGTACCCGTCGTACTGGGCGATCTTCTGCGCCCACTCCTTGGTGTGCGCGTTGGCGTACTGCCCCATTGCCGGCGGCAGGGCCTCGTCGAGGTGCGGGAGCGGGAAGGCAGCGAGGTCGATGAGCTCGTAGGCGACGTCGCGACTCTCGGCGCGGTCGAGCACCCAGCGCGCGACCGCCTCGCCGTTGCGTCCGGGTCGCGTGCTGCCGAGGATGATGCCGATGCGGATGCTGCTCATGTTCGTCTCCTGAGGGCGATGGCTTCGAGCGGAACGCTCGCTCCCTGCAGTCGACACCATGTCTCAGGAACCGAGTCAACCCGCCCACCACAACGTTCATGTCGGGGGTTGACTAGGTCCTGGGAACACAGTCTTGAGTGATACGGAGGCGCACACCTTCATCGGCGCCCCCGCATCGAGAACGTCGAGAATGACGTCGAGCACACGAGAGACTCTCATGACCCGCGAACTCACTGACGCCACAGGATCGACAGTATTCATCGAGTTGGTCGACAGCGCGCGGATTCGGTCGTATTCGATCCGCCTCGCCTCCGTCTCCTCGCCTGCCGGCCGCGCGGACTTCCTGGAACCCGAGTCCGACGAGGCCGTTCGAGTCTTCTTCCACACCGAAGTCGACCCCGAGTTCAGCGGGCGCGGTCTGGCGACTCAGCTGATCCGCACTGCTCTGGGAGACGCGATCGAAGAGAACATCGTCGTAGTCCCCGTGTGCCCGCTCTTCGCCGCCTACCTGCGCAAGCACGGCGCGGCCTACCTCGCGGAGGGAGGGAGGTTCCGCGTACCGCGACGAGCGGATCTGGCACTCGTCAGCCAGGCTGCGCGGGCCGAACGATGAACTGCCGCGTTCGGCGGACGACTGCCCACTCCGCAAGAATCCTTCCCCACTGAAACAGAGAGCGACAACGCCATGGCACAGACCAACACGGCCGTCGAGTATCACCGTGTACTCGTCAGCGACAAACGCCGCATCGGGCGCGGCATCCTCGCGCTCGTCCTCCTCATCGGCGGCATGCAGGCATTCATTTTCGGGCTCGGAATCGTCGCCGTCCTGATCGATGCAGCGATCGGGACAGAGTCCCGGGCCGGATACACCCCGCTGCTCAACGCCGTCGGCGCGTTCTCCGTGGCGCTGCTGATCCCGTGGAGCATGCTCATCCAGCGCTGGCTCTACGGTGTCCGGGGCGGGTCGCTGTCATCGGTGATGGGTCACTTCCGCTTCGACATCTTCGGCCGCGCCCTCGTGATCCTCCTCCCCGTGACCGTCGTGGTCCAGATCGTCTACTACTGGGCGCCGTTCCCTCAGACGACCTGGGCATGGCATGACCTTCTCTTCCTCGTCGCCACTGCCCTCGCACTGACCCCTTTCCAGGCCGCGGGTGAGGAGTACGGCTTCCGCGGACTCATCCTCCGCGTCGTCGGCAGCTGGACACGCAACGCCCGTCTCGGACTCGTGCTCGGCATCATCGTCTCGAGCGTGCTCTTCGCCCTGGTCCACGTCTCCACCAGCGGTCTGTTGAACGTCTGGTATCTCATCTTCGCGGTCGGCACCGCCTGGATCACCTGGCGGACCGGTGGGCTGGAGATCGCCATCGTGCTGCACGCGGTGTTCAACACGACGCAGTTCGTGATCGATGCCGCCCTGCAGATCGATCCGACGGTCGCGACCGACCGGTCCGCCGGCGCGATCGATGCGAGCGTCCTCATACCCGTACCGCTCATCATCGGGGCTGTCATCGTGGTGGCGATCCGCACTCGCCGCAGCGGAACCGCCCTGACGGCGGGATCTGTGCACGACAGTAGCGCCACCTGACGACGCGGCCGGTTCACGTGGGCGGCACGTGAACCGGCCATCGATCGGCTCCCACGGTTCGCGGCGTCTGCAGTGACGATCACATGCGAGCCGTCAGGCGATCCTCGCTGGCGGATGCGAGAAGCAGCCTCGGCACGACGTCGATGGAGCCCGCATCGGCGAGGTGCTCTTCGGAGACGACGGATTCGGGGTCGATCAAGATCACGCGGCACCCGTCGATGATCAGCCTTCGGGCGAGTTCCATCAGCATCCGCTGTGCCACATCGTCGATCGACGACACCAAGGTCAGGTCCAGAGCCACAGTGTGTTCGCGCGGAGATGTGTCGGCCACTTCGCGCACGATCCGCTCAGCGCCGGCGAACCGGATTCCGCCCTGCAACTGGACGACTCGCATCACGTCTGCGCCGTCACCGACGATGCGATGCGAGCGGACGACTGCTCGCGCGGCCGGAGGGACGGACATCAGGTGCAGTCCCATATCGGAGGAGAACCGGTCGAACAGCTTCACTCCCCGAACGCTGTTGCCGTGCCGATCGAGACGTGGGGAGAACGTCGCGATGCCCACCTGACCGGGAAGTGCACCGATGAGACCGCCGGCGACGCCGCTCTTCGCCGGGATACCGACCTGCGTCACCCAGTCCCCGGCCGCGTCATACATGCCACAGGTCGCCATCACGCTCAGCACCTGGCGGATCACTGACTCGTCGACGATCTGCTCGCCGGTCAAGGGATGACGTCCGTGGTTCGCCAGGGTCGCGGCCATCATCGCCAGATCTCTCGTCGTGACCAGTACCGAGCATTGACGGATGTACCCATCGACGACAGCGCGCGGGTCTTCTTCGAGAATGCCGTAGCTGCGCAGCATGTGAGCGATCGCGAGGTTCCGGTGCGCACTCCCCCTCCGAGGAGCACACGGACTCATCGATCATCAATCTCCGGCCCGCGAAAGCGGAGAGACCGTCGATGACGAGCTGCGTGCGTTCGTGCGCATCTCCGCCAGGCGGTCCGATGAGAGCATGCGTCGCCAGTGCGCCCGCGTTGATCATCGGGTTGAACGGTCGACCCGTCCCCACCTCGAGAGAGATCTGATTGAACGCCTCACCCGAGGGCTCCACACCGACTTTCCCCAAGACCTCGTCGAAGCCTCGCCCCGCTAGAGCGAGCGCATAGACGAAGGGTTTCGAGATCGACTGGATCGTGAAAGGCACGTCGACGTCTCCCGCCCCATGAACCGTTCCGTCGGCCATGGCGAAGGCGGCGGCGAGATTCTGCGGTCGTGCGTTCGCGAGCTCCGGAATGTAGTCCGCCAGAGAACCGGATGTATCGGATGCCACATCCTGAATCGCGTCGGTCAGATAGTCCGATACCAGGGAGCCGATCATGCGGAGACCTCCCCTCGGGCGTCGTCGCTCACGCGCGCTGTCGCTTCTTCTTGGCGCGTTCCACCAACCAGACCATGACCACCACCGCGACATTCATCACCATCAGGATGAGGACCGCGGCGCCGGGGCCGGCGCCCACTCCTCGGTCGATCGTCGTCGACTCGCCCCCGGCGAAGAGGGCGTTCACGATGCCGACGAGCAGATTGTTCGCGACGTGGAAGGCCATGGCCGCTTCGAGACCCCCGCTGAGGAGACCCATGATCGTCGTGCAGGCGGAGAAGACGAACAGGTAGCTGACGAGCCACGGATCCAGCGTCACGTGAACGGCGGTGAACAGCACACCCGAGACGAGGATGCCGAAGATGACGGCGAGGCGGGTGTTGCGGAACCAGGATCCGGCGGCCGGGATCAGCACGCCGCGGAAGGCGATCTCCTCCCCCGCGGACTGCAGGGGAACGCCGACGAGACTGACGAGGATGATGGCAATCGTCGTCGCTCCGACGGCGAACGCGCCGCGTCCCATCGAGCTGGGCGCGACGAGCGAGGTGACCAGGGTCACCAGCCCGACGAGGACGGCGGACCCGAGCAGATAGATGCCGACTCGCCGCCAATCGAAGGCTCGACGGTGGCGGAACACGGCCCGCCACGACACCTTGGCCATGGCGGCCACCAGCATCGCCATCAGCACGGCGGTGATCGCGGTGCTGATGCCCGTCGCGGCGATCGAGAGGGGGGTGAGAGAGGGCCGGTTCGGATCAGCCGGCCCTTCGATCGCGACGACCCCTTGGAAGACGATGATCTGGACAAGGAGAAGCGTCACCGGGATCGCGATGAGGACGATGATCGACTTCCACCGCGCCATGCGGAAATGGACGCCGAAGGGACGATCCGGAAGGGCACCGGAAGCGACCGGCAGGTCGTCTCGGTCAAGAGGAGCGTTGCTTGTCGTCATGACGTCAGCCCACACCATGTGGATGGGACACAGTCAAGGTGCACAGCGTCTCCTGCGCGACGTTCTTGCCTCGCGTCCTCGCCGGTGGTTCAGGCCGAGGCCCGCGCCAGGACCGCGTTCTTCCACGGGTCGTCGAAGGCGAGCGTCGCCCCGTCGTCGCGCACGGCGACCCCGTGATGGCGCAGCCGCTCCCCCAGCTCGCCCAAGTCGTCAGCGCCCGGCAGCTGCAGTTCGACGCGGCCGAGCCCGAGCGACGGCATCCGAGGTCCTGCTCCTCTCGAGTTCCAGACATTCATCGCCATGTGATGGTGGTATCCGCCGGCACTGACGAACAGCGCAGACCCCTGATAGTCCGCCGTCTCGTCGAAGCCCAGCGCGTTCACGTAGAACGCGCGAGCGGACGCGACGTCCCCGATCGAAAGGTGCACGTGTCCGACGGATGCCGCCTCCTGAGCCGTGCCGCCGGACGCGGCCTCTTCGGTGAGATGCTCCCGGAGGAAGGCATTCGGGTCGAGGAACAGTGAGCCCATCTCGATCTTCCCGTGGGTCCACGACCACTCGGTGCGCAGGCGATCCCAGTACAGTTCGACGCCGTTGCCCTCGGGATCGGTGAAGTAGAACGCCTGGCTCACGAGGTGGTCGGCGCTGCCGGAGAACGTATGCGCCGCCTTGCTCGCCACCGAGTAGACGGCGGCAGCGAGCGCCGCCTGCGACTCGAACAGGATGGCCGTGTGGAAGAGCCCGGCCGACCCCTGCGGAGCGTGACGCAGAGCCGGGGTGTGCTCGAGCACGACGATCGGGCGGCCCGCGCGGCCGAGAGTGACGGTGTCGCCCTCGGCCGCGAGGACCTGCAGCGTGACCACATCGCGGTAGAACTTCGTCATGCCGTCGAGATCGCCGACGAGCAGCGTCACCGCACCCATGGCGGTGCCGTCGGCCAGGTGATCGGATGCCGGGGCCAAGGCGCTCATGCGACCTCCTGCTCGACGGTGTGGGTCATACCGGTCAGTTCCTTCAGCTCGTCGACGGCGACGTTCGCTCCGAACGCCGGCTTTCCGGGTTCAAGGCCCGCACCGGCGGAGAGGTTTCCGATGATCAGCGGATCAAAGCCCCATCGGTCGATGAGCGCCGCGACGGTCGCGAGGTCGTCCGGTGCATCTCCGGCGAGAGCGATCGCCTTACGTCCGTCCGCTCCCGACTCCCGCGCCTCGTCTTCCAGGTCGTGGTACCCCATGTGGTTGAACGCCTTCACCACCCTCGCGCCGAGCAGGAACTGCTGCACGGCCTCACTCGACGAGACTCCCGCCTCGAGCACCGTGTCGCGCGGGCCGTCGACCTCCCACCAGTGGTTCATCGCATCGACGACGAGCGTGCCCACCAGATCGTTCACCGGCAGCGCCCAGTACTTGCTGAGCGGCAGAGCGAGGATCACGACGTCCGCTCGCCGGGCCGCTTCATCGGCGCGCACCGCGGTCGCACCGGGAGTGAGCACTTCGGTCGACAAGGAGATCTTCGCGGGATCTCCCGAGCCGGCGATGAGCACGCAGTGACCGGCGGCGAGCGCCAGCCGCGCCAGAGCTGTGCCGACCTTGCCCGCGCCGAGGATGCCGATGGTCTCCGTGGCGCGCGTCATCGCACGACCTCCGGCACGTGTTTCTCGGCGAGGAGCTCGCGGACGCGCGGGATGACCTGTGTGCCGTACAGCTCGACCGAGCGCAACCGTGCGGATGCCGAGACCGTGCCTGCTGCGGAGTAGATCATGTCGAAGCGGCCGACGTCGAGGGTGCGGATCGACCGCGCGATCTTCTGCGCCACCGTCTCGACCGAGCCCACGTACATCGACCCGTCGACGACCTCGGAGTCGAACTCCTCCCGGCGGATGGGCGGCCATCCGCGGTCCGCGCCGATGCGGTCGCGGATCACCCGGTAGCCCGGGTAGAACAGTTCCTTCGCCTCCTCGTCGGTCGCGGCGACGAAGCCGGGCGAGTGCATTCCCACCGGCAGTGCGGGCTGACCGAGCTGTTCCGCGGCCTTCCGGTAAAGGTCGACGTACGGCGCGAACCTCTCCGGCTTCCCGCCGATGATCGCGAGCATGAGTCCGAAGCCGTAGTGCGCCGTCCGCAGCACGGATTGCGGCGATCCGCCGACCCCGACCCACGTCTTCAAGCGCCCGGATTCCGTCTTGGGATGCACGTCCGCGTCGCGGAGTGCGGCGCGGGTCGTGCCCTCCCAGGTGACGGGCTTCTCGTCGAGGAGACGGTGGAAGAGGTCGATCTTCTCCTCGAACAGCAGCTCGTAATCCTTCAGGTCGTAGCCGAAGAGCGGGAACGACTCAGTGAACGAACCGCGGCCCAGGATGACCTCGGCGCGTCCGTTCGACAGCGCGTCGACCGTCGCGAACCTCTGGAAGACCCGCACCGGGTCGTCGGACGACAGCACCGTCACGCCGGACCCGAGGCGAATGCTTTTCGTCGCGGTCGCGATGCCGGCGAGCACCGTCTCCGGGCTGGAGATCGCGAACTCGGGTCGGTGGTGCTCGCCGACGGTGATCGCGTCGATCCCGGTCTCGTCGGCCAGCATCGCCTCGTCGACGACGGCACGGATAGCCGCAGCGGGGGACATCACATCGCCCCTGTCGTCCCGCGGCAGGTCTCCGAAGGTGTCGATGCCGAACTCGATGGTCGAAGGTTCGCTGTTCACTGTTCTCTCCCATGGGTGTCTAATTGACATCTACATCATTCCAGAAGTGATTCACGTGTCAATTAATTCCCGAAAGGGGGAGGGCGATGGGCGCACCTCGACGCAGTGAGCTTCCCACGAGCGAGCAGTTCGCCGTCTGGCGTTCCTACATCCAGACCGTCGAGATCCTGCGCGCTCGCGTGCAAACAAAGCTCCACGCCGATTCCCGGCTGTCCGAAGGCGACTACAAGGTGCTGCTCGAGCTCAGCGACGCCGAGGGGAAGTCACTCCGTTCGTCCGAGCTCGCTGCCCGCATGGAGTGGGAGCGCAGCCGCGTATCCGGTCAGCTCGGTCGCATGGAGAAGCGCGGGCTCATCCGACGTGAGCCGTGCGTCGACGATGCCCGCGGGTCGCACGTCACCCTGACCGAGGAGGGCGCTCGAACCTTCCGAGCGAGCACCCTCCCCCACTTGCAGGCCGTGAAGACCTATTTCGTCGATGCTTTCACCGACGAGCAGCTCGCCCGCATCGACGAGACCACCGCCGCGCTCCGCGCGCATCTCGATCTCCCGCCGCTGCCCGGCCCGGCCGAGCGATGCGGGCCTGGTTCGGAGGCGAGGAGTTGACTGCGTTCCAGGAACACGGTCTCAGATGGTGCTGACGTGAGCGCGGTCCGACACCGCGCTGGAGGAGGGACGGCAGCAGATGGCGTGGAGCACGCGAGAGCTCGCCGAGCTCGCCGGAACGACCCTGAACGCCGTTCGTCACTACCATCGCGTCGGAATCCTGGATGAGCCCGACCGCACGAGCAACGGGTACAAGCAGTACGAGGTGAGACATCTCACACGCCTGATCCTCATCCGCCGGCTCCGCGACATGGGCGTTCCGCTCGACCGGATCGAACAGGCCAGTTGCCCCGACTCGACTGAAGCCGCGCTCGGAGCGATAGATGCAGAGCTCGCGGAGAACATCGACCGGCTTCAGCGATCTCGGTCCGAGATCGGTGCGATTCTGCGTGGATACGCGAACGACGGTGCTTGACCCGGTCGCAGCAACATGGTGTCCACTGACCGTGAGCCGGAGAACGGTCCGGTCGTGAGGAAGGAGAAGGACATGGCGATGACGCCTGTGCAGTTCGGGGTCGACAGCTTCGCAGATGCGATGACCGATCTCTCCGGTCGGGTGCTCAGCGACGCCGAGACGCTGCGTCGCACCGTGGACCAGGGCGTCCTCGCCGAGGAAGTCGGACTCGACTTCTTCAGCGTAGGAGAGCACTACCGATCGGACATGCTCGACTCCGCTCCTCCCGTCATCCTCGCCGCCATCGCCGGGAAGACCTCTCGGATCCTCCTCGGCACGAGCGTGACCGTGCTGTCGACGCAGGACCCGGTTCGCGTGTTCCACCAGTACTCGACACTAGACGCGGTGTCGGGCGGACGAGCCGAGCTGGTCGTGGGCCGCGCCTCGACCATCGACTCGTTCCCGCTGTTCGGGTTCGACCTCACCGACTATGAGAACCTCTTCGAGCAGAACCTCAAACTCTGGGTCAAGCTCATGCGGGAGCATCCGGTCACGTGGTCGGGCACCACCCGAGCGACGCTCGAAGCGCAGACCCTCTATCCGCGTGTCGAGGGCGGCTCGCTGCCCACGTGGGTCGGCGTCGGCGGCAGCCCCGATTCGGTCGTCCGGGCCGCTCGTCACGGCCTTCCGCTCATGATCGCCATCATCGGGGGGAAGCCGACGCGATTCGCCGGACACGTCGAGCTGTACTACCGGGCCCTCGCGCAGTTCGGTCGCGAGCAGCTCCCGGTCGGACAACACGCCATCGGGCACATCGCGCCGACGGATGAAGAGGCCGCCGAGGCGTTCTGGCCCGCGTGGGAGACCACGATGACCCGCGCCGCCGGGGAGCGCGGATCGCGTCCGCCGACGCTCGAGTCATACATGCACGAGGTCGAAGAAGGAGCCTTGATGATCGGCTCACCCGAGACGGTTGCCGCGAAGATCGCCGACTGCGTGCGCGCGCTCAATCTCAGCCGGTTCGATTTCAAGTACGCCCTGGCCCCTCTCCCCTGGGAGCACGGCAACCGGTCGATAGAGCTGTACGGGCGCGAGGTCGTCCCTCGCGTGCGCGAGATGCTCGGCGACTACGCCCCGGCCGAGCGGGTGTCGACGTATGCGGAGGCCGACTCATGACGCCTCCGCGCACGCTCATCCTCGGGGCCACAGGTGCCGTCGGAGGCCGGCTGGCAGGACTCCTCGTGGAACGCGGCGCCGAGGTGACCGGTCTCGTCCGCACTCGCGATCAGGAGAAGAGCCTGGAAGATCGCGGCATCCGGAGCATCCTCGGCGACCTGTCGACGCTCACCATAGATGATCTCGCCGCCGCTTTCGTCGGTCAGGACGTCGTCGTCTACAGCGCTGGTTCCAACGGCGGAGACCGAGACGTGACCGATGCCATCGACGGCGACGGCGTCGACCGAGCAGCCACGGCCGCCGAACGCGCCGGCGTCCGCCGCTTCGTCCTCGTCTCCGTCATGCCGGAATCGTGGCGCGAACGAGACCTCGAAGACGACGTCGAGTACTACTTCGCCGTGAAGAAGCGTGCGGAGGTCGCGCTCACCGGCCGGGATCTGGACTGGCTGATCCTCCGCCCCTCACTGCTCACCGACGACGAAGGGCGGGGCCGGATCTCTCTCGGCCCCGCCCAGCTCCATCGCAGCATCTCGCGTGAGGACGTCGCGGCAACCCTGGCCGAGATCGTGCATCAACCCGGCCTGCGGCGCCGGATCCTCGAGGTCGACCAGGGTGAGACACCGATCGTGGAGGCCGTACGCGGCAATGTCCCCGACTGAGCGCTCAGACCTGGTTGGTGCCGCCGTCGACGTAGAGGTTCGATCCGACGACGTAGCTGCTCTGCTCGGAGGCGAGGAAGGCCACGACAGCGGCCGCCTCATCGGGGTGGCCCATCCGGCCCTTCGGCACGGTCGCGGCGACGTGGTCCTTCATGGCGCGGGCGGTCTCTTCGTCGCCGAAGGCGGCGGTGCCGCCGGGCGTCTCGATCCAGGCGGGCGAGACGACGTTGACCCGGATGCCCCGGCCCTTGAGCTCGGTCGACCATGTGCGCGCGAACGAGCGGACCGCCGCCTTCGATGCCGCGTAGGCGCCGAAGGCCTCCATCCCGCGGTCGGCGGCCGTCGAACCGATCAGCACGATCGACGCGCTCTCGTTCAGGAGCGGCAACGCCTTCTGCACGGTGAACAGGAGCCCCCGCGTGTTGACTGCGAACGTCTGGTCGAAGTGCTCTTCGGTGGTCTGCTCCAGTGTCGCGAAGGACCCCACGGCGGCATTCGCAACGAGGACGTCGATGCCGGCGCCGCGTTCCTGGACGGCTGCGTAGAGCCTGTCGAGCGCATCGAGGTCGGACACGTCGCCGACCACCGCGGTGGCCCGATCAGCCCCGATCGCCTCGACTGCGGCTCCCAGCTCCGTCTCACGTCGACCCGTGAGGAACACATGCGCTCCCCCGCTCGCCAGCTGCCTGGCCGTGGCGAGACCGATCCCGCTACTGCCGCCGGTGATCACTGCCGTCTTGCCCTCGAACTGACCCATGACGCTTTCTCCCTTGTCCTTGTTCCTGCCTGACGAATCCATCCTGATTCGTGCGGGAGTACGATCGCTCGTTGGAAATCCTGATCTCTTTATCGATCGTCCAGGAGGACATGATGCTCGGATACGGTGACCCGGTCGCCGACGCGATCGGACTGTTGCGCCCTCGGACCGTCATCGGTCCGAGCCTGCGTGCCTCCGGCGAGTGGGCACTGCGTTTCGGAACGTTCCCCCACGTGCGCATCGGCGGTCTCGTCACCGGCTCCTGCTGGCTGATCCTCGAAGGGCACGAACCTGTCCGACTCGAGCAGGGAGACACCTTCCTGCTCGGCAACCCGCCGGCGTACCGGCTGGCCAGCTCTCCCGACGCCGACCCGCGCCTCGCCGAAGAGGCGTGGGCCGCCGGCGCCGAAGACGATGTCGTGCACCTCGGTGCCGACTCCGAGGAGGACCTCTACCTCTGCGTCGGGCACATCGCGTTCGACGAGGACAACGCGTCCCTGCTCATCGACCTGCTGCCACCGCTCGTCATCGTCCATGCTTCGGATCCGCGAGGCGCACGACTGGCGCAGCTGATCGACATCCTCGCGAACGAGGTGGGCGACAGCGCCGCCGGTGGCCCGCTCGTCGAGAATCACCTCGCGCAAGTGCTGCTCGTGCACATGTTGCGCGTGCACGCGGGGCAGACCGATCGGCCGACGGGGTGGTTGAGCGCGCTCAACGAAGACGGGATCGGAGCAGCGCTCCGCGCCGTGCACGCCGACGTGGCGTACTCGTGGACGCTCAAGGAGTTGGCCGACATCAGTCACATGTCCCGATCGGCCTTCGCGCAATCTTTCAAGAGCCACGTCGGGGTTCCGCCGTTGGAGTATGTCACCCAGTGGCGGATGAGTCTCGCACGCGATGCGCTCGCTCGCGACACGATGCCGATCTCGGACCTCGCCTGGTCGACGGGCTATCTCTCCGAAAGCGCGTTCAGCACCGCTTTCCGTCGCGTGGTCGGCTCCTCGCCCGCGCAGTTCCGCAAGGCGGCACGACAGTCGGTGAACGCATGAGTCCGCCGCGACCGCGTGTGCGCGAAGCCGGGCGCCCATTCGACACTATGGCGTGGCACCACTGTCAAGGCTGTGAAGAGTCGCCGATCGAGAGCCGAGACGATCGGTAAGGAAGTGCGGACTCTGAACGATCCGGAGTACTTCCCCGCGAAGGCACGATGGTTCCTGGCCGCGAACCCGTCGGCAGCAGACAGAGCCCGCACGTCGGGCAGGAAAGGAAGAAGTCATGTCCGATTTCGACATCCGGGAGTTCTACGGCCGATACGTCGACGTGATCAACGCCCATCAGTGGGATCGGATCGGCGAATTCATGGCCGACAAGATCCTCTCTCACGGTCAGACCGTGACTCGCGAGCAGGGCGTCGCCGCGTTCGCGAGCATCACCGATGCGATGCCCGACTATCAGGTCGAGGTGCTGAAGCTCACCATCTCGGGCGACACCGTCGGCAGTCACGCTCTCACCCGCGGTACGCCGGTGAAGGAATGGCTCGGAGTCGCCCCGACAGGCAAGGCGATCGAGATCGATGAGGTGACGGTCTACCGGATCAGCGACGGCAGGTTCACGCAGATGTCCAACGTCTGGGACATCGATGCCCTCCGGGAGCAGCTGGAGAGCTGACTGGACGTTGACCATGTTCCGGGAACACGGTCTTGCATAAGAGCATGTCCGTGTTCGACGAAGACGATGCCGACGCGCTCGGCATGCTCGGCGATGCCGACGACGGCACGATGCCCCGCCGACAGAAGCCCGGAGACGGCCGTCCGCTCGCGCCTTTCCGCTGGTGGCACCTGGTGTCGGGTCGGAAGCTGTTCTCGTTGGCGGTGCCGCGGCCGGGCGCGCCGGACGTGGTCTATGCGGTGGATGTGCGGACCGACGACGACGGCGACCCCCGCGCCCATCTCTACCGCGACGGAGCGCACGCCGTCGTGTCGAAGCTGCCGGCGAGGTTCGCCGTCGAGGGCGGCGTGATCCAGGTAGCGGTGGGCTCCTACGGTCTCCGACGGATGCACTACGTCACGCCCGACCGATCCGAGCGGCGCCTCACCCCGCACCCGAAATCGGCGATCGGTCGCCGCCTGCAACTCGAGCAGGTGCATCCGGTCGCGAGCCGCTGGATCGCGGCCAC
The DNA here is from genome assembly GCF_904831005.1 of Microbacterium hydrocarbonoxydans. NCBI lineage: Bacteria > Bacillati > Actinomycetota > Actinomycetes > Micrococcales > Microbacteriaceae > Microbacterium > Microbacterium hydrocarbonoxydans. The sequence continues at coordinate 3,140,918 of NZ_LR882982.1, read as the reverse complement.
CGCGATCGTCTTCCTGGTCATCGGCGTCGGGGTGAACGTCCCTCAGCTGGTGCAGGTGATCTCCGAGATCCCACCCATCGCGGAGCGCCTCGGAACCTTCGTCTCGCCCATTCAGCTGCCGCTGTGGCTCAACATCACCCTCGGAGCCGGTGCGGCGCTGGCCAGCATGGAGCGTGGCCTCCGCCTCCGTTACCACTGGGCCCTCGACGGCCTCGGCAATTGAGTGACCGGGGAGAGCCTCTCTGAGAGAGGTCCTCGAACGCTGCACCACGGATGCACCACGCCCCACCCCACACACGAAGAAACCCCCGATTTCTCGGGGGTTTCCATGGCGGTGACGGTGGGATTTGAACCCCCGTGACTGGGGCGAAACAACGCGACCATACCTCGACGTAGCCGGAATCATGCGGATTCTCGCTCACTCGGATAAGGCTGAATCGGATTTGATCACAGGTTCTGTTGTCACGGTGTTGTCACTGCTGCGCCTGCTCGCCGAGGTGCGACGATTCCCGAATGGGGGATCTCTGAGCACTGGTCATCGCGGTTCGTCGGGCAGGCTGCGGAGCCACCGCGAGAGCTCGTCGACCATGATCACCGGCTTCGAGTTGGCGTAGGACGGTACAAGCTCGTTCTCTCGTATCGCCTTCCGGATGGTCTCGAGACTATAGCCGGCGGCCGTGGCCGCATCCGGTAGCGACAGCGCTAACCGGAATGGCTGCTGCCCGAGAGCCGCATTGATCTCCTCGCGGACGACTCGGCGGACGATGCCCTCGATCAGACTCTCCATGATGCGACTCTGGCAGACCCGATACGGTGCTCGCATGACAGTTGGAGACTTCATCCAGATCTTTGCCGTTCTCGCCGCAGTCGGCGCCTCAATCGTGGCGCTGACCGTATCGGCGAAGGACCGCAAGAGCGCTCAGGCCATCGCCAAGGGGGATCGGACTGCGGCGGCCGAACTGGCGGCTCAGGATCGCCGCGAGGCGCTCCATCAGGCGCATCTCATCTTCGAACTCGAAGCCCTCACGCGACTGCTCGAGAACCTCAACCGCGGCGGGTCGACCGACCGCGCGGAGGCGGGCAGGATGGGCGCAGAGGCACTAACCCTCGTCGGCGTGCTAGGGCAGGAGCGGGTGCCGCACCTCTGGGAAGAGAAGGCAGCGGACGACGAGAAGCTGCAGGCGCACTTTGTCGACCCGGATATGCCGCAATACAAGAAAGACGCCATAGAGGTGCAACTCGCGGTGAACGCCCTTCGCCGCGAGATTCGAGCGGTGCTCGATGCGAACGGGAGCGCCGACAGATAGCCTTCTCGCAAGCATCGTCGAAGGAGACCCCGTGGCAGATCCACTGTTCGCCGTCCGCAAGTCCAGCAACGGTCAGTTCTACTTCTATCTCCGCGCAGAGAACAGCAAGATCGTCGCGACGTCGGAGATGTACACCACCAAAGCGGCGGCATTTGACGGCATCAAGGCTGTCCAGAGGCTTGCGCCCATCGCAGTTGTCTTGGACATGACCGAGGACAACTAGGAAGGCCGCAAGCTCGCCGGCTCCGGCCAGACGCACGAGTGTCGCGACGATGACGCGAGTACAGACGGAAGTCGTAAAGGATGACCTTCACGGCCGCCGCGCTATGCCTGCAGATCTCGGACGAACGAGGGGATGAGCTCGGCGAGGTTCGGGGAGCGCTGTTGCGTCAACGTGAGCACACGATCCGGATAGGTGAGGCGCAGCTCCACGCGGTCGTCCCGCGACTCGAATCCGCTCGTCGTTACAACGGGCGCCCGCAGCACTTCGAAGCCCTCCAGGCTCGCTCGGGGCATCACGCTGATGACCGGCGCATCATCGCCACCGCCGCGCAGCGCACGCACTACGAGCTCATCTGTCCACAGCGTGGCATCGAAACCCGTCGTCTCGTAGCTGTCTTCCTCTAGGTCGACCTCGACCGATGCGGCGACAGGTGGAGCAGCCCCAACGACGGCGAAGATCGCAGACAGAGCCTGATGCATAGGCGAGATTCGCCCCTGCAGGCGGAAGGAGTCCCACAAATCGTTGCGCGCCCAGCGCCAATCCGCTTGCCCCAGCCAGTTGTTGATCGTCTGCCAAGCTTCCCGGTGTTCCATCGTGCGCCCGCCTCCCCGCACCGCCCTGGTGCGTGCTGCGACCATAGCGCGAGGCACGGACAATCAGGACTGATCGGTTGCGATCAGCTGTGCGCGGATCTCCGGCGGCGACCACGGATACCCGAGAGCCTTCTCAACTTCGCCCTCGGCGTCGATCCACTCCTCGAGCAGCCCGTCGAGCTCGTCGAACCGGTCGATGAAGTCGACCTGATAGTCGCCGGCAACCGCCGCTGCAAGCTCGGCCACCTTCGCGGCGACGGATGCGCGGACCCTCTCGGCGAGATCCTGCGGCGACGAGGGCCGCGCCGGCAGAGCGACCGGCTCACGCGCGTCCCGATCGGCAGCCACACTCCTCGCGGCGTCATGCTCCCGCTGTGCGCGCTGGCATGCCGCATCAACCGTTTCACGCTTCCGCAGATGACGCCGATACGCCGGATACGTGCCACACGGAGCAGGAGAACGAGCCATCAGCGAGGTTCCAATCAGCGTCAGAAGTGAATCAGCGTCAAACGGTCAATTGACCCGGAGAGAGACGAGGACAGGCGGAGCGGGAGGTGGCCCTGGTTGGTGGGTTTGGGGTGTACCCCCGGGTGTGGTGGTCATGCGAGTGGTGTCCCTGCTGTGAGCATCACGGTGCGGACGTTGCCGCTGCCGGTGATGGCGTCGAGTTCGTCGAGCTGCTCGGGCTGGAGCCACCGGAGGAGTGCGGCGCGGTCGTGGTAGCGGACGGTGGCTGGTCCGATGGTCTGCTGTGCGATGAGGCCGGGGCGTGCGAGTCGGGTCATCACGGCGTCTGCTGCGGCGCTGATGAACGCGGGCTCGGTGTGCTCGGTGATCCTGTCGCCGTAGCGGGCGTTGAGGATCTGGTCGAGGACTGGGAGCCAGGCGGCCACGCGTGCCTGCTGTGCGGGCTTCAGTGTGCCGACCTCGACAGCGTCGCGGTCGCTCTAGATCGCGCGAGGAACCTGGACGTCGTAACCTCGGCCCGGTGACGGCCGATCAGAAGTGCCCGAATAACGTCTTCCACGCGCCGAGCGCAAGCGTTCCGACGAATATCGCCACGATCGCGCCCACCGCAACGGTGTCAGCCGCGACGCAGAAGCGGTAGAACTTCGGGTGGTTGACGACATGCGCGTCGACACAAGCGCGTTTGCTCTGCTTCCGCGGGTAGCGCGCTACGGCAAGCCTCTCAAACAGGGCCGTGAAGGGGTGGAACGCGAATGCAAGGGCGAGGAGCTGGGCGCTCGAACCGTTCTCACCCGTCGCCGCCCCACTGCTCGCAAGGTCCTCCGCGCTTCGCACCTCGCGCGCGTCTGTGGGCGCGGGGAGCGGCCTCGTGCGTGGGCGCGGCAATGGCGCTGGAACCGCTTCGTCATCGAGCGAGTCGAGTGCACTCAGACTCGCCTCGTCCTCGCTCAACTAGCGGGCAGCTCTAGGTGGCGCAGCCGCCACCTCATCGCCGGAACCGAAACGTCAAACATCTGCGCGAGGCGGAATACGTCACGTGAGCCTTCGTGCGCGACACGCACTTGTTGCTCGGGCATCAGCAGGCTCGCCGCGAACTCATTCGCATGGATCTCGTCTGAGGTCCCTGCCCCGCTGTCAGACCTTCGCTCGACGAAGTTGACCTCTCCATCCAAAGAACTGGCGTTCGCGACGAAGTGACCGATCTCATGCGCGATCGTGAAGCGCTGGCGCACTTCTGGATTGTCCTGATCGACGTAGATCTCGACACCGGAGTCGGTGCCGTTGATCATTCCGTAGACGTCGTCGCCGAGTTGAGCGGAGAAGACCTGAATCCCCATGTCGCGAGCGATGCGGACCGGATCCACCGGGACCCTGCCGTCTTGCCAGTAGACGGTAGCCGTGGCATCTGCATCGTTGCGGGCACGCCGACGAATCTCGGCTACTGTCTGTCCCTCGAAGATGTTGCTCACTCTGCCTCCCTAAGGGCTCAGGTTAGAGCACGCGGCGGACATTCGTTGGGATATCTGGTCCGTGGTGAGTTCGATTGTTGTCACCGCGTTGTCAGCGAAGCGTTCGGTCACAGTACGAAGGCCCCAAATCCCGCAGCATAACGGGGGACTTGGGGCCTTCGTGGTGGCGGTGACGGTGGGATTTGAACCCACGGTAGGGGGTTACCCTACACAACTTTTCGAGAGTTGCACCTTCGGCCGCTCGGACACGTCACCGCGGACTAGCTTACGACAACCCGCGCCACGGCGCGAATCGAGCGAGTCGCGTTCCGCTCACCAGGCGGCGGCGACCTCGGCATGCGTGCGCAGGATGCCCTCGGTCGTCCCGTCGGGGGCCCGGCCGATCCCGCATTCGGTCGCGACGCCGAACGCGGGCGCGAAGCGCTGGGCCACGGCGATGCGGCGCTCGGCTCCCGCTGTGCCGTCTTCGCGGTGCACGAGTCCGAGATACAGCTCGCCGTCGTACTCGAGCTCGGCGAGCGGTGCGTAGTACGCCTCGTCGTCGCGCTCGATCGGCACAGGCAGGTGCAGCCAGGTCAGGTCGCGGGCGGATTTCGCGGTCACGGCGTTCGCATAGCGCACGAGGTTCGCGGCATCCGTCGGCTCGAAGAAGTGCTTCTCGGCGACGTCTCCATAGCAGAGGTGCACTCCGACCTCGACGTCAGCGGGCACGGCGTCGATGAACGACGCGAGGCGCGAGACGAGCCCGGGGAACGGGTCGCCCTCCCACCACACGTCCATGACCCGGCCGAAGGCGGGTGCCGCCTCGATCACTCCCATCTCGCTCGCCACGTCCCACTGGATCGCGAGGTCGCCGTGCGGGATCCCCGCAAGGATGCTGTCGACCTCGCGCAGCAGCGCCGCGGTGTAGACCGGATCGATGGCGGCGCGGTCATCGCCGAAGAAGAACGACGAGACGACCGCGACCGTCGTCGGAAGCGAGACCTGGAAGCGGGTCGCGGCAGGCACGACGCCCTCGTCACGCAGGCGCGAGAAGATCGCGTACGACTCGATCGCGGCATCCGCGTATCCGAGCGCAGGGAGTCGGATGCTCGCCGCGTCCACCCCGTCGGCGATGCGCAGCGGGCGGGCGTCGATTCCTGCCCGGAACGGGAGGGGTTCGTCGCCGATGCGCTCGATGCCGTCAGCCTCGCCGAGTACATCGGGCTGGAACATGATCCAGTGGAATCGCTTGCCGACCTCTCCGTCGGGGATGCGGCGCAGCCGCGGGCCGAGCAGTTCGGCGGCGGTGCGCATCGTGGTCTCGGCGTCGTCGAAGTTCACACTGCCCACGAGGAGGGCACCCTGCGGCTGAGTCATGCATCCAGGTTATCGGCGCGTGTTTTCTCCGGCAGCCTCTCGGACGAACGCCGCGCCTCCAAGTTAGGCTGTCCTAAAGGCATCCGTCGCAGGGTGCGCCGCGGAGTCGAGGCACGGAGGGCACGCAATGGGCTTCATCACATCGGAGGCGCTGGCAGAGACCGGCTACGTGGTGCTGGATGACCACGACCAGGCATCCGATCCCGCCGAGTGGCTCGATCTCACCTACATCGGCTGGCGCTCGTCGGGCGTCACGCGGTTCGCCCCGCTGTCCAGCTACGCCGGCGAGATCGAATGCAACGGCTTCTGGAACCAGACGCCGCCGCGCACCGACAAAGACGGAGTGTGGATCGAATCGCAGGTCTCGATCGCCCCGACCCTGCAGCGTCGCGCTCTCGAACCCGGCGCCGGAGTCGGCCGCTGCCGTGTCATCGAACTGCAGCCCAACGAGTACGCGGATGCCGTCTACAACCTGCACCAGGATGACAACAACCGCCTCAACGAAGACGGCACCGGCTGGGTCGTGCGCGGCTACTACAACCTGTCCGATGACACGGATTCGCTGCTGCTCCTGCGCTCCGACCGCTTCGACCCGGCGACCGAGATCCGCCTGCCGTTGCGCGAGGGATCCCGCATCATCGTCGACACCCAGCGCTTCTGGCACGCGGTCTGGCATCGCGGCACGACCCCGCGGTACGCCCTCATCACCTCGTGGACGTCGGGTCCCGAGCTCGACGCCTACATCGAGGCGAACCACGGCGACCCGCACCCGGCGACCGTCGACCTCGACCCGCAGCTCGTCGACGACGCACAGGTCGAGCTGCACCGCCGCATCGAAGAGCGCCGCCGCGTCTTCGAAGCGCAGGGCATCGTGATGCAGCCGCGCGCCGACCTCAGCGTCTGACCCGACCCTCACGCCGTGTCGTCTCGTCGCTGCGCTCCTCGCTCAACGACCAGAAACGCCCCGCTGCGCTCGCACTCGGTCGTTCCGCGAGCGAAGCGAGACGAAACGCGCCCTGCCTCTCCTCACCTCACGGCGAGAGGGTGCGCCCGTCTCCGATCCTGACGACGCGGTCCACGGTTCCTGCGGGCGGGGCGACATGCGAGATCAGCAGCACCGACTGCTCTTCCGTCGCGCCGAGCAGATCGCGCAGCAGCGCATCGGATGCCTCGGGGTCGACGCCGGCCGTCGGCTCGTCGAGCACGAGCACCGGGAAGCCCCGCAGCAGCGCGCGTGCCAGCGCGATCCGCTGCGCCTGACCGCCCGACACGAGTCCGCCGCGGTCGCCGACGCGCGCATCGAGTCCACCGCGCTCGCGCACCCAGGACCCGAGGCCGACCCGCTCGAGCACCGCGAGCAGTTCGTCGTCGGTCGCGGTGTCGCGGGCGAACAGCAGGTTCTGACGGATGTCCTCATCGAACAGCTGGGGGCTCTGCTCGCAGAGTCCGATCGTGCGGCGCAGCGCCGGCCCCGAGAGCACCGCGGCATCCACGCCGCCGACGGAATACTCCCCCTCAACCTGCAGGAATCCGACGAGCGCGGCCGCGAGCGAGCTCTTGCCCGCACCGCTCGGACCGGCGACCAGCACGCGCTCCCCCGGGTTCAGGTCGAGGTCGACCCCCCGCAGCGCGGGCGTTCCGCCCGGCCACCACGCCCGCACCTCGCGCAATCGCAGCGCAGGCACACCGATGATCTCCGCATCCTCACCGTCGTCCGACCGCAGCTCGGCCGGCACGTCAGAGGGAAGCACGTCGACGATGCGCTCGGCGCTCGACCGCACGCTGCGCCAGGACGCCGCGGCGATCGGCACGGCGCCGAAGACCTCGAACACGACCATGGGAACGAGCACGGCCACGGCGAGCCAGGGTCCGTCGATCGCCCCGGTCGCCAGGCCAGGGGCCGCGACAGCCAGTGCCCAGACCGACGCCGCGCCCGCGACCGCCGACACGACGCCCGCCGCGATCGCCTGCGCCAGTGACGCTGTGCTCACGGCGCGGCGCAGCTCGGCATCCGCCTGGTGCACCCGCTCCCGCGCCTGTGGTTCGGCTCCATAGGCGAGCAACACGTCGAGCGTGCCGAAGTAGTCGGTCAGCGCGGCAGAGAGGTCGCCGCGACGGCGCGAGACCGCAGCTTCGGCACGAGACCCGAAGACCCAGCCCAGCCCGATCGCGGCGGCTGCGGCGATCACGAGGCAGGCTGCGAGGGTGAGCGCCGCCGGCACCGAGACGAACGCGAGGAATCCGACCGCACCGAGAGCGACGAGGCCCGACACGGCGAGCGGCTGCACGACCCGCAGCGGCAGGTTCTGCAGGTTCTCGACGTCGTCGACGAGGGCTGAGAGCACCCGCCCGTGGTCGGTGCGCCCGAGGCCCGCCGGCGACAGCGGAGTCAGCCGTCGCACCATGTCGGCGCGCGTCGAGGCCAGCTGGCGCAGCGCGGCATCGTGTCCGCTGAGGCGCTCGAGATACCGCGTCACCGCTCGAGTCACCGCGAAGAACCGCACGCCGACCACCGCGACCGACAGCGGCACGAGCGAGTCGACGATCGACGCGCTGACGATCAGCCAGCCGCTCACCGCAAGCAGGCTCACCGCGGCGCCCGCCGACAGGAACCCCCAGATCAGCCCGGGAAGGAAGCGGCGAACAGGCGGCTGCGCCAGACGCAGGATGCCGCGGATGCGCGTGGAGTCGCTGATGCTCATGCGTGCACCCCCAGCTCGACCACGTCGTCGGCGATGGCCCGCGCCGAACGGCGGTGCGAGACGAGGATGACCGTGGCCCCGGCATCCGCCCGCTCCCGCAATGAGGCCCAGAGCCGCGCCTCCGTGTCGCCGTCGAGCGCGCTCGACGGCTCATCGAGGGCCAGCACCGCATCCGGGCGCGCAGCGTGCCGGTAGAGCGCGCGGGCGACCGCGACGCGCTGCGCCTGACCGCCCGAAAGCCCACTCCCCTGCACACCGAGTTCGAGCGCGGGGTCGACGTCGTTCGCGCAGGAGTCGTCGAGCGCACGGCGGATGCGGTCGGCACTCGGTGCCGCCTCACCGAGCGCGACGTTGGCCGCGACCGTCCCCCGGCTCAGCTGCGGCCGCTGCCCCGCCCACGCCAGCCAGTCGGAGGGAGCCAGCTCCCGCACGTCGATGCCACCGATCGCGGCGGTGCCCTCGAACTCGACCGCACCGCGCAGAGCCGCGAGCAGGCTCGACTTGCCGGCGCCGCTCGGCCCCTCGATCAAGGTGATGGTGCCGGGCACCGCGGTGAACGACACCGGCGGCAGATCACGCACGCGCAGGTCGCTGACCACGAGGTCTCGCGCGCTCGCGGTTCGCGATCCCGCAGAATCACCGACCGGATGCTGAGCTGCGGCGGGCCGACGCTCGGCCGCATCGAGCACCTCGAACACGTCCTCCGTCGCCGCCACCCCCTCGGACGCGGCATGGAACTGCACACCGACCTGACGGATCGGCAGAAAAGCCTCGGGCGCGAGCAGCAGCACGAAGAGCCCGACCTCGAGCGACAGGTCGCCCGACAGCAGGCGGAATCCGACCGCCACGGCGATCAGCGCCACAGCGATCGACGCGAGCAGCTCCATCGAGAACCCCGACAGGAACGAGAAGCGCAGCACCTTCATGGTCTCGCGACGGTACTCGTCGGCCGTGTGCTCGATCTGCGCGGCGGCGCGGCGCTCCCGCCCGAACAGGCGCAGCGTCGAGAGCCCCTGCACGGTGTCGGCGAACCGTGCGGCGAGCCGCTGGAGCGTCTGCCACTGCGTGCGCTGCACCGTGCGGGTCGCGATGCCGATCAGGATCAGGAAGAGCGGGATGAGCGGCAGTGTGATGATGGCGGTCAGTCCGCTCGGCCAGTCCTGCCACCACATGACCGCGACGATCACCGGCGTCGCGACGACCGTCAGCACGAGCTGGGGGATGTATCGAGCGAAGTAGGCGTCGAGCGCTTCGAGCCCGTGACCCGCCGTCACCGCGAGACCTGCCTGATTGCGCTGTGCGAGCCAGCCGGGCCCGAGGCGTGCGACGGCGGCGATCAGCGCGGCGCGCAGCTGCATCCCGGTCTTCGCCGCGGCACGGGTTCCGGCGGCATCCGACGCGGCGATCAGCACGCCCCGCAGGGCCGCGAGTCCGAGCAGCCAGAGCAGCGAGGCCGTGACATCACGCCCGGCGAGCGCGCCGGTGACGGCATCCGTGAGCATCCAGGCGAACGCGATCGTGACCGCCGTCTGCACGACACCGATCGCGCCCGACAGCAGCAGGAACCCGCGCGCCGCACTCGCGTACCGCAGCAGCCTGATGTCGACCGGCTTCATGCCTCACCGCGTTTCGTCTCGGTCACGCTCCGCGCGTCCTCGCTCAACGACCGGCCCTCGGTCGTCGAGCGAGCGCAGCGAGACGAAACGTCGTCCGTGAAGTCGTGTCTCACGCGTGCGCCGGAGCCCCCTCGATCGAGCTGCGGGTGACGCGCTTGCGGAAGATCCAATACGTCCACGTCTGGTACGCGAGCACCAGCGGCAGGGCGATCAGGGCGGTCCAGCTCATGATCGTCAGCGTATACGGCGTGCTCGAAGCGTTCTCGATCGTGAGGCTGAAAGCCGGGTCGATCGTCGAGGGCATCACATAGGGGAACAGGGCCGCGAACAGCATCACGACTGCGGATGCCACGGTGACGGCACCCGCGGTGAAGGCGCGTCCGTCGCGACCACGCATCGAGAACAGCACCGACGCGATCAGGGCGAGAGCCGCGACGAGCCCGCATCCGATGACCATCAGTGTCAGCGGAGATTCGCGATCCCAGGCGATGCCGATCGTCCAGAGCACGGTGCCGGCGGCGGCGAGCACCGTGGGTCCCGCGGCGAGCTTGACCAGGCGACGAGCATCCGCGTGCACCCGCCCATCGGTCTTGAGCGAGACGAACAGCACGCCGTGCAGGAAGAACAGCAGCAGGGTCGTGATGCCGACGAGCAGTGAGTACGGGTTGAGCAGCGCGAAGAACCCGCCGACGTAGATGTGGTTCTCGTCGATGGCCACGCCCTGCACGATGTTGCCGAACGCGACGCCCCACAGCAGCGCGGGCACGGCCGAGCCGATCACGATCATCCGGTCGAAGCCGCGCTTCCACGCAGCGCCTTCACGCTGGTGCCGGTACTCGAACGACACCCCTCGCAGGATCAGCGCGAGCAGGATGAGCAGCAGCGGCAGGTAGAAGCCGCTGAACAGCGTCGCGTACCACTCGGGGAACGACGCGAACAGGCAGGCGCCGGCGACGATGACCCAGGTCTCGTTGAGATCCCAGACCGGACCGATCGTGTTGATGACCTGGCGACGCGAGACGTCGTTCTTGCCGAGGAACGGCAGCGACATGCCCACGCCGAAGTCGAACCCGTCGAGTACGAAGTAGCCGACGAAGAGGAAGGCGACGATCCAGAACCACATGTATTCCATGACTGATCCCTTTCTCAGTAGACGACCGACGGCAGCTGGGCCGTCTCGTCGTGGGGCTGCTCTTCGGTGTCCGGACCCTTCTGGGCGGCACGGATGATGAGTCGGATCTCGACCACGGCCAGCGCGGCGTAGATCGCGGTGAAGGCGATCAGCGAGATCAGCACCTCGACGCCGCTCACTCCCGGTGAGACGCCGTCCTGCGTGGTCATGAGCCCGAACACGATCCAGGGCTGCCTGCCCATCTCGGTGAAGACCCAGCCCATGATGTTGGCGACGAGCGCGAGCGGGAACGACCAGATCGCGAGCTTCCACATCCACGGCGCCGGCGGGTTCTTTGCGCTCTTGCGGGTGACCCAGAGACCGACCACGGCCACGAGGGCTGCGGCCATGCCGAGGCCGATCATCCAACGGAACGCCCAGTACGTGACCCAGAGGATCGGGGCGAACTCGGTGAGTCCGGTGTCGGCGAAGGTGGTGGCGTACTCGGCGTTGAGGTCGTTGATGCCGTGCACGCACGCGTCGAACGTGTGCGTCGACAGCAGCGACAGCAGGTACGGCACGCGGATCGAGAACAGCTCGGAGCTGCCGTCGGGGGTGCCGAGAGTGAAGAGGCTGAACGAGGCATCCGGCCCGCACACCGTGTTGAAGGTCGCCTCGGCGGCCGCCATCTTCATCGGCTGCGCGGCGTACATCGCGAGTCCCAGCTGGTCACCCGTGAGCACGACGCCGGCGGTTGAGAAGATCATCGCCCACAGGCCGAACTTCAGCGAGATGCGCATGGTGTCGAAGTGCTGCCCGCGGGCGAGGTGCCAGGCCGAGACCGAGATCACGACTCCCGCCGCGAACATCAGCGCACCGAAGATCGTGTGCGGGAAGGCGGCGAGCGCGACGGGGTTCGTCAGCAGCGCCCAGAAGTCGGTCAGCTCGGCGCGATTGGTCTCGGGGTTGAAGACGTAGCCGACCGGATTCTGCATGAAGGCGTTCGCGGCGATGATGAAGTACGCCGACAGGATGCTGCCGATCGAGACGCACCAGATCGTCGCGAGGTGCAGCTTCTGGGGCAGCTTGTCCCAGCCGAAGATCCAGAGGCCGATGAACGTCGCTTCGAAGAAGAACGCGAGCAGTCCCTCGAAGGCGAGCGGAGCGCCGAAGACGTCACCGACGAAGCGCGAGTAGTCCGACCAGTTCATGCCGAACTGGAACTCCTGCACGATGCCCGTCACGACGCCCATGGCGAAGTTGATCAGGAAGATCTTGCCGAAGAACCGGGTCAGGTGCAGGTACTGCACCTTGCCGGTGCGCACCCATGCGGTCTGGAAGATCGCGGCGACGAGCGCCATGCCGATCGTCAGCGGCACGAACAGGTAGTGGTAGACGGTCGTCAGACCGAACTGCCATCGGGACAGGACCAGCGGGTCGAGCCATTCCATGAGCCACTCCTTCTTCCGCGCCCTGGTGGTCCAGCGCCCGGGTGACACGCTAACGACGGGCCTGCCGCCCCCGATGGGCCGCCGACCGTGAATAAGACAGATGCTCGCCTAGGCGGCGGTCATCTCCGACAGACGCAGCTGCACGGTGCATTCCGTGGGTTCGACGCAGTCCGCCGCAACGGCGGACGTGCGCACGGCCTCGGCGGCGAGCGGCCCACCGGCTTCGGTGAGCACCCCCTGCATGAGGCCGAGATGCACTGAGCACAGCATCGGACGGTCTTCGACGCGCCCCGCGGCGTGCGGGCACGGGCTGAGATCGACGGTGAGCTGCTCGTCATCGACGACGGGCTCGAAGCCGCTCTCCTCCAGGTGTTCGATCAGGGCGTCCAGCTGATAGGTCGCGTCACGACCGAGAGCGGATGCCGAGGCAGGAAGGACTCGACGCAGCAGGTCGCCGCGCACGGCGGCGGCCTTCGCCTTGTCGCGGGCGATGGGACTCGAGGCGTCGCTCATGCCGGTCGCGGCGCTGTAGAGGGTGCGCGGGCGCCCGCGGGTGGTGCGGCGCTCGCTGGTCTGAAGGACGTAGCCGCCCTCGATGAGCCGCTGCAGGTGCTCGCGCACGGTGTTGGGGTGCAGCCCCGTGGCCTCGCACAGCTCGCCGATCGTGCGCTGTGCGCGGGTCTGCCCTGCGCGTGCGTCGACGAGCAGGATGCCACTGTCGGCCGCCGAGCCGTCTTCGAACAGCGCGTGCAGTATCCGCACTCGCGAGAAGCTCGAGATCGGCCCGCAGACGGGCCCGCCGTTGGCCATGAATCCAGTATCCCGTTGTGCCACTGGGGCCGGGAGTGGTTCGGCCGTGAATAATGCCCTCCGCAATAGGGATGTCGGATACCGGCGATAGCCTGGCTGCATGGCCACCCGCAAACCCGCTCCCCCTGCCTATGTCTGCACGGAATGCGGATGGACGACCGCCAAGTGGGTGGGCCGCTGCGCCGAGTGCCAGCAGTGGGGCACCGTGCAGGAGCAGGGCACGCAGACCGGCATCCTGAGCCGGGTCACGCCGCTCGCGCCCACGGCCGACCGCGCAGCGCGTCCGATCACGCAGATCACGACGGCCGACGCACCTCGACGATCGAGCGGCGTCGGCGAGTTCGACAGGGTGCTCGGCGGCGGCATCGTGCCGGGCGCCGCGATCCTGCTCAGCGGTGAGCCCGGAGTCGGCAAGTCGACGCTGCTGCTCGAGGTGGCGGCGCAGGCCGCGCGCGGCGGGCGGCGCGTGCTCTACGCGAGTGCCGAGGAGTCGCCGGGCCAGGTGCGTCTGCGCGCCGAGCGCACCGGAGCACTGCACGACGAGCTCTACCTCGCGAGCGAGACAGACCTCGCCACGATCCTCGGTCACATCGACGCGGTGCAGCCGCAGCTCGTGATCGTCGACTCGGTGCAGACCGTGTCGTCGTCGCTGATCGACGGCGCCGCCGGGCAGCCGAGTCAGGTGCGCGAGGTCGCGGCGACGCTGATCCGCGTGGCCAAAGACCGCGGGCTGCCCGTCATCATCGTCGGGCATGTCACGAAAGACGGCCAGGTCGCGGGGCCCCGTGTGCTCGAGCACCTGGTCGACGTGGTCTGCCACTTCGAAGGCGACCGGCAGACATCGCTGCGCTTCATCCGCGCGCTGAAGAACAGGTTCGGCCCCACAGACGAGGTCGGATGCTTCGAGATGACCGGCGACGGCATCGCCGAGGTGCCGGATCCCTCCGGCCTTTTCCTCTCGCAGGGCGAGACCGAGCCGGGAACCTGCGTCGCGATCTCGCTCGAGGGCCGCCGCGCCCTGCCTGTCGAGGTGCAGGCGCTCACGATCGACACCTCGGCGCCGAACCCGCGACGTGTCGTGCACGGTCTCGACGCCTCGCGGGTGGCGATGGTGCTGGCGATCCTCGAGAGACGCGCAGGCATCAAGACGAGCAACCTCGACGTCTACGTGTCGACCGTCGGCGGTGTGCGCTTCACCGAGCCCGCGGCCGATCTCGCCATCGCGGTCGCCGTGGCCGGGTCCATCCAGCAGATCCGGGTGCCGCGCACCGTCGCCGCGGTGGGCGAGTTGAGCCTCGCCGGCGAGATCCGCCCCGTCACGCAGTCGGCGCAGCGCCGCTCCGAGGCCTCGCGCCTCGGCTACGAGCAGGTGGTCGACGATCGCTCGAAGACGCTGCGCGCCGCGCTGAACGACGTCCGCGCCCGCAACACCTCACGCCGCCCCGAGCGCGACATCCCGCCCTTCTGACCTGCAGGGCGCTCCACCGGCTGGATGGTCGATTTCGCACGCCACCGGCACGATTCGGATGCTGTAGTGACCGCGCACGGTCGTGCTGACGCCGTTCCCCTCCCCAACAGGTCGCAGCTCGCATCCGGGCGGGGCCACTTCCGCACCTCGCATCCGGGCCGGGCCACTTCCGCACCGGAACCCGGCCTATCGGATGCACAACTGACCCCGCAGGTTCGGCAGATGCACGACTGACCCTGCTCGATCGCAGCGCAGCAGAACGGATGCCGGTGACGGGTCGCGACGTAGGAGTCAGATGCCTCGGCGGCCCGGCCGACAGCCCTTCCCGCCCCCGGCCCCGGCGTCAGGCGTCGAGCGCCTTGAGGATCTCTTCGGGCGACGCCTGCATCGGATGCGGACCCGCGATGTCCAAGAACACAGTCGTGATCGGATGCGTGGCGAGGAATGCCCGCAACCACTCCGCGCTGTAGATCCCGACGCCCGGCGGCAGATTCGCCGGCTTGTTCTTCGCGTCGCTGAACAGCAGCAGTGCGAGGTCGCCGGAGTTCGGGTCGCGATAGGTCCACACCTCTCCGCTGTCGAGCGGGTTGTCGCGGGCGCCGGGCTTGATCAGCGGCACGACGGTGGTGCCGTGGCGCAGCGCCAGAGCGACCGCGGCGATATCCTGCTTCTCGAGCGCCTGCGCGAGAGCATCCGACCGGAAGTCCTCGGGCGCGGGCTTGTTCTTGCCGGACTTCGCCTTCTTCGATGCCATGGCTCCAGCCTATTCCGGTGCGAGCGTCGACGCTCCCGACCTGCACCCCCGGCACCGAGCACCCAGACCGCAAGCACCCAAGAACCCGAGAACCCACCACACAGAGCCCGTGACACAGATTGGGCCCTCTCGAGTGACCATTGGGGATGGATGCAGTCGAAAGGGCCCGGGGCTCTCGGGCGGCAGTGTCGAAGCGCTGGGGACGCTATGGTTCGACGCCACTGGGGATGGCATAGCGCCGCAAGATCAAGAGAGCCATCTCTATGGTATCCCAAAGAACCCGCAGTGTCAGCACGGGTGGGCGCGCGACCGATCAGTAGAGCAGGATCTGCGCGGTGGTCGCAGCGGGGAACCCGCCGATCTCGACCGACACGTGATACGACGAGCCTCCGCCGGGAGCGCGCGGGCGGTTCTCCTGCGCGCACGTGTCGACGCTGGACCGCGTGCGATCCCACACCACGGGCACCTTGCTCGTGACCGTCGCTCCCGCCGCGAGGGTCGCGATCATGCTGCTCGGGTTCTCCTGGCAGTCGGTGGATCGCCACCACACATCGGCGCCGCTCGAGACGGTGAACCGCTGCGTCGTCGACCCGACGTCGATCGTGCAGTCGGCAGATCCGCGGTTCGTGAGAGAGATCGAGAGGTTCGGCAGCGCACCCGCCGGGTACGACTCGGCATCCGTGACCGCAGTGACCTCGATATCTCCGGCCTGGCACGCGACGAGCCCGGGGGTCTCTTCGACGCTGGGCCCGTCGGTCGGCGTCTCGCCCTCCTGCGACTGCGAAGGCGATGGCGATGGCGACGGCGCGGGTGATTCGCTCGCTCCCGCGCCCGGGGTCGGTGCCGTCGTCGACGTCGAGGACGAGGTCGGAACCGGTGACGCGTCGGTCGCTGCCGCCCAGGGCCGTGCGACCAGCAGCCAGACCGAGACGCCGACGACCGCGAGCACCAGGATCAGCGCGACCAGGGTCACCAGTCGCCGACGACGATAGACGGCGGCAGACTGACGGGGCATGTGTCCAGGTTAGTTGAGGCTCTTGATCATCCTGGTGTTGCCCAGGGTGTTCGGCTTGACGTGCGCGAGGTCGAGGAACTCCTCGACGCCGGCGTCGCCACTGCGCAGCAGCTGCGAGTACACGTCGGGGTCGACGACCTGCTCGCCGATCGGCGTATACCCCCGTCGGCCGAAGAAGTCGATCTCGAAGGTCAGGCAGAAGAGACGACTCAGACCGAGCACGCGGGCGTTCTGCTCGAGGTGCTCGACGATCGCGCCACCCACGCCGTGGTGCAGCCAGTCGTCACGCACCATGAGGGTGCGCACCTCGCCCAGGTCCTCCCAGAACACGTGCAGCGCGCCGCATCCGATGAGTTCTCCGTCTGCCTCGGCGACGACGAACTCCTGCACGGCGCCGTAGAGCACCGCCAGATCCTTGCCGAGGAGGATGCGCTGCTCGACCATCGGCTGCAGAAGGGCACGGATGCCGACGATGTCGGCACTGCGCGCCGCCCGGACGATGTAGTCGCTCACATCCTCAAGCCTAGAACCCGAGACCTCCCCGGACCCTGAGCGCCCACACCCTTCGAGTAGCGCACTATGCAGAAATTCTGGCCCGGCATCTGCGAAGTGCGCGATTCGAAAGGCCGTGAGGGGCTCCCATCACACGCAGAAGGGGCGGATGCTGTTCGCATCCGCCCCTTCTGTCGTGAGGACTACTCCCCGCTGGCAACCGCCAGGTCGGGAGTGCCGGAGATCGCTCCGCCGGTGTTGACGCCGACCGCGACCTTCTCGCCGCGCGGGCCGTGCTCGAACAGGAACCCGCCGTCCTTCGCATCGACCTTCACGTGGTCGCCGGGGTTCAGCTCACCGTGCAGGATCTTCTCGGACAGACGGTCCTCGACCTCGTGCTGCATCGCGCGACGCAGCGGTCGGGCACCGAGCGCCGGGTCGAACCCGATCTCGATGAGACGCTCCTTGGCGGCCTGCGAGAGCTCGATCGTCATGTCGCGGTCGAGCAGACGCTCGCCGAGGCGCTTCGTGAACAGATCGACGATCTGCACGAGCTCTTCCTTCGACAGCTGCGGGAACACGATGATGTCGTCGACACGGTTGAGGAACTCGGGCTTGAAGTTGCGCTTGAGCTCTTCGTTGACCTTGCCCTTCATCCGCTCGTAGTTCGTCGAGTTGACGCCCTCGATCTGGAATCCGACCGGACCACCGGCGATGTCACGAGCACCGAGGTTGGTGGTCATGATGATGACGGTGTTCTTGAAGTCGATCACGCGGCCCTGACCATCGGTCAGTCGACCCTCTTCGAGGATCTGCAGCAGCGAGTTGAAGATGTCCGGGTGGGCCTTCTCGATCTCGTCGAACAGCACCACGCTGAACGGCTTGCGGCGCACCTTCTCGGTGAGCTGGCCGCCCTCTTCGAATCCGACGAATCCGGGAGGGGCACCGAACAGACGCGAAACGGTGTGCTTCTCACCGAACTCGCTCATGTCGAGCGAGATCAGCGCAGCCTCGTCGTCGAAGAGGAACTCGGCGAGCGCCTTGGCGAGCTCGGTCTTTCCGACGCCCGTGGGGCCGGCGAAGATGAACGAGCCCGAGGGGCGCTTCGGGTCCTTGAGGCCTGCACGCTGACGACGGATCGTCTTGGAGAGCGCGGCGATGGCCTCTTCCTGACCGATGACGCGCTGGTGCAGCGCCTTCTCCATGAAGACGAGACGCGAGGACTCCTCCTCTGTCAGCTTGAAGACCGGGATGCCGGTGGCCTGTGCGAGCACCTCGGCGATCAGACCCTCGTCGACGACCGCCTGGGTCGCGACGTCGCCCGAACGCCACTGCTTCTCGAGGCGCAGGCGCTCCGCGAGGAGGCTCTTCTCCTCATCACGCAGCGATGCGGCCTTCTCGAAGTCCTGCTCTTCCGAGGCGAGCTCCTTCTGCTCACGCACCTTCGCGATCTTCTCGTCGAATTCGCGCAGCTCGGGCGGGCTCGACAGGATGCTGAGGCGCAGGCGGGCGCCGGCCTCGTCGATCAGGTCGATGGCCTTGTCGGGCAGGAACCGGTCGGAGACGTAGCGGTCGGCGAGGTTCGAGGCCGCGACGATCGCGCCGTCGGTGATCTGCACCTTGTGGTGCGCCTCGTAGCGATCGCGCAGCCCCTTGAGGATGTTGATCGTGTGAGGAAGGCTCGGCTCGTTCACCTGGATCGACTGGAAGCGGCGCTCGAGAGCGGCATCCTTCTCGAAGTGCTTGCGGTACTCGTCGAGCGTGGTGGCGCCGATGGTCTGGAGCTCGCCACGAGCGAGGAGCGGCTTGAGGATGCTGGCCGCGTCGATCGCGCCCTCGGCGGCACCCGCACCCACCAGGGTGTGGATCTCGTCGATGAAGACGATGATGTCGCCGCGCGTGCGGATCTCCTTGGTGACCTTCTTGAGGCGCTCTTCGAAGTCACCGCGGTAGCGGGAACCGGCGATGAGCGAGCCGAGGTCGAGCGAGTAGAGCTGCTTGTCCTTCAGCGTCTCGGGCACATCGCCCTTGACGATCGCCTGGGCGAGTCCCTCGACGACCGCGGTCTTGCCGACGCCGGGCTCACCGATCAGCACCGGGTTGTTCTTGGAGCGGCGAGACAGGATCTGCATGACCCGCTCGATCTCCTTCTCGCGCCCGATGACCGGGTCGAGCTTGTTGTCGCGTGCAGCCTGGGTCAGGTTGCGACCGAACTGGTCGAGCACCTGCGAGCCGCCCTGGGCGCTCGGGGTGTCGTTCGACTGCGCGCCGACGGCAGCCGGCTCACGTCCGGGGGCACCGGAGAGCAGCTGGATGACCTGCTGACGCACCTTGTTGAGGTCGGCACCCAGCTTCACGAGCACCTGGGCTGCGACACCCTCGCCCTCGCGGATGAGGCCGAGCAGGATGTGCTCGGTGCCGATGTAGTTGTGGCCGAGCTGCAGCGCCTCGCGGAGGCTGAGCTCGAGCACCTTCTTGGCGCGCGGCGTGAACGGGATGTGGCCGGTCGGCTGCTGCTGACCCTGGCCGATGATGTCCTGAACCTGCTCGCGGACGGCGTCAAGGGAGATGCCGAGGCTTTCGAGCGCCTTGGCTGCGACACCCTCACCCTCATGGATGAGGCCGAGCAGGATGTGCTCGGTGCCGATGTAGTTGTGGTTGAGCATCTTCGCCTCTTCTTGGGCGAGGACGACCACTCGACGGGCTCGGTCCGTGAATCTCTCGAACATGCTGTGACTCCTTATTCGCACTGGGGCGAAGCGCTGAGTCCTGCGACGGTCTCCGCGCCTGTACATCGAGAGTAACCACCGTGCGGATGACGTATGCCCGTGTTCGCCGTCGGCATAGCGCCGCGGGATAGGCCCTGATCGGCCCCTCTGCGAGACCGATGCGGCGGAGGCCTTGACGCGTGTTATCGATTCTCGTTATGTTAACGACTATCGGTAATATCGAAGATCGATAAGGAGCGCATCATGACAACGACGAAGAACCGCACGCTGTCTCGCGGAGACAGCGGCGCGATGATCGGCTTCTGCATCTCGGGAGCCCTGATCGCCGCCTACATCACCGTGTTCTCGATCATGCGGATCATCGAACTCGCCCGCGGCGTCGATGTTCCGGTGCTGGTCGAGTTCGCGGGCCCCGCCACCCCGGTCGACGTGCCGCTCAGCACGGGCGGCAGCGTCGCCGCCGACCTCGACAGCGCGACGCTGACCGCGACAGAGCTGCCCGCGATCGGAGCCGTGCCCGGGATCATCGGCCAAGTGCTGCAGATCGTCACGATCGTCGTCGTGATCGGCTGCCTGATCCTGCTCGCCCGACGCACCCTCGACGGCCGCGTGTTCAGCCGCCGCAGCACCGCCCTGGTGGCGACGGCCGGAATGACCGGTCTGCTGGGCTTCGCCGCGGTGCGCTTCTTCGACAACATGCTCGCGAACGCCGCGGTCGCCGTCATCACCGACAACGGCCTCGACAACGCCCTCATCAGCGTCGAGCCCTTCACCTTCATCCTCGGTGCGTTCGTCATCGCGCTCATCACCACTGTCTTCTCGATCGGCGACCGACTGCAGCGCGAGAAGACCACTCTCGAGGACGACACGAAGGGGCTCGTCTGATGAACACCGCGTCAGAGCACACGACGGGCCGGTCGGAGAAGGCGGATGCGATCACCGTGATCCTCTTCGGCGCCGCCGCCGTCGTCGTCACCGCGATCAGCACCGTGCTGCGCGTTCTCGGCACGTTCCGCGACCAGGGCATCGCCTGGTCGATCCCCATCGACGAGCAGCCGATCAGTGCGACCGTCGACTCAGGCGCCTCCTCGGTCGAGGGCATCGCGCAGCAGGCGATGGTGTTCGCCACGGGAGTGAATGCCGTCTCGACGGCGGCGATCATCTGGTCGCTCGCACTCTGGGTGCTCGCCCCCCTCGTCGTGATCGCCGCGATCATGCTCGTGGCGTGGAACTTCCTGCGCGGCCGCTTCTTCGTGCGGGGGAACGCCAGAGCGTTCGACGCGATCGGGTGGACGCTCACCCTCGCTCCCGTGCTCATCGTCCTGCTCGAGACCATGGGACGCAACGGAGTGCTCGCGGCGATCGGATCGGGCTCGGGAGAGCCCACGCATCCGATCGAGTTCTGGTCGATCGTGCCGCTCTTCGCGACCGGCGTGGCGGTGGGGCTGATCGCCGCCGCGTTCCGCCAGGGCATCCGCCTCCAGCACGAGAAGGCCGTGCTCGAGGACGACACCAGAGGCCTCGTATGACTCCGGCCGAGAACGACGACGAGCTCACCGGCATCCACTGTCGTCTCGACGAGCTGCTCGCGGAACGCGGGATGACCCTGACCGAGCTCAGCGCACGCGTCGGCGTCAGCATCGTGAACCTGTCAGTCCTCAAGAACGACCGCGCGCGGGCGATCAGGTACTCGACGCTGCGCGCGATCTGCGATGCCCTCGGCTGCGAGGTCGGCGACCTGCTTGTACTCGCCTGACCGCGACTCGCCCTGCCCGGGAACGGCCTCGCCCTGCGTGAAACGGCCTGCGGTCGCACTTGGTGCCGCCGAAACTCGGTCCGGGCGGCACGAACTGCGACCGGAAGGTCCGACGCAAGGTCCGACCGGAGCAGCGCAACCCCCTCGGCGTGTTCGCCCTGAACCTGTACCGTCGCCAGCATGATCACCACCGGCAGAACTCCGCGCACCCGCTCCCGCATCATCCTGGCGCTGCCCATCGCGGCTCTCGCCTTCTCCCTCGCAGCCTGCGGCGGGTCAGCCCGCCCCACGGTCGATGACGTCGCCGACGGCATCCAGCAGGTCTATGAAGACCAGGGGCTGCCCGATGCCATCTCTGATGACGCGGCGACCTGCTTCGCCGAGGCGCTCGTCGACTCCGAACTGAGCGACGAGACACTCGCCTACATCGCCGACGGCGAGGACAAGCAGAAGAACGAGGAGGAGAAGGCCATGACCACGCAGATCCTCCAGGACAAGCAGGAGGAGTGCTTCGCGAAGTAGCGCCGGACGCCGTTGACGAAGGATGACGGATGCCGCGGCATCCGTCATCCTTCGTCATGTCGGCCCAGTGCCCGCCGCCGCACTTCTAGCGTGGAGACCTGCGCGCACACGGCGCGCACCGATTCTCTGGAGTCCCCGATCCAATGAGCACCACCGTCCGCGCCACGAAGGCGCCAGACACCCGCGGTCCCGTCCGGAAGCTGCTGACCTCGTTCGGCTTCCAGATCCTCGCAGCCCTCGTCCTCGGCATCGCCGCCGGCTTGATCGCCCGCCAGCTCGGCGCGACCGGCGACGAGCCGAACGGCCTCTCGGCCACCCTCGACACGATCGGCAGCTCGTACGTCACGCTGCTGCGCACCGCCGTCGTGCCGCTGATCTTCACCGCGATCGTGGCGAGCATCTCGAACCTGCGGCGCGTGCAGAACGCCGCACGCCTGGCCGGTCAGACCCTGCTGTGGTTCGCGATCACCGCGTTCATCGCCGTGACCATCGGCATCGTGCTGGGACTCGTGATCCAGCCCGGATCGCGCGCCGGCGACGACCTCGACCCGAGCGCTCCCTACACGGTCGGCACCTGGTGGAACTTCCTCCTCGGACTGATCCCGCAGAACTTCCTCGGCCTCAGCGTCAGCACCAACCCCGGCGCGGCCGAGGGCACGTTCTCGTCGAGCGTGAACTTCAACATCCTGCAGGTCATCGTGATCGCGGTCGCCGTCGGCATCGCGGCGCTCAAGGCCGGCAAGAAGGCCGAGCCCTTCCTCGCGTTCACCGAATCACTGCTCAAGGTCATCCAGCGCGTGCTGTGGTGGATCATCCGCATCGCCCCGATCGGCACCTTCGGCCTGATCGGTGCCGCCGTCGTCGAGTACGGCTGGGAGAAGCTCGCGTCGCTCGGCTGGTTCGCGATCGCCGTGTACATCGGCCTCGCGCTCGTGCTCTTCGTGGTCTACCCGGTGCTCGTGAAGACCAACGGACTGTCGATCAGGCAGTACTTCTCGGGTGTCTGGCCCGCGGTGCAGCTGGCATTCGTCAGCCGCTCGTCGATCGGCACGCTGCCCCTCACCGAGCGTGTGACCGAGCGCAACCTCGGCGTGCCCCGCTCGTACGCCTCATTCGCCGTGCCGTTCGGCGCGACCACCAAGATGGACGGCTGCGCAGCGATCTACCCGGCCATCGCTGCGATCTTCGTCGCCCAGTTCTTCGGCATCGAGCTCACCCTCGTGCAGTACCTGCTGATCGTGCTCGTCTCGGTCGTCGGCTCTGCGGCGACCGCGGGCACCACCGGCGCGACCGTCATGCTCACTCTGACGCTGTCGACCCTCGGCCTGCCGCTCGAGGGTGTGGGCCTGCTGCTCGCGATCGACCCGATCCTCGACATGGGTCGCACCGCCGTCAACGTCGCGGGCCAGGCGCTCGTGCCCACCATCGTCGCGAAGCGCGAGGGCATCCTCGACGAGGAGCTCTACAACGCACCCCGCGAGGGCCTGCCGTTCGCCGACGACTCGGCCGACGACGACACGGATGCTGAAGCGGATGCCGAGGCAGCTGCCGCGACATCCCGGAACGAGCCGGCCGGCACCCGCTGACCTGCCTCCTTCGCCGACCGAGCGCCTCGTCCCGCCTCCGGGACGAGGCGTTCGTCTTGCGGGCTACGCGCGCCCGGGTTGACGCGTGGCTGCGCGCGTGTCGAGGGCCAGCTCTTCGGCATCCATCGCGGTCATGAGCTCGCGCATGACCTCTTCGTCGAGGTTGCCGGCATCGCGCTCGGCGAGCAGTATCTCGCGGCGCACCTGCAGCCACCCGCGGGTGAGGGACGCGAGGTCGTCGTACGACGGCCGTGCGACGGCGTCCTCGACCTGCTGAGCCTCGTCGGTGTCCTTCTCGACACGGGTCATGCGCTTCGTGAACGAATCGAACACCCCGATGTCGACGGTGCCGTACTTCGCCTCCCACTCGACGCGCTTCTCGGCCAGATACGCCTTGCCCGCCTCGCGACTCTTGGCCTTGACCTCGGCGATCGCCTGCTCGTCTTCGTGATCGTCGACGTCGCTCGCGATGCCGAGTCCTCTGATCAGCAGCGGCAGAGTGAGCCCCTGCAGCAGCAGCGTGCCCACGGTCACGACGAAGGCCACGACCACGATCGCGTGCGAGGGCTCGGTGTCGAGCGCGGCGAGGTCTGCTGCGGCGAGCGCGGTCGCCAGCGTGACGACACCGCGCATCCCCGCCCACGAGATGACGGCATTGTCCTTCCAGGTCAGCTGCAGGCCGGCCATGCGGTCGCGCACGATCTTGGACCGCAGCTCTTCGGCGCTGTACTGCTTCCAGCGCTTCGAGTCGCGGCGGCGTTCGTCGAAGGCGCCGGATTCGACCGTACGGTCCCAGCGTTCGAGCCTCCTGCGGTCTTGGAAGTTCGCCCAGAGATTCGCCGGATAGACATAGAGCGGGCGCACGACCAGCACGACGACGAGCACGACGCCCGACAGTGCCAGGATGCGTCCGACTTCTTCGCCGCCGAGATCGCTGAGCACGCGCGGGAACTGCAGGCCGATGTAGGCGAACACGAAGCTCTCGAGCAGCAGGTCGGCCGAGAGCCAGAGCGGGGCCTCCTGCTGACGGGTCGTGTAGTCGGTGCGCGGGGAGTTGTAGCCGACATAGAGGCCCATCGCGACGACGGCGAGCACACCCGAACCCAGCAGGTGCTCGGCGATCGCGTACGCGCCGAAGGGTGCGAGCAGGCCGAAGGTGCCGATCACGACCGGGTCGCTGATGCGCATGCGCAGCTGGTGCAGCACGATGCCGAACACGAGTCCGACCGCCACACCGACGCCGACCGCGAGGAGGAACTGCCAGATGCCGTCCCAGACCGTCAATGTGGCACCGGCGATGATCGCCGCGAACACGCGGTAGAGGGTGAGCGAGGTCGCGTCGTTGATCAGGCTCTCCCCCGACAGCACCGTCATGATGCGGCGCGGCAGACCGAGCTTGCGGCCGATCGCGGCGGCCGAGACCGCGTCGGGCGGGGCGACGATGGCACCGAGCAGCAGAGCGCCGGGCAGCGTGAGCGACGGAAGGATCCACCAGGCCACGAGCCCGACCACCACGGCGGTGAGCAGCACGAGGGTGATGCCGAGTCGTCGGATCTGCGGCAGGCTGCGCTTGAAGCCCACGAACGAGACGTCGAGCGCGGCCGAGTACAGCAGCGGCGGCAGCACGAGGTTCAGCAGCAGGTGGCCGTCGATCTCGACCTCGGGAACGAAGGGCAGGAAGGATGCCGCGAGCGCCACCACCGTGACGAGAAGGGGTGCCGGCCATCCGCGCCACCGGGCGATCGCCGCCACGACGACAGCACCGACGAGCACGTAGAAGATCTCGGCATCCATGCTCTTAAATTACTGCCCTCCTGTGGCAGTCGCAGGCGCCTCGGCGCCTCTCGAGGCGCGTCGATCAGGGGCGGTCGTCGGCGAGCTCGTCGCGGAGCCCGGCGTTCTCGTCCTCCAGATCGAGCACGCGTCGGATGCCGACGATGTTGATGCCCTCGACCCGCAGCCCCGTCACCCGGCGGATGCGCTCGAGGTCGTCATCGCTGTAGCGGCGGGTGCCGCCGTCGCTGCGTGCGGGCGTGACCAGACCCTTCGCCTCGAAGAGTCTCAGGCTCGCCTCGGGGACCCCGCTGAGCTGCGCGGCGACGGCGATGCCGTACACCGGCATGCTCGGATCGCGATCGGTCATCGGCACCTCCCTCTTGTGGGACTTGCATTCTATCTCGACGTGTTCTATAAAAAATCTATAGCAGCGGATGCAGATAATCCGCACCAAACCTGCCCAGCCGGGCCACACGAAAGGAGACACTCATGGCCATGTCACTCGATCCGTTCAGTCAGCTCGACCGCTTCGCCGCGAGCGTGCTGGACTCCGTCCGCGCACCGCGTCTCATGCCGGTGGACCTCTTCCGCGACGGCGACAGGTATGTCCTGCACGCCGACCTCCCCGGCATCGATCCGGGGTCGATCGACGTCGACCTCGACGGCGGGCAGCTCACGATCCGCGCCCAGCGCACGGCCGACGGCCGCGAAGGCGTGCGCTGGCTCGCCCGTGAGCGCGGAGCGGGCTCGTTCCTCCGCCAGTTCACGCTCGGCGACGGTGTCGACCTCGACGGGATCAGCGCCTCGTACGAGAGCGGCGTGCTGTCGGTGATCATCCCGGTGAGCGAGCGCGCGAAGCCACGCAAGATCCAGGTCGAGTCGATCGACAGCCGACAGTCGATCACCGCCTGAACCGCGGGTGGGCCGGGGCGAGCATCCCGGCCCACCCCGTCCCCGATTCGGAAAGGACGATCCCATGCACACCTCCCCCGATCTCGACCGGTTCCTTCGCAGCATGGAGTACCCGGCGACCCGAGACGACCTGCTGCGTGAAGCAGCCCGCGACGGCCTCGGCCACGATGACCGCGCAGCCCTCGCACAGCTTCCCGAGCAGAGCTTCAGCGCCGCCTGGCACATCCGCTACCGCCTCACACGCCGCGCGCTGACCGAGGAGTTCGCGCCCTCGGCATCCGCTGGTCTCGTCGCGGCCTGAGATGCATCGGCGACGATGGGGCGGGCGGGAATGCCCCGCCCGCCCCCGCCGTTGCATTCGGGGATGACTTCCACCGCGCTCTCCGTTCTCGACCTCGTCCCGGTTCGCACCGGCCAGACCAGCGCCGAGGCGATCTCCTCGTCCCTCGATCTCGCCGCTGTCGCCGACCGCCTCGGCTACCGCCGCTACTGGTTCGCCGAGCACCACAACATGCCGGCCGTGGCATCCACCACTCCCCCGGTGCTGATCGCCGCCGCCGCGATGCGCACGACGCAGATCCGCCTCGGCTCGGGCGGCGTGATGCTGCCGAACCACGCCCCGCTGATCGTCGCCGAGCAGTTCGCCGCCCTCGAGGCCATCGCCCCCGGCCGCATCGACCTCGGCCTCGGCCGCGCACCCGGCAGCGACCCCGTCATCACCCAGCTGCTGCGTGGATCAGGCACGACCAGCGATGTCGAGCAGTTCCCGCGCAACGTGCAGGACATCGCCGCCCTCATCTCGGGCGAGGGTGCCACGGTGCGGTTCACCTCGGGCGGCGAGTACACCGTGCACGCGACACCGGCCGCCGGCGGAAGCCCCGAGGTCTGGCTGCTCGGATCGAGCGACTACTCGGCCCAGCTCGCGGCATCCCACGGGCTGCCCTATGTCTTCGCGAACCACTTCTCGGGGCAGGGCCTCGAGCGCGCACTCGATCTCTACCGCACCGGCTACCAGCCGAGCGAGGAGCACCCCGAACCGCGCACGTTCCTCACGGTCAACGTCGTCGCCGCGCCGACGCAGCAGGAGGCCGAGGAACGAGCCCTGCCACAGCTGCGCATGATGTCGCGTCTGCGCCTGAACAAGCCTCTGATCGCGCTCGAGACGGTCGAAGAAGCGCTCGCGGCCGAGTCGGATGCCGCCACAGACCAGGTCGTCGAGGCCGCCCGCTCGCGCTGGTTCGTCGGCACCGGCGAATCGGTCGCCGCCGAGGTGCGCGCCTTCGCTGAGAAGCACGGCGTCGACGAAGTCATGCTGTCTCCGGTCGCCGGAGCGTACGAGTCCGAGCCGCGGGACGCCGCCGCAGGACGCGCACAGACGCTCGAGCTCATCGCCGCCGCGCTGTAGGCGCGGGGCCACTTCCGCATCCCACAGCCAGGCGGGGCCACTTCCGCATCCGAAAAGCCGGTTTCTGATGCGGAAGTGGCCCCGCTCGCGGCGCCGGATGCAGAAGTGGCCCCGCACCACCCCGGAGGACCGCGGCGCTCATTCTGTCCACAAGCGCGACTTGTCCACATCTCTCGGGATCTCGCGGTCGTCAGGCCCAGAACACGCATCCGACCAGCGAGCCTGATGGGATGCGCCATCGGATACTCCTGCCCGACGAACTCGGGCGCCATTTCTCCGTGCGGCAGGCCGCGGCCGCGGGTGTCGCTCGGGGTCGCGTATCCGCGCGTGATCTCGACCGGCCCTTCCGAGGGGTGCGTTCGGTCACGGCCGCCGAGACACCACTCGATCGCGTCGTCGCCCTCGCGCCCCTACTGCACCGTGGTCAGCTCATCGGCGGGGAGACGGCGATGCGCGTGTGGGGGTATCCGCATCCCGGCGTCTGGTACGTCGAGGCACCGATCCTCGTGGTCGTGGCGACGGGTTCGGCGCGCGTCCGCCGCCGCGGCGTCACCGGCCGACGCCTGGCAGAGGGACGGGCCCACCCCTGGCGAATCGGTGGAATTCCGGTCGTCGATCCGGCCGCGGCTCTGTTCATGTGCGCCGCGACGCTGACCGACGATCAGGTGGTCATCGCCCTCGACGCAGTGCTGAGCACCGCCGACAACTATCCCGGGCTGCGTCAGGGGCGCCCTCGCCTGACAGAGACCGACATCGAACAGCGCCTGCAGGCCTGGGGCCGCTTCCCCGGCTCTCGACGAGTCCGTGACGCGCTGTCCCGTGCGCGCGAAGGAGTGGAATCGCCCAAGGAGACCGAGACGCGGTTGCTCATCGTCGCGGGCGGTCTTCCTGAACCCGTCGTGCAGTACGAGATCCACGAGAACGGGCTCCTCATCGCGCGGAGCGACATGGCCTATCCCGACCTCAAGATCTCGATCGAGTACGAGGGCGACGGCCACCGCACGAGCCGCGATCAGTGGCGCCGCGACATCCAGCGGCAGCGCGATCTCGAGGACCTCGGCTGGATCGTCATCCGCGTGACTCAGCTCGACCTGGGTGACGGGCGACCGCTGATGAACCGCATCCGTCGCGCGCTGGCGTCCCGTCGCTGACGCTCGCAGGTCTGTGCCTCCCGCTCCGCCCGTCCCACGCCCGCGGGCGGGGCCAGTTCGGCATCCGGCCTCCAGGCGGGGCCAGTTCCGCATCCGGATCGTCCGTTTGCGATGCACAACTGGCCCCGCAGCACCGGCGCACCGTGGCGAAAGCCGCCGAGACCACCCGTCAAGGGGTGGTATTCCGGTGCGCCGGGGCGTAGCGTCACCAGCAACGGAAGGGGTTCGATGATGAGCACTACCAAGACTCTGGGGCTCTGGGTGGCCTATGGCACGAACGGAGTCGTCGGCAGCATCCGACATGACGACGAGGGATACACCGTGGTCATGGCCGGGTCGGATGCCGCGACCGGCACGTACCCGAACCTGGAATCGGCGAAGGGCGCGCTGCATTCGCACATGCTGCCGGGCAGCGGCTGGCCGATGTTCCGCGAGCACTGACTTTCGAACGGGAGGGCAGGGGTAGAGGGGCGACGCGGTCGCGGGGCATCCCCGCGACCGTCGTACGCTGACTGCATGCGAATCGCCACTCCCCTCGCGTCTGCGACCATGCTCACGGTCGAAGAGCAGCGGGCGAAGGTGCTGGCATCCGTTCGGCCGTTGGATGCCGAGTCGGTTCCGATCTCGCTGGCGTCCGGTCGCACGCTGGCCGCCGACGTGCACGCGCGCGTCGATGTTCCGCTGTTCGACAACTCAGCGATGGACGGCTACGCGGTCATGTTCACCGATGTGGAGACGGCCTCGGCCGAGCATCCGGTCGAACTCCGAATCATCGCCGACCTTCCGGCGGGGTCTGCCGAAGAACCCGAGCTCCGTTCGGGGATCGCCGCGCGCATCATGACCGGCGCTCCCGTGCCGCGCACCGCGACCGCCGTCGTGCCCTTCGAGCACACTCGCGACGGACTGCAGGTGTGGAACGCCCCCGCGATCGTGACCACCGCACCGCCCCGAGAAGGCGCCAACATCCGCCACCGCGGCGAAGAACTCCGCGCCGGCGCCGTCGTCGCGGCGGCAGGCACGGTGCTCGGCCCGCTGCAGCTCACGGCCATCGCGGCCACCGGCGTCGACACCGTGCAGGTGCGTCGTCGCGCTCGCGTCGCGGTCATCTCGACGGGCAGCGAACTCGCGGAACCCGGCGCAGACCTGGCGCGCGGACAGATTCCCGAGTCGAACTCGGTGCTGCTCGCCGCCTTGTGCGCGGAAGCGGGCGCAGACGTCGTCTCGGTCGACACGGTGACCGATGAGGATGCCGCGTTCACCGCTCTGCTCGACCGCGCCCTCGACGATGCGCGCGTCGACGTCGTCGTCACCTCCGGCGGAGTCAGCGCCGGCGCCCACGAGGTCGTCAAGAACGTGCTGCGCGATCGCATCGAGTTCGTGGCGGTCGCCATGCAGCCGGGCAGGCCGCAGGCCTTCGGACGCCTCGGCGACGCGCTCGTCTTCGGACTGCCGGGCAACCCGGCGAGCGTCGCGGCGTCATTCGAGGCGTTCGTGCGACCCGCGCTGCTCGCGCTCGGCGACCGTGCCGCGCTGCACCGCCCGATGCTCCGGCTCGCGACCACGGCAGCATGGCGCAGCCCGGTGGGACGACAGCAGTACGTGCCGGTCACGCTCGACCGATCCGACGCCGCAGCCTGGTCGGTGCGACCCGCAGCCGCAGACGGGTCGTCGGGCGCGCACCTCGCCGCAGGACTCGCGAGAGCGGATGCCTACGCCGTGGTGCCCGCCGAGGTGTCGGCCGTCGCGGCAGGCGACCTGGTCGACGTGATGCTGCTCTCATGACCGACGCGGCCACCCCGACGACGACCGAGGCGACCGAGATACCCGAGCCGACCGGGCCGACCGCCGCGATCATCCTCGCGGGCGGCCGGGCGTCCCGACTCGGTGGCACCGCCAAACCCCTGCTCGAGGTCGGCGGCCGCACGCTGCTCGATCGCGCGATCTCGGCCGTCGACGGATGCGAGCCGATCGTGGTCGTCGGCCCTCAGTCCTCGACCCGTATCCGCGTGGTCTGGACCCGTGAGACGCCGGACTTCGGCGGACCGGTCGCGGGCATCGTCAGAGGGCTGGCGCTCGTCGACACCGCCGAGGTCATGCTTCTGGCAGCCGACCTGCCGCATGCCGAGAGCGCCGTCGCGCTGCTGCGACAGCATCCATCGCTCCCC
Organism: Microbacterium hydrocarbonoxydans; assembly: GCF_904831005.1. Classification (NCBI taxonomy): domain Bacteria; kingdom Bacillati; phylum Actinomycetota; class Actinomycetes; order Micrococcales; family Microbacteriaceae; genus Microbacterium; species Microbacterium hydrocarbonoxydans. The sequence goes on along the minus strand of NZ_LR882982.1, from coordinate 3,110,078 downwards.
GACGGCCCCGACGGTGCAGACGGCGCAGGCGGCTCCGACGGCGCAATCCGCGCAGACGGCGTCTGCCTGACCGACGACGCGGGACGGATGCAGTGGCTGGCGGGCCGCTATCGCACGGCAGCACTGCGTGCATCCGCAGCGGCCCTCCCCGACGGCGGACGCGACGCCTCGATGCGATCGCTGCTCGCGCACCTCAGCATCGCCGCGATACCGGCGGGAGCGCTGGCGGCGGATGTCGACACATGGGACGATCTCGAACGTGCCCACGCCACGGCATCGACACCCCGCGCCACGGCATCGACACCCCCGCGCGGCAGCGCGCGACACGAGGAGATGACATGACAGACAAGCCGCAGCACCTTCCGGTCGAGGCGCTGGACGACTGGACGACAGCCGTCTGCACAGCCCTCGGAATCGACCGCGGATCCGTCGACGTCGCCCTGCTCCTCGATCTCGCCCGCGATGTCGCGCACGGCGTCGCCCGCCCTGCCGCCCCGCTCAGCGCCTATCTCGCCGGCCTCGCCGCGGGGCGAGCCGGCGGCAGTCGCGAAGACACCGCCGCGGCGGTCGCTGCGATCACCGCGCTGGCCGCATCCTGGCACGAGCACGAGCACGAGCCAGAGCACGATTCCTGAAGTTCTCTCATTCGCGACCCTGCCGATGTGATCGAGAAGTAATCGTGCGGTAATCGCACTCGCGCGGGCCTGCAACATCCGCCCCCTACGTTCAGAGAAAACATCCTCTCGAACGCCAGGAGCCACGATGTCCCAGACCATCGGAACACGCAGCGTCGACGCCACCGCCGTCACCCTCACCCGCCGTCCAGGCCGATGGATCGACGGCTGGAACCCCGAGGATGCGACCTTCTGGGCATCCGAAGGCAAGGCCATCGCCCGCCGCAACCTCGGCTGGTCGATCTTCGCCGAGTTCCTCGGATTCATCATCTGGCAGCTGTGGAGCATCGTCGTGGTGCTCCTTCCGGCGGCGGGGTTCACCCTCAGCACCACCGAGTCGTTCTGGCTGATCTCGCTGCCGAGTCTCGTGGGCGCCACGCTGCGGTTCCCGTACACGTTCCTCGTGGCCCGCTTCGGCGGACGCAACTGGACCATCGTCTCGGCGCTGCTGCTGCTGATCCCCGCGACTCTGCTCGGCATCGTCGTGCAAGACCCCGAGACGCCGTTCGGCGTGCTGCTCGCCGTCGCCGCGCTCGCGGGTTTCGGAGGCGGCAACTTCGCCAGCTCGATGGCGAACATCACCTACTTCTTCCCGCAGAAGGAGAAGGGCTGGGCGCTCGGGCTCAACGCCGCCGGTGGCAACCTCGGCACCTCGGTGGCTCAGCTGGCGGTGCCGATCGTCGTGTCGATCACCGCGGCATCGACCCTGAGTCTCTCTTTCGCCGGATGGATGTGGATCCCGCTCATCCTCGTGGCCGTGTGGGGCGCGTGGCGTCACATGGACAACCTCTCGTCTGCCAAGGCCGACTTCGCCGGCGCGGCAGCGGCACTGCGCGAACCGCACCTGTGGGTGCTGTCGCTGCTCTACATCGGCACGTTCGGCTCGTTCATCGGCTTCTCGAGCGTCTTCCCCAAGCTCATCGCCGACACCTTCCCCGAGTTCTCGACATTCCAGATCGGCAGCGCCTCACTCTCGCTCGCCTTCCTGGGGGCCCTGGTCGGCTCGCTCGCCAGGCCCTACGGCGGCAAGCTCGCCGACCGCTTCGGCGGAGCACGGATGACGATCGCGGCCTTCTCTCTCATGATCCTCGGCGCTCTGTCGCTGCTGCTGACTCTCGAGGCGAACAGCTTCGTCCTCTTCCTCGGATGCTTCCTGATGCTGTTCATCGCGGCAGGCGTCGGCAACGGCGCGACCTACCGCATGATCCCCAACGTCTTCGCCGCTCGAGGCGCCGCGACCGCGGGCGATGCTCTCGCCGTCAGCACCCAGCGCAAGGGAGCAGCCGCCCTCGGACTGATCTCGGCCATCGGCGCCTACGGCGGGTTCGTGATCCCGCAGGTGCTCGCCGCGGCGAAGAGCGGCACGGGATCCTACGCCCCCGCGTTCGGCGGGTTCGTCGCCGCCTACGTGGTGCTGCTCGTCATCACCGCCGTCGTCTACGCCCGTCCGCGGCCCTCCCTCGCCGGACACCGGATCTGACGATGCCCGAGCGCATCGTCGTCATCGGCGCGGGGCCGGTCGGCATCCGCTTCGCCGAAGAGCTCCTGCCTCTGATCGCCGCGCACCGGGTGACGGTGACGGTGCTGGGCGCCGAGACGGCGGATCCCTACAACCGGGTGCTGCTCGCCGAGGTCGCCGTCGGAGAGGCCACGGCCGATGAGATCACGCTGGTCACGGCCGAGTCGCACCCCGGCATCGACCTGCGACGAGGAGCCAGGGCCGAGCGGATCGATCGGGACGCTCGCACGGTCGTGCTCGCTGACGGATCGAGCGTCGCGTACGACCGGCTAGTGCTCGCCACCGGCGCCCGGCCGATCGTCCCCGCCCTCGACGGGCTCGAGCGGCTCGGCCCCGACGGCACAGGCCTCGACGTGCAGCTCACCTCGGGGGTCTGCGTGCTGCGCGACCTGTCGGATGCCGAGCAGGTGCGCGCCGTGGTCGACCGCGGCGGCCGCGTGGTGGTGCTGGGCGCCGGCGTGCTCGGGATCGAACTCGCGATGCTGCTCGCCGATGCGGGGGCCGTGCCGTCGGTCGCGCACTTCGGACCGATTCCGATGCCCCGGCAGCTCGATCGGGGGTCGGCGAGCATCCTGTCGACCGCTCTCGCCTCAGCCGGCGTCGCCCTGGTGCCGCACACCCGCGCCGAGGGAGTGATCGGGATGGAGGGCGACGACGGCATCCGCAGGTTCCGCGCCCTGGTCTCGTCAGACGGGAAGCGCATCGAGGGCGACCTGCTCGTGCTCTCGTGCGGAGTGCGGGCGCGTGTCGAGCTCGCCGAGGCGGCGGGCCTGCGCGTCGGGAACGGGGTGCTCGTCGATGACACGCTGCGATCCTGGACGGATCCGCGCATCCACGCGATCGGCGACTGCGCGCACGTCGCGGATCCTGCCGCGCACCTGCACGACCGGCAGGTGCCGGGAGGGCCTCGCGGCCTGATCGGTCCGGGGTGGCGGCAGGCCGACTGGCTGGCCGCCTCGATCACCGCGGAGCTGACCGGCGACGAACTCTCGACGGGCGCGTTCGTCGACGAGCATCCCGGCGTCGTCGCGCTCAAGAGCGAGAGCGTCGACATCGTCTCTGCGGGAGACGTCTCGGCCGACCCCTTCGCGCCCGTGCCCGCGGGCGAGATCGCTCCCGGCATCGCCGTGTGGGCCGACCCCGAGCACGGCACCTACGTCAAGATGGCGACGAGAGACGGAATCCTCACCGGATTCGTCGCGGTCGGGATGCCGCGCGCTGCCGCCGAGCTGAGCGTGCTGTACATGCGGGGCGGCGAGCTTCCGGCCGACCGGTCCCTGCTGCTGCGCCTCGACGACGCGGACGCCGAGACCACGGTCGCCGCGGGGCGAGAGGCGACGCTGTGCATCTGCAACGCCGTGACCGTCGGACAGATCGAGGATGCGATCGACGAGGGATGCGGGTCGGTCGCCGCGATCGGCGAGTGCACGCGGGCGGGCACGGGATGCGGCGGATGCCGCGCCCGCATCACCGAGCTGCTGCACGCACGCGAGGGGGCCGTCGCATGACCGACACCCACTGCCCGTACTGCGCCCTGCAGTGCGCCATGACGCTGACCACCGCGGCCGCCGCACCGCGCTCCGGCGAGCGCCCGGCTCTGCCGGTCACGGTGGCCGGGCGGGACTTCCCGACGAACCGCGGCGGCCTGTGCAAGAAGGGCTGGACCTCGGCCGAGCTGCTCGCGGCCCCCGGCCGACTGACGACGCCGCTCGTGCGCGGCGATGACGGTGAGCTGCATCCGGTCGAGTGGGATGCCGCGCTCGACCTCATCGCGGAGCAGGTCGCGCGCATCGCCGCCGAGGACGGAGCCGACGCGATCGGCGTGTTCGGCGGCGGCGGACTCACGAACGAGAAGGCGTACCAGCTCGGCAAGTTCGCGCGCATCGCCCTGCGCACCTCGCGCATCGACTACAACGGCCGCTTCTGCATGTCGTCGGCGGCCGCGGCATCCAATCGCGCCTTCGGCATCGACCGCGGCCTTCCGTTCCCGCTCGCCGACCTCGACACCGCCGAGACCGTGCTGCTGCTCGGCTCGAACGTCGGCGACACCATGCCGCCGTTCGTCTCGCACCTGCAGGGCGCCAGAGCCCGGGGCGGCCTGATCGTCGTCGATCCCCGCCACAGCTCGACCGCGCGGCTGTGCGCCGACGGCGCGGGCATCCATGTGCAGCCCGTGCCCGGCACCGATCTGGCGCTGCTGCTCGCGCTGACCCATGTGGTCCTCGCCGAGGGCCTTCATGATGCCGACTATGTGCGCCAGCGCACCACGGGCCTCGACGAGCTCCGGCGATCGGTGTCGTCGTGGTGGCCCGAACGTGCCGAGGCCGTCACCGGAGTGCCGGCGCGCAGCATCCGACACCTCGCGCGCAGTCTCGCCGAGTCGGGTTCGACCTACATCCTCACGGGCCGCGGCGTCGAGCAGCACGTCGACGGCACCGACACCGCGACGGCCGCCATCAACCTGGCGCTGCTGCTCGGGCTCCCCGGCACTCCGGGGTGCGGCTACGGCACGCTCACCGGACAGGGCAACGGACAGGGCGGTCGCGAGCACGGCCAGAAGGCCGACCAGCTGCCCGGCTATCGCTCGATCACCGACCCGGCCGCGAGGGCTTCTGTGGCCGCGGTGTGGGGCGTCGACCCCGACGATCTTCCCGGGCCGGGCGTCCCGGCCGTCGAGCTGCTGCACAGCGCCGGGCTTCCCGGGGGTGTGCGAGCGCTGCTCGTGCACGGCTCGAACGTGTTCGTGTCGGCTCCGAACGTGCAGACCGTGCGCGAGGCGCTGGGTCGCCTCGACCTGCTCGTCGTGTCTGACTTCTTCCTCTCCGAGACGGCGAGAGCAGCCGACGTCGTGCTCCCCGTGCTGCAGTGGGCCGAAGAGGAGGGGACGATGACCAACCTCGAGGGCCGGGTGCTGCGCCGGCGCCGCGCCGTCGACGCCCCCGCCGGCGCACGCAGCGAGCTGTGGATCATGGCCGAGCTCGCACGTCGGCTCGATGCACCGGGCGTCTGGAGCCTCGAGCCCTCAGAGGTGTTCGACGAACTCGCCCGCGCCTCGGCCGGCGGACGCGCCGACTATTCGGGCCTCAGCCACGCGCTGCTCGACCTGGGGGTGGGCATCGAGGCCTACTGGCCGTTCCCGATCGGCAGCCTCGGCACTCCACGCCTGTTCGCCGATCGCTTCTCGCACGCGGACGGGCGCGCCAGACTGGTGGCGGTGCGCCCGCGCGCTCACGAGACTCCACAGGGCGACGGCCTCACCCTCATCACCGGTCGCCTGCTCGAGCAGTACCAGAGCGGCGTTCAGACCCGTCGGGTCGCCGAGCTGACCGAGAAGCGCCCGGGCGTCGTCGCTCAGCTGCACCCCGCCACGGCCCGACGCCACGGGATCGGCGAGGGCGACGGCATCCGCCTCTCCAACTCGCGAGGCACCGTGCTCGCCCGGGCAGAGCTGACCCGCGACATCCGTCCGGACACCGTGTTCGTGCCTTTCCACTACCCGGACGCCGAGAGCGCCAACCTGCTGACCGGCGACCGCGTCGATCCGCACTCGGCGATGCCCGAGTTCAAGCGGGCGCTCGTGCAGGTGAGCGCGGTCTGACACCGACCGACGCCGGGTTCAGGCCTCGGGCGCGCCGCTCACGATGCCGCGCAGCCAGTCGCGCGCCTCGACGAACACCTCGTCGTCGTAGCGCTCGGGGTACTGCACGATCTGCCGATCGGCGCGCGGGTAGGACCCGAGGAACACCACTCGCGGGCTGAACCGCCGGATGCCGAGCAACGCGTCTGCCATGCGCTCGTGCTCGATGTGCCCGTCGGCGTCGATCACGAACCGGTACCTGCCGAGCTCGTCTCCGATCGGACGCGACTGGATGAGCGACAGGTTGATGCCGCGGGTCGAGAACTGCTCGAGCATCTCGAGCAGCGATCCGGGGTGGTCGTTCGGCAGCTCGACGATGAGCGAGGTCTTGTCGGCTCCGGTCGGAGCCGGGGCCGTGGTGGTGCGGGTCACGAGCACGAAGCGCGTCACAGCCTGGGCGTTGTCGCCGATGCCCTCGGCCAGCACATCGACGTCGAGGTGCTTCACGACTCCGGGAGCGGCGATCGCCGCCTGCGCGGGCAGTGACCCGTCGAGCACGCCGATCGCCGAGGCGACGTTGCTCGCCGCGGGCACGTGCGAATGCGTCGGCAGATTCGCGCCGAGCCAGGTGTGGCACTGCGCATAGGCCACCGGGTGGGCAGCGATGATCCGCACATCGGCCAGGGTGGTGCCCCGTGGCGCCACGAGCACGAAGTTCACGGGCACGAGGTATTCGCCGATGATCCGCAGACCCGGCAGTGTGGCCAGAGCATCCTGCGTGGTCGAGACGCCGCCTTCGATCGAGTTCTCGATCGCGATCATCGCCGCGTCGCTGCGCCCTTCGAGCACGTCGGCGAGCGCTTCGCCGACGTTGTGCACCGCGCGACGGTCCTGACCGCGAGCCTCGGCGACCTGATCGAGCGCCGCCTCGGTGAACGTTCCGGCGGGGCCGAGGTAGCTGTAGGTGCGGCGTTCAGTCACGCGTTTCACCTTAGGGCACGGGCTGGGGACAGAAGATGCGCGGATGCCGAGATGGGGGCAGACTGTGTGCATGACGAGCCGTGCCGGCCTTCCCGCCGAAGAATCCGATCTGATCGATGTCGACGAGCTGATCGCCGCCTACTACGACCGCATCCCGAATCCCGAGGTCGCCGCAGAACGCGTCGCCTTCGGCACGAGCGGCCACCGGGGGTCTTCGCTCTCGAACAGCTTCAACGAGAATCACATCCTGGCGACCACCCAGGCGATCGTCGACTACCGCGCCGGTCAGGGCATCACCGGCCCGCTCTTCCTCGGTCGCGACACTCACGCCCTGTCGCTGCCCGCCGAGCGCAGCGCCATCGAGGTGCTGGTGGCCAACGGGGTCGACGTCCGCGTCGACTCGCGCGACGCGTGGGTGCCGACGCCCGCGCTCAGCCATGCGATCCTCACGTTCAACCGCGAACTCGCACCGGATGCCGCCGGGCGCGCCGACGGCATCGTCGTCACCCCATCGCACAACCCCCCGCGCGACGGCGGCTTCAAGTACAACCCCCCGCACGGCGGACCGGCCGACACCGACGCGACCGGCTGGATCGCCGACCGCGCCAACGAGCTGATCGCCGGCGGCCTCGCCGAGGTCAAGCGCGAGCGGTTCGCCGACATCGACTGGGACGCCCTCCCCGGATACGACTTCCGCGAGGCGTATGTGCGCGATCTCGCGACGATCATCGACATCGACGCGATCCGCACCGCCGGTGTGCGCATCGGAGCCGACCCGCTCGGCGGCGCCTCGGTCGAGTACTGGGCGCTCATCAAAGAGGTGTACGACCTCGACCTGACCGTCGTGAACCCCGAGGTCGACCCGACCTGGCGCTTCATGACGCTCGACTGGGACGAGAAGATCCGCATGGATCCGTCATCCCCCTCGGCGATGGCCTCTCTGGTCGCCAAGAAGGGCGACTACGACGTGCTCACCGGCAACGATGCGGACGCCGACCGCCACGGCATCGTCACCCCCGACGCCGGACTGATGAACCCCAACCACTATCTCGCGGTCGCGATCGACTACCTGTTCTCGCACCGCACCGAGTGGCCGCGAGACGCCGCGATCGGCAAGACGCTCGTGTCGTCGATGATCATCGACCGGGTCGCGGAGTCACTCGGACGCCGGCTGCTCGAGGTGCCCGTCGGCTTCAAGTGGTTCGTGCCCGGTCTGCTCGACGGATCGGTGGCCTTCGGCGGCGAGGAGTCGGCGGGGGCGTCGTTCCTTCGCAAGGACGGAACCGTCTGGTCGACCGACAAAGACGGCATCCTGCTGTGCCTGCTCGCGGCCGAGATCATCGCCGTGACCGGGAAGAGCCCGTCCGAGCGGTATGCCGAGCTCGAGCAGGCCTTCGGCTCGTCGGCCTATCAGCGCGTCGACGCTCCCGCGACTCCCGCGCAGAAGGCGACCCTGGGCAAACTGGCGCCGGATGCCGTGTCGGCGACCACCCTCGCGGGCGAGGAGATCACCGCCAAGCTGTCGAGCGCTCCCGGCAACGGAGCCGCGATCGGCGGCCTCAAGGTGCAGACCGAGCACGCGTGGTTCGCCGCCCGCCCTTCGGGCACGGAAGACGTCTACAAGCTGTATGCCGAGAGTCTGCGCGGCCCTGAGCATCTCGCTGAGGTGCAGGCCGAAGCACGCGCGGTGGTGTCGGCGGCACTCGGCGACTGATCCGGCGGCTCCTTCGGGCCCCTGCCTTCTGCCCCCGCGCATACCGTGCGCGGGGGCAGAAGCGCGTGCGGGGCGGACGTACGCGGAGTCGACGCATCCGGGATCGACGCATGCCGGGTCGACGCATGCGGGGTCGACGGTGTCCGGGGTCGACGCATGCGGGGTCGACGCATGCGGGGTCAAAAACGCACCCGAAATGCCCCGTTCCCGTGCGAAAGTGACCCCGACTGGCATCCGGATGCGAAAGTGACCCCGCCCGGCGTCCGGGATGCGAAAGTGACCCCGCCCGCCATCCGCGATGCGAAAGTGACCCCGCCTGGGCGCGGAGACGCGAACGCCGACGCGGATACTGACCGCGAAGGCCCCCGTCAGACCGCGCGGGCGAGTGCAGCCCCGGCCTCGCGCAACCAGCGCGCGGGGTCGGCGAGCGCGGCATCCGATGAGCCGGCGAGATCGGTGAGCGAGGCGGATGCCGTGAACAGCGCCGTGTCGGAATCGGCGGTGATGCGCCCGGCGGCGAGCAGCGCCGCCGCCCCTGCCGAAGCAGCGAGTCCTGCGATGAACGACGGGACCTTGCCGTCGCCCGACTGACCGTCGTACGACCCTTCGCCCGTGATCACGATGTCGGCGTCGGCGATCGCATCGGCGAGTCCGATGAGCGCCGCGACCTCGGCGGCCCCGGGTGCGAGCGTCGCGCCCCACACCACCAGCGCGCCGCCGGTTCCTCCTGCAGCCCCCGTGCCGGGCAACGCCGGGTCGAGGCCGAGCAGCGCGGCGAGGCGTTCGAGCGCGGCATCCGCTCGTGTGATGTCGTCGCCGACGAACCCCTTCTGCGGGCCGAACACGGCCGCCGCTCCGCGCGGTCCGGTCAGCGGGTTCGTGACATCGGTGAGCACGCGTACCTCGGGTGACGCCCGCAGGCCGGAGAGGTCGACGCGATCGATGTCGGCGAGACCGCGCGCCCCTCGGGCGACCGGGGCCCCGGATGCGTCGAGGAAGCGCGCTCCGAGCGCGGTCAGCATGCCGGATCCGCCGTCGGTCGACGCGCTCGACCCGATCCCGACGACCAGACGCGAGACGCCGTGGTCGAGGGCCGCGGCGATCGCCTGACCGAACCCGGTGGTGTCGGCGTCCCACGGTCGCAGCTCATCGAGCAGTTCGATGCCCGAGGTCGACGCCAGATCGATGACCCCGGTACCCCCGAGGCTGTCGGGCGTCGCGTCGAGAAGCAGCCAACTGGTCTCGACCGGCACCCCCGCAGGGCCATCGACGACCACCGACATCCGCTCGGCCCCCGGCACCGCGGCCTCGAAGGCGGCGACCGTTCCTTCGCCGCCGTCGGCCATCGGCCGGTGCACGAACGTCGCTGCGGGATCGACCGAGGCCCAGCCGTCGGCGAGGGATGCGGCAGCATCCGCCGCGGTGATCGTGCCCTTGAAGCTGTCGGGGGCGAGGACCACCGTCGTCATCGCGCGACGCCCGGCGTGCTCGCCCGCACCACGACCTCCAGCGGCAGGGCGGCCTGCTGCCAGTCGGCGTCGACCGTCGCACGGAAGGCCTGATACCCGACCTCGCTCAGGGGAACGTGCACGGTCGTGAGCGCCGGGGTGACGTCGCTGCTCGATGGAACGTCGTCGAAGCCGCACACCGCGATGTCGGTGCCGACCTCACGTCCTGCCTCACGGATCGCGGCCATGGCACCGATCGCGACGACGTCGCTCATGCCGAACACGAGCGTGCCCGGCTCCACACCGTCGGCGAGCGCGGCCGTCATCGCCCGCACGCCCGACTCGCGACGGAAGTCGCCGCGGATGACGCGCTCGACAGAGCCGCCCTCCGATGCGAAGCCCGCGCGGAATCCGGCGAGACGCTCGTCGGATGTCAGCACGCCCTCGGCCGCGGCGATCGCGATGGCCGACCGATAGCCGAGTGCCGCCATGCGGCGTCCCAGCAGCTCCGCCCCGGCACGGTTGTCGATCTCGACGTGCCGGCTCGCGGCGCTGCCTGCTCCGAAGGTCACGACGCGACCGCCGAACCGGGCGTACTCGGCAAGCTCCCGCGTCGTGTCGGAGTCAGCGGGTTGTGCCGTGCGGGAGGCGGCGAGGATCAGCCCCTGGGGCCGCTGTCCGCGCAACGCCCTGACGATGCGCGCCTCACGGGCGGGGTCGCGTTCGGTGATCGCGATCGTGACGACGAGTCCCTGCTCGTCGGCACCCCTGGCGACGCCCGCGGCGATGAGCCCGAAGTACGGGTCGGCGATGTCGGCCACGAGCAGCGCGATCACGGGAGAGGTCCCGCGCGCGGTGGCCTGTGCCGACACGTTGGCCGTGTAGCCGAGTTCTGCGGCGGCGAGCTCGACGCGTTCGCGGAAGGACTCGGCGACCTTGCGCTCCGACCCGTTGAGGACGCGTGATGCCGTCGCGAGTGAGACGCCGGCCTCACGGGCCACGTCGTGCAGGGTCGGGGCGGCGCCCCGCGCGTGACGCGGTTGGCGTACGCGGGAAGGGCTTTCCGGCTGGCTCATGCCCTGAGCTTACTGCCGCGGAGCCGCGGGCCCCGGAACGACGACGACGTCGAGCGCCGACTGCATGCGAGCGTCATGGCGGCCTATACAGAGAGGTAGGCGCGCAGCGCCGCCGCCTCAGTGCGCAGCACCGCGGGGTCGTCGCCCGGTACGAACTCGAGCAGCGCATCTCGCACCCCGGGCGCGGGTGCCTCTGCCGGCACCTGGCTCGCCGAGCCGGCCGATGCCCCCATGGCCTCCGAGAAGAATCGCGTCCACAGCGCATCCCTGGCCCTCAGCGGCAGCCGCTCCTGCGCGGGCCACCAGGAGAAGACGTGCGCGGCGGTGGTGTACGCGGCGAGCGCGCGGTATTCGGCGAGCACGGAGTCGACGCTCGCCCCGACCGTCGGCTGCCAGTAGGTGCTGAGTGCCGGATGGTCGACCTCGGCGAGCAGTCGCAGAGTCGTCGGCGCGGTATCGGCGAGCGTGCCGGAGTGGAACTCGAGCGCGAGGCCGATCGCCCGAGCATCCGCCTCGGCCGCCGCATCGCGCAACCTGGCGACGATCTCGGCCCAGTGCTCGTCGGATGCCTCGGTCGAGCCGAGGTGCCCTGCCCAGATTCTCACCCTGTCGACCCCGAGCGCCTCGGCGCTGTCGAGGATCGGCGTGAGCGGTTCGTCTGCACCGGCTCGGAAGTACGAGCCGTACGAGCACGAGATCATCCCGGCATCCGACGTCTCGGTCGCGACCTGCGCCGCGCGCTCGATGTCGCCCGCGGGCACGTGCACGTCGCCGCCCCACTCGATGACCTCGAGCTGGGCCTCTGCCGCGAGCCCGATGACCTCTTCGGCGTCGAGCGAACGGAAGGTCACCGAACACAGACCGGGCCTGATCTTCGTCATGCAGTCATCCTCTCAGGGGTGCGGCGGGCTTTCATCGACCAGCCGATATCCCACGTCTGTTCGTGCGCACAGCGCGCCGTGCCCACGGCTCGAACGGCGTGCGGGCGCGCGACGGGTGTGCGGGCGCGCGACAGGCGCGCGGCACGGATGCAGTGCGCGGCGCGACCGACCTGCGCCTGTCAGCGCAGGTGCGGCGATACCGCGGCGCCGAACGTCTCGGCCGTGCGGCGCACGACGTTCTCGGGAGCGTCGGCCCAGATGTCGGCGTTGAAGATCTCGACCTCGATGTCGCGGTCGTATCCGGTCTCGATCACGGCGCGCGTCAGCGAGCCGAAGTCGATCACGCCGTCACCCGTGTAGTGCCGCGACAGCAGCACATCCGCGGCGAGCGGGGTCTTCCAGTCGCACACCTGATACGTCGCGATGCGCCCCTCACGGCCGGCGCGCGCGATCTGCTCGAGCACCTGCGGGTCCCACCAGATGTGGAACGTGTCGACGGCCGCACCCACCACGTCGGCATCGAAGTCGGCCGCGATGTCGAGTGCCTGGCCGAGGGTCGAGACGACAGCACGGTCCGAGGCGTACATCGGATGCAGGGGCTCGATCGCCAGCGTCACCCCGGCCGCCTTCGCATCCGAGGCCAGCACCCCGATCGCGTCGCGCACGCGCTCGCGCGCGCCGATCAGGTCACGCGATCCGGCAGGGATGCCGCCGGCGACGAGCACGAGAACTGCGGTCGATCCGTCGGCGCCGGCCGCGGCGAGCGTCGCGGTCTCCTCGATCGCGCGGCGGTTGTCGTCGAGCGCGGCCACGCGCTCGGGCCCCTCCGGAAGGGTGAAGAACCCGCCGCGGCAGTGCGTCGTGAAGCGCAGCCCCGAATCGGTGAGCATGCGCGCGGCCACGTCGAGTCCGACCTCGTTCACGGGCTCGCGCCACAGGCCGATCGCCTGGATGCCGGCATCCGCCGTCACCCGCAGGGCGGTCGCGAGGTCTGCGTGCTTGATCGTGGCCTGGTTGATCGACAGGCGCGGGTCGACCGTCACAGCTCGACTCCGTTCAGGCGCAGCATCGCGTGCCAGCGGTCGCGGGCGAGCTCGGGGTTCTCGAGCGCGAGCGACGCGTTCGCCAACTCGACGATGCGGCTGAGGTGCGGAAGGCTGCGTGCCGAGTGCAGTCCGCCGACCATCTGGAACGCGGGCTGGTGGCCGTTGAGCCAGGCGAGGAACGCGACTCCGGTCTTGTAATAGAAGGTCGGCGCCGCGAACACCTGACGACTGAGCTCTTCGGTCGGACCGAGGATCTCGAGGTAGCGCGCGGGGTCTCCGGCATCCAGCGCCTGGATCGCCGCCGAGGCCACCGGGGTGATCGCGGCGAATGCACCGAGCAGCGCGTCGGAGTGGGTGCGTTTCGTCTCGGTGCTTCGCTCCTCGCTCAACGACCGGGTGGTGTCGCCGCCGATCAGGCCGACGTAGTTGAAGTCGTCGCCGGTGAACATGCGCACGCCCTGCGGCAGACGCTCGCGCACCGAGATCTCCGACTCGGCGTTCAGCAGGCTCATCTTGACGCCCGCGACCTTGCCGGGGTTCTCGGCGATCACGTCGAGCAGCACAGCGGATGCCGTCTGCCAGTCATCCGCTCCGAAGTATCCGGCGAGCTCGGGGTCGAAGGCCGTGCCGAGCCAGTGCAGCACGACCGGAACCGTGGCGGAGCCGAGCACCTCGCGGTAGACGCGACGGTAGTCGTCGGCGTTCTCGGCGACCCTCGCGAGGTGGCGGGAGGCCATCAGCACGGGGCCAGCCCCCTGCTCCTCGGTGAAGTGCAGCTGCTCCTTGTAGGCGTCGATCACCTGGTCGAGCGAGATGTGCGACTCGGTCACGTGATCGGTGTTGACGCCGACCACGACCGATCCGCCCTCTTCACGAGCGACCTCGGCGCTGCGCGCGATGAGTTCACGCGTCGCGGCGGCATCCAGCCCCATGTTGCGCTGGGCGGTGTCCATGGCGTCGGCGACGCCGAGACCCCACGAGTACACGTTGCGACGGAACGCGAGCGTCGAGTCCCAGTCGATGTCGGCGGGCTGGCCCGGAGTGTTGTCGGCGTGCACGCGGGGCACGACGTGGGCTGCGGCATAGGCGACGCGGCTCTGCAGCGGCGAGGCCGGGCGGGCGTACCCGCCGCCCTCGCGCAGCTCGGCATCCGTCACCGCACCCGCGGCGTCGAGAAGTCGGAGAGTGCTCATGCTCAGCCCAGCGTCAGCGGCGACAGTGCGACCTTGCGGCCCTCGGCGCTGGAGGTCAGACCGGCCTCGGCGAACTGCACGCCCCGTGCGCCCGAGAGCAGGTCGAATGGGTACTTCGTGCCCTCGACGAACGAGATCAGGTACTCCTCCCACTGCTGGCGGAAGCCATTGATGAAGACCTCGTTGGTGGGCACGTTCTGCCAGTCGGCGTCGTAGTCGTGCGTGTCTTCGAGGTCGGGGTTCCAGACCGGCTTCGGCGTGGCGTTGCGGGGCTGGATCTTCGCGCCGAAGAGTCCGACGACCGCGGATCCGTGGGTGCCGTCGACCTGGAACTCCACGAGCTCATCGCGGTTGACGCGCACGGTCCAGCTGGAGTTGATCTCGGCGACGATGCCGCCCTCGATCTCGAAGATGCCGTATGCCGCGTCCTCGGCGGTGGCGGTGTAGTGCTCGCCGTTCTCGTCCCAGCGGTCGGCGATGTGCACCGCTGCCTGGGCGTAGACGCTCTTGACCTCGCCGAACAGGTTCTCGAGCACGTAGTTCCAGTGCGGGAACATGTCGACGATGATGCCGCCGCCGTCTTCCGTGCGGTAGTTCCAGCTGGGGCGCTGCGCGGGCTGCCAGTCGCCCTCGAAGACCCAGTAGCCGAACTCGCCGCGCACCGACAGGATGCGGCCGAAGAAGCCCGAGTCGATGAGGCGCTTGAGCTTCTGCAGGCCCGGCAGGTAGAGCTTGTCATGCACGACGCCCGTCTTGACTCCGGCTTCGTCGGCGAGGCGCGCGAGTTCGAGGGCCTCGTCGAGCGACTCGGCGGTGGGCTTCTCGGTGTAGATGGCCTTGCCCGCGGCGATCGCCTTGCGGAGGGCCGAGGCGCGTGCCTTGGTGACGAGGAAGTCGGCGTAGATCTCCCACGCAGGATCCGCCAGAGCCGCGTCGAGGTCGGTCGTGTAGTCCTCGATGCCGTGCTTGGCTGCGAGCTCGGCGAGCTTGGCCTCGTTGCGGCCGACCAGCAGCGGCTTCACCGTGATGCGGGATCCGTCGGGCAGCTCGATCCCGCCCGCGTCGCGGATCGCAAGGATCGAGCGCACGAGGTGCTGGCGGTAGCCCATGCGCCCTGAGACGCCGTTCATGATAATCCCGATCTCGCGGGTTGTCGCCTGTGACATTGCTGGTCCGTTCTCTTCTCTCAGATCCCGCACGCTCTGCGGGGAAATCCTTCGCTCGCCCTCCACGGGTAAGCGCTTTCCGACAGCATGCCATGCCGCGGTCCTGTTCGCAAGCGCGGGGGGAAAACGCTCTCCCCGTGCATCCGGGACTGGGGGCCGCTCGATGCCGCCCGTGCGGGGTCACTTCTGCATCCGAATCAGGCGATCGGGATGCGATATCGACCCCGCACCGAGCGGTAGATGCAGAACTGACCCCGCACCACGCGGCGGATGCAGAACTGACCCCGCACCACCCCGGCCGGGCCACCGCCACCTCGGCACACCACACCCCCGCCGGCATATGTCGCACTCAGGCACTCAACTCCATGTCGAGCCGCGTGATCACCTGTGAGGGCACCCCGCCGTGCAGCAGCGCCTCGACATCGTCCAGGGCCGAGTCCGCGAGCCGCCGCGCCTCAGTGCCCATCGACCCTGCGATGTGCGGGGTCAGGGCGACGTTCGGCAGCCGGCGCAGAGGCGCGTCGACGGGCAGCGGATCGGGCTCTGTGACGTCGAGCACGGCGTCCAGACGCCCCGACGCGCACTCGGCGAGCAGGGCGTCGTGATCGAGGATCCAGCCACGTGCGGTGTTGATCACGGTCGCACCGTCGCGCAGCGCCGCGAGCTCTGCCGCCCCGATCATGTGCCTGGTCTCGGGCAGGGCGGGCGCGTGCAGCGACAGCACGTCGACCCGGCCGAGCATGTCGTCGAGCGGCACCAGCTCGGCCCCCGCCTCTGCCACGGTCTCTCGCGACACGAAAGGATCGGCGACGAGGATCCGGATGCCGTCGAGCTGGCCCAGCATCCGCACGACTCTGCGTCCGATGCGCGAGAAGCCGACGATCCCGACGGTGCGTCCCACGCTGCCGTATCGCGCCGAGCCGACGAGGTCGCGCCACTCCAGCACGGTCGACGGCGAGCGCATGTGCACGAAGGCGCGCTTGAAGGCGAGGATGATCGTCGCGAACGTGTACTCGGCGACCGGCACCGCGTTGGCGTCGGCGGCCGAGGTCACCGTGATCCCGCGTTCCCACAGCTCGTCGGACACGAGCTGCTGCACGCTGCCGGCCGCGTGCACGACGGCGCGCAGCCGCGGCATCCGGTCGAGCAGCGGGGCGTCGAGGCGGGGAGCTCCCCACGAGGTGAGCAGGATCTCGGTGTCGGAGATGTCACCCTCGTCGATCCCCCGCGGCGACGAGGGACACAGAGCACGCAGGCGCGCCATACGCGAATCGTCGAAGAGCAGGTCGAAGACCTCGGGGCTCATCGCCGTGCGAACCGTCACGCGTGCACCCCCACGGGTTCGCGCACCGCATCGGCGTCGCGCACGGGCTCGATGTCGAGCACGGGCCGAAGCGTGTACCGGCTGTTCGCCCACGCCACGTACAGGGCCGGCGCGCACGTGAGCCCGATCGCGATCGCCGGCATCGTGGTGAACAGGCCGAACTGCACGCCCAGCACCACGAGCGACAGCGCGGTGAAGTACCACCGTCGCACGCACAGGTAGAGCGCGGCCTTGACGATGTCGCGCATCCTCGCGGCCGGCTCCTCCGCCAGGGCGACGAGCGCCACGAGCGTCGTCGACACGGCGATCACGGCGAGCAGCGCCAGTGCCGGCACGATCATCACCGACGCCGGCGACGCACTGACCGCACGCACATCGACCAGCAGCACCACGACGGATGCCGAGGCGACGGCGCTGATCAGCATGCCCTTGAGCGCCGTGGCCCTCCATCCCCGCAGGAACGATCGCACCACCTGCGGCTCACCGCGGCCGAACTCGCGGAATGCGGTGAACGCACCCATCAGGGCCGGAGCGGCCAGCGGTGCGGCGAGCGCCAGCAGCGGCCAGGAGAGAGCAGGATCGGTGGTCATCAGCAGCACCACGAGAGGCGACGCGGTGAGGAGCACGAGGAAGTTCACCATGAGTCCGAGGTAGACGACGCCGAGGATCGTGGCCCACGCGTCGTGAGAGATGCGCTTCATCGGTCAGCCCTTCAGCCCGCTCGTGGCGATGCCCTCGACGAAGTACTTCTGCCCGAGCAGGAAGATGATCGCGATGGGCACGACCGAGATCGTGAGTCCGGCGAACAGCAGCGCGTAGTTGGTGTCGAAGAGGTTCGACACGAAGCTCTTGAGCCCGAGCTGGATGGTCCACAGGTCGGGGTTGCGCAGATAGATGAGCGGTCCCAGGTAGTCGTTCCAGGTGTTCACGAACGTGAGCAGCGTGAGGCTGGCGATCGCCGGGATCGACAGCGGGAGCATGATGCGCCGCCAGATGGCGTATTCGCTTAGGCCGTCGAGCCGCGCCGCCTCGCTGAGCTCCTCGGGAATCGTCTCGTAGTACTGCTTCATCAGGAACACGCCGAAGGCGCCGAACGCCTGCAGCAGGATGATCGACCACAGCGTGTTCGACACCTTGAGATTCGAGAGCAGGATGAACTGCGGGATCATGTACGACTGCCACGGCACAGCGATCGTGCCGATGTAGGCGAGGAACAGGATGTCGCGGCCGGCGAACTTCATGCGAGCGAAGCCGTAGGCGGCGAAGGATCCGGTGAGCACCTGCAGGAACGTCACGCTGACGGCCAGGAACAGGGTGTTGCGGATCCAGACGAGCATGTTCGACTTCGTCCAGATGTCGATGTAGTTCTGCCATACGAAGGTCTCCGGCACCCAGACCACAGGCACCGAGAACACCTCGTTGGCGTTCTTGAGCGAGCTCATCACCATCCAGAAGAACGGCGCGAGCAGACCGATCGCCGCGATGACCAGCGCGATGTATCCGAAGGTGCGGCCGATCGTGAGCGTGGAGCGCGCACGGCCGGCGGGGACGGGGGCGTTGAGCTTGCGCAGCGGCCCTCCGGTGACGAGTACCTGTGTCTCGGTCATCATGCGCTCCGCTTCCTGTTCCAGAGGAACTGGCCGATCGTCACGAGGATGCAGAGGAAGAACAGTGCGACAGCGGCTGCCGACGCATAGCCGAACTGCGACTCCTCGAAGCCCTTCTTGTAGATGAACTGCGACAGCACCAGAGTCGACTGCCCCGGCCCGCCGTCGGTCATGACGAGGATCAGATCGAAGATCTTGAACGAGTTGATCGTCAGCATCACCGTGACGAAGAACATCGTCGGACGCAGCGACGGCAGCGTGACGTTCGTGAACCGCTGCCACACGTTCGCACCGTCGACGCGCGCCGCCTCATGCAGCTCGCGCGGCACCGTCTGCAGGCCGGCGAGGAAGAGGATCATGTAGTAGCCCATGTCACGCCAGGTGCTGACGATCACGACGGCGGGCATAGCCCATTCCGACGAGGTGAGCCAGCCGGGCGGCTCCGAGATGCCGATCGCCCGCAGCACCTCGTTGATGGGGCCGTAGTCGGGGCTGAAGAGCAGGTTCCACACCACGGCGATCGCGACGATCGAGGT
Organism: Microbacterium hydrocarbonoxydans; assembly: GCF_904831005.1. Taxonomy (NCBI): domain Bacteria; kingdom Bacillati; phylum Actinomycetota; class Actinomycetes; order Micrococcales; family Microbacteriaceae; genus Microbacterium; species Microbacterium hydrocarbonoxydans. The sequence continues at coordinate 3,091,336 of NZ_LR882982.1, read as the reverse complement.
GATGTAGGGGAAGAATGCGGCGGTGCGGAAGAACGCGACGCCACGGAGTTTGTTGTTGAGCAGCAGTGCGAGCCCGAGCGACACGACGATCGTCAGCGGGATGTGCATCACCGAGTAGTAGATGGTGTTCCAGAACGCGATGTGGAAGCTGCCGTCGCCGAGCAGTCGCTGGAAGTTCGTGATGCCGACCCAGTCGGCCTTTCCGAAGACGTTCCAGTTCGTGAACGCCATGTAGAAGAGGATCAGCACCGGGAGCAGGGTCAGGAACCCGAATCCGATGAAGTTCGGCAGGATGAAGCTCCAGCCGATCAGGGCGTTGCGTCGGCGCAGGGCCGAGCGTCGGCGGGGCGGCTTCGTCTGCGGCGGGGCCGCGTCGTCACGACGCGGGGCCTCGGTGATGGTCATGTCTCTCGTCTCTTGGATGCTGCGCGAGGGCGAAGTCCGGGGGTCGGCCGGCGGCCGACCCCCGAGCAGATCAGCCGACCTCGTTCTTCACGCGGTCCTCGGCGGTCTTGATGGCGTCGTCGACCGAGACCGAGCCCGACATGACGGCGGTGTGCAGATCGGCGAGGATCCCCTGGATCGTCGCGGTCTTGCTCGAGGTGGGGTTCTCGGGCAGCACGTCGTGCGTCGACCACGCGAACTTCGACAGGTCATCGGTCGGTGCTCCCTCGACGGCGAAGTACGACTCGACCACGGCGTCGTTGGTCAGCGCCGGGGTGATGCCGATCGCCGCGAGATCCTGCGCGGCCTCTTCGGAGGCGGCGAACTCGAGGAACTGCTTGGCGGCGTCGACCTTCGCCGAGTCGATGTTCGCGTTGATGCCGAAGCCCGTCGGGTCGCCGAACGTCACCGGCGTGTTGTCGGTGCCGGTGGTCTTCGCGTCGAGCTGCGGTGCAGGGGCGATGCCCCACTCGAAGTCGTTCGCCTCGCCAGACGCCTGCTGCGCGATGAGGGTCGCGGTGTACCACGTGCCCATCAGCATCATGGCGGCCTTCTGCGTGCCGAACTCACCCTGGTAGGTGAGCTGGTTGGCGGTGGACGTGTTGAAGTCGACCTGGCTGCCGGCATCCTGCAGCGCGAGCGTGCTGTCGTAGTAGTCCTTCATGTCGCCGAAGTCGCCGTCGAGCACGCTCGTGCCGGTCTGGGCGTTGGCGAAGCCCTGCACGGTCGACTGCCAGCGGTGCAGATACGCGCCCTTGGAGGCATCCGTGGTGAGGGCCTCGGCGGCCTCGGCGTAGTCGTCCCACGTCCACGAACCGTCGGGCTGCGCCACACCTGCGGCGTCGAACAGTGCCTTGTTGTAGAACAGCACCCACGAGTCCTGGCGGTACGGCACGGCATACGCGGCACCGTCGACCTCGTAGGATTCGGCGCCGCTGATGCCGTCGGGCAGCGCCACGTCAGAGACATCGAGCAGCTGGCCGCCCTCCTGGAAGGTCGTGACGTACTTGACCTCCTTCTGCGTGATGATGTCGGGTCCGGAGCCGGCCGCGAGGTCGGCCGTGACGAGCGTGTTGTACTCGGCCGCGTCGTACTCCTTGAGCTCGATCTCGACGTTCGGGTGGTCCTTCGTGAACGCGTCGGCGAGGGTCTGGAACTCGGGAGTGGTGTCGATGCTCCAGCCCGAGAGGGTGAGCGTGACGGGGGCGTCGGGGTCGGCGCTCTCACCGGAGTCGGCGCCGCCCGAGCAGCCTGCGAGGGCGAGGGCGGCGACGGCGGCGATGCTGCCGGCTGCGAGGATTCTGCGGTTCATGGGGATACTGCTCCTTTGCAATGACGGGTGCCCAGGACGGGTCGGGGTGTCCGGCTCAGACGAGTCGGTGTTCGGTGGTGGTGGAATCGGGCCAGGTGATCACGACGTCGTCGACGTCGATGCGCACTGAGGGGACGGATGCCGGGGCGCGGTCCGACAGGTGCACCGCGGTCGCGATCCACTCGCCGGTCGTGACCGGGTAGGTGACGACGGGCACCGCGGCGAGATGACCGAGCGGGCTCGCGTCGTGCCTGGTCTCGATCGAGGGCGTGCCGCCCGGGGTGAGAGCGACGATGCTGCCGTGGCGACCGCGTGCGGATGCGGATGCGACGTCGGCGGTGACCGCGGACTCGACGTCGCCTGCGGCGAGCGCCCAGCCGCCGATGCGCAGCGCTGTGGGGGCTGCCTGCGCCTCGAGCGCATCCACGCGCACGAGCCGCACCTCCCACGCTCCCCGCACGATCGACCAGGTGGTGATGGTGCCGGCCAGCTCGACTGCCCCGGTGATGCCGGAGCCGTGCCGCGTCTGCGTGGCATCAGGAGCGATCCAGTGAGCGGTCGCCTCCGATCCCGCGATCGCGGCGACGCCGTCACGACGGACCCCGAGCACCCGCATCCCGGCCCGATGCGTCGCGCGGCCGTCGGCGTGCAGCAGCACCACCGACTGCTCCAGAGGCTCGGCCCAGGCGTCGCCGTTCAGGAGCGGACTCGCCGCGGTCGAGTACCCGAGGCGCGCGTAGAGGGGGGAATCGCCGACCAGGTCGCCGGGACGGGCATGATCGGCGCCGTGGTTGACCACCCGCACGATGCCGTCGTCGGTCGTGGCAGAGATGATCCAGGCCGGCGCCTCTGCGACGCGGAGCACATCGGCCCTCTCGACGGGCAGAGGCACGGATGCCGCGGACCACACAGGGTGGTCGGCCGGAAGAGCGATGCCGAGCAGCCCTTTGGCGGCCCAGTACGGCGAACCCGTTCCCGAGTAGTTCTGCGCGAGTCGCCGCCACTCGTCGTGCCAGCCGAGGTCGAGCAGTCCCTGGTCGTTCGGAGCGCCGTTCCGGTCGAAGTGACGGACGATCGCGCACGCCGCACGGCGCAGCTCGGCGGCCGGCACCGACGGGACCTCGGCGATGATGCCCGCCCAGTAGGGGGCCGCTGCGGCGAACCGATACACGAGACTGCGCCCTTGGATCAGCGGCGAGCCGTCAGCGCCGACGAGCGCGATCGCATCCTGCAGGAAGGCGTCGAGTCGAGCGAGGTCGTCTGCTGTTCGGCCGCCCGCGAGATCGGCGGCACCCTGCATCCGCGACCACAGCACCGGGTAGAGGTGCAGGGCCCAGCCGACGTAGTGATCGTAGGATCGGTCGTCTCCGTCAGAGATCCATCCGCCCTCTCGGAGGAAGGAATCGTGCTGCGCCAGGTCCTGCTCGATGTCCGTCTGCGACCAGGGACCTCCGACGGAGCGCAGGAAGGTCTGCACGACGATGCGGAACCACAGCCAGTTGTTCCGTGGGTACGTGTCGTCGCCCACGACGGGGGCGAGGTAGTCGATCAGACGCTGCTGCGTGAGGGCGTCGAGGCGATCCCAGATCCAAGGGCGGGTCATGTCGAGGATCAGCGCGATCGACGCTGCTTCGACCTTCGCCTGCGCGTGCTCCTCGAGTCGCACCCATCGGTCGGTGGCCGACGGGTCGACGCCTGCTGCGATGCCTCGCGAGTAGAAGTCGATCAGGTCGTCGACGCCCACGCCGCGTGCGCCGGCGATGCGGAAGCCTGCGAGCAGCAACGTGCGCACGAAGCCCTCGAGACCGTCGACGTCGATGCCGTACCCGCCCGATGCGCCGGGAAGGGTGATGCGGGCGCCGTTCTCGGAGGCCCAGGGACGCACCGCATCGAGCAGCCGGTCGGCATAGGCGACCAGGTCGTCACGGGTCCACTCGGCGGTCACCGACGTCGGAGCGTCACCGAGGGTCGTCGCCGGTGCCGTTCCGGTGCGCTCGTTCGTCACAGGGTTCTCCTTTGAAGGCTGCTTCGAGGTCGGCCGCGGGGATTCGTTCCTTCGCGATCGTTGGGAGATTATCACCGGGTTTCGATCAAGACAAGACTTAAATAATCCTAGATCGATCATTTTCGATCAGCTAGGCTGGACGCGTGAACCCGCTCCCCGCGCCCACCGCCGACGACCGCGCCGTCTGGTCGCATGTCGGCGCCGCCGAACTCCTCTCCCGCGCAGAGGCCGATCTCGGCACACCCTGGCCGCAGCCACTGGCGAGCCAGGCCGCGCGCGTGCATCGCGACGGAGATCGAGTGGGCTGGGAGGATGCGGCTTTCGCCCGCCAGCACCGCCTCACGCGAGCGGCGATCGCCGCAGCCGTCACCCTCGACGACCGCCGCATCGACGAGGTCGTCGACGGCGTGCAGCTGCTGTGCGAGCAGAGTTCCTGGTGCTGGCCGGCGCACGACGACACTCTCGCCAGGCACGGCAGCGTCCTCGCGACCGTGACCGACCCCTATCTCGACCTCGGGGCGGGCGAGGTCGTCAGTCAGCTCGCATGGATCGACCACCTGCTCGGCACGCAGCTCGACGCGCGCGCGCCCGGCATCCGCGCCCGCATCCGGCACGAAGCCCATGCGCGCGTGTTCCGCCCCTTCGTCGAGCGGCGCGACTGGCACTGGCTCGGCCTCGACGGCGATGTGCACAACTGGAATCCGTGGATCCATTCGGCCGTGCTCACGGCAGCCGTGCAGCTGCACGATGACCCCGATCCCGTGATCGATCTCGTCGTCGAAGGCCTCGACCGCTACCTCACGGCGCTGCCCGACGACGGCGCGATCGACGAGGGCTACTCGTACTGGTGGAACGGAGCGTGCCGGGCGCTCGAAGCCCTCGACATCCTCGAGCGCTCCGCCGGGCGTCCCTTCCCCGACCTCGCGGCCCTGCGCGAGACGGTCGCCTTTCCGCACCGATGCCACCTCGGCGGCGAGTGGTACGCGAATCTCGCCGACGGGCAGGCGCGTCCGCACACCCACCTCCCCTGGCATGTCCTGCACCGCGCCGCTCGCCGCATGGGCGATGCGGATGCCGCGGCGCACGCCGCCTCCCACCGCGGGGCGACACCGTCGGAGGAGGCGGGACTCGGGCGACTCGTGCGCGAGCTGACGGATGTCGACTGGCTCGCCGCCGAGCCAGCCTCCCCTCCGCTGCCGCGCGATGTATGGCTGCCGTCGACGCAGGTGCTTCTCGCCCGCCAGCGCGCGGGGTCGGCCACCGGTCTCGGCCTGGTCGTCAAGGGCGGCCACAACGCCGAGCATCACAACCACAACGACGTCGGCTCGTTCATCGTCACCTCCGATGGCGTGCCCGTGGTCGTCGATCCCGGGCGTCCGACCTACACGAAGGCGACGTTCGGACCCGACCGCTATGCGATCTGGACCATGCGGAGCTCGTGGCACAACACCCCCACGATCGCCGGCGTCGAGCAGTCCCCGGGCCGGGAGCGGGCGGCGGCCGACATCAGGGTGTCGATCACGGATGCGGTGTCATCGCTGTCGCTCGACCTGGGTGCCGCCTACGAGCTCGACGACCTCGCGTGGCGACGGACGGCAGCGCTCGACCGCGCCGAGGGCGTCGTCCGAGTGTCGGACCGGTGGAGCGTCATCTCGGCGCCGGGCCGGCGAACTCGACTCACCCTCGTCCTCGCGGGTGGCGTGACCCCGCAGGGCGACGACAGCGTGCGGGTCGTGCCGCTCGACGGTGCCGCACCCGTCATCATCCGCTGGCCCTCCGGCATCCGGGCAGCCATCACCGAGCGGATGCTCGACGACCCGATGCTGAGCGACGTGTGGGGCGAGCGACTCACCCGGCTCGAACTCGACGTCAGCGCGCACGATCACGCGTGGATCAGGGTAGAAAGAGACGACGTCACCCCGGCGACGGGCGACAGCGAGGACGACCGATGACCGATCAGCAGCATGCTCCGCTGGCGCCTGCGCGTCACGCGCACATCCTCGCAGCACTCGAGCGAGACGGGATCGTGCGCGTCTCGCGCCTCACCGAAGAGCTCGGCGTCGCCCCCGTCACACTGCGCCGCGATCTGCAGCAGCTCGAGGAGGAGGGGCGTCTCGAGCGCGTGCACGGCGGAGCAGTGGCCCCGCAGGATGCTGGCATGCAGGAGCATCCGCCCGCTCGCACGGGTGGCGCGATCGGCGTGCTGGTGCCGTCACTCGCCTACTACTGGCCGGGAGTCGTGCGCGGGATGGAAGCCGAGGCCCGCAAGCGCGGCCTGCGCCTGGTGCTGCGCGGCGCCTCGTACGAGCTGCAGGACGAGCGGCCGGTGCTCGAGCGCCTCATCGCCGCCGACGACATCCGCGGACTCATCGTCGCCCCGAACCCTGATGTCACGCATGCGCAGGACGTCGTGCAGTGGCTCGGCGCCTCCGGCATCCCCTCGGTGTTCGTCGAGCGGGATGCGGTGAGACTGCCCGATCGCGCGCCGGTCGAGAACGTCACCACGGACCACGCTCTGGGGGCCGTGCTCGCCGCGCGGCACCTCGCCGACCTCGGCCATCGACGCATCGGCCTCATCCTGTCGCGAGAGTCGCCGACAGGGCGCAAGATCGTCACGGGGTGGGCGACCGCCTGCGAGGAGCTCGGGCTCGCACCGTCAGAGCACTTCGAGAGCCTGTTCCCCGACCGAAACGGCCCCGGGTTCGCCAAGGCCGTCAACGCGGCCATCGACACGGCGCTCGACGCCGGGGTGACCGGGCTGTTGATCCACTCCGACCCCGAGGCGATGGCCTTCATCGACATCGCCCTGAACCGCGGACTCTCGATCCCCGAAGACCTCTCGGTCGTCGCGTACGACGACGAGGTCGCGCAGCTGTTCACCCCGGCGCTGAGCGCGGTCAGCCCGCCGCGCGCCGCCGTCGGCGCCGCCGCGATCGACCTCCTCGCCCGACGCCTCGAAGACCCCACGCGTCCGGTGCATCGCGTCGTGCTGAGTCCCACGATGAACGCCAGGCAGTCGTCGGCCCCGCCGGCCTGACTCGGCTCGGTCGCAGGGCCACTTCTGCCGTTCCCCCGCGCGGCCTGCGCGGCCAGGCGGGGCCACTTGCGCATCTACTTCAGCCGTTTCCGATGCGCAATCGACCCCGCACCGCAGCCCGCAGTACCGCAGCACCGCACACAGAATCGATCCGCGCAGCGGGCCGTCTCAGCGTGTGCTGGCGCGCTCGATCAAGAGGGTGGGCACCACTGCGGATGCGTCGACGCCAGCGGTTCCCTCGATCTCGGCGACGAGCAGGTCGACGGCCCGGTGCGCGAGCGCGGTGAAGTCCTGCCGGATCGTGGTCAGCGGCGGGCGGTAGTTCGCGGCATCCGGCACGTCGTCGAATCCGATGACGCCGACGTCCTCGGGCACCCGCCTTCCCGCCTCGGCGAGCGCGCGCAGCAGTCCGAGCGCCATCTGGTCGTTGGCGCAGAAGACGGCGGATGCTGCGCCGAGGGCATCGCCCGCCGTGAAGCCGGCTTCGGCCGACCAATCGCCGCGCGCGACCGCCGGAGGATCGATACCCGCAGCGACGAGAGTCTCACGCCAGCCGCGCTCCCGTTCGGCAGCGGCGAACGAATCGGACGGCCCCGCGAGATGATGGACGGTCTCATGTCCGAGGCCCAGCAGATACGCGGTCGCGGCGGCCGCGCCACCGACATGGTCGCTGTGCACGACGGCGAGGTCTGCCGCTCCCGGAGCATCGACGACCACGAGGCGCAGTCCCGCCGGCCGTTCGGCAGCGGGCACCAGCGCCGAGGCCTCATTGAGCACGATGGCGCCGTCGACCTCCTGCTCGGCGAGGCGCTCGAACGCGTCGGCGACGCTGTCGCCCGCCGTCACGAGGGTGAGGGCGTAGCCGCGCTCGGCGGCAGCCTCGGCCGTCGCCTGCAGCATCCGCGAGTTGCCGACCGTCGCCAGGGTCGTCACCACGAGCCCGATCGTCTGCGAGCGGCCGGTGCGCAGCGCTCGCGCCGCGCGATGCGGGCGGTATCCCAGCTCGGCCATCGCCTTCTCGACGCGCTCACGGGTGAGGGGATCGACCCGTGGGCTGTCGTTGACCACGCGCGATACGGTCTGCCCCGAGACCCCGGCGCGTGACGCGACCATCGCCATCGAGACACGTCCGGATGAGGGACGCCGCCGTCGGACCGGCTCGGGGTCGTGCTGCAGCTCTTCCTCCACCGCAGGCACCTCCGTCTCGCATCCACAACTCGGCAATGTTGACGTTATCACGGCGGTGTGCGTACCATGTTTACGTGAACACGCCCGAATCTCTTGAGATGCGCACCGAGACCCTCTCCGCCGGAATCACGAAGCGAGCGACGACGCTCGCCGACGGCCGTGAGCTCATCTACTTCGACGACCCCGACACGACGCTGGGCGCCGAGCGCGCCGTCGACGCGCGCACCCTCGACCCTCGGGGCGACACGGCCTCGATGCGACTCGACGTGCTGACCGGCGACTGGATCACGGTCGCCGCCAACCGACAGAACCGCGTCATGATGCCGAGCGCCGACGCCGACCCGCTCGCCCCGCAGTCGCCGACCAACCCGTCCGAAGTGCCGTCGCTCTATGACGTCGCGGTGTTCGAGAACCGCTCGCCGGCCTTCGGCCCCGCCCTCGCCGAGGCGATCGGCATCGCCCCGGCCGCGAGCAACCCTCCGCGCGGACTCGACGACCTGGCGGCGCTCGGACTCGGCCGCAGCCGCACCTCGGTCGGGCGCTGCGAAGTCGTGTGCTTCAGCCCTGAGCACACGGGATCGTTCGGCACCCAGTCCGTCACCCGGGCTCGCACCGTGATCGAGGCGTGGGCCGACCGCACCGCAGCGCTCTCCCAGCTCCCGGGCATCGAGCAGATCTTCCCGTTCGAGAACCGCGGCGAGGCGATCGGCGTGACGCTGCCGCATCCGCACGGCCAGATCTACGCCTACCCCTACGTCACTCCGCGCACGACTCGCGTGCTCGACTCGATCGATCGCACCGCGCCCGACCTCTTCCAGCGCATCCTCGAGTTCGAGCAGGCGTCGGAACGGGTCGTCTTCCGCGGCGAGCACTGGACCGCGTTCGTGCCCTTCGCCGCCCGTTGGCCTCTCGAAGTGCACCTCATGCCGCACCGGCATGTGCCCGACTTCGCCGCCACCACGGATGCAGAGCGTGACGAGCTGGCGCCCCTCTACCTGCGTCTCCTCCGCGGTGTCGACGCGCTCTACGACACTCCGACCCCCTACATCGCCGCGTGGCACCAGGCCCCCGTCAACGTCGGCCGCGAGAGCGTGCGTCTGCACCTGCAGCTCACGAGTCCTCGACGCGCCGCAGACAAGCTCAAGTTCCTCGCCGGCTCCGAAGCAGCCATGTGGGCGTGGGCCGCAGAGGTCACGCCCGAACAGGGCGCCGCCCGCATCCGCGAGGCGATCGCCCGGGCGGACGCCAGCCCGACGGACGCGCACCCGACCGACACCGCCCTGACCGACGCAGAAGAGGCATCCGCATGACCATCGCACAGGACGCCGCGCGCGCTCTCTTCACCGACCTGACCGGACGCACTCCCGCCGGCACCTGGTCCGCACCCGGCCGTGTGAACCTCATCGGCGAGCACACCGACTACAACGACGGCTTCGTCCTGCCGTTCGCGATCCCCCACCGCACGGTCGCCGCCGTCGGCGCGCGCGACGACGCACGCATCCGGGTCGCGTCGACCTTCGCGGATGCTCCTGTCGAGGTTTCGCTGGACGAGCTCGACGAGCTCTTCCCCACCCCGAGCGGCGCGACTCCCGCCGTTCCCGAGTGGGCCGCTTACCCGTTGGGCGTCGCCTGGGCGCTGCGCCGAAGCGGCACGGCGGGCATCGGACTCGACATCGCCATCGCTTCGGATGTGCCGGTCGGCGCGGGACTCTCATCATCCGCCGCGATCGAGGGCGCGACCGCCTCTGCGCTGAACGATCTCTGGAGTGCCGGGCTCGATCGCCGCGCCCTGGCCCGCATCGGCCGCCGCGCCGAGAACGAAGCCGTCGGTGCTCCTACGGGCATCATGGATCAGATGGCGTCCATGCTCGGAGAGCCGGATGCCGCGATCTTCCTGGACTGCCGCTCGCTCGAGACGGCGCTCGTGCCGTTGGGCATGGCAGAGTCGGGGCTCGCGATCCTCGTGATGGACACGCGCGTGAAGCACGCGCACTCCACCGGTGGCTACGGCGAGCGACGCGCGGCGTGCGAGCGCGGGGCCGCGATCATGGGCGTCGGCAGCCTGCGCGACGTGTCTGTCGATGAGCTCCCGCGCGCACAGGAACTCATGGACGACGTGACCTTCCGCCGCGTGCGCCACGTCGTCACCGAGAATCAGCGCGTGCTCGACACGGTCGAACTGCTTCGTGAACAGGGCGCGCGCGCCATCGGCGACCTGCTGGTGGCCTCGCACGCATCCATGCGCGACGACTTCGAGATCTCGGTTCCCGAGCTCGACACCGCGGTGGAGGCTGCGCTCGAAGCCGGAGCGCTCGGCGCGCGGATGACGGGCGGCGGCTTCGGCGGAGCCGCGATCGCGCTGGTCGAGCAGGACTCCGTCGAGGCCGTCTCGGATGCAGTCGCCGCCGCCTTCGCTCAGGCCGGATTCGCCGCGCCCGTCGTCTTCACGGTCACGGCAGCGGCGGGCGCACACCGCGACGTCTGACCCGGTTCGCCGGCCGTCGGTCGTTCCTCGGCCGATGGGTGTCGGACCATCCACAGATCGGCGCGTGCACGCGGATCGGCCGACGCTCCGTCGCGCCGTCCTGAGATACTGAAACCTCCAACACCTGAGGAGCAGCATGTCCTGGATCGTCACCGGCGGCGCCGGCTACATCGGATCGCACGTCGTACGAGCATTGGCGGATGCCGGGCTGGCCCCGGTCATCCTCGATGATCTCTCGAGCGGGGTCGAGTCGTTCGTTCCCGAAGGAGTGCCGTTCGTGACGGGGAGCATCCTCGATCGCGAGCTCGTCGAGAAGACCCTGCGCGACCACGACGCCGAGGGCGTGATCCATGTCGCCGGCTTCAAGTACGCCGGGGTCTCGGTCCAGCGCCCGCTGCACACCTATGCGCAGAACGTCGAAGGCACCCGTGTGATCCTCGAGGCCATGGAGGGCGCAGGCGTCAGCAACATCGTCTTCTCGTCGTCGGCCGCCGTGTTCGGCACCCCGGATGTGCCCCTCGTCGTGGAGGGCACCGAGAAGAAGCCGGCCAGCCCCTACGGCGAGTCCAAGCTCATCGGCGAGTGGCTGCTGCGCGACCAGGCCGTCGCGACGGCAGAGACCGCCCGACCGCTGCGTCACACGTCGCTGCGTTATTTCAACGTGGTGGGCTCGGCCGATCCAACGGTCTACGACGTCAGCCCGCACAACCTCTTCCCGATCGTGTTCGAGGCGCTGCTCGCCGGAAAGACTCCGCGCATCAACGGCGACGACTACGACACCGAAGACGGCACGAACGTGCGCGACTACGTGCATGTCGGCGACATCGCCGCAGCGCACGTGGCTGCCGCACAGCGCCTCGCCGCAGGAGAGCCCCTCGAGCCCGCATACAACCTCGGTTCCGGAGACGGCCTGAGCGTGAAGCAGATCATGGATGCCGTCGCACGAGTCACCGGCATCGACTTCACGCCCGAGATCGGCCCGCGCCGGGCAGGTGATCCCGACCGTATCGTCGCGACGGGTGAGCTCGCCGCCCGTGACCTCGACTGGAAGATGCGCTACTCGGTCGACGAGATGGTCCGCACCGGCTGGGAGGCACGGCGCAACGCGTCGTGACCTCCTGAGTCGATAACGACGAAGGGCCCTTCCTCGTGAGAGGAAGGGCCCTTCGTCGTACGGGCGTCCGCCCGGGTGCATACGTCCCGGGCAATCGCGTTAACGCAGAAAAGCCACCCAACATTGGGTGGCTTCTCTGTTTAAAAGAAGTCCGGCGGTGTCCTACTCTCCCACAGGGTCCCCCCTGCAGTACCATCGGCGCTGTGAGGCTTAGCTTCCGGGTTCGGAATGTAACCGGGCGTTTCCCTCACGCTATGGCCGCCGAAACACTATTGATGTTTCAATCAAACACATAACAAAGTCATTGTCATGCGGTTCTCGACCGTACATCGAGAACCACTCAGTGGACGCGTAGCACCAACAAACGGTGTGTTATCAAGTCATCGGCTTATTAGTACCAGTCAGCTGCATGCATTGCTGCACTTCCACATCTGGCCTATCAACCCAGTAGTCTGGCTGGGAGCCTCTCACCCGAAGGTATGGAAGTCTCATCTTGAGGCCGGCTTCCCGCTTAGATGCTTTCAGCGGTTATCCATCCCGAACGTAGCTAATCAGCGGTGCTCCTGGCGGAACAACTGACACACCAGAGGTTCGTCCAACCCGGTCCTCTCGTACTAGGGTCAGATCCTCTCAAACTTCCTACGCGCGCAGCGGATAGGGACCGAACTGTCTCACGACGTTCTAAACCCAGCTCGCGTACCGCTTTAATGGGCGAACAGCCCAACCCTTGGGACCTACTCCAGCCCCAGGATGCGACGAGCCGACATCGAGGTGCCAAACCATGCCGTCGATATGGACTCTTGGGCAAGATCAGCCTGTTATCCCCGAGGTACCTTTTATCCGTTGAGCGACAGCGCTTCCACAAGCCACTGCCGGATCACTAGTCCCGACTTTCGTCCCTGCTCGACCTGTCAGTCTCACAGTCAAGCTCCCTTGTGCACTTACACTCGACACCTGATTGCCAACCAGGTTGAGGGAACCTTTGGGCGCCTCCGTTACTTTTTGGGAGGCAACCGCCCCAGTTAAACTACCCACCAGGCACTGTCCCTGAACCGGATTACGGTTCGAAGTTAGATATCCAGAGTGACCAGAGTGGTATTTCAACAATGACTCCACATGAACTGGCGTCCATGCTTCACAGTCTCCCACCTATCCTACACAAGCCACACCGAACACCAATACCAAGCTGTAGTAAAGGTCACGGGGTCTTTCCGTCCTGCTGCGCGTAACGAGCATCTTTACTCGTAATGCAATTTCGCCGAGTTCGCGGTTGAGACAGTTGGGAAGTCGTTACGCCATTCGTGCAGGTCGGAACTTACCCGACAAGGAATTTCGCTACCTTAGGATGGTTATAGTTACCACCGCCGTTTACTGGGGCTTAAATTCTCAGCTTCGCCTTGCGGCTAACCGGTCCTCTTAACCTTCCAGCACCGGGCAGGCGTCAGTCCGTATACATCGTCTTGCGACTTGGCACGGACCTGTGTTTTTAGTAAACAGTCGCTACCCACTAGTCTCTGCGGCCACCACACCCTTTTCGGAGCAAGTCCGTATAAGTGGATGGCCCCCCTTCTCCCGAAGTTACGGGGGCATTTTGCCGAGTTCCTTAACCACGATTCTCTCGATCTCCTTGGTATTCTCTACCTGACCACCTGAGTCGGTTTGGGGTACGGGCGGCTAGAACCTCGCGTCGATGCTTTTCTTGGCAGCATAGGATCATCCACTTTTTATCCGCATCGTGTCTCAGCCTATGTGAACGGCGGATTTGCCTACCGTTCGGCCTACGCACTTGCACCAGGACAACCATCGCCTGGCTTGGACTACCTTCCTGCGTCACACCTGTTAATACGCTAACCGCACCAGAATGGGGTCGTGCGCTAGGCCCACCGCGTCACCCCGAAGGGATCAGTCAGTGGGATTCAGACACTTAGCACTACTGGATTAGCTTGGGCGGTTCTTCGCCGGTACGGGAATATCAACCCGTTGTCCATCGACTACGCCTGTCGGCCTCGCCTTAGGTCCCGACTTACCCAGGGAAGATTAGCTTGACCCTGGAACCCTTGGTCTTTCGGAGGACGTGTTTCTCACACGTCTTTCGCTACTCATGCCTGCATTCTCACTCGTGTAGCCTCCACGGCTGGTTTACACCGCCGCTTCGCTGGCCACACGACGCTCTCCTACCCATCAACACGGCTGGACCACGAAGGCCTACCAATAATGTCAATGCCACAACTTCGGTGGCGTGCTTGAGCCCCGTTACATTGTCGGCGCGGAATCACTTGACCAGTGAGCTATTACGCACTCTTTCAAGGGTGGCTGCTTCTAAGCCAACCTCCTGGTTGTCAAGGCAACTCCACATCCTTTCCCACTTAGCACGCGCTTTGGGACCTTAGTTGGTGGTCTGGGTTGTTTCCCTCTCGACTATGAAGCTTATCCCCCACAGTCTCACTGCTGCGCTCTCACTTACCGGCATTCGGAGTTTGGCTGACGTCAGTAACCTTGTAGGGCCCATCGGCCATCCAGTAGCTCTACCTCCGGCAAGAAACACGCAACGCTGCACCTAAATGCATTTCGGAGAGAACCAGCTATCACGAAGTTTGATTGGCCTTTCACCCCTATCCACAGCTCATCCCCTCAGTTTTCAACCTAAGTGGGTTCGGTCCTCCACGACGTCTTACCGTCGCTTCAACCTGGCCATGGATAGATCACTTCGCTTCGGGTCTAGGACATGCGACTGAATCGCCCTATTCAGACTCGCTTTCGCTACGGCTACCCCACACGGGTTAACCTCGCCACATATCGCTAACTCGCAGGCTCATTCTTCAAAAGGCACGCTGTCACAGCTACTAAGGCTGCTCCAACGGTTTGTAAGCAAACGGTTTCAGGTACTATTTCACTCCCCTCCCGGGGTACTTTTCACCTTTCCCTCACGGTACTTGTCCGCTATCGGTCATCTGGGAGTATTTAGGCTTATCAGGTGGTCCTGACAGATTCACACGGGATTTCACGGGCCCCGTGCTACTTGGGATACTCTTCGCGCCACGGTTGGCATTTCGACTACGGGGTTGGCACCCTCTATGACCGGCCTTTCAAGACCGTTCGTCTATACCATCGTGTAACGCCGCCATCTCGGCAGAGATGACTGAAAAGTCCCACAACCCCCAACGTGCAACGCCTGCCGGCTATCACACACGCTAGGTTTAGCCTGTTCCGGTTTCGCTCGCCACTACTAACGGAATCGCGGTTGCTTTCTCTTCCTGTGGGTACTGAGATGTTTCACTTCCCCACGTTCCCTCTACCCGCCCTATATATTCAGGCGGGAGTCACTAGGTCGGCACGCCGCCCAGCGGGGTTTCCCCATTCGGACACCCTCGGATCAAAACTTGCTTATCAGTTCCCCGAGGCTTATCGCAGATTGCTACGTCCTTCTTCGGCTCCAGATGCCAAGGCATCCACCGTTTGCTCTTAAAGACTTGAAATCACATGAGTTTGAATCAGAATCGACACCAGACTCGAAAGCCTGGCATGAAATTGACTAATGATCTTTAAGATCATCTTGTGCAACCGACCTAAGCCGGCTGCAAGATGCTCGCGTCCACTGTGTAGTTCTCAAAGTACGGGCGGTACCCCTTCCCGCCTCCCCCACAGGGGAAACAACAAGAGGCCCAGAGGTACAGAAACGATCCGAAGATCGCATCCGGTCCCTCAGGACCCAACAGCGTGCAGGTGCGACACCCGAAACCCTCCCCGTTCCCACCGCAAGCGGTGTACTAAGCGAGAGCTTCATCCTTCGCACCATGTCAAATGTTCCACCCATGAGCTCCCAGCGAAGAACGTATGCCTTCGAACTGGGTTCTGGACTCCGAAGAGTCAGATGCTCCTTAGAAAGGAGGTGATCCAGCCGCACCTTCCGGTACGGCTACCTTGTTACGACTTAGTCCTAATTACCGATCCCACCTTCGACGGCTCCCTCCACAAGGGTTAGGCCACCGGCTTCAGGTGTTACCGACTTTCATGACTTGACGGGCGGTGTGTACAAGACCCGGGAACGTATTCACCGCAGCGTTGCTGATCTGCGATTACTAGCGACTCCGACTTCATGAGGTCGAGTTGCAGACCTCAATCCGAACTGGGACCGGCTTTTTGGGATTCGCTCCACCTCGCGGTATTGCAGCCCTTTGTACCGGCCATTGTAGCATGCGTGAAGCCCAAGACATAAGGGGCATGATGATTTGACGTCATCCCCACCTTCCTCCGAGTTGACCCCGGCAGTATCCCATGAGTTCCCACCATTACGTGCTGGCAACATAGAACGAGGGTTGCGCTCGTTGCGGGACTTAACCCAACATCTCACGACACGAGCTGACGACAACCATGCACCACCTGTTTACGAGTGTCCAAAGAGTTGACCATTTCTGGCCCGTTCTCGTATATGTCAAGCCTTGGTAAGGTTCTTCGCGTTGCATCGAATTAATCCGCATGCTCCGCCGCTTGTGCGGGTCCCCGTCAATTCCTTTGAGTTTTAGCCTTGCGGCCGTACTCCCCAGGCGGGGAACTTAATGCGTTAGCTGCGTCACGGAATCCGTGGAATGGACCCCACAACTAGTTCCCAACGTTTACGGGGTGGACTACCAGGGTATCTAAGCCTGTTTGCTCCCCACCCTTTCGCTCCTCAGCGTCAGTTACGGCCCAGAGATCTGCCTTCGCCATCGGTGTTCCTCCTGATATCTGCGCATTCCACCGCTACACCAGGAATTCCAATCTCCCCTACCGCACTCTAGTCTGCCCGTACCCACTGCAGGCCGGAGGTTGAGCCTCCGGATTTCACAGCAGACGCGACAAACCGCCTACGAGCTCTTTACGCCCAATAATTCCGGATAACGCTTGCGCCCTACGTATTACCGCGGCTGCTGGCACGTAGTTAGCCGGCGCTTTTTCTGCAGGTACCGTCACTTTCGCTTCTTCCCTGCTAAAAGAGGTTTACAACCCGAAGGCCGTCATCCCTCACGCGGCGTTGCTGCATCAGGCTTTCGCCCATTGTGCAATATTCCCCACTGCTGCCTCCCGTAGGAGTCTGGGCCGTGTCTCAGTCCCAGTGTGGCCGGTCACCCTCTCAGGCCGGCTACCCGTCGACGCCTTGGTGAGCCATTACCTCACCAACAAGCTGATAGGCCGCGAGCCCATCCCCAACCGAAATTCTTTCCAACCACTGAAGATGCCTTCGTGGTTCGTATCCAGTATTAGACGCCGTTTCCAGCGCTTATCCCAGAGTCAGGGGCAGGTTGCTCACGTGTTACTCACCCGTTCGCCACTGATCCCACAGAGCAAGCTCCGTGTTCACCGTTCGACTTGCATGTGTTAAGCACGCCGCCAGCGTTCATCCTGAGCCAGGATCAAACTCTCCGTAAAAAAGAAATGCATACGACACCGGGAAAACGGTGACGCAGCGAGTTTGATGCTGACCAAAGAGACAAATTCATTGCTGACTTCATCCATTGCCAACCCCCCGGAAGGAGTTGGTCTTTGATCCAAAGGAATCTCATCCAGCCGAAGCTGAATCGAGGTTATTTGGCATTTGACAAGTGCACGCTGTTGAGTTCTCAAGGATCGGATGCTCCCACGACCCAGTCATCACAACCAGGCCCGAAGGGCAACTTCTCTATCTTATCTTCGCTGTTCCGGCTGTCAAATCGACACGCCGTGAAGCTCAGAACCAGATCTGCAGCTCAGGGCTCAAGGCCGCCGAGGCAACTTCACTAGCTTATCCGTTTCGGAGTCGCTGTCAAATCGACCGTTTCTCCGAGGTGGAAGCTCCAGGTCAGACAGAAGTATGTCTGCGATCTTCTCCGAGGAGATGATCGAGTGGAGGTGGTTCTCCGCTTGAGGGGGGTAAGGCTCTCGGCCTCTCCGCGTCCCTGTGGGGCGAACAAGTAATAAGTTACGGGGGATCCGGGGTTCCGGCAAATCAACGCAGTCCGCCGGGCGTGTCGCGACGGACGGGTCCGCTCACACGTCCCGGGAACGGATCGGATAGGCGAGGAAGCAGAGCCACGCGAGCGCGCTGAACACCAGTGGAACCACCGCCACCATCACGCGGATCCCCGCGTCGACCGACTCCGGCTGAGCATCGCCCAGTGACGAGTCGAAGCCGGATGCGGTCAGCACGATCGCCGCGACGATCGCCTGCAGCACCACCGAGCCGCGCACCACGAAGCCGTTCACTCCGAAGTACGCGCCCTCGCGCCGATGCCCGGTGCGCATCGCGTCGTCGTCGATGATCTGAGCGAGCACCACCTCGAGCAGCTGCAGCAGTCCACCGACCCCCACGCCCACACCCACGCCCACGAGGGCCGCGGCCAGCACCCCGGTCGGCAGCAGATACCCCACCACCGCGAGTCCGAAGACCGCCACGCTCCACAGCAGCGCCGTGCGCGGTGTCGTCCGTCGCACGACGGAACTCCACAGCACGATCGACGGGATGGCGGTGACGAAGATCGCGCCGAGCAGCACGCTGCTCTCCCCCTCGGCGGCGCGCAACGAGTAGCGCACGTAGAACGGGAGCCCCGCGAGGATCACGGCGATCGCCGTCTGCATGAACAGGGATCCGAGCACATATGGCACGAAGGCGCGGTTGCGGAACGTGTATGCCAGCTGCGCACCCCATCGCATGGCCTCCGACGTGGCCTCGGGCACCCGGCGCTCGAGCATGCCGCCGATGAACGACCATGCGAGCAGCACCAGGCACACCGCGGAGAGCACGATCGCCATGCCCGCCCAGCCGATCCATCCATAGAGCGCGGGAGCCCCGGCCGTTCCCAGGACCATGCCGAGGATCGCGAAGACCTGTCGAGGCACGTTGCCGCGCGCCCGTTCCTCTGTGGTGCGGAAGATCTCGGGGAAGAGCGCAGAGATGTTGAGCACCACCACGACGAACGCGATGTCGTACACCGCGACCACGACGAGGAACCACACGATCAGCCCGCCGGTGGGCAGTTCCGGTGGCATCCAGACCAGCGCGAACGCGACCACGAGCGGCACGATGCCGAGCCCGATCCAGGGGATGCGCCGCCCCCAGGGCGTGCGGATGCGATCGGAGAGCGCGCCCACCACCGGATTGAGCACCGCGCTCAGCACGCCGTGGGCGACCAGTGCGCCGGCGACCCATGCGGGAGCGACCCCCAGCTGCGTGACGTAGAAGTACACGACGAAGGCCGAGAAGGTCTGGGCCATGAGCTGGGTCGGGAAGCCCGAGGCGCCGAACGCGATCGTCTGCGCGCGAGTGGGCGCAGCATCCAGTCGACGCTCACGCAGCCGCGTGGTGAGCGAGGTCATGCGGCACGGCTCCTCTGCAGATCGCGCAGCGCCCGCCAGCCGAGACGCACCAGCCCCTCGTCGGCGAAGACGTCTCGCACCAGCGGGTCGGCGAGAAGGCGCAGCTCGTGTCCGCGTTTCGCCGCTCCGAAGTCCACGACGGCCCGCAACTCGTCGTCGTCGACCATGGGATGCAGGTAGATCTCGGTGACCCCCGCCGGCACCGCCCGCAACAGAGCGCAGAATCCGTCGCGGACCTGCTCGTAGCTCTCGCCGGGAACCTCCTCGAACGGATGCGTCCACAGCCTGTCGATGATCTCGACGCCGAGTGCATCGGCCGCGGCTCCGGCCTTCGCGAGGCGTCCGGCCAGCGCGGCATCCGCACCGTCGAGCACCCGCGGCAGGCGGAAGGGCAGTCCGTGGCGCGCCGCCAGCTCGAGCACCGGGCCGAGGAAGTCGCGCCCGGTGAGAAGCCCGTACACCGAGCCCATGTGGTTGTCGAGGTGCGTGACGTCGACCCCCGCATCGAGCGCGGCCCGCAGCTGCGCCGAGATCTCTTCGGCCACGTCGCCCTCCGAGGCGCGGTGCTCGACAGACAGGGCGTCTGCCGGGAAGCATCCCGCACCGTCGACGAGCGTGGTCGCGGTGCCGGTCAGCGGACGCCAGCGGTAGTCGGTCCATTCGCTCGTGAGCACGAGGTGCACGCCGACGTCGAGGTGGGTGCGAGCGGCCGCGAACGACATGGCCTCGGGCGCCCACGCGCACGGCACCATGAGCGTCGTCGAGTCGATGTGCCCGGCCTCGAGCAGACCGGAGACGGCGGTGTTGGCTGCGTGACACATGCCGAAGTCGTCTGCGTTGATGATGACCGCTCTGGCGCCGGGGTCGAGCCCCAGCCGTTCGGCGAGATTCGAGGTCATGTCCTGTTCCGTCCTGCCCGCTCGGCGGCTACGCCCTGCGCGCAGCGGATCGCTCGACCGAGGGCACGAGCTGGGCGAACACGGTCGCCCGAAGAGCCCCGGCCGCTTCGCCGATCGCTCCCACGAGAGGAGCTTCGGGGCCGAAGGACGAGACGAGGAAGCGCAACGGCAGCCGCACGGCGAGTTCGTCGGCCACCCGAGAGACACCGTCGACGAGCACCGGATGCGCGGCGATGCCGGCCAGGATGAACGCCTCGGGGTCGAGCACGAGCGCGATGCTGCCCGCCACCAGAGTCAGCCGTCGCGCCATCTCGGCGACCATGGCCTGCGCGGCTTCGTCGCCCTCGGCGGCCGCGTCGAGATGCTGCACGATGGGTGCTCGCGGGTCGCGTCCGTGCGCGAGCGCGAGGTCGCCCACCACGTCATCGCTGAGCACAGGGGCGCCGATCGGCACCGGGGTCTGCGGCAGGTACATGACCTCGCCGGCCACGCCGGAGAACCCACGGTGCACGGAGCCGTCGATCACGATGCCGGCACCGAGCCCCTCATCGAGCAGCAGCAGCGCGAAACTGGCGAGCGAGGCGCCGGAACCCGACGTGAGCTCTGCCAGGGCTGCGAGGTTGACGTCGTTCTCGATGCGCACGGGGCAGCCGAGCCGCTTCTCGAGGGCGCAGCGGAACGCACCGCCGTCGGGCCCCTCGTCGTCGCGGACGGCGCCATCGGCCGACACGATTCCCGGAACGCCTGCGAGCACGAGGTGCAGTGGTCCCTGCACGGAGCGCAGGCAGGTCTCGACGAGTCCGGCGATGAGTTCGACGCGTTCGACGTGAGGCGCGAACGGCGCATAGTGCTCGGCCCTGACCACGCCGGTCGGGTCGACCAGCACGACGTGCGCGCCCTGCCCGTCGACATGGACCGCAGCGGCGAATCCGAGCTGGGGATGCAGCGCGACCAGGCCGGCTGCGGGCCCGCGCGTCTCGCGGTCGACACCGGCCGGAGCCACCGCATCCACGCTCTCCAGCATCCGGAGCACCTGCGTGACGGCCGTGCGCGACAGCCCTGTCTCGGCCATCAGCTCGGTGCGGGTGAGGGGCCCTCGGCGAGCCAGCGTCTCGAGGATCGCGCGCCCGTTCAGCGTACGCAGCAGTGTCTGCGGGCCTGCGAGCGGTCGTGCCATGGTGATCCCCCCGGAATGATGCTCGCCCAGCATGACACATCGCGTCTCACCGGTCGAGGGCCTTAGGCGCCCACAGTCACGCGCGCTATCGGCATACCGCGATTACGAAAGTGTGGTCAGCTCAAAACGACGGAATCAGTTGCCAATCCCTGCCCGCGCTGTCAATATCCTCCTATGAGCACTCCTCGGAAGCAGCCCGCGCTGGACGACATCTCGAAGCGCATCATCGAGCTCCTCCAGGAGGACGGACGACGTCCGTACGCCGAGATCGGCCGCGAGGTGGGCCTGAGCGAGGCTGCCGCACGTCAGCGCGTGCAGCGCATGACCGAGGCGGGGATCATCCAGATCGTCGCCGTCACGGATCCGATGCAGCTCGGCTTCCACCGCATGTCGATGATCGGCATCCGCGTGACCGGCGACCCGCGACTCGTCGCGGAGGAGCTGACGAAGATCACCGAGCTCGCGTACGTGGTCGCCACCCTCGGCACCTTCGACATCCTCGTCGAGGCCGTCTGCGAGAGCGACGCGGATCTGCTCGACCTCATCGCCACGCGCATCCGCACGATCCCCGGCGTGACGCACACCGAGAGCCTGCTCTACGCCGGGCTCTACAAGGACCTCTACAACTGGGGCACGCGCTGAGGCGCGGGCTCGGAGAGCAGGAGTGATCATGGGAACCACCGTCTTCGAACGTCGCCGCCCCGCGGATGCCGTGATCGACGCGTCGCTGCGCGACACGGCCCTCAGCGTGTTCTGGCTCGATGACGTCGAGCGCGTCTCGCATCCGTCGCTCACCGCGAGCATCACGGCCGACCTCGCGATCGTCGGCGGCGGTTACGCCGGGCTCTGGACGGCCGTGCGCGCCAAGGAGCGCGACCCTCAGCGCCGCGTCGTGCTGCTCGAGGCGTCGCGCATCGCGTGGGCCGCATCCGGCCGCAACGGAGGATTCTGCGAGGCCAGCCTCACTCACGGCCACGAGAACGGGCTGACCCGCTGGCCCGAAGAGATCGATCGCCTGGAGGAGCTGGGGATCGAGAACCTCGACGGCATCGAAGAGACCGTGAAGCGCTATGGCATGGAGGTCGACTTCGAGCGCACGGGGCAGCTCGCCGTGGCCGTCGAACCGCACCAGGTCGAATGGCTGCGCGAGGAGGAGGGCTTCCTCGACCGCGAGGCGGTGCAGGCCGAGGTGCACTCCGACACGTTCCTCGCCGGCGCATGGGAGCGGGACTCCTGCGCCCTCGTGCATCCGGCCAAGCTCGGTCTCGAGCTGGCTCGCGTCGCGGTCGAGCTGGGCGTGGAGATCTACGAGCACTCGCTCGTGCGCGACGTGGTCGGCGACGGATCGGGTCCGATCACGCTCGTCACACGGGACGGCGGGCAGGTGCGCGCGGATGCCGTGGCGCTCGCCACGAACGTCTTCCCATCTCTGCTGAAGCGCAATCGACTGATGACGGTGCCGGTATACGACTACGTCCTGATGACCGAGCCGCTCACCGACGAGCAGCGGGACTCGATCGGCTGGTCGAACCGACAGGGCCTGGCCGACAGCGCCAACCAGTTCCACTACTACCGGCTCACGGCCGACAACCGCATCCTGTTCGGCGGATACGACGCGGTCTACCACTTCGGAGGAAAGGTGCGCCCCGAGTACGAGGACCGCGCCGAGAGCCACCGCAAGCTGGCATCGCACTTCTTCACGACCTTCCCGCAGCTCGAAGGGCTGCGCTTCACGCACCGCTGGGCCGGTGCGATCGACTCGTCGAGCCGCTTCTGCGCGTTCTTCGGCACCGCCCGCGCAGGTCGCGTGACCTATGCGACCGGGTTCACCGGACTCGGCGTCGGCGCTGCGCGCTTCGCGGCCGACGTGATGCTCGACAAGCTCTCGGGTCAGCCGACCGAGCGCACCGAACTCGCGATGGTGCGCGAGAAGCCCATCCCCTTCCCGCCCGAGCCCGTCGCCTCGATCGGCGTCAACCTCGTGCGTGCCGCGATGAACCGGGCCGATCACAACGAGGGCAAGCGCAACCTGTTCCTCAAGACGCTGGATGCCGTCGGCATGGGGTTCGACTCGTGAGCGAGCTCGGGCCGGGAGCGGGAGTGGATGCTGCGGCGCTCTCGCTCGACCACGCGCCGCTGCCCGTGGAGGACGTGCTGATCGGTCGCCCGACGACGGCGGTGCAGGCGCTGGCGACGCTCGGCGAGGTGGAGGTCGGCATCTGGGAGATGACGCCCGGCACGGCATCCGACACCGAGGCCGACGAGGTCTTCGTGGTGCTGGCGGGTCGGGCGCGGATCGAGTTCGTCGAGCCCGCCCTGCCGGCGATCGAGGTCGGTCCAGGATCTGTCGTGCGGTTGGCCGCCGGTCAGCGCACCGCGTGGACGGTGACCGAGACACTGCGCAAGGTCTACATCGCCTGACGCGTTCGTGCTGTGTTCCTCGTCGCGCGAGGTTAGGCGTCGGGCGGGGTTCGGCGTCGGGTGGGGTTCGGCGTCGGGGTTCGTCGTCGGGGTTCGGCGTCGCGCGGGGTTCGGCGTCGCGATCAGTTCATATGGCACCTGTTGTCGGATCGGAGCCCGAATTGCGACCACAGGTGCCAACTCAGCGGCGTCGGGACCAGTTCATATGGCACCTGTTGTCGGATCAAAGCCCGAATTGCGACCACAGGTGCCAACTCAGCGGCGTCGCGACCGTCGGAGCCCCAGGGGCCTCAGGGGCCCAGGGGCGTCAGGGGCGTCAGGGGCGCCAGCCGCGGCGCACCAGCGCATCACGGATGAGTGCGGTCGCCATCGGATGCGGCCCTCGGATGTGGTCGGATGTGAGACGAACGACCTCATACCCCTCGATCGCGTAGGCCGCATACTTCTCGATGTCGCGGTGCCACTGATCGCGTGACGTGCGGTGATGATCGCCCTCGACTTCGACGAGCACTCCGAACTCCGGGTAAGCGATCTCGGTCACGCCGAGAAGTCGACCCCGGGCATCACGGATCTCTACATCGAGAGTCGGTTCCGGGAGGCAGTCTGTCGCAGCGTCGAGGCGGCAGTCCGTCTCCAGCGGCGACGCGCTTCCCACGCGGATCGCCTCGATCGCCGCTCGAAGACGCTCTGCACCATGCCGTCGTCCTGCGTCGATCGCGGCGCGAAGCTGCTCGACGGAACACAGTCTGAGGTCTCGCCTGAGTCGTGCGAGGCCGTCCCTGGGAATGCGCACCAGCGCGTCGCCGACCTGCACGAGCTCGCGCACAGAAAGATCCGTCGCCAGCATCGCCCAGGTGGATGCCGGACTCGCCACAGCGAAGCCGTCGAGCTGACGCACCGACACGAGCGTCGCGGCGACCTGGCGTCCCGCGATGCGCGATCTACGCGGAGCACGATGAGGAGCAGCGACCCCCACCTCGAGTTCGCCCGAGCAGTCGACCGGGAGCCCCCAGAATCCGGCCGCCGTGCGACCGACGAAGAACGCATGGCGCACCATGAGGGGCCGGTACAGCTCAGCCCGACGACGCATCTCTCTGCGCTGAGCTCGATCACGGGCCAGCGGCGTATCGGCGTCTTCTGCGCGCATCCCCTCGTCCGCGACATCCGGGGTGACGACCATCAGCCCGCGGTGCAGGTGCTCGAGATCCTGCGCTCGGAGTCGGCGCGGGCTCACTCCGGCTGCGCGCGCCTGTTCTGGAGTGAACACGCGTCCGAGCGAGGCGGGAAGAGGTGTGGGATGACGCGACATGAGGCGATGGTGCCCGCAACCGGCCCCTCTGCCGGGCGGGCGGCACACCCGTTGTGGACGACGCCTCACATCGACCTTGTGTGCACGAAGAGTGCGCCAGGGCTGCGCCGCACAGAGTTGGCACCTGTGGTCGCTATCCGCGAGGAATTCCGACAACAGGCGCCACACCGGATGGGCCGCGCCGCACAGAGTTGGCACCTGTGGTCGCTATCCGCGAGGAATTCCGACAACAGGTGCCAAATTCCGACAGGGAAGACAGGGAAGACAGGGAAGACAGGGAAGACAGGGAAGGCAGGGAAGACAGGGAAGGCAGGGAAGACAGGGAAGGCAGGGAAGACAGGGAAGACAGGGAAGGCAGGGAGACAGGGAAGGCAGAAAAGGGGACGAACGCGAGAGCGGCGAGCAGTCGCCTCAGACCAGCGACCGCACCGACCGATACGCATCGGCGACGTCGCGCGTGGGCATGTCGTACACGCGCACGACTCCGGCATCTCCCTCATGGGTCTGCCAGCCGGGGTCGCCCGTGGTGACGAACGACACCGCAGCGCCGTGCACCTCGTCGGCGAGCTGCTGCGGCGGGTTCGGTCCGGCCAGCGCCTGCATCGACGGTCCGTCGAGGCAGTCGAAGAAGAACGGCACATCGAGACAGTGCTCGGCGTACCCGAAGCGCCCCGAGGGCCACGAGAACCGATACACCCAGGTGGATGCATCGCCGCGGTCTGCCGCGACGCGGAGCACGTCGGCACGGAACATCCGGTCGGTGAGCACCCTGCCCGCAAGGCGCGGCTTGCCCAGGCGCACGATGTCGGCGTTGTCGGCGAGGTAGTCGGCCCGGATGCTCTTCGGCAGCCCGAGACGGTTCAGCAGCGTCGCACGAGGAACCCACCTCAACGCCGTCGCGGCGGCTCCGCCGAAGACCATCGTGAACTCGTCGTCGGTGGCACCGAGCACGAGCGGCTTGTCGGCACCGACACCGGCGCGCAGGGATTCTCGCGTGGGCCGCTCGATGAGGTCGCCGTCGACCACGGGACCGAGCGGCAGCCCTGCGTCGACGAGCGTCGCGATGCCGCTGGGGCTCAGCCGTGTGGCGCTCTTCTGCAGTTCGAGCAGGTGAAGCTCGTCGACGCCACCGAATCCGCTCACGGTCGGCTCGACCCCTGCAGAGGCGGCGAGCGCGCGGGCGAACGCCTCGGATCGCCCGGATGCGACGTCGGTGAGCGCCGCGGAGATCGCGTAGACCCCATGGAACAGGTGCTGCGCCCCCGGCATCCCCAGCAGGGTGAGAACGGCCCCGCCGCCGGCCGACTGTCCGGCGATCGTCACGCGAGCGGGATCTCCCCCGAAGGCAGCGATGTTCTGTTGAACCCATTCGAGCGCCAGCAGCCAGTCGCGCACGGCGCGGTTCGTCGGTGCACCGTCGATCCACCCGAAGCCTTCGAAGCCGAGACGGTACGAGATCGTCACGGTGACGACGCCGTCCCGGTTGAAGCTGCGACCGTCGTACCAGGGGCTGGCGGGGGATCCCGAGGTGAAGCCACCGCCGTGGATCCAGACGAGCACCGGGAGTCCCGCGGCGGCAGGGTCAGGGGCGGGTTCGGGAGTGAAGACGTTGACGTTGAGGGTCGATTCGCCCGCGACACTCGGCTCGGGGATGAGAGTCTCTCCCTGATCGCCGCGCTGCGCGGTCGCCCCGAAGGCGAGGGCATCACGCACTCCATCCCATGCCGCATGGGGCACCGGAGCAGCGAATCGCAGCTCTCCGACGGGCGGCTCGGCGAAGGGGATGCCGAGGAACGCGGCCGACCTCGGGGCACCGTGACCTGCTGCGATCGGGCGCCAGCGCCCTCGGACCCGCCCCGCGGCGGTCTGCACCTCGACGTACTCGCTCATCACTCATACACTCCCACGACGAGCCCGAATCCCGCAGCGATCTGCGCCATCGCCTCGGGTCGTGGTCACCTGCGCGTCTGCCTGCCGACGACGGAGACCCCGGCGTGCGGCATCCGCTCGGTCATGACGCGCACGGCCTCGGGGTTGTCGTCGACGAGCACCGCATCGCGTCCGAGCACAGAGGCGACGGCCCCGGTCGTGCCACTGCCGGCGAAGAGATCGAGCACCCGATCACCCGGGCGACTCGAGGCCGTCACGATGCGCCGCAGGATCCCCTCGGGCTTCTGCGTCGGGTACCCGGTCTTCTCGCGACCGGTCGTCGGCACGATGGTGTGCCACCACACGTCGGTGGGGAGCTTGCCTCGCGCGGCCTTCTCGGCCGTGACCAGCCCGGGTGCCATGTACGGCTCGCGGTCGACGTCGTCGCTGTTGAAGACGTACTCGCGCGGGTTCTTGACGTAGACGAGGATCGTGTCGTGCTTCGTCGGCCATCGGCGCCGTGACTTCGCGCCGTAGTCGTAGGCCCAGATCAGCTCGTTCAGGAAGCAGTCTCTGCCGAACACCGCATCGAGCATGACCTTGGCGTAGTGCGCTTCGCGGTAGTCGAGATGCAGATACAGCGTGCCGTCGTCGGCGAGCAGCCGCCATGCCTCTTCCAGGCGCGGCATCAGGAACGCCCCATAGTCGTCGAAGCGGTCGTCGTAGGTGCGCAGCATCCCTCGCACCCGCTCGTACGCGTGACCGTGGAACCCGTGCCGCACCTCGGAGTGCGGCGGCGGTGTCGCCGGTTCGGTCGTCAGCACGAGCCGTTCGGCACCGACTTCCGCGGCGGAGGATCCGGCTCCGTCGCCCCCGTCCGCATCCGGTTCATGCGGAGACGCGAACGTGCGCCGCGCCGTGACCACCTGTCGCTCCTGCGCCCGGCCCGTGTTGAAGGGCGGGTCGAGGTAGACGAGTGTGAAGGATGCCGAGGGCAGGGTCGCCGCGACGGCGAGGTTGTCTCCCTGGATGATCGAGACGGCGCCGGGGACGAGAGACCCCGGGTCGTCGATCACGGAACCCGGTGCAGCCATGCGTCGGTGGCGAACTTCGACTCCACCAGCGCCTCGGCATCGGCGTACTCGTCAGCGGTGATCGTGCCGTCCTCCGCCGAGGTGAGCGAGCGGAAGGTGTCCTTGAAGCGCTCGATGATCTCGGCGCGTGACAGACCGGTCTGGCTGCGCAGCGGGTCGACGCGCTTCGCCGCCGATGTCGTGCCCTTGTCGCTGAGCTTCTCGCGGCCGATGCGCAGTACCTCGGTCATGGTCTGACCGTCGATGTCGTACGAGAGCGTCGCGTGGTGCAGCACTCCCCCGTTGGCGAGGCGCTTCTGCGCCGCCCCTCCGATCTTTCCCGACGAGCTCGCGATGTCGTTGAGCGGCTGGTAGATCGCGTCGATGCCGAGCGAACGCAGCGCCTGCAGCACCCAGTCGTCGAGGAATGCGTACGAGTCGGCGAACGTCATGCCCTGCACCAGCGCCGCCGGCACGTAGAGCGAGTACGTGATGATCTGGCCGGCCGCCATGAGCATCGCGCCGCCGCCCGAGATGCGACGCACGACGTCGAAGCCGTGGCGTGCGGCACCCTCGGGATCGACCTCGTTGCGGTACGACTGGAACGAGCCGATGACCACGGCGGACTGATCCCATTCCCAGATGCGCAGAGTGGGACGACGGCGCCCCTCACCCACGCGGGCGGTGAGGACCTCGTCGAGCGCCAGGTTCATGCGCGGAGAGACCGCCTTCTCGTGCAGGATCTCCCAGTCGAAGTCGTTCCAGCCGGGGGCGGTCACGAGCGCGCGCCGCACGGCGGTGCCGACCGCCTCGGGCGTGAAGCCGAGCAGCTGCGTCCCCTCGGGCAGCGCCCCGCGCACGGCGGCGGCGATGGCCGTGGCATCGGATTCGACGGGCAGTCCGGTGACCGCCGCATCGATGTCGCCGAGGGCCGTGTCGGGCTCGAGGAAGAAGTCGCCGGCGAGCCGGAAGCGGGCGATCCTACCGTCCTCGACGTCGAGGTCGACGACGACGAGCTTTCCTCCTGGAACCTTGTATTCACCGTGCACGGTTACAGCTTAAGGCGCGCAGCGCCCCTCCCGACGGTCGACCGCCCTCACCCGCCGAAGACCACGGCGCGTTCGCCGGCGCGGATCGGCAGCGAGTACCGGTTGCCGGTGGGCGGCTGCGGGCAGAGGAACTGATCCGAGAAC